>DATEJM010000017.1:0-97243 GCA_035277965.1 Steroidobacteraceae bacterium | reverse complement strand
CCCATTCCTGTCCCCACGCGCCCGTCCAAACGATTACCCCATCGTGCGGATGCTCTTGTAAAATCAAAGCGTCGCGCCCGTAGCTCAGCTGGATAGAGTGGCAGCCTCCGAAGCTGCAGGTCGTTGGTTCGAATCCAATCGGGCGCGCCACTTTTCAGTGTCACCTATGTGCCCGAAAGCACACTGAAGCTCCTGCCGCTGCCGCGGACCCACTCATCCGATCTCGGGCCACTGGTGAGCTGTCCATGGATGTGAATGATTCTTATTTCCGTACCCCCCGAGGGCTCATTTGGACGCGGCTCCATGGCGGATCGATCCCGCCGCGGGCCAACCACTCCCCGGCGTGACTGGTCTATACTTCGCCGCCGATTCTCAGACCCTTTCACGCGGATCACATCGTGAGCAAGCAGGACACGCACTTCTTCAACGTCTTCAGTCTCGTCATCGGCCTTCTGGTCGCCATCGCCATCTGCCTGTTCGCTCTGGCGCGAGTGGTCGCGAGCGAGACGCAGAACAAGCAGGTGATCGAGGACGCCGAGTACATCAAAGCGGTTCAAGGACGCGTGGAGCCTGTCGGCGCGGTCGCCGTCGCGGGTAAGGACAATTCAGCTCTGGCGATCAAGCCGGATGCCGGCGCCTCTGGGGCCGCGGGCGCAGGCGCGACAGCACTGCCGAAGTCCGGCACGGAAATGTTCGAGCAGGTGTGCAGCACGTGTCACGGAGCAGGGATCGCGGGCGCGCCGAAGGCCGGCGACAAGGCCGCGTGGGCTCCCCGCATCGCGAAGGGAAAGGACACTCTCTACAAGCACGCGCTGGAAGGCTTCCAGGGTGGCGCGGGCGTGATGCCTGCCAAGGGCGGCCGGTCGGATCTCTCCGATGACCTCGTGAAGCAGGCCGTCGATCACATGGTGGACATGGCGAAGTAGCGGGTGCGGAGGGGCGCCGCGCTGGCAGCGCCTCCTCAAAGTGGCCCGCGATAGCGGCATCGTTTCACGGCGGCCCGCCATCCAGCGCGCGAAACTGCAGGGCCTCGGCAATGTGCATCGAGGTGATCGCAGCTTCGCCGCTCAAGTCCGCAATCGTTCGTGCGAGCTTGAGAACCCGCTCGCGGCCGCGCGCCGATAGATGGAGCTGTTTCATCGCCCGCTCGAGGAGCGCTTGGCTCGCGGTGTCGAGTCTGCACCACTTCTCGACTTCCGCGGTGTTGAGCCGGGCGTTGCATTTCCCTTGACGGGCAAGCTGGACGCTCCGCGTACAAGATACGCGCGCCGCGACTTCCCTGGTGCTATCGCCCCGCGGCACGTCCTCATGGAACTCATCCGCCGCCAGGCGGGGCACGGACACATGCATGTCGAGCCGATCCAGCAATGGCCCGGAGATTCTCGAGCGGTAGCGCCGAATCTCATTGGGGGTACAGCGGCACGTCCCGCGATCATCGCCAAAGAAGCCGCAGGGGCAGGGGTTGAGCGCCGCGATGACCATGCACTCGGCGGGATAAGTCACTTGCACCGCGGCACGTGCCACGGACACCAGACCCGTCTCCAACGGCTCCCGCAGCGCTTCCAGCACACGACGATCAAACTCCGGCAGCTCATCGAGGAACAGCACTCCACGATGGGCGAGGCTGATCTCTCCTGGACGAGCCCGCGGCCCTCCTCCGACGAGCGCTGCGGCTGACGCCGTGTGGTGTGGAGCTCGGAACGGTCGGCGGCCAAAGCGCTCGACATCGAACGCCGCAGAGAGTGACGCGGAGTTGATGGTGGCAACTTCCAGAGCTTCGGCATCAGTCAGCGCGGGCAACAGTCCAGGCACCCGCTGCGCCAACATGCTCTTCCCCGATCCGGGAGGCCCTATCATCAGGATGCTGTGAGCACCAGAGGCCGCGATCGCCAGGGCGCGCTTGACCTGGAGGTGACCGCGGACGTCGGCCAGGTCCATCGGTGGCCCGTCACCGGAAGCTGCAACCGCGTCGGTCACGATGAGAAGTGTGAGGCGCCGCGTGCCCTCGACGTGGGCACAGACCTCACGGAGATGACCGGCTGCACGAGCCCGGACACGATCCGCTCCCAGGCATTGTTGGAGAAGACTCATCTCGGGCAGATTGGCGCCAGGAATAATCACCTCATGGCCTGCGGACGCCGCATGCCCCGCCGCCAGCAACAGACCGGGCACCGGCTTCAGCTCTCCGCTCAAGCCGAGCTCGCCATAGAACTCGACGCATCGGTCTGATATCGGTCCTCGAGCCGAGCCGAGCTGCCTCGAGGCGATCAGGATGCCGAGCGCGATGGGCAGATCGAAGCGGCCTCCCTGCTTCGGAAGATCCGCGGGCGACAGATTGATGGTGATGCGGCCAGCGGGAAAGTCGAAGCCGGAGTTCAGCAAGGCCGCCCGGACACGCTCCTTGCTCTCTTTGACCACCGTTGCGGGCAGGCCAACGATGGCGAACACGGGCAGGCCGCTGTCCAGTGACACTTCCACCTGAACGAGAGGCGCCTGAAGCCCGAGCTGCGTGCGACAGGCAATCGTCGCGAGACCCAAGCGGCTCCCCGCTTCAACCCTGGACAGCGCCCGGACCTGGCCCCGGACCCCCGCCTGACCCCGGACCCTCGCCTGACCCCGGACCCTCGCCCGGCCCCGGACCCTCGCCCGGCCCCACGCCTCCCCCTCCGCTCGCCAATGGGCAACCCTCCAATTCGCGCAGGCGCTGCTCCAGCTCCTCCAGCCGTGTCCGGGTGCGCTGCAGCACCCGCATCTGCGCATCGAATTCATCGCGGGTCACCAGGTCGAGCTTGCTCAAGCTGGACCGCAGCACTGCGCGGAAATTGGCCTCCAGGTCGGCCCGTGCACTGTTCAGGGCTGGGGGCACACTTTCCAGCAGCTTTCGGGCCATTTCATCGATCCGGAATCTATCCACTGTGAACCACCTCACATGACTGCCCCGAATTGACGCAGTTGCCGATCCCGAGGCTCCAAAACAGTGCGCCGAAATAGTGCGTTCGCACGCAAGCTGCGGAAACTGCACTGAAATCTGCTGTGGCACGGAATCTGCACTTTGACTGCGCGCTTCACAAGCTTACGCATGTGCACGGCTGCGCGGCAGCCCGTGTTCGCGCGTAAACGACGCGAAATGTCGACCAAGAGACACAGCGAACCAGAACCGTCCGGGAGAAAACATGCGCACCGCTTCAAAGACTTCTCAAAAACTCACTCGGTTGACGGGGGTCGCACTCGCGGCGCTCGGACCGACGCTCGCTTGGGCAGACGCCGCGCCGCCCGTGCCCAACAAAGGCGACACGGCGTGGATGCTGACCTCGACCGCACTCGTGCTGTTGATGTCCGTCCCGGCACTGGCCCTCTTCTACGGCGGCCTGGTCCGCACGAAGAACATGCTGTCAGTGCTGATGCAGGTGTTCGTCGGATTTTCCCTGATCACGGTTCTGTGGTGCGTCTACGGCTACACGCTGGCCTTCACCGAGGGCAACGCCTTCATCGGCGGCCTGAGCCGACTGTTCCTCAACGGGACGTTCGATCCGGCAAGCGGCAACTTCTCGATGGCGGCGACCTTCAGCAAGGCGACGCCGCTCTATGAGCTGGTGTACGTCGCCTTCCAGGCAACCTTCGCCGCCATCACCTGCTGTCTGATCCTGGGATCGATCGTCGAGCGCATCAAGTTCTCGGCGTGTCTCGTCTTCCTGGTGATCTGGTTCACCTTCAGCTACTGCCCGGTCGCCCACATGGTGTGGTTCTGGGCCGGCCCCGATGCTTACACGTCGGCGGACAAGGTTGACGCAGTCAATGCGACCGCCGGCTACATCTGGCAGATGGGAGCTCTGGACTTCGCAGGCGGCACGGTGGTGCACATCAACGCCGGTGTTGCCGGTCTGGTGGGCGCGATCATCCTCGGCAAGCGCACGGGATTCGGCAAAGAGCCGATGCCCCCGCACAGCCTGACGATGACCATGATCGGAGCCTCACTGCTGTGGTTCGGCTGGTTCGGTTTCAATGCGGGTTCGGCGTTGGAAGCGAACGGCTCCGCCGCCTTGGCCTTCATGAACACCTACCTGGCAACGGCCTGCGCGGTGTTGTCGTGGATGTTCGCCGAGTGGATGCTCAAGGGTAAGCCCTCGATGCTCGGTGCTGCGTCCGGTGCGGTAGCAGGGTTGGTGGCCATCACACCTGCCGCCGGCAACGTCGGAATTCCGGGCGCCTTCGCGATCGGCCTGGGAGTTGGGGTGGTCTGCCTCTGGGGCGTCACGGGCCTCAAGAAGATGATCAAGGCCGATGACTCGCTCGATGTGTTCGGTGTACATGCCCTCGGCGGTGTCTTCGGGGCGCTGACCACCGGCATCTTCAACGCACCGTCGCTCGGCGGCCCCGGCTCTGTGCAGGACTGGGTGAAGGGCACGGTCGGCTACCCCGGCATCTGGGCACAGTTCGTGATTCAGGCGAAGGCCGTCGCGATTGTGTTCGTGTGGACCGCGGTGGTCGCTGCGGTAGCGTTCCTGATTGTGAAGATGATGATGGGCCTGCGTGTCTCGGAGGAGGAAGAGCGCGAAGGTCTGGACATCTCGTCGCACGGCGAGCGCGCCTACGACATGTAAGCGTGAGGCATACGAGCTACCGCCGGGATGGCCGGCGGTGGCTCAACTTCCAAGCCTCGGCGCGCCGGAAGGTGCGCCGAGGCTTTTTAATGTGTAGTGAACCATCCCGCGAGCGAGCTCCCGCTCCGCCATCAATACCGCACCCACTCCCTCGCGCTCGAAGTGCCGAAGCTCGCCATCGCTGTGAGTGCGCACGACCGTATCAATCAGGGGGTGGGTCTTGCGAGCCAGGTCCAGAATGCGCCGCGCCTCATAGCCGTCGGGTGAGGCGATCACCAGGAGTCGGGCCCGATCGATTCCCGCCGCCTCGAGCACGGCGGCTACCGAGGCATCGCCATAAACGGCCTGGGCACCCTGGCTGCGCAGAGCTTCCACGAGCTGCCGATCCTTCTCGATCACGACGAAGGGCAGCCCGCGCTCGGCCAGAGCCTGGCCGATGGCCCCGCCGACGCGGCCATATCCCACGAGCACGGCGTGATCGCGCGCCGCGGCGCGAGCCTCATCCTGCATCGCGAGCACGGCCAGCGGCGCGGAGCCTCGCTCCAGGCGCGCCAGCAGCCGGGGCCGGGCACGGATCCAACGCTGAACGGGAGCCACGCTCGCGAACACGAACGAGTTGAGTGTGATCGAAAGCAACGCCCCCGCGAGGATCAGATCCCGCCCCTGCGCAGGCAGCAACCCCGACGACACTCCCAGCGAAGCCAGGATGAACGAGAATTCACCGATCTGCGCGAGGCCCGCCGACACTGTCAGAGCGACCGCGACCGGATAGCGCAGCAACAGCACGATGAGGAACGCGGCCAGCGACTTTCCGACGAGAATCACGAGAACGACCGCCAGAACGGCTCCCGGCGATCGCACCAGCACGGAAGGGTCGAAGAG
This sequence comes from Steroidobacteraceae bacterium, assembly GCA_035277965.1. Lineage (GTDB taxonomy): Bacteria > Pseudomonadota > Gammaproteobacteria > Steroidobacterales > Steroidobacteraceae > 13-2-20CM-66-19. The sequence continues at coordinate 91,760 of DATEJM010000017.1, read as the reverse complement.
CATCCCCACCGATACGAAGAACAACACCGCGAATGCATCTTGCAGGGGAAGCGAGTCCGCCGCCGCCTGATGGCTGAAATCCGACTCGGACAACAGGACGCCCGCGAAGAAAGCGCCCAGCGCGAACGATACGTTGAAGAGAACGGCCGACCCGTAAGCGATGCCCAGCGCGATAGCCAGCACGGCCAGTGTGAAGAGCTCCCGAGACCCGGTACGCGCGACTCTATCCAGTAACCATGGAACCAGACGCCGGCCACCCACCAACATGATCGCCACGAAGATCCCGAGCTTCAGCAGCGTGATGCCCAGTGCCGTCAGTAAGGTCACGGTGACGGTCGAATGCGCGCCATCCGAGGTGCCGGTGAGGGTGCTCGCCAGCACAGGCAGCAGCACGAGCGCGAGGACCGTGAAGAGATCCTCCACGATCAGCCAACCTACCGCGATCCGCCCCGACGGGGAGCCGAGCTCGTGACGCTGCTCGAGAGCCCGGAGCAGCACGACGGTGCTTGCTACGGACAGGGCCAGACCGAAGACGAGACCCGCGCCGGCGCTCCATCCCCATGAGGTTGCAAGAACAGCGCCGATGGCGGTGGCAGCGGCGATCTGCACGATGGCTCCCGGGACCGCGATCCGGCGGACCGCCAGCAGCGTATCGATAGAGAAGTGCAGCCCCACTCCGAACATGAGGAGAATCACGCCGATCTCGGCGAGCTGCGAAGCCAGGTGCGCGTCCCCCACGAACCCTGGGGTGAAGGGACCCGCCGCGACACCCGCCACCAGATACCCGACGACCGGGGGCAGGCGAATGCGCGCGGCCAGGTAGCCGAATCCGCAGGCCAGAACGAATCCGACCGCCAGCAGGGCAATCAGCGCAGTATCGTGTGACACAGAGAGCTTCCGACTCCTTCGGTGTGTGACGGACTTCAAGGGTCCCCTGTTTCACGACCGGCGATACTGCCGGCGCTTGCGGAGGCCTTTTAACCATGTCAGCGCGAATTCTAGCCATCACGGGCGCCTTGCTTGCGGTTGTGTGCCGCACTGCCCATGCGGACGCGGACGTCTACCGCTGGGTCGATGAGCGCGGTGGCATTCACTACAGCGACCGCTGGGTCCCAGGCTCGGAGCTGATCCGCTCGAGCAAGCCCCATCCCCCGAATCCGGAGGCCGAGGCGGCGCGGCGGGCTGCCGAGCAGAGCAAGCTGCAGGCTTCGAACGATCACGTGGCCAACCAGCTCGGTCAGCAAGCGGCGGTGCAGGCTGTCAAGCAGGACGTGGCGAAGGCTCGCGAGCAGCAGTGCAAGGACGCCAAAGAGAAATATGAGAAGGCGATCCAGGCCCGCCGCATCTACACCACGAACAAGGCCGGCGAGCGCGAATACATCAGCGACGAGCAGGCCGACTCCTACCGTCTGCAGGCGCGCAACGAAGTTCAGAGCGCCTGCGGCAGCGTCAAAGAGCCCACTGTTCAATAACCCCTCGAGTAGTCGGCGGGAGGCGGTAGCTCTATAGTTCGCTACCGGTCACCCGCGGATGTATCGAGTTATGCGCGTTGGGTTCGTCGGCCTCGGTGCCATGGGCCGTCCCATGGCGCGCAATCTCCACCGGGCCGGCCTGTTGACGGCCGTCTGGAACCGCTCTGCTGCCAAGGCACAGGCGCTGGCCGCGGAAGTCGACTGCCTGGCGCCTCAGAGCCTTCCCGAGCTCGCGTCGATCATCGACGCTGTGGTCCTCTGCGTCTCAGCGGATGCGGATGTGCTCGAGGTCGTACGCGGCCTGTCGCCCGGATTGACCGCTGGCAGTCTGGTCGTCGACTGCTCGACCGTCGCCGCGGAGACAGCTCACACGGCCGCGACACTCCTCCAGCCGCTCGACGCTGAATTTCTCGATTGTCCCGTGAGTGGCGGGGTTGAAGGCGCAGAGGCAGGCACGCTCGCCATCATGGCAGGCGGAGCGCCGGCGGCATTCGAGCGTGCGCAGCCGATCCTCGCCGCCCTGGGCAAGACCCTCACTCACTTCGGGCCCACCGGCAGTGGACAAGCCGCCAAGGCCACGAACCAGATCATGTGCGCCGGCATCATCGAGGCCATCGCGGAGGCCATGGCGTTCGCACGAGCCCAGGGCCTGCCCCTCGACAAGTTGATCGATACCCTCGGGAAGGGGGCCGGCTCCAGCTGGTACTTCGTGCATCGGGCACCCAACATGGCGCGGGGCAGCTACCCGGCCGGATTCCGTGTGCGCCTGCACGCGAAGGATCTCGGTATCTGCCGCGACATGGCGGCGCGATTCGGAGCTTCCGTACCGGTCGTCGAGCGGATGCTCGATGAGTATGCCGAGCTCATCGCGCGCGGCTACGGCGATGAGGACATCTCCTCCACGTTCCGCCTGAAGTCCGAGCTCTTCGGCTCATGAAGAGCGCAGGCGGCGTCGACGCCCCGTTCTACCTGCCGGATTTCTGCACCTCGCGAGCCGCGCTCGCGATCGTCCTGATCGTCGAGCTGACCGCCCTGGTGCTCACGCTCGCCCACCAGAATCTCAATCTCGGCTTCTGGACCGATCTCGCCCGCACCTCCCTGTTCCTGCTGTGGATCGGGCTCGCGGAAGCGGGCTTGTTGTGTTGGCTCGGGGCGCGCCTCGCGCGCCTCACGGTGGCCCAGGGCTCGGCCGCCGTGCTCGTGCTGATCAGCGGGCTCACGGCCCTCGTGTCCGGCTGCACGTACCTCGTCGGCCGCTCCAATCTCGTGGAGGATGCCGGAGCGAGCTTGCTCTTCCCGCAGGAGCCCGCCGCGTTCGTGCTGCGCAACGTCTCGATCGGGCTCATCGTGACCTCGCTCGCTCTGCGATATTTCTATGTCACGCACCAGTGGCGTCGCAACGTCGAGATGCAGGCGACAGCCCGGGTCCACGCGCTGCAGGCACGCATCCGCCCGCACTTCCTGTTCAACAGCATGAACACGATCGCCTCGCTGACGCGGTCGAATCCGGTGCTGGCCGAGCAGGCGGTCCAGGATCTCGCCGACCTGTTCCGGGCGAACCTCAGCGAGAAGCGCAACACCCTCACGCTGGCCGAGGAATGCGAGGTCGCGCGCATCTATCAGCGTATCGAGCAGCTCCGGCTCGGAGAGCGCCTGAAGGTCATCTGGAAAATCGACTCTCTGCCGCGCCAAGCGCTGGTGCCCGGTCTCACTCTGCAGCCGCTGCTGGAGAATGCGATCTATCACGGCATCGAGCCCCAGCCCGCCGGCGGCACGGTGACGGTCACGGGGGAGCTGGCCGGCAATCTCATCACCATCGTCGTTCGCAATCCGGTGAGCGAGCCGAACAGCGAGCGCGAGGGAAACCGTCTGGCGCTCGCGAACATCCGCGAGCGCCTGGGCCTGATGTACGGAGAGCAGGCCCTGGTGAAAGCCGGGCGCTTCGACGACGAATACATCGTCACCCTGCGCTTCCCGCACATCGAGAGTCAGCAGCGGATGTCGGCATGACCGGCGGGCAGTTCGTCGCGTGAAGCTGCGCGTGCTCATCGTCGATGACGAATCGCCGGCACGCGAGCGCTTGCGCAGCCTCCTGGCGGAGATTGGCGAGATCGATGTGGTCGCCGAGGCGGCGAACGGCCGGGAGGCGCTCGAGAGAGCGGGAGAGCTTCTGCCGGACGTGGTGTTGTTGGATGTTCGCATGCCGGGCATGGACGGTATCGAGGCGGCCCGTCACCTCAATGTGCTGGAGGATGCACCGGCCGTGGTGTTCACGACGGCCTATGACGAGTACGCGGTGAATGCATTCGATGCTCAGGCCGTGGGGTACCTCCTGAAACCGATACGCAAGGAAAAGCTGGCCGCCGCGCTCGCCCATGCGGCCCGGTTGACTCGTCCGCAGCTACACAAGCTCGCCGCCACGGGCACGCGCGAGCGACGCACGCATATCGCCGCGCGGCATCGCGAGGGCCTGCGGCTGATACCGATCGAGGACGTGTTGTACTTCCTGGCGGAACAGAAATACACGACCGTCCGCCACACCAAAGGGGAGGATCTCATCGAGGACTCCCTGCGTTCGCTGGAGGAAGAGCTGGGTTCCGCATTCGTGCGGATCCATCGCAACACCCTGGTCAGCGTGCGGCATCTGGAGCGGATCGATCGCAATGAGGAGGGGCAGTACCTCGTGAAGCTCTCAGGATGCGAGGCGCCCCTGCAAGTGAGCCGCCGCATGGCCGGCGAGCTGCGCGAACGTTTCCGCATATAGCGTGGCCCAGGCACAGGGGTGCGACGCATGCGTCGCACGGGCGGCCATGGATGGGCGCCCCGGGCTTGCGCGCAGCAGCGACAGCGCAGCGCAATGTGCGCGCCGATCCGGCGCATCAAACAGGCGCGTAGTCGAACGAGTCGAAGTAGATCCGCTGCGGATGCGCCCCTCGGGCGGGGAACGCCGCACGGATCGCTTCGACCATGGCGGGGGGACCTGCTGCATAGGTATCGAACGCTCCCAGGTCCTCGAAATCAGCCAGCACCGCCTCATGCACCCACCCATACCGGCGCTGCACGGGCTCTCCCTCCACCTTCGCGGCTGGCTGCTCCGACAGGACCGGGACGAATCGGAGTTGTGGATACCTGCGTGACCACTCCCACACCAGGTCTTCCTCATACACGTCGAGTGCACCGCGAGCGCCCCAGTAGAAGTAGAGGTCCCTCTGGATGCCGCCCTCCAGAACATGCCGCAACATCGACTTCAGCGGTGCGAACCCCGTGCCTCCCGCAACCATCAGGAGTGGACCCGTGCCCTCGCGGTAGCCGAACTGCCCGATCGGCCCCTCGATCCTCAGCAAAGAGCCCACGCCCAGCTCCCCGAACAGTCGCTCGGTGAAGCCACCGCCCGTGACTCGCCGGATATGCAGCTCCAGGAGCTCGCTGTCGTGAGGCGGGCTCGCGATCGAGAAGCTGCGGCGGCGCCCCCGGTCGAGCAGGACATCCACGTACTGCCCTGGGTGAAACTTCAGCTGCTCGACCGCCGGCAGGCGCAGGAAGACCTGCATCACATCCGGGGCCAGAGGGTGAAGATGCGCGATCCGGCATGGAAGCGTCTTGATCTCGACCTCTGCGACGCTCGCGATCACCCGTGCCTCGATGATCAACGAGCTCTCCGCGCGCGCCTGGCACAGGAGGACGTTTCCGGCGGCCTCCTCCTCTGCGGTCAAGCCGGGCGGACGGCCGTGGGGGTAGCTGATCTCGCCAGTGCACAGCCGCGCGCGGCAGGAGCCGCAGTGACCGGACTTGCAGCTATGAGGGAGATTGATTCCTGCATCCAGAGCAGCCCCCAGGATCGGCTGCCCGGCGCGGACACCGAGCGTCTTCCCGTGTGGCTCGATCAATACGCTGTATGTGGGGTGCTGCAACCGTACCGCCCGCGGCCCGAGTGTCCAAGGGGTAGACTAGCCCTAACGCAGCGCAAACGTGGAAGCAACGCGGTGTTCAGCAACCCTCCGAGGGAGCGAATTCGTGAGTTACTGAGAGCCGCGAGGACCATCGCGGTGGTCGGTCTCTCGCCGAATCCCGATCGGCCGAGCCATGAGGTCGCCCTCGCCCTGCAGCGCTTCGGTTACCGCATCATCCCGGTGACCCCTTCCGGGGGCGCCATTCTGGGCGAGCGCGCAGTTCCGGACCTCGACCATCTCTCCGACGTGCTCGGCGCCGGACAGCAAGTCGACATCGTCGATGTCTTCCGGCGGCCCGAGCACGTGGCCGCTCTCGTGGAGGATTGCATCAGGCTCCGATTGCCGGCCCTGTGGCTGCAGGACGGAGTGATCGACACGGAGGCCGCCGAGAAGGCCACGCGCGCCGGTATCTTCACCGTCATGGATCGATGCCTCTTCAGGGATCGGGCGGCGCTCTAGAGCGCCGCCATGAGTTATGCTGTCTCCATGCGCATCGATTTCACGAAGATGCATGGGGTCGGCAACGACTTCATCGTCTTCGACGCCCCACCGGACGCGCCTCTTCCGGATGGGGACACTCTGCGAGAGCTGGCGAACCGGCACACCGGTATCGGCTTCGACCAGGCCCTCGTTCTCGAAGCGCCGCGGCGCCCTCAGACAGCGGTGTACTATCGCGTCTTCAACTCCGATGGCATCGAGGTGGAGCAGTGCGGCAACGGCGCTCGCTGTGTCGCCGCCTTGATCTACCGCCGCAGTCAGTCTCAGCCGCGCTCGCTCGTGATGGACAGCCCAGCCGGGCTCATCCAGGCCCGAATTCGCAGCAACAATGTCGTCTCGGTTGACATGGGCGTGCCCGCTTTCGAACCGAGCACCCTGCCCTTCGATGCGCCGGCAATCGCTGAACGTTATTCGCTGGACGTCGACGGTCAAAGCGTCGAGATCGGTGCCGTGTCGATGGGCAACCCGCACGCCGTGCTGATCGTGCCATCCGTTGACAGTGCTCCCGTCGCACATCTGGGGCCTCTCATCGAACGCCATCGGCGCTTCCCGAGGCGAGTCAACGTCGGCTTCATGGAGATCGCCGACCGATCCCACATCCGGCTGCGCGTGTATGAGCGTGGCGCGGGAGAGACGCTCGCCTGCGGAACGGGCGCTTGCGCCGCCGTAGCGGTGGGTCGCAGCCGGGGGTTGCTCGAGCCGGATGTTCATGTAAACGTGCGCGGCGGTGAGTTGCGCGTAAACTGGGCGGGTCCGGGCGAACAGCTATGGCTGACGGGGCCGGCCGAAGTATCCTTCGAGGGTCACGTCGAGGTTTGAAGATATGACGACAAGAGAAGCGCGCGGCGTGGCCGCAGTGGCGAACGAAGAAGAGTCCATCGCCGCATACCTGCAACACCATCCGGATTTTTTCGAGCGCCATCATGCGCTGCTGGCGCGGCTGCGGCTCCCGCATGCGCGCGGGGGCTCCACCATCTCGCTGGTGGAGCGGCAGATCGAGGTCCTGCGCGAAAAGCACGCCTCTCTCGAGAACAAGTTGGCGGAGCTGGTCCGCGTCGCGCGCGCGAATGACACGATCGCCGACAAGCTGCACCTGTTCACGAGGCGCCTGCTCAGCGCCCGCGACCGCGCCGACGCGATCGAGAAGCTGGAGTCGAGCCTGCGGGTGGATTTCGATGCGTTTCACTCGGTGCTGGTGCTGATCGGCGAGTATCCCGACCTGGCTCCGCAGCGATTCGTGCGCACCGTGAGCGCCGACGATCCGAGCCTGAAATCGTTCGAGACCTTGTTCTCGAGCGGCAAGCCGCGGTGTGGACAGGCGCGCGACTCCCAACGCGAGTTTCTGTTCGGCGGCGATGCGAATGACATCGGCTCGGTCGCTCTCGTCCCCCTGGGAGAGAAAGGCAATCGTGGCCTTCTCGCGCTGGGCAGCACGGACCGCGACCGCTTCCATCCGGGCATGAGCACGGAGTTCCTGGCACGCATGGCGGATCTGATCACGGACGCGCTGAACTGACGTGCTGCGCGTCCGGTAGCCACTCGTGACGCCTGCCTCGCTCGAGGCCATCGCTCAATTTCGCCGTTATATGGTCGCTGAGCGGCGGCTTTCCCCCGCGACCGATTCCAACTACGCGCTCGATCTCGCCGCGCTCGTGGAGTTCTGTGACCGCCAGGGAATCACCCGCTGGCGGCGGCTCGACACCCAGCACGTACGGCGCTTCGCCGCGCACTCGCATGCCCGTGGGCTGTCGCCGCGAAGCATTCGCAGGCGTCTGTCCGCCGTACGCAGCTTCTATGCATTCCTCATCCGGGAGCATCTTGCCTCCCTCGCGAATAGAAGCCGTCTTCCCGAGGAATCCCTGGGCATTACGAGCAATCCGGCCATGGACGTGCGTGCTCCGAAGACGCAGCGTCGGCTTCCACAAACATTGGACGTCGACCAAATGGCCCGATTACTCGCCCTGCCGGACGGCAATCAGTTCGCCACGCGTGACCGGGCCATGATGGAGCTGCTCTATTCGTCCGGGTTGCGCCTCGCCGAGCTCGTGGGACTCGATGTCGACGCCGTGGACTTGCGCGAAAAGACGGTCCGTGTGCTGGGCAAGGGGAGCAAAACACGGATTGTCCCGGTCGGGAAGATGGCCATCACCGCGCTGAAAGGATGGCTGCACGAACGGCCCACGCTCGCCGGGCCGGGTGAGACCGCGCTCTTCCTCGGGCGGAGCGGGACACGGCTCAGTCGCAGGGCCGTGCAGGTCCGGGTCGCGCTCTGGGCGCGACGCCAGGGGGTCTCCACTCGGGTCTATCCGCACCTGTTCCGCCATTCCTTCGCCTCGCACCTGCTGGAATCGGGCGGGGAGCTGCGCGGAGTCCAGGAGCTCCTGGGCCACGCCGACATCTCGACGACTCAGATTTATACTCACCTTGATTTCCAGCACCTTGCCCGTATCTACGACGCCACCCACCCTCGCGCACGTAAGAAGACTTAGCCTTGTCCGACACGCACTCTTTCAATCCGCACGGCACGACGATCCTGGCGGTCCGCCGCAATGGCGCTGTCGCCATGGGCGGTGACGGTCAGGTCACCCTCGGTAACACGGTCATGAAGGCGAACGCACGCAAAGTGCGCCGCCTCTTCAAGGACAAGGTCCTCGCCGGCTTCGCCGGCGGCACGGCCGATGCCTTTACGCTCTTCGAGCGCTTCGAGGGCAAGCTCGAGAAGTATGGCAATCTCACCCGGGCGGCGATCGAGCTCGCCAAGGACTGGCGCGCCGACCGTTACCTGCGCCGCCTCGAGGCGCTGCTGTTGGTCGCCGATCCGTCGAAGATCTTCGTGATCTCGGGAAATGGCGATGTCATCGAGCCCGATCACGACGCCGCGGCCATCGGCTCCGGCGGCCAGTTCGCATTTGCAGCCGCCCGGGCGCTGCTCGAGGGATCCGAGCTCGACGCACGCAGCATCGTCGAGCGGTCGCTGAGCATTGCCGCCGACATCTGCATCTACACCAACCGCAACCTCGTCATCGACGAGCTCACTCAAGGCCCCGCCTGATGTCTTCTTCCCTGACTCCCCGCCAGATCGTTCAAGAGCTGGACAAGCACATCATCGGCCAGGATGCGGCCAAGCGCGCCGTGGCGATCGCGCTGCGCAACCGCTGGCGCCGTATGCAGGTGGATGAGCCGCTGCGCCAGGAAATCACGCCGAAGAACATCCTCATGATCGGCCCGACAGGCGTCGGAAAGACGGAGATTGCCCGGCGTCTGGCGAAGCTCGCGAATGCTCCCTTCGTGAAGGTGGAAGCGACCAAATTCACGGAGGTCGGCTATGTCGGGCGCGATGTGGACTCCATCGTCAAGGAGCTCGCCGACGTCGCGGTGAAGATGACGCGCGAGCAGGAAATGGAAAAGGTCCGCGTGCGTGCAGCGGACGCGGCAGAAGAGCGCGTTCTCGACGCGCTGCTGCCCAAGCCGCGAATGATGGGCTTCTCGACCGACGAGCCCGCGCAGGGTCGTGATGCGGAGACCCGGCAGAAATTTCGCAAGCTGTTACGCGAAAAAGACCTGGACGAGCGCGAGATCGAGGTGGAGCTGCGTGCGCAGGCGATGGGTGTGGAGATCATGGCGCCTCCCGGCATGGAGGAGATGCAGCAGCAGCTACAGTCCATGTTCCAGAATCTCGGCGGCAACCGCACGCGTACCCGCAAGGTGAAAGTGCGCGAGGCCCTGAAACTGCTCACGGACGAGGAAGCCGCAAAGCTCATCAACGAGGAGGAGCTGAAGATCCAGGCGCTCGCGAACGCCGAGCAGAACGGCATCGTCTTCATCGACGAGATCGACAAGGTGACTCGCCGCCAGGAGACCCTGGGCGCGGACGTCTCGCGTGAAGGGGTTCAGCGCGACCTGCTGCCGCTCGTCGAGGGCTCCACCGTCGCCACGAAGTATGGTCCCGTGAAAACCGACCACGTGCTCTTCATCGCCTCGGGAGCCTTCAGTCTCTCCAAACCCTCCGATCTCATCCCGGAGCTCCAGGGACGCCTGCCGATCCGCGTCGAGTTGGATTTATTGAAAGTGGAGGACTTCGTGCGGATCCTCACGGAGCCCGATGCATCGCTCACCGCTCAGTACCGTGCGTTGATGGATACTGAGGGAGTCGAGGTGGAGTTCACCCGGGACGGGGTGCAGCGGATCGCGGAGATTGCATTCCAGGTCAATGAGCGGACGGAGAACATTGGCGCGCGACGGCTGCACACCGTGCTGGAGCGCCTGCTCGAGGACGTCTCATACGAGGCCGCCGAGCAGAGCGATCGGCGCATCGGCATCGACGCGCAGTACGTCGACGCGCATCTCGGCAACCTCGTGCAGGACGAAGACCTCAGCCGCTACATCCTGTAGGCGGCGTTGTGAGCCTGCTGCGGCGCACAGGCGTCCCTCAGTGGCGGAATTATTCGGCTCCTCCGTCTACAGATACGGGACCGCCGCGTTCGTGAGGGCAGCCATGAAAAGCAGACAATTGAAGCAAGGCGGAGCAAGAACTTACGAGCTGGTCCTCGAGCCCGGAGACGAGGCCGTGACCTGCCTCAACCGCTTCGTCTGCGCTCAGGGTCTCGGGGCTGCGCGCTTTACGGCCCTGGGGGGGTTCAGCGAGATCGTGCTGGGATTCTTTGCTCTCGACGGTGACCGCTACGTCAGCATTCCGATCCAGGAGCCGCTAGAGCTGAGCTCGCTGGTCGGCGATGTAACGGTTTCGAACGGCGAGCCCAAGGTTCATCCGCGGGTGGTCATCACCCGCGCGGACGGGAGCGCGTGGGGCGGCGAGCTGCTCGAAGCCTACGTCCGGCCGAGTCTGCAGGTTCTGCTGAGCGAGCATCTTTGAGGGCGAGCTCCGCCGTGAGATGAGCGAGGTGGGTGAGCCCTTGGGGGAAGTTCCCTAGCATCTGGCGCGCTCGTGGCGCGTACTGCTCGGAAAAGAGTCCGACATCGTTGGCGCAGGCGCAGGCCCGATCGAAGGTCGTCTGCGCGAGCTGCCGGCGGCCCTGACGTGCGAGGCATTCCGCCAGCCAGAATGTGCAGGCGAGAAACACTCCCTCGGCGCCGCGCAGACCGTCCTTGCCGAGATAGCGCAACACGAGCCCATCCTGCGTGAGCTCGCGCATGATGACGTCCGTCGTACGCAACATGCGCTCGTCGTCGTACGGAACGAATCCAACCGCGGGCAACAGCAGCAACGCCGCGTCAACATCACGGCCGCCGAAGCTGCGCACGAACACATTGCGCCGGCGATCCACACCGCGCGCCTCGATTGCCGCCCGCATCTCATCGCGCGCCTTCCGCCACCGATCCAGAGGCGCCGGCAGCGAGTACCTCTCGGCCAGCAACACTCCTCGGCTGACCGCCGCCCAGCACATGACCTTGGAGTTGACGAAATGCAACGGCCGCGAGCGCACCTCCCAGATGCCACGGTCGGGCAGCTGCCAGCGCGCGAGCGCGGCCTCGATGATCTTGCACAGGAATGCCCAGTAGGGTGCGTTGGGACGGTGACCGCGCTCACTCCAGCGATACGAGAGCTCCACGATCAGGCCGTACAGGTCGGACTGGAATTGCCGCTCGGCCGCGTTGCCGATGCGCACCGGTCGCGATCCACGCCAGCCATCGAGATGCGTCACCGCGATTTCGGTGAGACGGCGCTTGCCGTCGACCGCGTAGAGAACCTGCAGCTCGTCGGCGTTACCTGCGGCGCTGCGCTGTATGAAGCGTCGTACACCGTCCGCTTCGGCTTCCGCACCGCAGTTGGCCAACGCCCAGACGGTGAAGATCGAATCCCGTATCCAGCAGTATCGGTAGTCCCAGTTGCGCTCGGCGCCGACGGATTCGGGCAAGGAGGTTGTCGGAGCAGCGACGATCGCGCCTGACGGCGCGTAGGTGAGAGCCTTCAGCGCAATCGCAGAGCGCACGACGTTCACGCCCGGGCCGCCCCCTCGGGTGATTTTTTTTGCCCACTTGCGCCACCAGCGCACGGTCTCGTGGAAGTGTGCGTTGAGGCGCGCGCCGGTCAATTCACGTCTGCCGGGACTCTGACTCTCCTCGGCCGCGAAGCTCTCCACGCCGATGTGCAGCCGTCGGCCCGCTCGCACGTGCACGGTGGCCCGCAAATCGTGCTCCTGGACGATCTCCAACGGTACATCAGTCGATATGCGCAGCGCCGTGTTGCTGCCCACCGCGAGATGCGACTTCGGGCCGGAGCGGTACACCCACGGTTTCACCTCACCGAAGTCCAGCCGCGGCGCAAAGACGACCTCCAGCTCCATCCGCCCGCGCATTCCCTCGATGATTCGGACCAACTCCCGCCGCGGGTTGAGCCGTCCACCCCTGCGCATCGCGAAAAAATCGATCAACCGCGCTTCGTCGCGTCCCGAGCGGAAAGTCGTCACCAGAATCAGGGTCGCGGCGAGATATTCGCGAGTGACGCGGGCGCTGCACCGGGGAGTGATCGCGAAGTAGCCGCCCTCCTTCCAGTCGAGGAGGCGGCCGAAGCAGCTATCGGAATCGAAGCGCGGCAGACAGCACCAGTCGATCGAGCCCGCGCGCGAGACGAGGGCCGAGGAGTGGCAATCTCCGATCAGGGCATAGTCGGCGATCGGTGGATACGGACGCGAGGCGGCACGCAAAGATGCGTGACGCCCCGCGACTCGAGCTGTCCTCAAGCTCGTCCGGCAGGTTGTTGCGGCTGAGAGTGCCTGGGCGCGGATGGCCGCTCGTGGCTGGCTCCTGGGAGCAAGCCGTCGCTCGCGAAGGCGAGGTTGCGGACCGCGTCGTATCTGTCGGCGACGTCCTTCCAGTTCCAGACATTCCAGATGGCGTCGAAGAACTTGGCCTTCTCGTTCTGGTACTGCAGATACCAGGCGTGCTCCCATGCATCCAACACGAGCAGGGGAATAGCGCCCTGGACGGTATGCGACTGGTGGTCGTGGATCTGGACGGTGAGCAGACGCCCGGCGAGCGTGTCCCACACCAGAGCACCCCAGCCCGATCCCATGCAGGTCGCGGCCGCCTTGGTGAGCTGCTGCTTGAAAGCATCGAAGCTGCCGAACTCGCGGTCGATGGCGGTCGCGAGCTCGCCTGTGGGTTTCCCGCCGCCGTCCGGCGACAGATTGCGCCAGAAAATGCTGTGCAGTACGTGCCCGGAGAGATTGAACGCCAGCGCCTCCTCCAGCGCCGCGATGCGGGCAAAGTCGCCCTTGGCGCGGGCGTCGGCCAGCGTCTCCAGAGTCTGATTCGCGCCATCGACGTAGGTCTTGTGATGCTTGTCGTGGTGCAGCTGCATGATCTTCGCCGCGATGTGCGGCTCTAGAGCGCTGTAATCGTAGGGCAGATCGGGAAGCACGTACTTCGTCATATCAACAACTCCTTGAGTAAATCGGGCCGGGCCCCTGCGCCGATTGGCACGACGCAGGGAGTCGGGTGCCCTCGATGGTCGCTGACGGCGCCTTGGGCACTACGCCAGCTCGGCAGCGAGTGTACCGGCGCTACTTTGGCGGTGGATTACCGCTCGTATCCGACGGCGGTGTCGCCGTGCCCGTCTGGTCGGCGGGGGGTGTCGCCGGTGCCGTCGCGTCGGGTGTCGTGCTCGGCGGTGCCGATGCTGGCGGTGTCGTATCGCTGGGTGCCGGCGCCGTCGCAGTGGTGTCGGCTGGCGCAGGAGCGGCCGACTGCTGCTTGGCGCAGCCGCCCGCGGCCAGCATCATCCCGGTGAGGCACAGAAAGAGGACGCTTCGTTTCATGGATATCACCTCTTGAGGATCGATTGACAGTGTGGGTTCCGCCCGCGCTATCGAAGCACCGGGTCGTACGCCTCGAGCGTCGCAAGCGGCGTACCGCTTGCGCTGACCAGCTCCCGTCGAGCGCATCCCGAGCACGGGCCCTGGTATGCTCAAGCTTCCCCAACAATCGAAGCAGCGCTTTGCGAATGAGCCACGCGGCCATCACGGGATGGGGAAAATGTTTACCGCCCGCGGTCCTCACGAACCGCGATCTGGCCCATATTCTCGACACCAGCGACGAGTGGATCGTGAGCCGCACCGGAATCCGGGAGCGGCGTATCTCGCACGTTTCGCTCGGCGAGCTGGGCTACGTCGCGGCAGTTCGCGCGCTTGCGGCTGCCGGCCTCTCCGGGATCGACCTCGACCTGATCGTGTTCGGCACGTGCAGTCAGGAGGATCAGGTGCCGAACATGGCGTCCGGCGTTCAAGCCCGAGTCGGTGCAAGCAATGCGGCAGCAATGGACGTCAACACGGCGTGCACGAGCTTCTCCTATGGTTTGTCGACGGCCACCGCGCTGATCCGCACGGGCGTCGTCCGCAAAGCCCTGGTTATCGGCGCTGAGATCATCTCGCCGTTCATGGATTGGACCGACCGGGACGTGGCCGTACTGTTCGGGGATGGCGCCGCTGCTGTCGTGCTCGAAGCAACGGAGGCCAATGAGGGTCTGCTCGCCGAGCAGCTAGGCTGTTACGGGGAGGCTCGCGATATCCTGCGTGTACATGGGATGGGTGGCCGTTACGCCAACCGCGGCCTGCTCTACGGTGTCACGCGCTGGCAATTCGAGGGGCCCGAGATCTTCAAGCGTGCCGTTCACGGCATGGGTCACGCGATCGACCGCGCTCTCGCAAAGCTGCAGCTCGGCACCGACGAGGTGGATCTCGTCGTCCCCCATCAGGCCAACCTTCGGATCATCGAGGCGGTCGCGAAGCGTGCCCATGTACCGATGGAGCGTGTCTTTGTGAATGTTCACCGGTACGGCAACATGTCAGCGGCGACGGTTCCGGTCGCACTGTGCGAGGCCGTCGAAGAAGGGCGCATTCGTCCCGGCGCCCTGCTTCTCATGCCGGGCTTCGGGGCTGGCCTGAGCTATTGCGCGCATGTGGTGCGCTGGGGGGACCGGACCAAACCCAAGGACACGAGCGATGTCGAGCTGGCCCCCAGCCCGAGGTCCGCGTTGCAGATCCTTCACGACCTGCAGACCACAAAAGCGACGCCGAACCAGACGCCGCTGTGACGCCGGCTACTTCTTTGCGGCGACGCGTTTCTTCTTCTTGGCGGGGTCCTTGGGCCGCGTCTTTCCGAACGAGCCTTGGTAGATCTTTCCGCGGCGGCTCCTATGATCTCCCTTACCCATGTATGACAACTCCGGTGCGCGTTGAAGAGGGCACGCAGTCTAGCATCTGCGCCAGGGGCCCCGGACGCTCGCGGCGGCACCCCGCCTGTGTCCCAATACCCCTGTGCTTGCAGCGCCAGCGCATTTTTCACCCGATCCCCCCCTTTCGATAGAGAAACTTGTATCCCCACCAGCTCCTGCGGTATCGTCCGCCCCGGTTCGTGACCTTTCCCCTTTCCCTGCCGCCTGCCGACCCGCGACCGCGCCGGCTTCCGAGTCTGAGAAAAGCCGAATCGTTCCCGACCAGGTGGCAGCATGCGTACCGGAAAGGCGATCCTCCCGATATGCATTCCTGCCGGAGAGCTTTGGAACACAGCGGCGGCATGGCGCCGTACGCCCTTCGGTTCCGTATCAGGAGTTTGATTGCATGACGAAGATTTACGTCGGAAACCTGCCGTTTTCGGCCAGCGAGAATGAAGTGCGCGAGCTGTTCGCCCAGCACGGCACCGTCGAGTCCGTGAGCCTCATCACCGACCGGGACACCGGCCGGCCCCGCGGCTTCGGGTTCGTCGAGATGTCGCGCGCGGACGCCTCTCGCGCGATTCAGAACTTGAATGGCAAGGACCTCGGCGGGCGTCCATTGCGGGTCAATGAGGCCCAGGAGCGCAGCGCCGGCGGTGGTGGTCCCCGCAGCGGCGGAGCTCCGAAGCGCTGGTAAAAAGCGCTCGAGCGCCGAAACGAATGGGCCGCCTTTGCCGACGCAAAGGCGGCCTTTTTCTTTTGGGGAGCGGGACTCCTTTTGGGGAGCAGAGGGGGTTACCGAGGGACGCTATTCTGCGACCGACCCCCCGTCTCGACATCGCCGCCGGAGTTACGGAAAAAGCCGCCGCGTCTTACGTTCTGAGGCCGTTTTAAATTACTTATCAATGGCTTAGAGGGGCCGTTGCGCTATCAAGCAGGTTCGCAAGCTTTCATTGCATTGACACCCCTCATCATCCAGGCACGCATAAACACGCCCGCAGCTTGAAACATCGACCGAATTTAGTTAGATATCTAATTGTTGGCGGCCAATCGGAGCGGCACCGATTCGCACGCAGTTGGAGTCGCGAGGAAGACGTCTGATGCCAGCGCGGGACTAAAACGTTGAGGAGCGCAACGTTTGACCGCTATCGGTGTGAAGAGCATTCCTGGTTAGGGTAGCTATATTTCGGAGGCACTCATGAAGGACTCGCACAAACTTGCAGACCACACCACATCGTTCGTTCGGAACGAATGGTACGTCGCGGCAAGCTCGGACGAAGTCGGCAGAACACTGCTCGGCAGGCAGCTTTTGGGTATTGGCGTGCTGCTCTACCGCAAGGAAGACGGCACGGCCGTCGCGATGCGCAACCGCTGTCCGCATCGCTCGTTCCCGTTATCGCACGGCCGACTCGCAGGCGACACGGTGGAGTGCGGATATCACGGGGTGAGATTCGGTGCCGATGGCCGGTGCGTTGAAGTCCCTGCGCAGGACATCGTACCCTCCAGCCTCAAAAACCCGAGCTATCTGCTTGTGGAGCGCGCGCCATGGCTCTGGATCTGGATGGGGGACCCGGCGCTTGCCGATCCCTCAGACATTCCAGACCATCACTGGCTCTCGGCCCCCGGTTATGCGAGTTTTTCCGGCTACATGCACTGCCGGACCAACTATGTACGCCTGCACGAGAATGTGCTTGATCTGACGCATTTTCCGTATCTTCACGGCGAAGCCCTTGGCGACCGCGACTACATTCTGGCGCCGTTCAAGGTCCGCGTCGAGGACGAAAGCGTGGTTATCACGCGTCGTCTTGAGAACCAGCCGGTCAATGCCGCTTACGCCCAGGCCATTGGCAATGCCGGCCATCGCTGCAACCGCACTGCGGAAAGCTGGTTCCGGACACCCGGTTTCCATATCGCCCATGCCACGATCGATGACATTGACGGCGGCGTCGGGGGTCGCACCGAGTTCCATTTCAAGATCATCCATTGCTTCACGCCTGAAACGTCCCACAGCACGCACTATTTCTATGCCAGCGCCCGGGACTCGGCGGTTGATGACGAGGCGCTGACGGCGGCGATGGAGAAGGCCACCCGCGCAACTTTCACGGAGGATGAAGTCGCGCTGGAACGTGTCGAACGCAGTTGGATCGAAGAAGATGTGGCCGATTACCAGGAATTGAATCTGCGTGGCGATCTGGCCGGTCTACATATGCGACGGATCATTGCCAACCGTGCGGCGCGAGAGGGGCAGCAGACCCCTGTTCAACAACGGCATCACAATGTCTTTCAATCTTGAGCCCACGCGGTCAAAACGCCGGCTCACCCTCGATCAGCGGGATCGTTCGGGCTTCCAGGCCCGTTTCCGCGTCAATCAGCTTTTCGAGAATGCGTCGGCAGCGCGTACCGGCGTAATCACAGTCCAGATAGAGAGGTCGCAGAGCGAAGAATTCGCGCCCAGCCATATAATCCTGGCATGCGGCGATCATGGGTTCGTCCTCGGTGAGGAACGCCTTGGTAATGATCGCGCGCAGGGCGTCATCGAGAGCCGTATCGTCTATTCGCCGATTGCGGCTCGATAGCCAGAAATAATGGGTCGATGTTGTGGTAGCGGGGGTAATGAGGTGTGCCAGGAAGCCGAGGGCGCCTTCATCAACAGGCGCGTCAGGTTCGGTCATCGCCACGCGATGGCGCAAGGTCGAGGGAGCGATCCACTCCATTTCGGAATAAAAATCACCACGCTTGTGCGGGTAGAGAAGTGCCTGGCTGCTAGGCGTCTCGACGTTGCGCATCAGATAGCGGCATTGCAGCGACCGATCGCCGACATCGAAATGGGACTCCCGCGCCATGCGGGCTGGGGCCAACGTGCCGGGATGAAGGTAGGGCGCATGCGAGAGGTCCAGCAGGTTATCGATGACCAGGCGATAATCGACAGCCATTTCGAGATGACCGGCGATCGGCGCACCCTTGCGCGGAATGAGGCGAAGATCGACGATCGCGCTCTCGTCAACGGCGGCGGGGTCGCCGGGCCACATCCAGACGACGCCCTGTCGTTCGACGACCGGATAAGCATGGAGGTTTGCGGCCGCCGGGATGCGACCGCTACCGTGCGGATTGCGCACGCAGCGACCGTCGAGATCAAACCTGAGCCCATGATATGGGCATTCGATGCTGTCCCCTTCGCGAATCCCCTTATGAAGAGGCGCGAAGCGATGCGGGCAAACGTCGCTGATCGCGCGCACCGTGCCATCGGTGCCGCGTGCGATCAGCACCGGTTCATGGAGTATCCGCCGCGCAATCGGCGTTGCGACCACCTCTTCCGTCAGCGCCGCGCAATACCACGCATTTCTCAAATACCTCATGAGGCCTCTCCCGTCTTCCCATCGCCCGACACCGGCGGAAAGAACGCCAGCCCCTTGTGAGTCTTGACGGCCCAAACTGCCCTCCGACCCCACGATGAAGGTGCGATGAGGCCTAGCCCGGTTGAGAGATGCGGGCTAGCGGTGGAACGACAGGGTGACGCCGAAGGTCGCGGGCATGCCGATTTGACGGGTCATCGCGTCGATGGTCTTCACCGCGGTCGTCAAATAGAACCTGTTGGTCACGTTCTTGCCCCAGATCTCGGCCCGCCAGCGGCCGTCCGCAAACTCGACGCCCGCGCGAAGGTCAAGCACGGTATAGC
Organism: Steroidobacteraceae bacterium; assembly: GCA_035277965.1. Taxonomy (GTDB): domain Bacteria; phylum Pseudomonadota; class Gammaproteobacteria; order Steroidobacterales; family Steroidobacteraceae; genus 13-2-20CM-66-19. The sequence continues at coordinate 72,992 of DATEJM010000017.1, read as the reverse complement.
CGTGCAGGACAAAGTTCGGATCGTTTCCGAAAGCGGCGGCCGCGCTGCTTCGATAGCGGGGGCTGACGCCGAGGTAAGCCTCGGCTTTATTGGAAACCGGAAAGCGATACTCCGCATCGGCAGTCGCCGTCCATTCGGACGTCGTCGGAAAATGCTCCCCCTTGATGTTCACGAAGCGCCCGAACGGATCGGCTGTGACGAAGTCACGATCGACCTCGCTGTCCACATACGCGCCGCCCGCGTTGATCGTCAGATCGTCCAGGGGCCTCCAGCTCAGGCTCATCTCGACGCCGCGGACGCTCGATTTTGGGATGCTGATGAAGCTGGGAAAGTTTCCCAATGCGCTCGGACGGAAGCCCGCTGTCTGCTTATTGGTATAGTCATAATAGAAACCTGCGCCGTTGAGTTGCAGGCTGCGGTCGAACAAGGTCTGCTTGAAGCCGATCTCGTAGGCGAGCAGTTCTTCCTGCGGGATCGGATCGAGCTGGAACGAGAAAATTGCCGGTGGAGTCGGGAAGTTTCCGGCCTTATAGCCCTTGGTTACATTGGCATAGAGAAGCGTGCCCTCGACCGGTTTCCAGTCCAGACCCGCGCGCCACGAGATATTGTCTTCATCGAGCTTGGATAGAATCAGCTCCGGTCTTCCGTTGGCCACATTGGTCGTGACGCAGGCCCCCGGCGCGATCGAATAACCCGTAACCGCCGAGAAGGCGGCCGCGAGCGCACCATCGCCATAATCACGCAGGCATCCGGCGGCGTCGTTCGTCGACTTGGTATACCGGATCGAGCCCTGCGCGGTCAGCGTATCGGTAATCCGAACGTCCAGGCTTCCGAAGACGCCTTTCGTTTTTACATCCTGTGTGGAATAACCATTCGCCGCGAAGAACCGGAAGGGACCGACGCCGCTATTGCTCGCGTCGAACTTGAAACGATTGTCGTTGCGGGACTGATCCCGCTGGTAGTTGGCCCCGACCATCCATTTGACGCGGCGCTCTGCGAGTGTTCCGTTGAGACGAAGCTCCTGTGAGAAGGATCTAATACGTCCAAGGACGTCCATCAACAGATTGGTATAGGGCGTACCGTCGACATCTATCGGAAAGTCGCGATTGAACCGCGAAAGCGCCGTCAGCGAAGTCAGGGTGACCGCATCGGACAGGTCGTATTCGCCGCGAAACGTCATCTGCCAGAGATTGTCGTTGCGTCTGAGCCGAGTGTTGGGATCCCAGTCGGCAACGCGAGCCTTGTCGGGTGCGCGCGGGAAGGTGCTGAGATAGGGGGCAAGATCAGTGTAACCGCCCACGGACGCCGGCACGGTCGGCGAATAAAAGAGGAATTGGGGTTGCTGCGAGTCGCTGTCATCGAGCCAACCATTGACGTTCAATGAGAAGCGCAGCCTGTCGCCTGGGGTCCAGTCGAGCAGAAACCTTCCAGCCCGGAAGCTGCGCTGGCCCAACGTGTCATCGGGCCGTGACAAGCTGCGCTGCCAGTCGCCACGCTCGTCGACCGCGACCGCGACGCGCGCAGCCAACGTATCGGTGATAGGCCCGCTGACGAATCCTCGCGCGTTGAACGTGCCGAAGTTGCCACCTGTCAGGTCGAGGCCGGTCGCAAAGGTCCTCGTCGGCTTGTTGGCGACGAAATTGATCGCACCACCGGTCGAGTTCTGCCCGAACAGCGTTCCTTGCGGACCTTTGAGGATTTCGACGCGCTCGACGTCATAGGTCACGCCTTCCGCCATGACGGAATAGGGGATCGGCGCCTGATCCTGATAGATGTTCACCGTCGGCGCGGCCGCGATCGAGTCGTCGAGGTTGCCGATGCCGCGAAGATTGTAGACCGGGTTACCGTACTGGCTCGGCTGAAACGAAAAGCCGGGCGAGATCTTCTGAAGGTCGGCGATCTGGGTCACGCCCTGACGCGCCAGCGTCTCGCCGGTGGCTGCGGTGATCGACATGGGAACGTCGTTGATGTGCTCATTCTGCTTGCGCGCCGTGACCACGATGTCCTCGATGTCGGTGGGCGCAGCCCTTGCACCGGCCGCGGCAGGAGCCGGATCCGACTGGCGGTCGGCGGTCTGGGCAAAAGCGCCGCACGGACATGCGACGGCGCTGATCGATACGAGAAACCAAGTACGAAGTCTCATGAGTTACCTCCCCCTTCTGAGTGATCGCAGCTTCTGCGAAGCCAAGCTCATCGTCGTCGCGGGTTTTTATTAGATATCTAACTATTAGTAGTCGAATTGCCGGCTGTCAATATTTTTTTTATGGCCCATCGCAAAGCATCATTGCCGCAATGACAGGCAGAAGCCCCGGCGCGTTGCCTCGACAGACCCGTGAACGCAGGCCTTGCGCGACTGTTAGCTTGACAAATATATAGTTAGATGTCTAATATTAATCTCGCTGGGCTGCGCCGAACGAAATTCGGACAAAGCGGCGTCCTCCAGCACAATCGCACGGAGAGACGATGCAAGCGCTTCATCCGCCTCTGGAAGTCGTCCGGTCCGATTCCGAGCTCTATGACCCGCGCGATCCCGCAACGATCGACAATCCGTTCCCGGCGTTCCGCCGGCTTCGCGACGAGGCGCCGGTCTACGAGCTGGCTCGCGAGCAGATCTGGGTTATCTCGCGTTATGCCGACGTCGAGGCCGGCATGATGGACTGGCGCACATTCTCATCGGCCCAAGGCAATGTGATCTATGAGGATCCGGCGCGGATTGGCCGGACGCTCACGACGAACGATCCGCCCCGGCACGATCAGCTCCGGCGCCTGATCGGCGCCGGCTATACGCCGGGGCGTGTGAAGGCGCATGAAGCGCGTATCGAGCAACTCGTCGACGATCTGCTCGCGAAGGTCGATCCGACCGGCTTCGACTTTGTCAGCGAGTTTGCCGGACCGTTGACCGGGAAGGTGATCGGATCGCTCATCGGGGTGCCGGAGGAGGAACTCGAACGGCTGCGCGTCGCGGTCGACGCGGCCTTCGTGCCGACCGACGAATTTCCCGGCGGGCGCGGGCTCGGCGAGGTGTTCGCGTTCATGATGGACCTCGTCGCGCGCCGCCGGCGGGAGTCGCGCGACGACATGCTGTCCGCGTTTCTCGCCGCCGCGGATAATGGCGTGAAGATGAGCGATCAGGACATCGCCGTGACAGGCGGGTCGATCCTGGCGGCCGGCTTTTCTTCCACCGCGCACACGATGAGCAACATCCTGCTTGGGCTCTTCGAGGCGCCCGACCAACGACGTCTGGTCCTCGACGATCCGTCCCTCATTCCCAACATGATCGAGGAAGGACTGCGCTATGACGTCGGCACCATGTCCTTCGGCCGGCAGACGACACGCGATGTCGAACTGCATGGCGTAACGATCCCCGCCGATTCGCGGGTGATGCTATTGCTGTCGTCGGCCAACCGCGATGAGCGCCGCTTCGAGGATCCGGACAGGTTTGACCTCTACCGAAAGGAAAAGCGCCACATCTCCTTCAACGTGGGCATCCATCATTGCCTGGGGTCATCGCTGGCCCGCTTGGAGATGCGGATAGCGTTCGAGAAGCTGCTCGCCCACCTGGGTGAATTCTCGCTCAACCTGGACAGGTCGGTTCGGGTCCAATCCCTCAATTTCCGGGGGTTCCGCTGCCTGCCGGTCCGGGCGGTGTCATGAGATCAAGGATCAGCCATGAAAATTTCGACGATTGACCATCAAGGTGTCGCGCAACTCGCTGCCGCCAGCCCCAGCGGGCGCGGCATGCTCCTGCTCAATCCCGCCTTGGCCGCGGCCACTTTAGGCACGGCCCCCTTGTCCATGCGCGCCCTGATCGCTGGCGGGCCTGAGTTGCTGACGCAGGTCCGCCGTGCACTGGACTATGCAGAGGCGGCCCCCGTAAGCGAGGCCTATGTCCGGGAAGACATGATCACCTGGCTGCCGCCGGTGCCCGACCCCACAAAGATTATCGGTGTCGCCATGAACAACACGCGGCTCAACAACACGGCCCATGTCGAGCCGGCCGGCCCGATGTTCTTCCTGAAGCCGCCCTCGTCGCTGATCGGCCATGGGGCAGATATCGAGATCGCGTCGGACTATGGTTTTACCTTCCCCGAACTCGAACTGGGGTTGGTCATCGGCAAGCGGGCGAAGCGTGTCTCGCTCGATGATGCGCTGAACTATGTGTTCGGCTATACGATAGTAGACGATATCACCTCGCAAGGGCTGAAGCGCGGCGATTCAATCGCAGTGGACGTCACCCAGGAACAGAAGCACTCACCCGGGTATCAAAGCTATTTCGATTGGCGCCGTGAGCATGGGGAGGACGACCTCAGCGTCTATCTCACCTATCACGCGCGATCGAAGGGCGCCGACACCTTCGGGCCGATGGGACCCTATATTACTACCGCCGACGAAATCGCCGATCCCGACGCGCTCGGCGTGCGCGGCTACGCGGACGGCGAGGAGTTCGCCTCCGATACGACCGCCAACTACAGCTACCCGGTCCGCAAGATCATCGCCCACGCCAGCCGTTATTTCACACTGGAGCCGGGCGATATCATCAGCTGCGGCACAGCCGCGCGCGGCAATGCGCGCTTTCCGCGGGCGCATCATGAGATCGACATGAGCCGGCTTACTCCCCGGATCGACATCGAGATCGATGGCCTCGGGCGGCTCTCGAACAAGGTCACGCACGTCTGATCGTGATGCGGGACCAACTCAACCGGGGGGCGGCGATGCTGGCCCATGCTGAAGGCTTGCGCCAGCATCGCTGGTGGAGAGGAATGGCATAAATGCGCTTCGTAACTGTGATCAGCCGCGATCGGACCGAAAGGCAGATCGCGTTACGTCCTGGCAGGACACTCATGGAGGATCTTCGCGATGGTGGCGTGGATGACATCCTGGCGCTGTGCGGCGGTTGCTGCTCCTGTGCTACCTGCCACGTCTATCTCTCCCCGCCGGTCGGCGATCCCAACTGTCCGCTTTCCGAAGAGGAAAATGGCCTGCTCGATTCGTCCGATCATCGTCTTCCGCAGTCGCGGTTGGCCTGTCAGGTTCGGTCGGACGCGGTTGCGGAACATATGACGGTGGAGGTGGCGCCGGAGGAGTGACATCACTCCACTGGGGCTATGACGATCAATCAGCAAGGGCCGAGCATGTTCGACAATCATAAGGCCATTCCCCGCAGCGTCCTGATCTTCGGTGCAGCGGGCCATATCGGCGGACCGCTTGCCGATTTCCTGTCGCGGGAAGCTCCGCAAATGCAGCTGCGCCTCGTATCGCGCGATACGGCCAGGGCGCAGCAGCTCCGATCCCGCTTTCCCCGGGCCGAGGCCGTCCAGGCGGACTATGCTGACCCAGCCTCGCTCATGCGCGCACTGGCCGATATTGACGGAGTGTTCGTCCTCACTCCGGCCGGGACCGACGAAACCCAGGCCATGGGCAATCTGGTCGCAGCCGTGCGGTCGGCTGGGACAGAGCCCCATATCATTCGCCTCGTCGGGTATCAACCTGAATATAATCGGCATCGCATCGGCCGATGGCTAACAGATCATGGAATGGGCCTGCCGATCCAGCATCCGCTTGCAAAGCGGCTGCTCGACGACAGTCTCCTGCCCGTCACCTATTTGAATTGCGGGGCCACCTTCATCGACAATTTCGCACGATGGCAAGCGCCTGGGTTGCGCGAACGCAGGACGCTCATCTGGCCGGAGCGATTGATCCCCTTTCTCGATCCCCGGGACATCGCTGAGGTGGCCGGGCGTCTGTTTCTCTCGGACAATCATCGCCATATTGGGCAGTTGCACACGATGAACAACGGGCACGACATCCTCCGGTTCAGCGAGGTCGCTGTGCTGATGTCGGAACTCTGGGGCGAGCCCATCGCCTATGACGGAAGCAAGGCCGCTTTCCTCAGCGAATATGCGCACATGGGTGAAAGGCGGCTGCAGTTCCTTTGGGCGTTTTTTGAATATGAGCGCGACAACGAGGTGGTCTGGGCGCGCAACGACTTCGTCGAGCGCATGTTAGGCCGCAAGCCCGTGACGGTGCGTGACTGGCTCGTTGCGCACAAGGCGGAGATATTGCGGCGTTAGGCGCAGTTGGGCGCAGTTAGGCGCAGTTAGGCGCAGTTGGGCGCAGTTGGGCGCAAATATTGCTCCCGGCGGCGAGCCGGGCGCGCAAGCAGGCACATGGATGTGCCCGCCGCCGCCGCTACGGCTTGGAAGCGGTATCGCGAAAGGACCGCAGCATGACGTTCAGCATTTTCTCGAGACGAGGCCGCTGCCCGGACGGAACGCAGTTCAACAATTCCGTCTCAACGGCGATCTGGAGCGGAATGGCTTGCTCGACCGCCGCGCGTCCCTTGTTCGTGAGAACGACCAGAACGCGCCGGCGATTGTCGGGATCAGTCTGCCGGACCAGCAAGCCATCACGCTCGAGCCGGTCGAGATTGCTGGTCACGGTGGGGCGGGCGACGCCGAGAATGGCAGCCAGTTGGCTGGGCTCGATCGAGTCCAGCGCATAGGCGTTGACCATGATCCGAAAGCCTGCCCAGCTCCATCCGAGCGGCCGATGGACCTCGAACTCCAGCCGCTGCTCGGCATGCCGCGCCAGCCTTATGATATGCCAGATAATCCGTGAGGCGCTGCGTTCATCGCTGCCAAGCCCCTTCGTGAACGTCTTCGACAGACGGGCTAAAGCCTTCAGCTCTTGTTCTACATTCGGTTCCGACATCAGCCGTTTCAATCTCCGTCTGGATAAGCCCCTTTAACACCGCAAATCACGGGACTAAGGCGTTAATAAATAACTGTGACGACTATCCGCTCCGCGGTTGAATGACATAGTTCCATTCCCCATGAAACCTGTTCCGCGTCAACTTCAGGCGCTGCATCGTTTCGTCGCCGACTTTGCGACCGGTCGGATATTTTCGACGATCCAATCGACAAGTCACTGTGAGTCCCTGCGCCGTTGTCGTTCTGGTGAGCAGATTGACGATCGTCTCATAATCGCGCAGCGGTTCGCCGCGCCAGTTGGAGGAAATGAAGGAAAACAGGCGATGCTCTATTTTGTTCCATTTACTGGTGCCGGGTGGAAAATGGCACACTGAAACACTCAAACCGGTTTCGTCGGCGAATTTCTGCAGCTCCAACTTCCACAGTCTAAACCGCCACCCGTTGCTGTCCCCACCGTCGGCGATGATCAAAATCCGGCGCGTCTTCGCATAGCTGCGCTTGCCTTCCGAGCGCCACCAGCCACGAATGGAAGCGACCGCAAATGCCCCGGTATCGTAATCGGTTTCCACATTGACGAAGCCAGCGTTGCGTCCGATGTCGTAGATGCCATACGGACAGGCGCGAGGTACGGCAAGGCCGGGGAAGTCGTGGCTTTGTGCTGGGGTCGGGTGCTGCGCCGGCGGCCATTGCTGGCCTTTATTTTCGCAGTTTCCAATGAGCTCCTTCTTCTTCGTGTCTACCGATATGACCGGAATCGCCAGCTGCAGACACTGCTTGACCTGGGCGCTGATAGATCGAAATTGGGCATCCCGGCCGGGATGATCCGCACCCTCTTCGGCCTTGCGGTTGCTCCGCAAGCTGTAGTGTTGATCGTGCAGGATCTGCGCCACCTTCACGTGGCTCACCGGATGGTTCTGCCCTTGAAGCGCTCGAGCGATCGCTCGCGTGCTCTTGCATATCCAGCGCAGCGGGGATTCGGGGTCACCTCGAGTGCCTCCCTCAATCATTCCGTCGAGCGCCGCCAGCAGCTGCGGATCGGAAATCGCGATGGACTTTCGGCCGGCACCGGAGCGGCGCACGCGCCCTTGCGCCAGCACCTTTCTCGCCTCGATCTCACGGATGCCGCGGGTGATCGCTTGCCGCGACAACCCGCACGCACGATGCACGAGAGAAACGCCGCCGAATCCCAAACTCAGTGCTTCATTCGCGGCCGCGATGCGCCGGGTACGTTCGTCCAGATGAGGCCATATGGAACGAAACTTCCGCGTCAAATCCGCCAGGGTTGCCACGCTTTGCGAGCATAACACATTGATTCATATATGGTGCTGTTATTTATTAACGCTGCCCGAGGAAACCTCTCGAGCTTGACGTTTAACGGTTAGATATCTAATCATTGTAAAAGTCGCGAGGAATGAGGAGAACGGCTTGCAGTCCGCCGTCACGCAAATCGGCTACCTGGAGATCGAAACCGCGGACACACCGTCCTGGCTGCGGCTCGCCAAGCTGATCGGATTTGAGATCGATGTCCGGGAGCAGGTCACCGGCCTGCGCATGGATGCCGATCGGTGGGCGCGCATCGTCTTGTGCGAAGGCGAGAGCGAGCGGTTGTCGGCCGTGGGGTGGGAGGCGGCTTCGCCCGCTGATTTTGATGCGATCCTGCAACGGCTGAAGCAGGCCGGAGCGCAGCCCGGCGAGCGCCCCGACCTGGCGCGCCTCCACAATGTTCAGCAGCTTGCTGAATTCACGGATCCGGATGGCAATCGTGGCGAACTTTACTGGAGCGCCTGGACAGCGATCCGCACATCGTTCCGCTCGCCCGAATATGTCGCATTCATCGCGGCTGACAAGGGCATGGGCCATGTGACGCTGTCCGTCGCCGATTTCGCCAGGAGCGTGGCCTTCTATCAGGTAACGCTTGGTCTCAAGCTCACCGAAGTCGCTGATGTCGGGCAGTTGAAGGTTGCGTTTCTGAGGGCGGGCGAGCGCCATCATGCGCTGGCCATGGCGCAGCCTCCGTCCGGCATTCCCGCGATCGATCACATCATGATCGAGGTGGCGACGCTCGACGATCTGGGATCGATCCGCGATCGATTGATCGCCAACGGCCATGCTATCGAACGCGACCTCGGGCGCCATCCGACCGATGGTGTCGTCTCGCTCTACGCGGCAACACCAGCCCCTTTCACTCTGGAGATCGGCTGGGGCTCTATCGCAGTCGATGAGCGGACCTGGGCCAAGGATCGCTACGAGCGGAGCACCCGGTCCTGGGGCCACCGAAGACTTGCCGCGCCGGAGACGGACTGGGCGCAGTCGAAGCACACCAAGAAATCACATCCGTGACAGGCCGCTGCGGTCGTTGCCCATCGGGCTGATGCCAGGAGCGTACACCATGAACAAGGTCATCATCAGCTGCGCGGTCACAGGCTCGGTGCATACACCCAGCATGTCGCCCTATCTTCCGATCACGCCCGAGCAGATCGCGCGAGACGCGATCGCCGCCGCCGAGGCCGGCGCGGCCATATTGCACCTGCACGCCCGCGATCCCGAAACAGGAAAGCCGACGGCGGATCCGAAGGTATTCATGGAATTCCTGCCGCGGATCAAACAATGCACCAACAGCGTCGTGAACATCACGACCGGCGGCGGCCAGCATATGACCATCGAGGATCGCCTGGCGCCGCCGCTGCTGGCGTCTCCGGAATTGTGCTCGCTCAACATGGGGTCGATGAACTTCGGGCTCTACCCGATGCTGCGGAAATACAAGACCTTCACCCATGATTGGGAAGGCCCCTATCTGGAAGCATCGCGCGAGCTGATTTTCAAGAACACCTTCGCCGATATCGAGCAGATACTCGAGCGCCTCGGCAAGGGACACGGCACCCGCTTCGAGTTCGAATGCTACGATGTCGGGCATCTCTATACGCTCGCCCATTTCCTGGATCGCAAGCTCGTCACGCCGCCGCTGTTCGTCCAGACTATTTTCGGCCTTCTCGGCGGTCAGGGCGCCGACACCGAAAACCTGCTTCATGCCAAGCGCATCGCCGACAAGCTCTTCGGGACGGAGTATCGATGGTCGGTGATGGCGGCGGGGCGGCATCAAATCCCCTTCGCCACGATGGGGGCGATCAATGGCGCGAACGTCCGGGTCGGCCTCGAGGATTCGCTCTTCATCGGCCAGGGGAAGCTTGCCCAATCGAGCGCCGAACAGGTCCGGGCGATGCGCTCGATCATTGAACAGCTCTCGCTGGAAGTGGCGACGGCTGGTGAGGCTCGCCAGATTCTCCAACTGAAGGGCGGCGACCTGGTCAATTTCTGAACATGTCACAGATGGATGATGGGCGCTCCACGATGTCGCCGCCGCCTTCCATCTATTGGCTCACGTACGAATGGTAGGAGGGGATGACGATGTCGAAGGCGTATCTCGCAGGAGCGATCCAGGCTGCCCCGGTTTTTCTCGATATCAGTAAAACCGTCGAAAAAACGATCGCTCTGATGGACGAGGCAGGTGCCAAGGGGATCAAGCTGCTGGCCTTTCCCGAAACATGGCTGCCGGGTTACCCGGTCTGGCCCTGGTTCGTCACGCCCGCGGAAGCGCTCGCCTTCATGCCGGCGTTCCACGAGAACGCGATGACGATGGATTCTCCGGAACTTCCGCTTTTACGGGAGGCGGCGCGCCGCAACGATCTCCATGTTGTGATCGGCCTGTGCGAGCGCAGTTTCGGCTCGCTCTACATCTCGCAGTTCATCATCGGCGCGGATGGAACTTTGCTCGCCTGTCGCCGCAAGCTGCGGGCAACCTACGCCGAACGGCTCCTCTTCGGTGAAGGCGATGGGTCGGACATCTATGTTCATGACACGCCGATCGGCCGCCTGGGTGCGCTGAATTGTTGGGAGCATATTCAACCGCTCGTCAAGCACGCCATGTTCTCGCAGCACGAGCAAGTTCATGTCGCATCCTGGCCGATCGTGCATCCGCCCGCATTGTCGCCTGGCTATGTACTCAGCGCCGCAACCACGATGCCGGTGTGCCAGACGTATGCGCTGGAGGGGCAATGCTACGTCCTGGCCGCCTCGCAAATTCTCGACCAGGATTACATCGCGCGTCAGAATAAAATGTGCGGCCGGGAACTGCCCATGCCGCCTGGCGGCGGTTCGAGCATGATCTTCGGTCCCGATGGACGGCCGTTGAGCGATCATCTTCCTCCGGACCAGGAAGGCATCGTGATTGCCGAGATCGACCTTGATCTATTGCCCCTCTCCAAGGCGCTCGCCGACCCCGTCGGTCATTATGCCCGGCCGGATGTGTTTCGGTTGGTTTTCGATCGGACCAATCGCCGCCTTGCTGGAGGGAGGGCGCCGAACGCCGGAGAAGCAGAAGCAGAAACAGAAGCAGAATCCGAGCCGACATCGCCGAATTCTGACCGTCGAGACGCGCTGGAGTGAACGAGCTCAGAAACCCAAACGTGCGACGCTTTACGGGGAGCGGCCGAAGCGGGCCAAGCTTCTGACTCAGGGCGCATACGTGCTGGGGAAGACCAACCTTCACGAATTGGCTTCCGGCGCGACCAGCCGGAACGAACCTTCGGGTATGTGCGCACGCCTTATGATCTTGCGCGCTGTGCGGGGGGCTCGTCCGGCGGCACCGCGGCGGCTCTTGCCGCACGTATCGCGCCAGCGGGGCTGGGTCATCGCTGGCTCTGTCTCTGTCTTGCTCGTTTCGGCGGCTTGCCAGGACCGTGATCGACACGAAAACGCTTCTCTTTCGGTTCCCGCAGAAGGCGAATGGGCGCGTCATGGCCATGATCTGGGCGAGCAGCGGTTTAGCCCGTTGGCGAGCATCAACGATGCGAATGTCTCTCGTCTAGAGCTCGCCTGGTATTTCGATCTCGATACCCACCGCGGTCAGGAATCGACGCCGATCATGCGCGACGGCCGCCTCTACACCACCTCTTCCTGGTCCAAGGTGCAGGCCTTCGATGCCGCAAGCGGCAGGCTTTTGTGGTCGTTCGATCCGCAGGTGCCGGGCAGCGCCGGCGTCAAAGGCTGCTGCGACGTCGTCAACCGCGGCGTGGCGCTGGAAGCGGGGCGCGTCTTCCTCGGCACTTTCGATGGTCGGTTGATCGCGCTCGACGCGAGGACCGGTCGGCAGCTGTGGTCCACTGTCACGGTCGATCAGTCCGACAATTATACGATCACCGGCGCTCCGCGCGTCGTCAAAGGCCTGGTTGTCATCGGCAACAGCGGCGCTGAGTTCGGTGTGCGGGGCTATGTTTCCGCCTATGACATGACGACCGGCAAGCTCGTCTGGCGGTTCTACACCGTGCCGGGGCGAAACGGAGCCAAGGACGGCACGGTCTCCGACCCCGCGATCGAGAAGATCGCAAGACCGACCTGGCGCGGCAAGCCCGACTGGGTGGGCGGCGGCGGCACCGTCTGGGATTCGATGGCCGATGATCCCGACCTCGACCTTCTGTATGTCGGGGTCGGCAACGGCGGCCCCTGGAATGCGGCCATTCGCTCGCCCGGAGGTGGCGACAATCTCTTCCTATCGTCGATCGTAGCGCTACGTCCCTCGACCGGCGAGTATGTCTGGCACTTCCAGGAGACGCCCGGAGACCGCTGGGACTATACCGCGACCCAGCATATCGTCCTGGCCGACCTGATGATGGGGGGCCAACGTCGGAAGGTGCTGATGCAGGCCCCGAAGAGCGGCTTCTTCTATGTTCTCGATCGCACCAACGGAAAGCTCATCTCGGCGACGCCCTATACACGCGTGAACTGGGCAAAGAGCATTGATCCGGTGACGGGCCGACCCGACATCGTACCCGATGCCTATTATGACAAAACCGGCAAGCCGTGGATCGCGACGCCTGGCTCGTTGGGCGCGCACAACTGGCATCCGATGGCCTTTAGCCCGCAGACCGGCTTGGTCTATATCCCCGTCAACGAAATCCCCACGCCCTATGTTGCCGACCCCGCGTTCCAGAGGAAGCAGCAGGCAGCCAACATAGGCATCGATCTGAGCAAGATGGGCCTGCCCGCCGACCGCTCAGTAGTGGAAGCTGCCAAAGCCAAATTGCAGGGGCGGATCGTCGCATGGGATCCGATCCGGCGCAGGGCCGCCTGGACGGTGAATCTGGGCGCGCCGTGGAATGGCGGCCTCCTCGCGACCGCGGGAAACCTCGTCTTCCAAGGCACGGCGAGCGGATATTTCAAGGCCTACGATGCCCGCACCGGCAAGGCACTCTGGTCGTTCCCGGCGCAGAGCGGCGTGCTCGCCCCGCCGATCACGTATGCGGTGGGAGACAGGCAATATGTCACCGTGGTCGTCGGCTGGGGCGGAATTTACCCACTGGTTCTCGGCGAGCTTGCGAAAAAGAGCAACGAGCGGCCGAACCGAAGCCGCGTCCTGACGTTCGCGCTCGATGGCACGGCGACACTCCCTCCGCAGGCGCCATTGGCGCCCGCCCGCCTGCAACCACCGTCGCCGTTCGGTACGCAGCAACAGCTGACACAGGGCGCGGCCATGTTCGCGCGCCAGTGCTCCGGCTGCCATGGCGATGGCGTCCGCTCGGGCGGCGTGCTGCCTGACCTGCGCTACTCCACCGCGTCGGCCGACTCCGGAGTGTGGCGCTCGATCGTCATCGATGGCGCGCTCGAAGCTGGCGGCATGGTCGGCTTCAAAAAGGATCTTTCACCGGCCGATGCAGAGGCCATCCGCGCTTATGCCGTGGCGCGTGCCAATGAGGACAAGCTCCCATGAAAATTTCCGATCAGATCTTGCCGAGTGTGGCGGCGCATCTTCGTCGTCCTCCATCGAATTTCATCGATGGCGCCTATCGGGAACATGGCACCGGCGAACGTCTGGACGTGTTCGATCCGGCAACCGGAGACGTGATCGCGCAGGTCCCGAATTCAGACGGGACGATCGTCGATGCTGCGGTAAAGTCCGCACGTGCCGCCTTCGACGACGGTCGTTGGCGCTATCTTGCGTCGGCAGATCGGGAGCGCATACTCCTTCAGTTTTCCGCGCTCCTGCTCGATCATGCCGACGAGCTGGCCCAACTCGAAACGCTGGAGCAGGGAAAGTCGCTGCCTTTGGCGCGCCTGTTCGGTCCCGAAGCCGGCTCGGTCTGGACGCGCTTTGCCGCGGGCCTTGCGACCAAGATCACCGGCCGTACGATCGAGCCCTCCTTCCCCGGCGGACCGCAGCGTTGGACGGCGTCCACACGCCGCGAAGCGGTTGGCGTCGTCGCCGGCATCGTGCCGTGGAACCTGCCAACGCTCATCGCGCTCTGGAAGATCGCGCCGGCGCTCGCCGCAGGCTGCTCAATCGTGATAAAGCCTTCCGAGACGACACCGCTCACCGCGCTCAAGCTGGCCGAGCTGGCAATCGCTGCCGGAATCCCCGCAGGTGCGTTCAACGTCGTGACCGGCACGGGCAGCACGACCGGCCAGGCCCTCACTGCGCATCCTCACATCGCCAAGATCAGCTTTACCGGATCGACCCGAGCGGGGATCGAGATCGGTAAGGCAGCGATGGATCGGATGGCGCGGCTCACGCTGGAACTGGGCGGCAAGAATCCGGCGATCGTCATGAAGGATGCGGACATCGAGCAGACCGTGCGCGGCGTCACCATCGGCGCTTTTGCTAACCAGGGCCAGGTCTGCGCCGCGACCTCGCGCGTGTTCGTTGAACGGGCGCGGTATGGCGATCTCGTCGATGCGCTGTCGCCGATCGTGCGATCGATGCGCGCGGGACCGGGGCTCGACCCCGCAGCGCAGGTTAATCCATTGGCGAGCGCCGCGCATCAGGCGAAGGTGCTGGGCTATGTTGACGAGGCGCGCGCCGCGGGAACCGAATTGATCGAGGGCGCGCCCGTGCCGGAGCGCGGCTACTACGTCGCTCCGATGCTCGCCCTCAATCCTTGCCTGAGCGCGCGCCTCGTTCGAGACGAGATCTTTGGGCCAGTGCTCTCCATTGAGCCGGTCGACAGCCTTGATGAGGCGATCGCACGAACCAACGCCGGCATTTATGGTTTGGGCGCAAGCCTGTGGACGCGAGATCTTTCGACCGCGATGTCAGCGGTGCCACAGATCGTCGCCGGCACCATATGGATCAACTCGCCGCCCCAGATCGATCCCGCCTTGCCTTTTGGAGGTTATCGCCAGTCCGGGATCGGCCGCGATTTCGGCGTGGATTGGCTCGATGCCTATCTTGAAACCAAAACAATCTGTGTTTCGCACTAACTGGCACCATTTTGCCGAGCACTAAGCCCGACTTCGTATGTTAGGTCGCGAAGCACAGTGCTTGACGCTCACTATCCGCCCTGGCTATCCGCTGCGCGTGATCGTGACCCGCGATTTGGTCCTCGAACCTCTCGAAGGACAAAGACCATGAGTCAAACCCAGCCCATCGCCCAAGCGCGTTCACGCCCGGAAACCTTTGAGCCGCCCTACGACGCATTCACTTCGATCTTTCCCGAAGGTTGGAGGGACTATGTAATGGGGCAGTTCGCAGTCCAGATCGCGCCCGGCGCCGATGGCGACGAGCTGGGAGCCGCTCTCGACGCGGCCTTGACGCACACGCCGCGTCCCCTTCACGTCGAACGGGTCGATTCGACGGATGCCAAAGGCTATCTGAACGCGGTGCGGATGGCCTACTGGCAAAATGCCAGAGACCATGCCGAGTGGCGGACCAACGCGTCCGTCGCCGAATTTCTCGGTCGCACGCTCGCGGGGCCTGTCGGACTGTGGCGCGAAGTGATTGTGGCGCCGGTCGGCAATCTCGACCCCAACGGCGGCGCAGCCCACCGCCTGTGGGGCGTCGGGCGTCATCTCAAGCAGGTCTGGGAGCGGTATCACGGCTATTATGGCTCGATGCGCGACCGGATGCCGAATGGTCGTGTTCCGGAAATCGAAGGGCAGGACTTTGCACTGCAGCCGCGCGACGATGTCGCGTCGGAGGGCAAGCGCCTGGCCGTCGACCTGCCGCACAATCTATGCTTCGTTCGCGGCACCTTCGGCTGGCGGAACTGCCCGCCGGATGCGCGGCAAAGCTTCATCGACGAACTCCTCCCCGTTTACGAACGCGGCGTCCTGTTCCTGCGCGACAATCCGGTCGAGGCTTCCTGTATCAGCGCCCGCCTCTCGACAGTCGTCGACGGAGAGCCGCTCACCGGGCTCGATGCCGAGACACTGGCATGGTTCACCTCGCTGAAGACCCTCGAAGCCTGGACGCATAGTCACGCGACCCATGCAGCGATCTTCAACACCGCGCGGGAAATCGCATTGCGATATCCTTCCAATGCCAATCTCGACCTCGGTCATGAGGTCGTCGTCGTGCCGCAAGGCGGCATCGACGCCGAATATAACAACTGCCATCCCGAAACCGGCTTTCTGCGCTTCTTTCCAAGCCGGATCGCTGCCTGAAACCTCGCCCCAACCCTAGAGCGTTCCAGCAAGCGCGTAGCGGACGCTCAACTGCAATTGAGTCTCGCGCGCAAAGGGACTTTCGTGGAGGAAGATCGCGCGATTCGACTCGGTGCTGCTCACCCGCAGCCACTCCACGGCCACGCGCCAATGCTCATCGGGTGTGAACACATATGCCAACGTCCAGGCGCGGCCGTCTTGCGCACCCGCGCCATCGGGCGTGTCACTGCGGACCGAGAACTCGTCGTGTCGAACACTCAGACGATGTGCGCCGATCTGCTTCGACAGCAGCACGAAGCGTGCGGTGAACGGCCATTCGAGATCCAGGTTGAACGGCTCGATGTAGGTCTCTCCATCGAGCCACTGCGCGATGACCGTCCAGCCTGCAGGCCCCTCGAGTCTGACGCCCGCGGCGTTGAATCGAGTCTGCCAGGCGTAAGCGTTGAGCCGCGGTGAATGGGCCTCGGGATCGCCGCGGTTGTCATACCTCAATGCCCGCAACACGATCCGATCCAGGTATCGGGCTTCCACGCCCGCGTAGAAACCGGGCTGATGGTCGATCTCGTAGAACAGGGAGCGCCCCTTGACAGGCGCCACGCCCGGCTCGCCCACGCGACCGAACAAAGTAGTCTGCCGGTCATCGAGCGCAAAGCCATGACTCGCCAGCAGGGCGCCGGCGGGATCGTTCCAACCGAACACCCCGCCCGTCGCACCGAGATCCCAGGCGTGCCCCAGCCGGGTGCCCAGCCAATCGAGCTCGCCCTCGAGCCCGATCGTGCGCAGCTCTTCGCCGAGCCAACTGTTGATTGCCGAATGCGACAGCGTGTACGGCGACCCCCAGCCCGAGGCGGGATTCTCGAGTGAGATGGGCGCGTGGAAAGCGCCTGCCTTGAGCCGGAACCGATATCCCGCGAGCGGATAGGGTCGGAACTGCAGATACGCCTCGGTCAGATCGAAGGGATTGCGGTCATCGTCACCCCACGACGAGGCGTCCAGGTGAACCGTCCAGACTTCGCCGAACGGTTGCGACAGCGCGAGCCGCGCGCGCCCGAGATGTACGCCCGATTGATCCTCCCCGTAACGCAACGCGCCCAGTCCTCCATCGAGGAACGATTTGCGCCCATCCGATGTGACCAGCCGCGCGTCGAGATCGATCTCCCAGTCCGCAGCGCGGGCGGCCCCCGCGGTCAGCGCGAGGTACAGCGCAATGGCGGTCAGCCATGTCTTACGTCTGGCCCACACTAGTAGGCATCCCAGGAATGCGCACTTCCCTGTAGGGGAGCCGGACGCAACGGCTTGGTGAGCTTGATATTCAGTAAGGCGGCGCGACCCTCGGGTAGCTCGTCCTCCACCGTCGTCCGGGTATCGGGCTGTGAGCCCTCATGCAGGCGCGGATGCCACACCGACACGCGATAGGTTCCTGCGGGCACCTCCGTTGTCCATTTGCCCTGCGCGTCGGTTTTACCCGCGAATGGCGTGTCCACGACGACGACGTACGCGAGCATCGAGTCATGAATGTTGCAGCCGAGGGTGACGACACCCGGCTGATCGAATTTCACCGGCGGATAGGGCTTGCCCCGGTACAGGGGTAGCTGGAAGCGCTTCGCGGACGAGAACGAATAGATCTGGTGGCTGACGGAATCGCTGTTCGGGAACTCCACCGTCGATCCCACGGGAATGATCGTGAGATCGGGATCGAAAGCGCGGTTCACCTGGTCGATGATTACCTTCACCGCTGTCACGGGGCGCTGGCTGCCGTCCGTTGCGCGCAGGCTGATCACGGCATCCGGCACCGGCCGACCGCTGACGCCCTGCACAACGACGACGAGGGGTACTGCCCTCGCCAGCGGGGCCAGGCCGAGCGTTACAGCCACGCATACGCTGGCGGGCCAGTGGCGCGAAACGCGGGCGCGAAATTGTCGTGCGGAACGTCTCATTCCTGAGCTTGGGAAGTCGCCGCCGGCTCCCGAGGCTGCCTACGATGTCAGGTGCGCATTCGAGTCTGTTCCATGGGCAGCTTCCGCAAACGACTTCTCGTATTGATCATCGGCCTCGTGCTGGTCACGCAGACTGTGACGCTGGCCGCAGTGTTGGCCAGCACCGCCCACAACGTCGAGGCCCGGGCAGCCGAGCAACTGCGTTCCGGCAGCTCCTTCGCCGAACAGCTCATCCGGTTCCGGGCCGGCCAGCTCGCCAACGGCGTCGGTGTTCTGGCTGCGGATTTCGGCTTTCGTGAAGCGGTTGCAAGCGGGGATGCTGCGACGATCCTGTCCGCCGCGACGAACAACGCACTGCGGATCGGGGCCGACATGGTCCTGCTCATGGACGTCCACGGAATCGTCATGGCGGCAACCGGACCGAAGGCTCCCGTCCGCGGCACCTCGCTCGACAGTCTGCTGGAGGATGCGCAAGGGCCTCGCGATGAGCCGCTGTTCCTGGTGCTGGGCGGGCGCCCCTACCAGTTCTTCCTCGCCCCCGTGCGCACCCCGGAGACGATCGCCTGGGTCGCCATGGGCTTCCTGGTCGATGACCAGCTTGCCCAGAAGCTCCGCGCCCTCGTCGGGGCCGAAGTGACGGTCGTTGCGCATGGCCGCGACGGGGCTGCTCATGCTGCATCGACCTTGGCCGGCGCCCCCCGAGCCGCGGTAGCGCAGAGACGCGACGACGCGTTGGAACACGAAGACGCCCCGCGGGTCGAGCGTGTGGTCGGCACGGAATACCTGAGTTACTCCCAGCGTATGCGGGGACGTGGGGACTCGCTCGACGTGATCCTGCAGAAGCCCATGCACGCCGTGCTCGCACCGTATCGAGACGTGCGTGATGCTCTGTTGCTGATCGACGGGATCGCCGTCGTGCTGGCGGCAGCGATCGGCACCTTCCTCGGCCGCAGCGCGAGCCGGCCCATCGGCGAGTTGGTTCGGGCGGCGCAGCGCATTCAGGCAGGCCGCTACGACACCTCGGTGCAGCCGTCCGGAGGCGAGGAGTTCCAGAGCCTGGCCGCTGCATTCAACAGCATGCAACGGAACATCGCCGAGCGCGAAGCGGACATCACCCATCAGGCCTATCACGACCCCCTCACGGGGCTGCCCAATCGGGCGCTCGCCGAGCGGCGGATCGAGGAGTTGATTGCCGAAACCCTGACATCCGCGCCCATGGCGCTGATTCTGGTCGACGTGCGCAACGTGCGCGAGATCAGCGCGTCGCTGGGTCATCACGTGGCAGACGACGTGCTACGCGAAGTGGCCCGCCGCCTGAGCAAAAACATCTCGCCGGACGAGATCGTGTTCCGCCTTGGGGAGAGTCAGTTCCTCGTGGCCGCGCGCGACTGCTCAACCGAGCGAGCGCCGCTCTATGCGGATCAGCTTGCCGGCGTCATCCGGACGGGCTTCCATCTGATCCAGATGAGCCTCGATCTCGACGTGGCCGCGGGTGTGTGCATGTATCCGCATCACGGCCGCACCGCGGACGAGTTGCTGCGTCGGGCCCAGATCGCGATCGAGGATGCGGACGAAGCGCGGACGCGAGTGGCTATTTACAGTCCGGGGCAGGACGAGCAGCACAGGCGGCGGCTGGCCTTGATCACGGATTTGCGGACGGCGCTCGATCAGGATGCCTTGACCCTCGTCTACCAGCCGAAGGTGACCATGGCGACGCGCTCGGTGCGCAGCCTGGAGGCCCTCGTGCGCTGGACGCATCCCCAGCTCGGGCCCGTTGGACCCGGGGAGTTCGTCCCGCTCGCCGAGCGCACGGGTGCCTCGCGACGCCTCACGAGTTGGGTGCTGCGCGCGGCCATCCGTCAGATGGGCGAGTGGCGCCGCGAGAATCTCGAAGTCGAAGTTGCGGTGAACCTGTCGGCGCCGGACATTCTCGATCCGGATCTCGGCGACGAGATCCTGGAAACGTTGCGAGCATACAGAGTCGAGCCGACGGCGCTGCTGCTGGAGATCACGGAGAGCGCCGTGATGCGCGATCCGCAGCTCGCGGCGCGCAATATGCAGCTCCTGCGCATCGCGGGCGTGCGCTTCGCCATCGATGACTTCGGCACGGGCCACTCATCGCTCTCGCAGCTCAGCCGCCTGCCCGTGGATGAATTGAAGATCGACCGCTCGTTCATCACGAACGTGCGCGCGGGAAGCGACGAAGAGACGATCGTGACCTCGACCATCGAGCTCGGACACAGCATGGGGCTCAACGTCGTCGCCGAGGGAGTCGAGGAGCCGGAGGCCTGGAACCTGCTGCGGCGGCTCGGCTGCGACTTCGCACAGGGCTACCTCATCAGCCGGCCGCTGGCGGTGGAGACTGTGGCAGCGTTCGTGCGTGAAGCGAACCAGCTACTGCCGGCATCCGACTCGACGGTTCTGCAGATCCGCGCCCTCGAGACCCTGGCCGGACAGAATCGCCGCTGACTCGCGCGCGCCCTCTCAGCGGTAGCGCGAGAGGATCTTCGCCAGTCCCTTCGAGCCCGGCGAGAGCTTCTCGTAGGGCATCGTGTTGAGCGGCTCATCCGGCGTCGCGTTCAGCTCGTGGAACTCGTGCTGAGTCTTCTCGTCGACGTGCAGCAGGCCCGTCAGGTACTCGCCGTGTCGCATGCGCTCCTGGATGTGCGCCGCCGCAGCGGCGCGCTGGGTCGGGTCGTAGTCCGCATCCAGCTTGCGCAACAGGATTCGCGTGCCGTCGTGCATCACGACCGGCAGCGTCGCGCCTTCTGCGTAGTTTGCCGTGATCTCCCGCTCGAGCGGGATGAAGTCCGTGTGGATTGCAGGCTCGTAGTGCTCGCGCGTGTAGGCGTAGCTCTTCGTCGAGCCCTCGTGATCGTTGAACGTCACACAGGGCGACAGCACATCGATCAAGGCAAATCCATTGTGCTTCAGCCCCGCCTTGATCAGCGGCACGAGCTGTTGCTTGTCGCCTGAGAAGCTGCGACCGACGAATGAGGCCCCCAGGGTCATGGCGAGCAGCACGGGGTCGATCGGCGGCTGAAAGTTGGTCTCACCCTTCTTCGCTTTCGTGCCGACATCCGCCGAAGCCGAGAACTGACCCTTCGTCAGTCCGTAGACACCGTTGTTCTCGATGATGTACAGCATGTTCAGATTGCGGCGGATCGCATGGCAGAACTGCCCGAGCCCGATCGACAGCGTATCGCCATCTCCCGATACGCCGATGAAGTGCAGCTTGCGATTCGCGGCATTCGCGCCCGTGGCGATGGACGGCATGCGCCCGTGCACGGAGTTAAATCCATGGCCCCCGCTCACGAAGTACGCCGTCGTCTTCGAGGAGCAGCCGATACCCGACAGCTTCACGACATCCTGCGGCTGAAGGGCCAGCTCCCAGCAGGCCTCGACGATCGCGGCGGTAATGGAGTCGTGGCCGCAGCCCGCGCACAGTGTCGAGAGCGCGCCCTCATACTGACGGCGCGTCAGTCCGAGCACGTTCTTGGGAAGCGAAGGATGGGCAACTTTCGGCTTGGCAATGAAGGTCATGCTGACTCCGAAGAGAATCGCAGCGGTGTGTTCAGCAACGGGCGCTGCGCACCGACGGCCGTGCATACACGCGGAGTGGCGTCACCCATGAGCTGCGTCTCGCTTTTGCTCCTGGGGGCGCGGACTCACTTCGGCGAGAACCCCTTCCACGATGAAGCTCGAAGAGATGGGCAGACCGCTGTAATGCAACAGCGACCGCAGCTTGGACTTCTCGACGGCTGTCTCGAGGGTGAGCAGCGAGCGCAACTGAGCGTCGCGGTTCTGCTCCACGACGAACACGCGCTCATGGTCCGCGAGGAAGCGTTCGACCTCCTGCCCGAAGGGGAAGGCGCGCACCCGCATGTAGTCCACTTTGACACCGCTCGCCGCCAGGACGTCCATGGCCTCTCGTACGGCGCCATCGCAACTGCCGAACGAGACAATGCCGACGTCGCTGCCCGCCGCGCCGTCAACGACAGGCTTCGGCACGAGTTTCTTCGCCGTGTCCCACTTACGCATGAGCCGGTCGACCACGATCTGATACTCGGTCGAATCCTCGGTGTAAGTTCCGTATTGCGAGTGACCCGAGCCGCGCGCGAAGTAGGCGCCTTTCGGATGGACACCGGGCAGGGTTCGCGCCGCAACCCCGTCCCCGTCCCGGTCCAGGTAGCGATAGAAGCGCTCGAGCTGCTCGATCTGCGCCGCGCCGAGCACCTTGCCGCGATCGGGCCGATAGCCGTCGTCCCACTGCAGATCCCGGCACATCCAGTCGTTCATGCCGATGTCGAGATCGGACAGGATCAACACCGGAGTCTGCAGCCGCTCGGCGAGATCGAACGCCTGCGCGGCCATGTAGAAACACTCCTCCGGATTGGAGGGGTACAGGCACACGTGCCGCGTATCGCCGTGCGACGCGTACGCGCATTCCATGACATCGCACTGCTGCGTGCGTGTCGGCATGCCGGTCGAAGGGCCCACCCGCTGGATATCAAACACAACAGCCGGCACTTCGGCGTAATAGGCGAGACCCAGGAACTCGTTCATCAGCGAGATCCCCGGACCGGATGTCGCCGTGAAGGAGCGCGCTCCGTTCCAGGCGGCGCCGATCACCATGCCGATCGCGGCGAGCTCATCCTCTGCCTGTATGAAAGCGAAATTCTTTCGGCCGGTCTGCGGATCGACCCGCGAGCGATCGCAGAAGCTCTTGAAGGCATCCATCACCGACGTGGACGGCGTAATCGGATACCACGCGGCGACGGTCGCTCCGGCGAACATGCAGCCGAGGGCCGCGGCCGTATTGCCGTCGATCATGATGTGGCCCGCCGTCCGGTCCAGCGGCTGGACCCGCAGCGGCAGCGGGCACTCGAAGTGCTCGCGCGCATAGTCGTAGCCGAGCTGGATGGCCTTCATGTTGCTCTCGACGAGCTGCGGCTTCCTGGCGTACGTCTCGGCAAGCAACTCGCGGATGCGCTCGGCATCGAGATCGAGCAGCGCAGCCAGCACACCCGCGTAGCAGATGTTCTTCATCAGGATGCGAGTCCGCACGCCGTTGAAGTTCTCGTTGCACAGGCGCGCGAGCGGCACGCCGATGACTGTGATGTCCTCGCGCTTCAGCAGCGCGGGGCGCGGCCAGGTCGAGTCGTAGATCAGATAGCCGCCCGGCGCCACCTCCTTCACATCGCGGGCGTAGGTCTCCGCATTCATGGCGACCATGATGTCCACGCGGCCCGAGCGGGCGACGTAGGCATCCTTGCTGACACGGATCTCGTACCACGTCGGCAGGCCCTGGATGTTGGACGGGAAGTAGTTCTTTCCCATCACCGGGATGCCGCTGCGGAAGATCGACTTCATCAGCAGACTGTTGGCGCTGGCGGAGCCGGTGCCGTTGACCGTGGCGATCTTGATCGCAAAATCGTTGATGCGCGGTGAAGACATGCTGTATCCGGTTGCTGCTCGATGGGCGCGGGGTGCGCTACGGGCATCCTCGAGGAACGCCGCAGCGTAGCCTGGCGGGCCGCGGATCGATCTAGGCGATCTTTGGTTCCTTCGCCTGGAGGGCGGCGGCCTCTTCCAGGGCGTGGGGCCAGTGCACGTACGATTTCTGCATGTCCCACGCGGCCGTCGGACAGCGCTCCGCACACAGTCCGCAGTGCACACACAGGTCCTCGTCCTTGACCATCACCCGTCCCGTCTGCGGCAGAGCCGCGGACACCATGAGCGGCTGTGTCAGGTTCCTGGCCGGCGCCTTCAACCGCGAGCGCAGGTCGGCCTCGGCGCCGTTCTGCGTGATGGTCAGGCAGTCCACGGGACAGATATCGATGCACGCGTCGCATTCGATGCACAGCTTCGCGCTGAAGACGGTCTGCACGTCGCAGTTGAGGCAGCGTTGGACTTCCTCGGCGGCCTGCTCCGCGGTGAATCCCAACTCGACTTCGATGTTGAGCTTCTTGAAGCGCTCCTTCAGCGAGACGTGTGGCATCAGCCGCCGCTCGACCGGGGTGTAGTCGTTCGAGTAGGACCACTCGTGCATGCCCATCTTGCGGCTTTGCAGATTCACGCCGGGAGGCAGCCGGTCGGTGACGGACTCGCCCTGGCAGAAGCGGTGAATCGAGATCGCAGCCTGATGGCCCTGCTCGACGGCCCAGATGATGTTCTTCGGGCCGAAGGCGGCATCGCCGCCAAAGAACACTTCAGGACGCGTGGACTGGAACGTCTTGGTGTCCACCACCGGCACGTCCCACTTGTCGAACCGGATGCCCAGATCGCGCTCGATCCACGGAAACGCATTCTCCTGACCGATCGCCAGGATGACGTCATCCGCCGGCAGGAACTCCTCACCGACGATGCGCTCGGCGGTGATGCGTCCTTGAGCATCCAGGTCGTATTCCATCTTGTCGAACAGCATGCCCGTCAGGCGGCCCTTCTCGACGACGAAGGACTTCGGCGAGCGGTTGATGACGATCTCGACGTTCTCTTCCTCGGCGTCGTCCAACTCCCACGCGGAGGCCTTGAAGAAGGTGCGTGGCTTGCGGGCCATCACTTTCACGTTCCTGGCACCGAGCCTCAGGCTGGTGCGGCAGCAGTCCATCGCCGTGTTACCCACGCCGATGATGAGGACGCGCTCGCCGATCTTGTCAAGGTGACCGAAGGCCACGGATTCGAGCCAGCTGATGCCGATGTGAACGTTCGCGGCCGCCGCCTCGCGGCCCGGGAGCTGCAGCTCCTTGCCCTTCGGCGCGCCGGTTCCGACGAACACGGCGTCGAACTCGCCCTTCTGCAGCAGCTCGCGCAGGCTGCCGATCGGAGATTTGAGCTTCAGGTCCACGCCCATGCGCACGATCATGTCGATCTCTTCGTTCAAGACCGTGTGCGGCAGGCGGAACGAGGGAATGTTGGTCCGCATCAGGCCGCCGGGCTCGCCGAACTGCTCGAACATCGTGACCTGGTAGCCCAGAGGCAGCAGATCGTTCGCCACGGTGAGCGAGGCACAGCCGGCGCCGATGCAGGCGATCCGCTTGCCGTTCTTCAATTTCGGGGCTTTCGGCAGGCGCGCCGTGACGTCGTCACGGTGGTCGGCGGCGACCCGCTTCAGGCGGCAGATCGCGACCGGCTTTTCCTCGACGCGGCCGCGCCGGCAGGCGGGCTCGCAGGGTCGATCGCACACCCTCCCCAGGATGCCCGGGAAGACATTGGAGTGGCGATTCACCATATACGCGTCGGTGAATCGACCCTGGGCGATCAGGCGGATGTATTCCGGGACGTCGGTATGGGCCGGACAGGCCCACTGGCAATCCACGATACGATGGTAATAGTCGGGATTCGAAGTGTCTGTTGATTCCATTGAGTGCCGCGGTCGGCGCGGATCCCCCTCGAAGTGCAAGGGACAGTGAGTATAGAGGCGCGTTGCAGAATGTCACCGTGGACGTGATAATGATGCATCGCAGCAATCCGCGGTACGGCCCCAACCCGGACTGCGAGTAGACTTCGGCCCCGGTACAGCCTGGGCGCGAGAGATGCTCCAAGGACATCGGCATGAGCTTTCCCGCGGTGGGCCGGCACGACACATGGCCCTGAAAGTATTGGTCATCGACGACCATCCGCTCGTGCAGGATGGCGTCTCGGCTGCGCTGGAGTCCCTCGCAGGCGAAGTGAACGTGATTGCTGCCCGGGACGCTGAGCAGGGCCTGGCGGCTGCCATCGCCCATCCCGATCTGGACCTCGTGCTGCTCGATCTCGCTTTGCCGGACATGAATGGCTTCACCCTGATCGCGAAGCTGCATGCCCGGCAGCCCTCGCTGCCTGTCATCGTGCTGTCTGCTCTCGAGGATCCCGAGTACGCTCGCCAGGCTATCCAGGCGGGGGCCATGGGCTTCGTGCCCAAGTCCGCGGCGACCCGCGTCTTGATGGAAGTCCTGCGCCAGGTGCTGGAGGGAAACGTCACGGTGCCCGCCAGCCTGCAAGCGAAGCCCCTCGATGGGCGCCCGGAGCCTGAGCCTGCCGAAGTGGCCGCACCCGCTGCGGAGCCCGATGTCGCCGCGCTCACCCTGAGGCAGCTCGAGGTGCTCTCCCGGCTGTGTCAGGGAAAGACGAACAAGCAGATCGCCCTGGAGCTCAGCCTGTCGGAAAAGACCGTGAAGGCTCACGTGACGGCCATCTTCAAGATCCTGGGAGTCGTGAACCGGACGCAAGCGGTCCTGGCCGCTCGCCGCATCGGCATGTTGAGCGCCTAGTACGATGCTCGGGATCGGGCTTCCTGCCACGATCCCTCGGGCGGCGAGTCAACAGCGTGGTTTTGACTCGCCTTGCGCCGCCGTTGGCGGCGGGCACGTCCATGTGCTTGGGGGCCCCGGGCTCAGCTCGCCCGCCGCGCCGGCGCCTCGGGAGCGGCAGGCCGCAGCAGGTTGCCTACGAGCGTGCGCAAGCGCGCCGGACTGAGTGGCTTGTGCAGCACCGGCAAGCCATGCAGCTCGAAGACGCGAGCGACGTCTACGTCGCTGTCCGCAGTCAGCAGCAGTGCCGGAATATCGGTGTTGAACTCGCTGCGCAACATCTCGACAGCCGCCAGCGCCCGCTCCGCCGCGCTCGAGTGATAGTCCGCGATGAGCAGGTCGGGAACGCGCCGTGCGAAGCTCAACTTCTCTCTCATCTCGGGCCCCGAGCGGGCACTGATGACGCCGCACCGCCAGCGACCCAGCAAGGTCTCCATGGCCTCCAGCACCGCGGGATCCGCGTCGATGAGCAGTATCAGGGCCCCGGCCAGGTCGGGAACGGTGTGGATCTCGACGGGCGGACCGGGACGATCGGACGCTGCCGCGCGCGGCAGCGTCACGGAAAAGACGGAGCCGCGGCCGGGAGCCGAGCGGACCTGGATCGTGTGACCGAGCAGTTGCGTCAGCCGCTCCACGATGGCCAGCCCGAGCCCGAGCCCCTGGCGACCTGCGCGGGCGAGAGGATCGAGCTGCGCGAACTCGCGGAAAATCTCTTGTTGCTTGTCGGCGGGGATGCCCCGGCCGCTGTCCCAGACCTCGATGCGCAGGTGCGAGCCCGCCCGCCGGCAGCCGACGACCACGCCGCCGGTGTCGGTGTAAGCGAGTGCGTTGGCCACGAGATTGCCGACGATGCGGGCGAGGAGCGCCGGATCACTGCGGATACACCCGGACGTTGGCATCACGGCGAGCGACAGGCCTTTCTGATGTGCGACCGGAGCATATTCCTGGCGCACCCGCTCGAATACGGAGGCGAGGGCAAAGCTCTCCACACGCGGCGAGACCGTGCCGGCGTCCAGGCGCGAGATGTCGAGCAGCGAATCGAAGAGCTCTTCCATCGCGTCCACGGAGCGGCCGATGTTGGTGACGAGCTGGCGCTCGTGAGCCGCCGCCGGCGATTCGCGCAAAGCCTGTACGAACAGAGCGAGAGCATGCAGCGGCTGGCGCAGCTCGTGAGTGGCAACGGCCAGGAAGCGCGACTTCGCGCTGTTGGCCTGCTCGGCGGTCGCCTTCTGCCGGCGCAGCTCCGCGACGAGATCGAGATTCTGCCGCCGCACCTGGACCGACTCGAGAAATCGGGCCGAGAGGCCGGCCGCGTAACGGCACACGAGCGCCAGGCCGATCAGCACCGTGGCGCCGATCGCGACATGCAGCGTGTCGCCGTCACGCAGGAACGGCAGCGCCGCCAGGATGAAGGCCGGACACGCAAACGCCAGGAAGGATTGCATGATCGAGGTGCTGATATAAATCGATCCGAACCCCAGGGCCATCACGCTCAGCAACACGAAGAGTTGATAGGAGAGGCTGCCCGGCACGTGCAACACGACTCCGGCGACGCCCCACAACAGCCCCGAGACGGCGGCGCCCAGCACGGCGCGGCGCCGCCAGCGGACCGATTCCTCGGGCTGCCGCGCGCCGCGGTTGAACCCGTGCCACAGGAGAAATCGGCAACACGACAGCACATACACGCACGCGAGCCAGCCGAGCAGCACCCGTGTCTCGAGCCGTCCATACAACATCGCCGCCAGCAGCGTGGCGATCACCGTGGAGCCGATGAAAGCGCCGGGCATGCTGCGATACTGCGCCCGCACTTGCTCCGCCGCCGTCGGCAGATCAATGTGCAGCGGCAGCACGCTCCGCAAGCGACTGGGGAGAACATCCAGCGTCCGCATAGCGTTGGATCGTACCACCGCCCCGATGCGAGCACGATCAGGAGCGGCGGTGGCGCATCCGCACACGAGGCGTCGATCGCGGATTGACTATACTCGGCACACAATATGACCAGTCCCATGCCGACAGAAATCCGGTTGCGCAGCAAGCTGCGCCATCTGGCCGTCAGCTTCGACGATGGCTGCCGCTTCGAGTTGCCGTTCGAATACCTTCGTGTCCACTCCCCATCGGCCGAGGTAAAGGGTCATGGCCCCGGCCAGGAGGTCCTGGTCACCGGCAAGCAGAACGTGATGATTCGGGCCGTGGAGCCCGTCGGGCAGTATGCGGTCAAGCTCGTGTTCGACGACGGGCACGACACCGGCCTGTACACCTGGAAATATCTGTATGAGCTCGGCCGCGACCGGGAAGTCAATTGGACCCGCTACCTGCAGCGCTGCGCGCACAGCGCCGGCCCCTCGCCACAGCGGTAAACCCCGCCGACATCGCCAGCCCCTGTCAGTGAACGCCGCGTCAGCGAGCGGCCGCGCGCCCCGCGCTGCCCTCGCGGCGCACGGAGGCGATCAGAGCTCGCAGGCGCGAGGGATTCAAGGGCTTGTGCAGGATATGGAGACCGCTCGCTTGCGCTTCACGCAACCGCTGCGGGGCCGTATCGCCCGTTATGAGCAGTGCGGGCACCGGTGCGTTGAATTCCTCTCTCAACCGCTCGACGACCTGCACGCCGGTCTCGTTGTCCCGCAGGCTGAAATCCGAAACGATGAGATCCGGCTGGCGGCGCACGTTGACGAGCTTCTCCACCATCTCCGGCCCCGAGCCTGCGACGACGACCTCACAACGCCAGCGCGACAATAACGCCGCCATGCTCTCGCGTACGGCGCTCTCATCATCCACGATCAGGATCAGGGAGTTGGCTACATCCAGATCCGGCGCGATCTCGCCCGGTTCCTCCTCAGGCACGCAGTCCTGCGGCTTCCCACGCGGTATCGTGACGCTGAACATCGAGCCGCGTCCCACCTCCGATCGCACCTCGATCGGATGCTCGAGCAGCTTCCCCAGCCGCTCGACGATCGCCAGCCCGAGTCCCAGCCCCTTGCGGCGGTCGCGCTCAGGATTATCGAGCTGCCGAAACTCCTGGAAGATCTCCCTCTGCTGATTGGCCGCGATGCCGCGCCCGGTATCCCAGACCTGGAGCGCCCACACCCCCGGGCCTCGCCGGCACCCGACGAGGATACCGCCGTCATCCGTGTAGCGAATCGCATTCGTCACCAGATGACGCAGGATACGCTCGAGAAGCTGGGGATCCGTGCGGGCAACGGCAGTCGTCCGGCTCATCGACAGGGACAGACCCTTCTCGGCGGCCAGGGGCTCGTACTCGCGCACGACTCGATTCAGGATGGGGGCCAGCGCGACCGTGCTCAAACATGGATGCACGATGCCCGCATCCAGGCGCGATACCTCCAGCAGTGCGTTGAACAGTCCCTCCATGGCGTCCACGGACCGCCGGATGTTGCCCAGAATCTCGCGGCTCTCCGGGGCGAGGGGCTGCTCACGCAGGGCGTAGATGAAGAACCCGAGAGCGTGCAACGGCTGGCGCAGATCGTGACTGGCCGCGGCCAGGAAGCGTGACTTGGCGATGTTGGCCTCCTCGGCGGCGTCCTTGGCGCGCTCGGCGGCATCGCGTTGATTGCGCAACTCCCGGATGAGCTGGACGTTCTCGAACCGCAGCTCGATCGAGCTGGCGATCGCTCCGGAGATACGGCCGCCGAAATGAGTCGCGGCCGCCACGAAGACGAGCAGCATGATTCCGAGCGTCACGTGCACGGAATCGCCGGCCGCGAAGAACGGCACCGCCGATAACAGAACGCTCGGGTACAGGTATGCGAGGAAGGACTCGAGAGAGGGCTGGGATGCATAGGCCGATCCCGCGCCCATGCCGAATTCCGCGATCAGCAGCAGGAACTGACTCGCGGCGCTCTGCGGAGCGTACAGAGTCAACCCGCCGATGCCCCAGACGAGGCCATTGATCGCCGAACCGACCGTGGCCCGACGGCCCCAGGCCCTGGGATGGGCCCGGGGATGGGCCATGAGATTGGCCGCGGCAGTCTCGGAATGCGTGAACGCCCGCCACAGCCCATAGCGGCCTGCAATCGTCAGATAGACGGCCGCGAGCCAGATACCGAGCCTCGGGTCGCTGACGGCTCCTCTCAGCGCGAGACAGAGCAGAACGGAGATGACGGCATTGACCAGCAGCGCGGCCGGCAGATTGCGGTACTGGCTGCTGACGAGTTGGGCTGCAATCAGCCGGGCGCGCGCCGGAGGATCGGCCGGCTCGCTGCTGGGGTCATCGAAAGCCGCGGCTCGCGCGCTGCGCATGACGAGGATGCTATCAGGTGGCGCCCGCGACTTCTGCGCGCGGGCGACTTCCGGCCAATAAAAAAGGAGCTGAGCGTCTGGGCGCCCAGCCCCTCTTCAATCGCAAGACCCCCAATTCGCGGCCGATTCTGCGCGGCGTTGCACGAAAAAAGCAACAGCAATTCGCGCCTCATGAGGCGCCCGGCGCGAGCCATCGTCTAGAATGGGTCCACATGACGGACGAGCCCACCACAGATTTCGGCTACCAGCGCGTGCCCTGGGGAGACAAGGCGCGGCGCGTACGGGGAGTCTTCGACTCCGTGGCGGACCGTTACGACCTCATGAACGATCTCATGTCGGGCGGCCTGCACCGGCTGTGGAAACGATTCGCCCTGTCGCTCACCCATCTGCAGCCCGGACAGCAGGCTCTCGATGTCGCGGGCGGCACCGGCGACCTGGCTGCCGGACTCGCCGGCCGGGTCGGGCCGCGCGGCCTGGTCGTTCTCACCGACATCAACGCCGCGATGTTGGCCCGCGGCCGCGATCGCCTGATCGATCAGGGCCTCACGACGAATCTGCGCTATGCGCAAGCGAACGCGGAGCGGCTTCCCTTCCGCGACGCGATGTTCGACTGTGTGACCATCGGCTTCGGATTGCGGAACGTGACGGACAAGCCCGCCGCGCTGGCCTCGATGCGCCGCGTGCTCAAGCCCGGCGGGCAGCTCATCGTGCTGGAGTTCTCCCATCCGGTGTTGCCCGGACTGCAAGGCCTGTACGACGCGTACTCTTTTCGAGCCCTGCCGCTGCTCGGCAAGCTCGTCGCTCGCGATGCTCCGAGCTATCAGTACCTCGCGGAATCGATCCGCATGCACCCGGACCAGGAGACACTGCGCTCCATGATGGAGCAAGCGGGCCTCGAAGGCTGCTCCTATCACAACCTCACGGGGGGCATCGTGGCCGTTCATCGCGGCTACAAGGCCTGATATTGCGGATGCTCACCGGCACGTTGGAAAACCTGCTGAATCGGGGCATGCCCCGCTCGCCTCGAGCGCAGGAGCTCTGTCGTGAGCTGGCGGGTCGCGCCGTCGCCATCGAAGTCGAGGGATTCGGGGTGTGGGTTGCCCGGTCGACGGGTTGTTCGCTCAACCTCGCGCGGCGCAGGGAATCGGCGTCAGCGCCGGGTGCCGGCGATTCCCCGGCGGACGCCCGCATCCGCGGTGGGCCATTCAGCATCCTGTCACTCGGGGTGCGCAAGCCCGAAGATGCCGTGCGCAGCGGCTCGGTGCACGTGGATGGAGATGTGGAAACCGCGCAGAAGTTCCAGGAGCTGGTGAGCCTGTTGCGCCCGGACATCGAGGAAGAGGTTGCCCTGCTGTTAGGCGATGCTCCGGCGCATCAACTCGGCCGCCTGGCGCGCACCGGTCTCGGATGGGGCCGGCGCGCACTGGCGACAACGGTGCTCAACCTGGCTGAGTATCTGGGACACGAGCGCCGCGATCTCGTCCCCCGCGCCGAAGGCGAACAGTTCTTCAAAGGCGTCGACGCGCTCCGCGAAGACGCCGATCGCCTCGCCGCCCGTCTCGATCTGCTCGCCGGACAGCTCACACAAAATCGCACATGATGCCGGAAGCACACCCATGAAGCTGCGCGTGCTCGCGCGCCTCATGGAGATACAGCGCGTGTTGCTCAGGCACGGTCTCGATGATTTTGTACGCGCAACGCACCTGTATCGGCCACTGCGGTTCCTCCTGTTAGGGTCGCCGGGGATCTGGCTCGAGAGGCGCCGGTCCGCGAGTCGCGGCGAGCGGATCCGCCTCGCGCTCGAGGAGCTGGGGCCGATCTTCGTGAAGTTCGGACAGGCGGTCTCCACTCGCCGTGACCTTCTGCCGCCCGACATTGCCGACGAGCTCGCCAAGCTCCAGGACCGGGTGCCGCCTTTCCCCGGAGCGCTCGCGCGAGAGATCGTGGAGCGTGCGTATCAGCGTCCCGTAACCGACGTGTTCGCGAGCTTCGACGAGCAACCACTCGCCGCAGCCTCGATTGCACAGGTTCACGTCGCTCGTCTCACGACGGGCACCGAAGTAGTGGTCAAAATACTGCGGCCTGGGATGCGCGAGCGCATCGCGCGCGACCTCGAGGTGCTCTACACGATCGCCGGCCTCGCTCAGCGTTACTGGTCCGAGGGCCCGCGCCTACGGCCCGTGGAGATCGTGGGCGAGTACGAGAAGACCGTGCTGGATGAGCTCGATCTGATGCGCGAGGCTGCCAATGCTTCGCAGCTGAAGCGCAACTTCCAGGGCTCGGATCTGCTGTATGTCCCGGAGGTCCATTGGGACTACTGCCGCGTGAACGTGATGGTGATGGAGCGTATCCACGGCATCCCGATCAGCGACATGACGCGCTTGAAGGCCGCGGACACCAACATCGCGCAGCTCGCGGAGAATGGCGTGCGGATCTTCTTCACGCAGGTGTTTCGCCATAACTTCTTTCATGCGGACATGCATCCCGGCAACATCTTCGTGCTGGCCGATGACCCCCGCCATCCCCGGTACGCTGCCGTGGACTTCGGCATCGTCGGCACTCTCGACCCGCGCGATCAGCGCTATCTCGCCGAGAACTTCCTTGCGGTGTTCAATCGCGACTATCGGCGGGTCGCCGAGTTGCATGTCGAGTCCGGCTGGGTGCCGGCGCACACCCGCATCGACGAAATGGAATCGGCCGTCCGCACGGTGTGCGAGCCCGTACTGGACCGGCCATTGGCCGCCATCTCGTTCGGCCATCTCCTCCTGCGATTGTTCGCGATCTCCCGCCGCTTCAATATGGAGATCCAGCCGCAGCTCATCCTGCTGCAGAAGACGCTGCTGAACGTCGAGGGCCTCGGGCGTGAGCTGTATCCGCAACTCGACGTCTGGAATACCGCGAGTCCGATCCTGCGCGAATGGATGCGCGAGCGTGTCAGCTTGCGGCAAACCATCAAGGGGCTACGCGGTCAGTTGCCGGAGCTCGTGGAAGCGGCCCGCGCTCTGCCCGGCGTGGTAACCAACGCCCTGCAGCGGTCCCATCCAGCCGCGCGAGCACCGGATCCGACCGCGGCCTTGCGCGAGCTGCACATTCAATGGATGGCGGCCGCTCGCCGCCGCGACCTCATCATCGTCGGCACCGGTCTCCTCCTCGGAGGCCTGATCTGGCTGGCGCTCACGCGGGGCAGCCAATGGCCGGGCTGGGCGCTCGCCGCCGCGGGCGCGGCTATGGCGCTTTTCACGGTCCGCCGCTAGCGCTTGGGGACACTCGCTGGTAGCCTCGCGCGCTCCCTGCGATTTCCGCCCGCCATGCACAGACCCCGTTCCCTCACCGAAGGCTCCATCAGCCGCGGATTGGCCAAGTTCTCGCTGCCGATCCTGCTGGCGAATGTCCTGCAGTCGCTGAACGGCTCGGTCAACTCGATCTGGGTCGGGCGCTTCCTCGGCGAGGCCGCGCTCACGGCCACCTCGAACGCCAATACGGTCATGTTCCTGCTGATCGGGGCCGCGTTCGGCATCGCGATGGCCGCCACGATTCTGGTGGCGCACAACGTCGGCGCGAACAATCTCCCGGCCACCAAGACCGTGGTCGGCACGAGCGCGACCTTCTTTGCGGCCGTGTCGATCGTGATAGCGATTGCAGGCCAGCTCGTGTGCGAGCCGCTGCTCGTTCTCATGCACACGCCGCCGGACTCCTTGAGCCTCGCCGTGGCGTACATGCGAGTCATCTTCCTCGCGGTGCCCTGCCTGTACATGTACGCCTTCGTGATGTCAGTGCTGCGCGGGGCGGGGGATTCGCGTACACCGTTCTACTTTATGTTGCTTTCGGTGGCGATCGACATCGGCTTGAACCCGGTGTTGATCTTCGGTGTCGGACCCATTCCGAAGCTCGGGATCGCGGGCTCGGCGTGGGCGACGTTCATCTCCCAGGCGATCAGCCTGACCGCCCTCGTGCGCCACCTCTACAAGCGCAACCACATGCTCGTGCTGCACAGGGGGGAGCTGGCGATGCTGCGCATCGACTGGTCGATCGTGCGGACGCTGGTCTTCAAGGGCATTCCGATGTCCGGACAGATGCTGGTGCTGTCCCTGAGCGGCGTCCTGATGATTTCCCTGGCCAACCGCTTCGGCGTCGATACGACCGCGGCGTACGGCGCGTCGCTGCAGCTCTGGAACTACATCCTGATGCCGGCCCTGGCCATCGGCATGGGCGCCTCGTCGATGGCCGCGCAGAACGTCGGCGCGGGGAAATGGGACCGGGTCAGGGCCATTGCGCGCATCGGCGTCGTGTACAACGTGCTGGTCATCGGGGTCGTCGTACTGCTCATGGAGGTATTCAACACCTCCCTGTATGAGCTGTTCCTGCCGAGCGGATCGCACGCGCTCGAGATCGCCGGACATATCAATCGAGAAGCGACCTGGTCGTTCATCTTCTTCGGGATCTCCATGACCCTGTTTGGAGTGGTGCGGGCGACCGGCGCGGTGATGGCGCCCTTCATTGCGCTCGCGATCGCGCTTCTCGGCGTCCGTTACCCTCTCGCGGAGTTCATGCTCGATCGGTGGCAATCGGATGCGATCTGGTGGAGCTTCCCGATCTCATCGGCCCTCACCACCGTCATGGCCGTGCTCTACTACAAGTACGGGGGCTGGCGCTCGATGCATCTGGAGGGCGCGCATGACAAGCCCGCGGCGCCCTCAACCGAGTCCGCCTGAGCCGGCGAGCAGCGGCAGACTGCCTGGCGTCAGCCCTCCTTTCGCGCCGCCCGGGGACCGGGGCTCTATCCACAGCGCCCGAGCTCGGCCGCACAACTCTCCGTCCTCGTCGAACAGCGCGGTGCCGGACTCGTGTTTGCGGCCGTTCGATGCCATCTTCCAACCGACGATCGTGCACGACTCGTCGATGTGCACGAGGCGATCCACGTGCGCGGTGAACTCGGCCAGCAACATCGCGCGTCGGCCCTCGGGCGTTATGCCGTAGTAGCCGGGACAATCGAGAGCGGCTGACATGAACTCCGGGCGCACCTTGCCGTCGCCGCGATCGAGCGAGGCATCGGGCACCCATGGCGCGGCGACGACGTCCCGACCTGGGACAGAGCCCGCGAACACGCGCAGACCGTCGCCGCGCGCCCGAAGGGGGCCACACACGAAGCAGGTCGCGAATGGGTGGTGGTCGAAGCCCGGATACGAGCGGGATGACTCGACCGCCTCGAGATAGCTGACAGGACGTGGAGACTCCAGGTCGAGCGCCGCCGGCTGCGCCGTACCGACGAGGTGCCCGTCGTGACGAACCTCGATGACACCGTCTGCAAGCTCGATCACTTCCATGTCGACTTCGAGCGGCGGCGGCTTCAGTAGACGCACCGTCGCGGTGGAGGTTGCCAGGCCTGCGACGAGCCCGGCGAAGTATCCGCCATTTGCGGAGGCTGGCGGACCACAGAAACGCCGTGCGACCTTCAGGGCTTTCATGCCATCTCCCCTATTCGGCCATCGCCTGTATCAGGCCCTCTGGCGTTTTCAGGCAGCAGCGGCCACCTTGGGCGGCCGTGCCAGTAACCACAGAGTGAAGGCCAGCGCGGCGCAGCACAAGGACCCCTGAGCGAGCGTCAGCATGGATCCGGCGAGAAACGGCGCTACAAACCCAAACACCGTGCCGCCGATGGCGATCGTGACACACGACTGAACCGAAGAGGCGGCCCCGCGGTTGCCCGGGAAGAGATCGATCATGCGCAGAATGAGGGGCGGTCCCGCGAGCTGAATCCCGAATGCCGAGACCGAGAGGCACAGCTCCTGCAGGAGCAGCGGAGGGGAGTCGAGACTCGCTTGCAGCAGCAGCATCGATGCGGATCCGGCGACGGTCAGGACGAGACCGACGCCTCCTTGAGCGTGCGGCCGAACGCGGCCGGGCGTCCGGCTCGAGATGAGGGATCCGGCGAAAAAGCCGCCGATGAGGGGCACGAACAGGTAAGCAAACTGAGTCTCTCCGAGGTGCCAGTGCTTGAGCACGACGGCCGGTGCCGCCCCTATGAACGTCGTCACCGTGGCAAAGCTGGCGGCCATGGCGACCGCGAGCAACACGAACTCCCTGTTCACGAGGACGCGGCCTGCCCCCCTCGCCAGATCGAGTATACGCAGCGGCGTCCGGCGCTCGGGCGGATGCGTCTCCGGCATGGCCTTGTAAGTGCCGATGAGCAACGCCGCGCCGATCAACACCATGAAACCGAACACACCGCGCCATCCGAACCAAAGATGCATGTAGCCGCCCACCACCGGCGCAACGGCAGGAGCGACGGCGAAAATCATGTTGGTGATGCTCATCAGCTTCTGCGCCTGATGACCCTCGTACAGATCACGAATCACCGCGCGCCCGACGATGACGCCGACTCCCGCACTGAGCCCCTGCATCACGCGGAACGCCAGCAGCATGCCGAAGGTAAGAGAAAGCGTGCACCCTATCGATGCGACCGTGTAGATCGCGAGTCCGCCCAGCACGACGCGGCGGCGACCTACGGCATCAGAGAGCGGACCCTGAACGAGAGACATCGCGGACATGGGAAGCATGTAGACCGTGAGGGCCTGCTGGACCGCCCAGGTGCTCACCTTGAAGTGATCTGCGATCGCGTAGAAAGCCGGAAAGAAAGTATCGACGGTGAACGGGCTCACCATGGAGAGGGCTCCCACGAGCACTGCGTACTTCCAGTATCGGCCGGAGGCTCGGTCTCCCGTCACCCCTTCTCCCGCGTTGTCTTGGTCGGTCCCCGCAACGCCCGCAGCCACGCGCGCGGATCTTCACCGCGGGTCAGCACTTCCACGAGCGCGGAGCCGATCACGACCCCGTCGACATGCCCGCGAAGTCGCTCGACCTGTTCGCGGCCACGGATACCGAATCCCGCACACACGGGCAGTTTGGTGAGCGTCCGCACCGAATCGAGGTAATCGATGACCTCCGCCGGCACTGCAACGCTCTTGCCCGTCGTCCCCGTCATGGTGACGGCATACACGAACCCCTGACTGCTCTCGCAGAGCTGCCGGAGGCGCGCGGGCTGGGTTACGGGCGTGACCATCTGGACCAGCGCGATGGCATGCGCGTCCAGGGCCTTGCGCAAATCGCCGCTCTCATCGAATGGCAGGTCCGGAACGATGAAGCCCGCGACCCCGGCACCGGCAGCCGCTTTGGCGAGCGGCTCGAGCCCGAACGCGAGCAACGGATTCAGGTAGCTCATGAGCAGTAGCGGCGTGTCGAGCCGCGGCATCGCCGCGAGCTCGGACAGGATCCAGCGAAGGCTCACGCCCTGGGCGAGAGCCGCCTGGCTGGAGCGTTGGATCGTGACGCCATCGGCCATCGGATCGGTGAACGGCACGCCGATTTCCACGACGTCCGCTCCAGCGGCGATTGCACTGAGATGATCGCGAAACTTCTCCCGGCTCGGATAGCCCGCGGTGAGGAACGCAACCAGCGCCGGCTCGCCCGTCGAGCTGGCCGACCGGATCGCCGCCGCGATCCGCTCGCGAGGACTCATGGAAGCGGTCGGTCGCGCGTTCATCGTGCTTCCTCGTTTCGCTCGTCCGATGGTCGAAAGTCGCCTGCGGCGCTTTCGACGGGCCGCTCACGAAAGGCGTGACTTTCGTTTCGCTTCGCCAGCAGGGTTGTTTGAAAGGTGGGCATGTCCTTGTCCCCGCGGCCGGACAGACACACCAGGATCTTCTTGCCGGGATGTTCCGCGGCCCACCGCTGGGCACCGGCCAAGGCATGCGCGCTCTCGAGCGCCGGAAGGATGCCTTCCAGCTCGCTGCAAGCTCGCACGGCCGCCAGAGCTTCATCGTCGGTTGCGGTCTGATAGCGAACGCGCCCGGCATCGCGCAGCAAGGCATGCTCCGGACCCACACCAGGGTAATCCAGCCCCGCGGATACGGAGTGTGTCTCCTGTATCTGCCCGTCCGCATCCTGCAGAAGGACGGAGAAAGTGCCATGCAGCACCCCGGGATGACCGTAGGAGAGGGTGGCCGCATTGTCGCCGAGCCCCTGACCGCGCCCGCCCGCCTCGATTCCCAGGATCTCGACCGATCGATCGGGCAGGAAAGCATGAAAAGCCCCGATGGCATTCGAGCCGCCGCCTACACAGGCGATCAGAGCGTCCGGCAGGCCGCCCGTGTCTTCCAACATCTGGCGGCGCGCTTCCCGGCCGATGACCGCCTGCATCTCGCGCACCAGGTAGGGATAAGGGTGCGGCCCCACCGCGGAGCCGATCAGGTAGTACGTATTGAGCGGATCGGCGACCCAGTCCCGCAATGCCTCATCGATGGCGGCACGCAGAGTGCGGTCGCCCGTCGTCACCGGCACGACCTTCGCACCCAGGAGCTGCATGCGTCCGACGTTAGGCGCCTGCCGCTCCATGTCCAACGCACCCATATATACGGTGCACGGCAAGCCGAGGCGCGCGCAGGCGGCCGCGCTCGCCACCCCATGTTGGCCGGCACCGGTCTCGGCGACGATCCGTTTCGCCCCGATCTTTTTTGCGAGCAGCGCCTGACCGATCGCGTTGTTGATCTTGTGGGCGCCGGTATGAGCCAGATCCTCCCGTTTCAGCCAGATCTGCGCGCCCCATGCCTGCGACAGCCGGTTTGCCCGCGTGAGCGCGGTCGGGCGTCCCACCCACGTACGCAGCTCGTGTTTGTATTCAGCCTGAAACGCCGTCGCGTGCAGATGCTCGCGGACACCTGCCTCGAGACGCTCCACGGCGGGTATCAACGTCTCCGGAACATACCGCCCGCCGAAGGGGCCGAAACGGCCGCGCGCATCGGGAAACTTTCCGGCCACGGAATCGGCCAGCAATCGGTCGTTTTGAGCTTGCGGGGCGGTCACGATCTTACTCCTCGAGTCATCGGAAGGAACGGCTCCACGGAGCGCGCTGCGGCGACGAACCTCGCGATCTCGCGAGAGCTCTTCACACCAGGCCGGTCCTCAACGCCACTGGACACATCTACGCCGAACGGACGCACTTGCGAGATCGCGGCAACCACATTCGCGGTGTTGAGGCCGCCTGCGAGCACCAACTGCGTGCGCAGCGCCATCGCGCTGGCGGTCCGCCAATCGCAGGTCTCGCCGCTGCCGCTCTTCGGGCCTTCATAGAGCAGCCGGGCAGGCAGCATCTGCTCCAGTCCCTGGCCGCTGCGCACCACCGGAAGAATCTCCAGGGTCGCCGGCAGGCGCAGCCCGGGCAGATCCTCGATATCCGTTTGCAACACATCCGGCCGCAGCCCGGCCATGATCTCGTCGATCATCGCTTGCGTCGGGTGCCGGGTCACCGCCACGCAGACGAGGCGGCCGCGAGCGGGCTCGGCCAGCTTTCGCGCCTGCTCCGCGGTCACCTTGCGCGAAGATTCCGCAAACACGAAGCCCATGGCATCCGCCTGGGCGGCCACGGCCGCCGCTACGGCCTCGGGCGTCGTCATCCCGCAAATTTTGATCCAGGTCATCGCCGCCGTCCCGCGGCCAGAATCTCGGCGGCCAGCGCCCGCGGATCATTCCCCTTCATGAGGGCACTGCCGATCAGCGCGTATTCATAGCCCGCGCGGGACAGCTGCTGCGCATCCGCTGCGGATGCGACACCGCTCTCGGCCACTCGCGGCACCGAACGCGGCAGCAGATGCGCGAGGTCTATCAACCGTTGCGGCGTGATCTGTAGCGTCGCGAGATTCCGGCAGTTGAGTCCTGCGAGCAGGCTCCCCTGGGCGGCGCCGGGAAAATCCCCGACCAGATCGTGCATGGTCCCGATATCTTCCTCGTCGAACGCCTCCAGAAGGACGAACAACCCCAGCCGGCGTGCGCAATCCAGCAGCTCACGCAGGCCGCTCACCGGCAACATGCGGACGATCACCAGCACCCCGCCCGCGCCCGCGGCACGAGCTTCGATCACCTGATACGGATCTACCAGGAAGTCCTTGCGCATGGCCGGTAT
Source organism: Steroidobacteraceae bacterium (assembly GCA_035277965.1). Classification (GTDB taxonomy): domain Bacteria; phylum Pseudomonadota; class Gammaproteobacteria; order Steroidobacterales; family Steroidobacteraceae; genus 13-2-20CM-66-19. Next base: position 32,410 of record DATEJM010000017.1, on the reverse strand, counting down.
GCCCAATGGCGTGAGCGCGCGCACGGCCGTCTCGAGATGCGCCAGGGTTCCGTCGAAGCGACTCGGCTCCGTCAACACGGATACGGCCGCGGCACCCGCGTTCGCGTAAGCGCTGACCCGCGCATGAACATCCTCCGCGACGGATTTGAGCTGCCCAACAGCAGGCGAGCGCAACTTGAGCTCCGCGATCAAATCGAAGCCGGCCGGGTGTCTGCGCAGCGCGGGGGCCTGCGGGGCCGCGCGGGCGCGCTCCAGCAGCGCCGCCTCGGAACAGGCACTCTTGGCTTCGCGCGTACGCTGCGCGCTTCCGACCGCCATCTCCCGGAGGAAATCGGAGTCGCCGCTCATGCCCGGTCGCCTCGCTGCGGCAGGCGGGCGAGGCCCTGCAAGACCCGTGCGGCCGTTCCGCTGTCTATCGCGTGCGCAGCTCGCTCGACTCCTTCCCGGCCTGAGCGGACAGCGCCGACGATCTCGAGAGCGAGCGCTGCGCCCAACAGCAGGCAATCCCGATGCGCCCCCCGGTCGGTCCCGGTCAACACCGCCTCCAGAGCGCTCGCATTGTGCTTCGCGTCGCCTCCGACAAGAGCACCGGCATCGCAACGGCGTATTCCGTAGTCCTCGGGAACGCGGATGTGTGTCTGAATGTTTCCCGGGCGCACATCGAACAGCGTGAACGGACCGAAAGGGGTCGGCTCATCCCAGCCTTCGGCGCCATGTACGACGAAAGCGCGCTCCATCGCCATTTCGGCCAGCGTCTGGGCCATCAGTCGCGCCACATCGAGACTGAACGCGCCGATGAGATGGAACGGTGGCTCGGCAGGATTCGTCAGCGGGCCCATGATGTTGAATATCGTGCGCACGCCGAGCGCCGCACGCACGGGCGCCACGGCCTTCATCGCGGGATGATAATAAGGAGCGAACAGAAACGTGAAGCTCGTGGCGGCGAGACAATCCGCAGCCTGCTGCTCATCGAGAGGCAATCGCAGTCCCAACGCCTCGAGCAGGTCGGCGCTGCCGGCGCGGCTGGAAATCGAGCGGTTCCCATGTTTGATGACGGGAACGGCGCACGCGGCGGTCAGCAATGCGGTGCCGGTAGAAATGTTCAAACTGCCGGAGGCATCGCCGCCCGTTCCCACGATGTCGATCGCGCGAATGTCTCGAGGAGTGTGCGGACGACGTGCGCGCTCACGCATTCCGCGTGCGAATCCGCGCAGCTCGTCGGCAACGATACCCTTGCTGCGCAAAGCCGCCAACAGCGCGCCGGACATGGCAGGCGCAGCATCATCCGAGGTCAACTGCGTAACCAGCTCGTGCGCCTCGGCCTCGGACAGGTCGCGCCGCTCGAGCAGTTTGTCCAGGACTTCACGCGGAGCGGGCATCCTCAGACTCCGCCCACGGCACTGCGCTTGCCCGAGACGAACGCGAGGAAGTTCTGCATCAGCCTGGGACCATCGGGTGTCAGGATGCTCTCCGGATGGAACTGCACTCCTTCCACCAGGAGGGTTCGGTGGCGAACGCCCATGATCTCGCCCTCGGGCGTGCGCGCGCTCACCTCCAGGTCCTGCGGCAGGGCTTCGGGAGCCGCGATGAGCGAGTGGTATCGCCCGACTTCGCACGGGTGTGGCAGGCCGCCGAACAGCGTGCGTCCATCGTGCTCGATGAGCGATGTCTTGCCGTGCATCAGACGGCCTGCACGGACGACCTTTCCTCCGAACGCCTCGACGATCGACTGATGGCCCAAACACACGCCCAGAACGGGGATGCGTCCCGCGAAGGCTCGGATCATCTCCATGGAGATGCCTGCATCGTAGGGAGTACCGGGCCCGGGAGAGATGCACAGGTGAGAGGGAGCGAGACGCAGCGCCGCGGCCGTCTCGATCGCGTCATTGCGATGGACGAGCACCTCCGCGCCGAGGACCAGGAACGCCTGCACGAGGTTGTAGGTAAACGAATCGTAGTTGTCGATCAGCAGCAGCCGGGGCTTCACAGGCCCTCCTCCGCAAGCTCCAGTGCGCGCGCCATCGCCGCGCTCTTCGCGATGATCTCCTCGTATTCCGTCTGCGGGACGCTGTCGGCCACGATTCCGGCTCCCGCCTGGTAGCTGTACTCATCGCCTCGAAACACGAGCGTGCGAATCGTGATGGCGTGATCCATGTCGCCGCGCGCGCCGAAGTAACCGACCGTTCCGCCGTAGAGACCGCGATTCACCGGCTCGAGCTCGTCGATGATCTGCATGGCCCGTACTTTCGGCGCGCCGACCAGAGTGCCGGCGGGAAAAGTGGCGGCAAACAGATCGAACGCGTCGCACCCCGGCGCGAGCCGGCCCTGCACACCGCTCACCATGTGCATGACGTGGCTGTAGCGCTCGATCGCGCGGAACGGCTCGACCCGAACGGTGCCCGCTTCGGCGACCCGGCCGAGATCGTTACGAGCGAGGTCCACCAGCATCACATGCTCTGCGTTCTCTTTGGCATCGCCTCGCAGCTCCGCTTCCCTCGCCGCATCGACGCTCACATCGTCCGCACGCGGCCGCGTGCCGGCGATGGGTCGCAGATGAGCCGCGCGGCCTTTGAGCTTCACCAACGCCTCGGGAGACGAGCCGACGACCGTCACATCTCCGAGAGCCCAGTAATACATGTAGGGAGACGGATTGATGAGCCGCAGAGCACGATACGCCTGGAAGGGATCCAACTCGTGACGGCCCGCGAAACCGGAGGACAGCACCAGTTGGTAGACATCTCCGGCCGCGATGTACTCCTGAGTGCGAGTCACGCCCGAGAGGAAGTCCTCGTGCGAGAACCCGGGCCGCGGCAGCGTGTACCGCCCCGCCGCCGGCCGCTGCGGCAGGGCGCCGCGCAAGGCCTTGATGACCTCCTTGCGCAAAGAGCGACGCTCCTCGTCCGACCCTGCATGCACGAGCGCAATACCGCGCGTCAGATGATCGAAGACGAGAAGTGAGCGGGGAGCGACGTAGTGCAGCGCTGGGAAACTGCTCTCGGTCTTCGCCGGAAGGCGCTCGAAGTACCGCACGATATCGTAGGCCGCATAGCCGACCAGGCCGCCGGCCAGTGGCACGCCCGGAATGTCAGGCTGCGGTTGCGGCGCGGCGCGCAGACCGGCTCGCAAACCGTCGAGGAGCTGGACGGCCGTGGCGGGCAGGGGCCGGCGCTCGGTTCCGATTCTGAAGCCGGTCCGATCGAGCCGCACCTCGAGGCCGGCACCAAAACCGATGAAGGAGTAGCGGCCGAGGCGCTCGCCACCCTCCACGCTCTCCAGCAGGAAGCGCGGCTCGAAGCCGGCCAGCTTCATGAAGGCGGACACGGGTGTGTCCAGGTCGCCCGGTATGTCGAATGGCGGTTTCAACCCGCGCTCCTAGAGATTTGGGGTCCGTAAATAACGACAAAACCCATCCCGGCGGCTATCCGGAGATGGGTTTCGTGGGTGTGCTACTCGAAAGTCTTATTCAGCGAGAAACAGCGCCGCGTCGGCCCACTCCGTCAGGATGGGCGCCACCACCAGGGCGAGCGTGTAACGAGGTGCCGCTGCATTTGTAAATGAGTATCGCCGGGGTCCCGTCCGGGCGTCAAGCTCGTGCAACCCGCCACCCCCCGGTGCGGCGTCCCCGGGCAGGCAGGGGCCCCGCGCCTGAGGTACGCTGTTGTAACGCTTCAGGGGGAATCGACATGCCATCGTTCGATACGGTGTCCGAGCTGAATGCGCACGAGATCGCGAACGCGGTCGATCAGGCCAACCGGGAGCTCGGGCAGCGATTCGATTTCAAGGACACGGGGGCGAATTTCGAGCGCCAGGAGCTCACTGTCATCCTGCATGCGCAGGTGGATTTCCAGCTCAAGCAGATGTTGGAGATCCTGAAGCTGCGCCTGTCCAAGCGCGGCATCGATCTCGCCTGCCTGGATGCGCAAGAGCCGCAGACGAATCTGGCGGCAGCGCGGCAGGAGGTCGTGCTCAAACAGGGGATCGACGCCGATACGGGGCGCAAGATCATCCGCATCGTGAAGGACTCGAAGCTCAAGGTGCAGGCGAGCCTGCAAGGCGACAAGGTGCGCGTCACGGGCAAGCAACGCGACGATCTGCAGGCGGCGATCGCGCTCCTGCGCGGTGCGAAGCTCGATCTGCCGCTGCAATTCAACAACTTTCGCGACTGACTAATTAGACGCTGGATCGGGGCACCCCTGCCCCGCCCAGCGTGGCATTGGGCAAAAAGCGTGGTAGTTGCCCAATGCTCCGCCACCGACGGCGGCGGGGCACTCCCTGTGCCTGGCGTACGCGCTCTTGCCCGGCACACGGTACTAGTGGCGCGCGGCCTCGATGGCCCGGCACAGTCCCTCGGTCGCATCGAGAATACTCGGCCCCATCCGCACGAATGCCGGGTCCTCGAAGCCGATCAGCTTTCCCTTGCTCACGGCGCGCAGCCCGGTGAATTTGCGCCAGTCTGCCAGCCATTCAGCGCTCATGCCGGGCGGCGAGACCGCAACGATCATGTCGGGGTCGCGCGCGATGATCGCTTCGATGTCCACCGCAGGCGCCATGTCGCGCAGATCGGCGAATACGTTACGCGCGCCGCACGCCGTGAGTGCGTCGCTCATCAGTTGGATTCCCCCGACTGTATAGATCGGATGGTTCCAGATCTCGAGCAGAACGCTGGGATGCGCAGTGTCTGCGTATCGTTTGTGGAGCATCGAGAGGCGAGCCTCGAACGCGCGCGCAGCCGGCTCGGCGACTGCGCTCGTGCCTGCGAGCTTCCCCACCCGGCGCAGGGATGCCGGCAGCTGCGCGAGCGTGTTGATCTGCAGGTTGTAAATCGGCACAGCCATCCGCCCGATCTGCTCGATCTGCGCGGGATTGCCGCCGCCGGGCCAGGCGATCGCAACGTCCGCGCGCAGCGCCGCGAATCGCTCCATGTCGATGGCCACGACGTCTCCGATGCGGGGCACCTTGCGAGCGGCAGGAGGTTCGTCCGCATACTGGACCGTTGCGACAACGTGATCCCCCGCCCCAGCTGCGAAGAGCATCTCCGTGGCGCCGGGCGAAAGACTGACGATTCGTTGCGGTGTGCGCGGCAGCGTCACAGTACGACCCAGATCGTCCTGCACCGTCTCTGCCGGCGCCGCAATACCCGACAGGGCCGTGGCCCCAAGGGCCATCAGCCGCAGAATATACGCTCGTATAGTTATTGACACTTCGTCAAAGCCTGCCTAGGATGGGTCATGAACTATATCGCCGAGCGTCGCCAGGAAGAGAAGGAGCGCCGTCGCGGGGAGATTCTGGACGCCGCGGAAGCTGTCGCGGCCGAAGTGGGGTGGGACGCCGTGACCATGGATCAGGTCGCTCGCACAGCCCGTCTGTCCCGGGCCCTCGTCTATGTGTACTTCGAGGACAAGGCCGATCTGATGTTCGGCCTGGGCGAGCGGGCGGTCAAAGCGCTGACGGCCTGCTTCGGCACCGCCGTCAGCCGGCAGCAGCGCGGTCTCGATCAGATGACTGCCATCGGGCGAGCCTACATCGCTTTCTCGCGCGACGCGCCGGTCTACTTCGAGGTCCTCGCGCGCTGCGAGCTGCAATCGCCGGATGTGACGGATCCGGGCGGTCACGAAGGCGCCTGTCTCGTGGCCGGCGATGCCTTGCAGAGACTCATGGTCTCGGTACTCGAGACCGGCGTGCGCGATGGCTCGATCCGCGCCGACGTCGGGGACCTCAAGACAACGGCCCATGTGCTGTGGGGCTTCACTCACGGAGTGATCCAGCTCGCCTCGACCAAGGGGAAGATTCTGGCTCACCACGGCGTTGACACGACACAGCTCCTGGATCAGGCGATCCGCCTGGCGACGCGGGGGCTCACCGCCGAGCGCTGACCTTTTTTCACCGGCCATTTGATGTGCGTCTAACGAATAAACGAGCGACAGGCAGGCGCAGGCAGGCCCTGCGACCCGGGATCAGGAAAGGCGGTGCCCTCCTGGGCGCTGCGCTCGCTTGCGCGTTGCTCACCGTGAGCCCCGCGGGTCTCGCCCAGCAGACTGACCAGCCGGGCCGTCCCATCGGTGAAGTCATCGACGAGTACGTGCGGGCGGCGCTCCGCTCGAACCTGTCGCTGCAGTCGCAGTCACTGGAAGTCGAGCGCGACATGGCCGCGCTGGACGCGGCTCGCGCTCGGTTTCTTCCCACTGTTGCATTCGAGGCGCGCTATACGCGTGCTACCGGTGGCCGGGAGATCGAGGTACCGGTCGGGACACTGGTCAATCCGGTGTACTCCACCCTCAACCAGCTGCTGGAGGCCCAGGGCCGCCCGGCGCAGTTCGGTTCCGTGGGGAACGAAACCATTGTGTTTCAGCGCGAGCGCGAGCAGGACACGCGGGTAGCCATCCGTCAGCCGCTCTACGTTCCCGCGATACCCGCAGCGATGCGGGTATCGCGGGCGCAACTCGAAGCCTCCCAGTACAACCGCGCCGCCATAGCGCGCCGCCTCAAGCGCGATGTGACCGTCGCTTACCTCGACTGGCTCAAAGCAACCAAGAGCGTGGGGATCGTGCAGGCGAGCGTGACACTCTTGAACGAGAACGTGCGGGTCAACGAGTCGCTGTTCCGGAACGGCAAGATCACCGAGGACCAGGTGCTGCGAGCCCGCGCCGAGCTTCTCGCCGTAGAGCAGGAGCTGCGCGACGCTGAGAATGCAGTTACTCAGCAGCACAGCTACGTCAATTTCCTGCTCAATCGCCCTCTCGATGATTCGCTGGACGCCGCTCGCGTCGACGGAGAGATCACTCACGCGGCACATGACCTGGCCACGTTACGAACCGCCGCGCTCGCGAGCCGACCGGAGATCGCGCAATGGGATCGCACGATCCGTGCGGCCGAATCCCAGATTCAGGTGGCTCGAGCCGATCTGAAGCCATCGCTGTCGCTTGCGATAGACGCTGGAACCCAGGATGAGCAGTATGACTTCGGCCGCGGACGCAACTTCACGACGATTTCGCTACTCCTGCGCTGGCAGCTGTTTGACGGCGGAGCGACGCGCGCTCGAGCGCGCGGGGCGAGGGCAGAAGCCCGGCGCGCCTCCACGCAACGCGACGAGATCACACAGGAGATACAACTCGAAGTTCAACAGGCACTGGACCGCCTCGAGACGACAGCCGATTCTCTTGCGACAGCCGCCGCGCGTGCCGAGGCCGCTCACGCCGCCTTCCGGATCGCCAGCCGCAAGCGGGACGAAGGGGTGATCAACCAGGTCGAGTTCATCGACGCCCGCAGCACGTTGACCGGCGCCGAGCTCAATCTCAACACGACCCGTTTCGAGCTGCTCGCCCGCCAGGCGGAGCTCGATTACGCCACGGCGGCGGGCATCGTGCCGATCGATTCGATCGCGGACTGACGCGCCGCGACCGCCCGCGAGGATGCTCATGCACACATATCGGAAGATTGATAGCCGGACACTCCTCACCCTGCTCTCGTTTGCGGTAACCGCGGCCGGTTGCTCCTCGCACGCTTCATCCGATGTCACGCCCCCCGCGACCCCGGTCCACGTGCAACAGGCCACCACAGGGCCCGCAACGCCGCCGATTGCAACGCAGGGCGTCGTGGCTACCAAGGACGAGTTGCGTCTTTCATTCAAAGTCGCGGGCGTCATACGCACGATCTACGTCGAGGAGGGCCAGACAGTCCACCAGGGTCAGCAACTCGCCGCCATCGAGCTCACGGAGATCGATGCACAGCTCGCTCAGGCGCGGGCGCTGGCTCAGAAGGCCGAGCGAGATCTCGCCCGCGGGGAGCGTCTGTACGCAGATCAGGTGATCAGCCTCGAGCAACTGCAGGATCTGCGCACGCAGGCGGACTTGCAGAAGGCGCGGCTGCGCGGGGTTGCATTTGATCGCGGCTACTCGGTAATCACGGCTCCCGGCGATGGCGTGGTCCTGCGCAAGCTGGCGCAGGAGCGCGAGCTCGTTTCTGCAGGGCACGCCATCCTGACGATCGGGGCGCGCGATCGCGGCTATGTGGTACGCGCAGCGCTGGCGGATCGCGAGATCGTGCAAGTGAAGTTAGGAGACCCCGCCGAGATTCGCATGGACGCGTATCCGACCCAGGCGATTGCCGGCACGGTCAGCGAGGTCGCGAACGCCGCGGACGAAAAGAGCGGCATGTTCCCAGTCGAAATCCGCTTCAATAGCGAGCCGGTGCCGCTTGCCAGCGGCCTCGTCGCCAAGTTGAGAATTCATCCTGCCGCCGCGCGCGCAGGTGAGCTCACCTATGTTCCGATTGCCGCCGTCGTCGAAGGTGACGGTAGCCGGGCGAGCGTGTTCGTCGTCAGCGGCGATCACGCAACCCGCCGTCCGGTACGGATTGCCTTCATCGAGTCAGGCGGAGTCGCGTTGCTCGATGGGCTGAAGCCCGGCGAGCGCGTCGTCACCGACGGCGCTCTATACCTTGAAGACGGCGAGCGAATCGAGGTGGTCCCCGAAGCCGGTGCGGCCAATACCAACTTCTCTGCCGATGCGCCGGACAACGCCAACCTCTCCGTTGGTGCGCAGGACAACACCAACCTCTCCGCCGGCGCGCAGAACCACACCCGTCTGTCGGCCCGGATGCCCTGACCTGTCCGGGGGTATGCATGGCCAGCCTGTCGCTTCTGGAGTTCCCACTGCGTCGTTACCAGTTCACCCTGGTCGCCTTCCTCTGCCTCGTGGCCCTGGGGTGGTTCGCGTTCGAGACGATCCCTCGCGAGGAGGACCCTAACTTCAAGCTGTCGGGATTTCTCATCACCGCCGTCGATCCGGGCGCGGACCCGAAGGACCTCGAGCGTCTGGTCGCGAAGCCCATCGAGGATCGGCTGGCGGAGCTCGATGACGTCTACAAGATGGAGACGACCGTTGTCGACGGTGTGGCCGTGGTCGCCGTCGAGTTCAACGCCAGCACCGACTCCGACAAGAAGTACGACGAAGTCACGCGCGAGGTGAACGCACTGCGCCCCGATCTTCCCGGCGAGCTGACCAAGCTCGAGATCCGCAAGTTGAGCCCGGGCCTCGTCAATATCGTGCAGATCGCGCTGGTCTCGCCGGACGCTCCCTATACGGAGCTCGAGGACTACGCACGCGAGCTCAAGGATACGCTGAAGACGGTAGAGGGAATTCGCACGGCCGAGAGCTGGGCCTTCCCGCCCCGCGAGCTGCGCGTCGAAGTGGATTTGCAACGCATGGCCGAGCTCGGCATCAAGCCCCAGCAGGTCGTACAGGCTCTGCAGAGCGAGAATGCCAACCTGCCCGGCGGATTCGTGGACGCAGGCTCACGTAGCTTCAGCGTGAAGACCTCCGGCAGCTATACATCGCTCGATCAGGTCCGCGAGACAGTCGTTGCCTCCGTCGCCGATCGCCCGGTCCGCGTGCAGGACATCGCGCGTGTTTCGTGGGCTTCCCAGCCGCTCAGCTACACCGGCCGCTTCAACGGTCGGCGCGCCGTGTTCGTCACCGCGAACCAGAAAGAAGGCTACAACATCATCGAGGTCAACAGGCGCCTCGAGGCCGTCTTCGAGCGCTTCGAGAAGAATCTGCCGAAGCGCATCGCGCTCGAGCGGGGATTCGAGCAATCCCGCAATGTTGCCCACCGCCTCGATCATCTCTACCGCGATCTGCTCATCGCGATCGGGCTCGTGCTGTTGACGCTGCTGCCGCTCGGCTGGCGGGCTGCCGGCATCGTCATGGTGTCGATCCCGCTGTCGCTCGCGCTGGGGCTCACGGCTCTGTTCTTCCTGGGGTACTCGCTCAACCAGCTGTCGATCGCGGGATTCGTGGTCGCGCTGGGCCTGCTCGTGGACGACTCGATCGTGGTCACGGAGAACATCTCCCGGCACTTGCGGGAGGGAGGCTCGCGCCTGGCTGCGGCACTGGCCGGCACGCGCCAGATCTTCGTGGCGATTCTCGGCTGCACGGCCACGTTGGTATTCGCATTCCTGCCGCTGATGGCGCTGCCGGGTAATCCCGGCAAATTCATCCGCGTCCTGCCGATCACCGTGGTCGCAACCATACTCGGCTCGCTGCTCGTGGCGCTGTTCGTCATTCCGTTTCTCGCCACGCGTCTTCTGAGCAGCCGCGAGAGTCCTCACGGCAACCTCGTGCTGCAGCGGCTCATGGGGGCGATTCATCGCTACTATCGTCCTGCATTGCATTTCTGCCTGGCGCGACCGCGCGGCACCGCGCTCGTGGCAATCGGCGGCTCGATCGTTCTATCGATCGCGCTCATTCCACTCGTGGGCAGCAGTCTGTTTCCGAAGGCGGACACTCCGCAGTTCCTGGTGACGATAGAGACGCCGAACGGCACCAGCTTCGCGCAGACGGATCGCGCGCTGCGCTTCGTCGAAGCGAAGATCGCCCGCCTGGCACACGTGAAGAGCTGGTTCGCCAACCTCGGACACGGCAACCCGCAGGTGTACTACAACGTCATCGCTCACGATGATGCCTCCAACTACGCGGAAGTGTTCGTGCAGCTCGAGGAATACGACACGCGCGAGACGCCCCGGCATCTCGACGAGCTGCGCGCCGATCTCGCGCGCTATCCGGGTGCGCGCATCTACGTCAAGGAGTTCATGAACGGGCCGCGGATCACGGCGCCGATCTCGATCCGCGTGCTGGGCCCGGATCTCGATGGCATCGAGAAGCTCGCGACGAGTGTCGAGCGGCTGATGGAAGAGACGCCCGGCACGCGCGACGTGCATAACCCGCTGAAGGTCGCGCGCACCAACTTGAGGCTCGCGGTCGATCCGATGAAGGCCGCGATGTTGGGCGTGCCGACGGTGGAATTCGACCGCGCGGTGCGCCTGTCCGTGGCGGGCGTGCCGGTCGGAACCTTCAAGGACCCGCGCGGCGAGCAGTACGCTATCGTGGTTCGCACGCCAATCGGCGCGCGCGCGGATCTCGACGCACTCGGACAGATTCGGGTGCCGACGGCCTCCGGCGCGACGCTGCCGGTGTCGCAACTCGCCGCCTTGCGGTTCGAGAAGGCCCCGACTCAGATCGAGCGCTACAACCGCGAGCGCGCCGTGAGCATCGATTCGGAAGTGATCGACGGCTACAACACGGCCCGGGTCACCGCCGGGATCATCGCGCGGCTGGACGCGATGAGCTGGCCCAGGGGATATCGCTATTCGCTCGGGGGCGAGGCCGAGTCGAGCCAGGAAGCGTTCGCCGGCATCGGCACGGCGATCATCGTCACCGTGTTCGGCGTGTTCGCGATCCTCGTGCTCGAGTTCGGCGACTTCAAATCGACTCTCATCGTGCTGGCCGTCGTGCCGCTCGGGGTGCTCGGTGGCCTGCTGTGTCTGCTCATCTCCCGCAATACGATCTCGTTCACGGCGAGCATCGGCTTCATTGCCCTGATCGGCATCGAGATCAAGAACTCGATTCTGCTGGTGGATTTCACCAATCGACTGCGCGCCGAACGGGTCGGCCTCGATGAGGCGATCGAGCGTGCCGGGGAGATCCGTTTCCTGCCCATCCTGCTCACGTCGGCCACCGCGATCGGCGGCCTCCTGCCTCTGGCCATAGAGAACGTCGGAGTCTATTCGCCGATGTCCTGGGCCATCATCGGAGGGTTGATCTCCTCGACACTGCTCGCCCGGCTGGTGACCCCCGTGATGTACAAGCTCATCCCGCCGGCAATCGAGCCAGTCCCAGCGCCTCCCCAGCCCACTGCAGAATGGGCTGCAGTCTAGCGGAGGAGAGCGCGACAGCGTCGGCGTAGCTCACCCAGCGCCACTCATTGTGCTCGGGTCTACCCAGCTCCGGTCGCACCGGCAACACCACGGCTTCGCGCGGCGTCTCGGCAATGTAGTAGCGGGCGATCTTGTTGTGGCTGTAGGGAGCGGTCTCGCGGTAGACGAGTCCCCAAGTGAACGTCAGCTCCTCGATGAGCGTCTCTTCCTTCACCTCGCGACGCGCCGCATCCAGCGGGTCCTCGCCCGGCTCGACCACGCCCTTGGGGAAATCCCAGTTCCGGTAGGCGCGCAGCATCAGGAAAAGCCAAGCGTCGGATGCACGCCGGACGACGACGACACCCGCCGAGAGTTTGGACATGCGGCGGACCCCTACACCCTGACATTTTTGTAGAGGATAGCGCACGCGCCGGGGCAGCGCACCGATGCGCCTCCGGCCAATCGTGCGGACAGCCTGATGTAGCGGCGGCGGATGCTGTCCGGTTAATTCGCCGGTTATGCCGCGGCTCGTGCCGCCGGTTATGCCGCCGGTTATGCCTCTCCCGACCCGGCCGGTGCTCGAGCGTCCTCGAGAACGCGCGCCACCGCATGCACGACGGAGGCAATGCGGACGGCGCTCTGCACTGCCTCACGACTCATTCCATGCTCCCGGAGCTGGCGCTCGTGCGATGCAACGCAGGCGCCGCAGCCGCCGATCGCGGACACTGCCAGCTCGAGCAACTCGAAATCCCGCTTGTCGATGCCCGGATTGCCGATGACGCTCATCCGCAGGCGGGCCGGCAGCCGGCTGTACTCCGGATCCTCGACCAGGTGCAGAAAGCGGTAGTAGATGTTGTTCATGCCCATGATGGCGGCGGCGGCGCGGGCCGCGTCGAGTTGGGCCGCATCCAGATGGTCCGCCGCCAGAGCCACGAGGTCGCGGGTGAACCTGACATTGCGCGAGGCGATCGCGCAGGCCACGGCCACCGCCCAGATCTGTCGTTCGTCGAGGCCCGGTGCGCCGGTCGGCGCCAGGACGCTTCCGAGATTGAGCTTCAGATCGCGCGCGTAGTCCGGAATGGAGTCGCGAATCGCATCCAGTGTCGTCATATTCGATCTCCGTCGTCGCATTACCCGGCCCCGGGGCAGGATGCCCCGGAGCTCTTGCGCCTCGATCAAGCGGCCCGCCTCGATCAAGCGGCCTTCAGGGTCTCTTCGCCTTTCTTCCAGTTGCAGGGGCACAGCTCATCCGTCTGCAGAGCGTCCAGTACGCGGAGGACCTCCTCGGGGCTGCGGCCGACGTTCAGATCCGTGACATAGACGAAGCGGACGACGCCCTGCGGATCGACGATGAAGGTGGCTCGCTGCGCCACGCCAGCCTCCGGATCGAGGATGCCGAGGCGGCTCGCCAGCTCCCGCTTGATGTCAGACAACATCGGGAAGGGCAGGCTCTTCAGCTCATCCTTGTCGCGACGCCACGCGAGGTGCACATACTCGCTATCGGTGCTCACCCCCAGCACCTGCGCGTCGCGAGCCCTGAACTCCTTGTCGAGATGGCCGAAGGCGGCGATCTCGGTCGGGCACACGAAAGTGAAGTCCTTCGGCCAGAAGAACACGACCTGCCACTTGCCCGGAAAGCTGGCGTGCGTGAATGACTGGAAGGCATTGCCCGCATCGCTCGAGACCACGCCGACGAGAGAGAACTCCGGAAATTTCTGTCCGATACTCAACATGGGAAAACTCCTGCAATGGACCGTGTACCGGCCGCCGTCCGGCGGCGCGTGAGTCATAGGGTGGGGGCGGCGCCTTTATTGTTCCAATCGATTGAATTTATGATATCGATAGACTTTGTATATGGGAGAACGCCGTGACCGACATCAAGCTGAAAGACCTGCGCTACCTGGTGGCGCTCGCCGACACGCGCCATTTCGGCCGCGCTGCCGAGCGCTGCTTCGTCAGTCAGCCCACTCTGTCGGCGCAGTTGAAGAAACTCGAGCAGTACCTCGGAGTTCAACTCATCGAGCGGCAGCCCAAGCACGTCACGCTGACTGAGCCGGGCGAGCAGATCGTCACCCGTGCGCGCCGCATCCTCGAAGCAAGCGAAGAAGTCGTCACGCTCGCGCGAGCGCATCGCGACCCACTGGCCGGCCGCTTGCGCGTTGCGCTGTTGCCGACCATCGGTCCCTACCTGCTGCCACGAGTCTCCCAGCCCCTCCGCAAATCGCTGCCGCGCCTCGAGCTGCGCCTCTACGAGTACCCGACTCTTCCGATGCTGGAGCGGCTGCAGGCGGGGGAGATCGATCTCGGCATCCTGGCGCTGCCGGTCGAGCTGGAGGGCCTGGAGGCCCGTGAGCTGTATTCGGAGGCTTTCACAGTGGCCGTGCCGGACCACCATCGACTCGCGAAGCGGGAAACGGTACGGGTGGACGACCTCGAGGGAGAGACCTTGATGCTGCTCGAGGATGGCCACTGTCTGCGCGATCAGGCGCTGGAGGTCTGCAGCCGGATCCGCCTGCACGAAAAGCAGGATTTCCGTGCCACGAGTCTGGAGACTTTGCGCCAGATGGTGGCGACCGGAGCGGGGGTGACACTGCTACCCGAGCTCGCGAGTCGGGGCGCCTATGGCAACGCGCGCGGCGTTGTCGTCCGCCCATTCGCTCGCCCGGCTCCATCCCGTCAGATTGGCGGGGTCTGGCGTAAGACGACAGCGCGCAAGCCCGCCATCGACGCGGTGTGCAATCTCATCGCGCAACACGCGAAGTGAGCTGCCCATTCAAGCAGCAAAAACACGGCAGGGGTATTTTGCCGCGACCGCCCCAGGAGGGGGTCTCTGGCATAATTTTCAGCCGCAGAAGTGAGGGCGCCACTTTGAGAGTCATCCACCTGTTCGCCGTCATCGTGGTCCTGTGGCTCGTCGCGGCGGACTGCGCGGTGGCGCAAACCGGCGACTTGACCGCCGAAAGTGCGTGGATCCGTGTCGTACCCGGATCGAACGTCGCTTCCGCCTATCTGACACTGCGCAATCGAGGTAATCGAACCCTCCGGGTGACCGGCGTGGCCTCGCCGCTCGCGACCCATGCGATGATCCATGAGACCTCGCTCCAGAACGGGCAGTCGCAGATGCGGGCTCGGGACGAGCTGAAGATCCAGCCGGGTCAGGTGGTCACCCTGAGTCCCGGTGGTTTGCACGTGATGCTGCAAGGGCTGACTCGTATACCGGCGGTGGGTGAGAGCGTGCCGCTCGTGCTGACGCTCGGTGACGGTGGCCTGGTTCGAGTCACCGCTGTGGTACGGCCTCTGACCGCCCAATGAGAGCAAACGGCAGCCATCGCAGGGACGGTCCCGAGCACGTCACCCCGTACGATCGGTTTGCTTTCAACGACGTTGACATCGAGCGCCTGCTGCTAACCGGAGACTACCGGCGCGAGCTCGTCGCGTATTTCGGCGAGCAGGAATATCGCGAGCTGGTCGAGCTCGCTCACCGCAGCCAGGCCAACGGCGCCGGCGGTTCGGGCATGCCCGCGATCATCGTTCCGGGAATCATGGGATCGCAGCTCGGGCTCGTGCGTCCCCAACCGCTCCCCAACGATATCCTGTGGCTCGATCCGATCGATATCCAGATTGGCAGGCTCGAGGCGCTCAGACTCGAGGAGCAGACCTCGATCGTCTCTCTCGGCGTCGTGCTGTACTCGCATCTGCGCCTGAAGCTGCATCTGCGTGCCGGTGGGTTCGCACCTGTTTTTCACGATTATGACTGGCGCCTGGGAGTGGACTCGCTGGGCAAGACGCTCGCCGAGCGGATTTGCAGGATGGAGTCCAGGAACGTCGCGATAGTGGCCCACAGCATGGGCGGGCTCGTCACACGCGCCGCACTCACGCACCCGGGCGCGGAGAAGGTTGAGCGCGCAATCCTGCTCGGCACTCCCAACTTCGGCTCGTTCGCCGCAGTACAGGCGCTGCGCGGCACGTATGCAGTCGTGCGCAAGATCGCTCGGCTCTCGAACGCATCGTCCGCAGAGAACCTGGCGGGAGAGATCTTCAACAGCTTCCCGAGCCTCTATCACATGCTGCCGCATGGCGATTGCAGCGGGGGCGCGGATCTGTTCGCGGCAGCGGCATGGCCCCAAACCGGACCCCGCCCTCGCGGCGATCTGCTGCAAAGAGCCCGCGGACTGCGCGATCAGCTTGCGCATGCGGACGAGCGCCTGTCAGCGATCGTCGGTGTGGGCCAGGAAACGGTCACGGGTGTCGCTCGCCGGCGAGACGATTTCGTCTACACGGTCACCCGACGCGGCGACGGCACAGTTCCCGCGGTGAGTGCGGCTCTGCCAGGCGTCCGCAGTTACTACACGCCGCTTGCGCATAGCGAGCTCACCCGGGATCGGAACGTCGCCGCCGCTGTCATCGATCTGCTGAAGCACGGCGACACCGACAAGCTGCCCGCGAAGTGGCAATCGCACACTGCGGCCGAGGCACGCATCAGCGACACGCAGCTACGACGCACTCACGCGCAGAAAGTCGATTGGGCAGGTCTCGAGCCGGAGGAGCGGCGCATCTTCCTGCAGAATCTCAACGAGCCTCCCAAGCTGCGCCTGCGGGTACCCGCCGCGGCCGGACACGCCGCGGCGAGCAGCCGCGCCCAGCCCGCCAAAGCCCGCCGCAGCCCCAGGGCTCGTACCGCCGCCAGGTCCACCGAGCGCTCACGGCCTTCGAAGCACCGATGACGGGTGGCACGATCGTCCGGTTCCGGCAGGACCTGCGAAATGCGTGACTGCGCGCAGGATCTGCATCAGATCAGCGCGGCATCCGTCTCGATGACACTGGCACCGCCCGCCTGCACGACCCGCGCGAGGGCGCCCGCGAGGGGCAACACCTGCTCGGCATAGAAACGAGCGGTCTGCACCTTCGCGCGATAGAAAGACTGGTCGGACCCCGACTCTTTCGCTCGCGAGGCGGCCAGCGCGGCTGACTTCGCCATGAGCCAACCGCCGATGACGTAGCCGGATAGCTTGAGATACGGCACCGCCACGGCCATCGCGCGATCCGGTGCGGAGCTGTGCGCCTCCAGCAGGGCTTCCGTCGAGTCCTCGAGCAGCTCCGTTGCCTCCAGGGCGGCCCTGGAGAGGGCCCCGACCGTGCCCTCGGTGGAGCTCAACTCGTGCAACTCGCGCGACATGTCGGATACGAGCGCGTGCATGGCTGCACCCCGATCGCGGCCCACCTTCCGGCCGATCAAGTCGTTTGCCTGAATGCCGGTCGTGCCTTCGTAGATCGTAGTGATGCGAACATCGCGGACATACTGAGCGGCGCCGGTCTCCTCGATGAAACCCATTCCGCCGTGCACCTGCACTCCCGTTCCGGCCGTCTCGTTCCCCGTCTCGGTACAGAAGCCCTTCACGATCGGAATCAACAGATCGCCGCGGGCCTGACCCGCCGCGCGCAGTTTTTCATCCGGTTGATAGGTTCCGATGTCGAGCTGCAGAGCCGTGTACAGCGCGATTGAGCGCGCAGCCTCGGTGACCGCTTTCATCGACAAGAGCATCCGCTTGACGTCCGGGTGATAGATGATCGTCGCGGGGCCATCCGGCTGCGCGACAGGCGGCTTGCCCTGAACGCGGGTCCGGGCCCACTCGCTGGCGTGTTGGAAGGCGCGCTCGCCGACCGCGTAGCCTTCGAGGCCCACCGAGAGGCGGGCAGCGTTCATCATGGCGAACATGTACTCGAGACCGCGGTTCGGCTGGCCGACGAGATAGCCGACGGCTCCGTCCTTCTCGCCGAACGACAGCACACACGTGGGGCTCGCATGGATCCCGAGCTTGTGCTCGATCGATACGCAGCGCACGTCGTTGCGCGAACCGAGGTTCCCCGCCGCATCCAGCTGCACCTTGGGCACGATGAACAGCGAGATGCCCCTCACGCCGGGCGGTGCGCCCTCGATCCGCGCCAGCACCATGTGAATGATGTTGGCGGCGCAGTCGTGATCGCCCCACGTGATGAACATCTTCTGACCGAAGACTCTGTAGCGATCGCCATCGGGTAGCGCGCGGGTGCGGATCGCGGCGAGATCCGACCCAGCCTGCGGCTCGGTCAGCACCATCGTGCCGGCCCACTCGCCGCTGATCATCTTCGGCAGGAATTGCTGCTTCTGCGCCTCGCTGCCGTACAGCTCGAGCGCATGAACGGCACCGAGCGTGAGCATCGGGCAGAGCTTGAACGACAGATTCGCGCAAGCCCACAGCTCCTGCACCGCGGTGACCAGCACCTGGGGCGCGCGCTGGCCGCCATACCGCGGATCGGTGCCCAACTGCGACCAGCCGCCGGCGGCAAACTGTTTGTAGGCATCCCGAAAGCCCGGCGCCGCCACGACTCCGTCGGGGGTCCAGCGAGCTCCTTCGGTGTCGCCCCGTCTGTTGAGCGGCTCGAGCACCGTTTCGGCGAAGCGGCCGGCCTCATCGAGGATCGACTCGGCCAGCTCGGACGAGTATTCGCACAGCTCGGGACAGACAGCGAGGGATTGCGCCTCGAGCAGCTCGTGCAATACGAAACGCAATTCCCGGATGGGAGCTCGATACATCTGCTGTCCCTCAATGATCGCCAGAGGCTAGTTTAACGCGGAAACGCGCCAAACCTACTGGCGGGTAACCTGCCGCCGGGCCTGCGGGCTGCGCTCACCCATCCGATTGCGCCAGAGCTCACCCGCCCGACTGCGCCAGAGCGGGGATTATGTTCGCCGCCAGGAATTCAACGAAGCGCTGGACCCGTGGGTCCGCCTCCAGAGAGGCCGGATAGGCGGCGTACAGTGCCGCGGCCGGGGGCACGGTCCATTCAGGCAGCACGAGCTTGAGCCGGCCGGTCGCAAGCCCTTGTCGGCACAGGAACTGCGGCAGGAGGCCGATACCCAGGCCGGCCGCCGTGGCCGCATGCAACACCGCGGGATCATTCACAGCGAGCTTTGGCGAGACCGGCACCTCGGCGCGCTGCGCCCCACGCTCGAGCCGTATACGGAATTCCGGCAGATCTGCAGGCTCCGGCGTAAGGAGATCGTACCCGCGAAGATCGTCCGGACGACCCGGCGCGCCATGCTGCTGTAAATACGCGCTCGTCGCGCAGAGCACAGCAGGCGGACTTCCAAGGAGCCGCGAGCCGCTCGCGGCATCTAAAGGTGATGTCACGCGAATCGCCACGTCCCACGGCCCGTCCCGCTCTCCGTCGAGAGAGACCTCCAGCGGAATATCCGGGAAACTTTCCATGAACCGAGGTACGAGGGGCGTAAGCAGCACTCTTCCGTACGTGCCGTCTGCCGCCACGCGCAGAGGTCCCGCGACAGGAGCATGAAGCTTTGCGATGACGGCACGGCCCGCATCCGTTTCGTCGACGATTCGCTTGCCGTGGGGATAGAGAAGCCGGCCGGCCGGCGTCAGCGATATGCGTCGCGTCGTCCGCTCGAGGACTCGCACACCGAGGACCTTTTCGAGATCAGCGACCGAGCGGCTGATTGCCGCCTTGGGCACACCGAGGGCCCGGGCTGCCGCGGAGAATCCATTGAGATCCACCACCTTGGCGAGGACAGCGAGTTGGGCGGGGGTCCAGAGCAGGCTCAAATTGCATCAATAGTGGCTATGGGGCGGGTCTATTGTTTCATTATCGAATCACAAATGCCAAGCGCCGGTTCGGTACAATGCGTCGCGTTTCACATCCATCCTCGAGGAGCCCCCATGAAGATCTCGGTCCCGGCGATGTCCGCCGACCTTGCTGCCGCGTCTCTCAAGAACCTCGCCGCGATCCTCGAGAAGGCCAAGCAGCACGCTGCAGCCAAGGGCTTCGACCCGACGGTTCTCGTCGGATCGCGCCTCGCGCCTGACATGTTTCCGCTCGCCCGGCAGGTGCAGATCGCGTGCGACACGGCCAAGGGCGGCGTCGCCCGCCTCGCCGGAAAGGAGCCGCCGAAGTTCGAGGACAACGAGAAAACCCTCGATGACCTGCAGGCTCGCATCGGGAAGACGCTCGACTACATCAAGAGCGTGGCGCCCGCTGCATTCGAAGGCGCCGAGGAGCGCGACATCCAGCTGCCCGCCGGCGATCGTACCCTGCGCTTCAAGGGACTCGACTATCTGCAGCGCTTCGTCATCCCCAACGTGTATTTTCATATCGCGACGGCATATAACATTCTGCGGCACAACGGCGTGCAGATCGGCAAGGGCGACTTCCTCGGCGCAATGTAAAACGCCGCGGCGTACCCGCATCGTCAAATAGATATGACAAACCTCGCGTGAAACGCGCGCGACCGTCGCCAAGTGCCTACATATAACGCGAGCGCGATCACGGCGCCTGCGCCGTGTGTTTGTCACCCTATCCCCCGCATCGCACTGTTGCAATGTCGCGCAGTGCGGCAAGCCGGATGGGGAAGCCTTGACGCCGTCGAACGCCATGAGCGCTCGTGTGCCTGCGGAGAAATCCACCGCGGGCGCGCGCACCGCCGAACCGCCAACAGCCGAATCGCTCGGCCACCAGCTGCGCGCGGCGCTGCCCGCCATGCGGCTTCACTCCGTGTCGCTCTACGACGAGCAGGCCAATGTGTTGTGGCTGAGCGAGGGGGCGCTCGGACCTGACGAGCACAGTCTCGTCGTGGAAGCGATCACGACGCTCGCCGGCGACAGCTCGCGCGCCACCTGCGAGAACGGGCTCGAGGACGGCCGCATCGCGATTTTTCTCGCAGTCCGGGCGCCCAAGGGCGCGTTGGTAGGTCTCGCGATGCTTCTCGCGGACATCAAGTCCGTCGGGGATGGAGTGGTCGACCGGCTGATCACACCGCAGATGCGGACGATCATGCAACGGATCGCCGTGCTGCTGCGGCCGATCTCGCGCACGGATTCAACTTCCGGGGTGCAGGTGATGGAGCTCGCCGCCGCGGAAATCGCAGGCAGGACCGGCTCGACAGGCATAGCGCCAACACTGGCCCCCCCGCCAGTGTTGGCCGCCCCGCCAGTGGTAGCCGCCCCGCCAGTGGTAGCCGCCGCCGCGGCTGCCGAAACGCCGCCGCCGAAACCGGCCGCGGCATCGGCCCCCCCGGTACTTTCGCCTCAACAGGTGGACGACGTTCTGGAATTCGAGCTCACGGACTTGGCGCCGCCGGCAACGTCCACCAGAGCGACTGTCAGCGAGCCGGTATCGACGGCGGACGACGGCGCGGCACCCTCCCCGTCGATCGCGTCCGACGAATCCCTGATTACGACGGTGCCGTCGGCGGCAGCACCGCCGGCCACCGCGACCACCACCAGCACTGCGCGCACGCTCGCCGAGCCGCCTTCGTTCAACCTCGATATTCAACCCTACGTCAAGCTGCGATCAGGAGGCCGGTCGCGGCGTTATGAAGTGCAGACGCGGTTGCCCAGCACCACTCGACATCCGACCACCCTCGACAGCTTCGCTTTGCAACGGCTGGCGGCCTGGCTCGGCAGCAATCGCACTGCCTGGACCTCGCAGCCCACCAGCTTCACCCTCAATCTTTCCATCACGACACTCGAGGATGACCGCTTTCCCCAGCTGGTCGCCTCGGCGTTGAAGTCTCACGGCATCGCGCCCGATAACATCGGCTTCGAGATCGCGGAGGCGTTGTGCGCGCAGCGGCGCGCTCAGGTCGAGCGCTTCGTGGCCGCTTGCGACAAGCTCGGGTGCTTCGTGGTGATCGACGATTTCTCGCTGGACTCGTCCGTGGTCAGCTTGCTGCGCTCGAAGGCTCTGCGCCTCGTCAAGATCGATGCGAAGCTGACTTCCGCCGCTCTGCGCGACAAACTCTCCCAAGCCATGGTCGTGGCCATCGCGCAGGCCGTGAAAGTTCTGGGTATTCACTGCGCCGCGAAACAGGTCGAATCGAAGTCGTCCCTGCAGTGGCTGACGGCCATCGGTTGCGATTTCGCCCAGGGACCGGCTATTTCCCCTGCACAGACACTCGAATCGCTCGGCAGCGCGCCTCCTGCGTAGTGCCGGGCTTTGAGCTTCTTGCTCAGCTTCCGCAGGTGCTGCTGCCGGCCGTCATCTTCGTGACAGCGTTCGATCAGTCCGCGATCCGCGCCTTCGGGACGCGGACCGTGGACTATCTACTGAAGCCCGTCGATGATGTACGCTTGGGCGGGCTCGCTTGGAGGCACTGATGACACAGGGGAGCAAGGCCGTGGAGCCACGACGTCCGAGCGTGCTGCCGATCCGCCAGGGCCGGGAGACAGTGCGGGTAGCGATGACGTCGATCGAATGGATCGATGCTGCAGGCGACTATATGTGTATCCATGCAGGCGGCAACACGCACATCCTGCGTGGCACGATGAAGGAGCTGGAGGAAATGCTGGATCCGAAGGTCTTCCAGCGCGTCCACCGCTCCACCATCGTGAACCTCAATCTCGTGAAGAGTCTGCGCGCTCACCTGAACGGCGAGTATTTCCTGACGCTCGCGGGCGGTCACGAGTTGAAACTCTCGCGCAGCTACCGGGACAAGGTGGAATATTTCCTGAAGAGCGCCGCGAGCTGAGGCCCCGCCGCGCTCCGTCAGGCGCCCTCGCGCTCACCAGGTGTAGCGCACCCTGTAGCTGACAATCGCCTCGCCATCCTTGGGCACGTCGACCGGGAAGGAGATCGTTCGCGCATCTTCCTTCGAATATTCGTGCGTATTCGCGACGATCTTCCAGTTGCTCCAGCGGTACAGATTCTCCTTGACGAGCACCCGCACGGGCAGATCCTTGTGGTTGCGCAGCTTCACCTCGATCTGTTCCTCGAGCCAGCGCGCCTGGGTATCGACCGCGAACTGCGTCTGGCGCCGCTCACCGACGACATCGAATGAGGAGCCGAGCTTCACGCGGACCGGTTCGTCCTTGGGGGTGTGGTCGATCTGATCCTCGCCGATGAATTCGAGGCTGCCGTCGCTCGCGTCGAGCTTCGACACGCGGATGCGCCCGGCCGGCAGCGGTACGCCGAGGCCGTATTGCTTGTCGTTGCGGAACTCGAGATAGACGTCGACCTTCTTGTTGGACTGCACGCCCGGATTGCGATCGGTCATGGGGCTCGGGTAGTAGCCAGGCGACGAGCCGAGACCGTAATACAGGAGGATCTTGCGCGCCGGAATCTGTCTCGCGGAGTCGAACAGCTCGATCTGCCGGGTCGCGTTGTTGGGAAGGGAAGTACGGCGTCCCAGCGTGTAGAGATGGAACTCGAAGAACGATTTCTCCCGGAAGCCCGGCGCGGCCGGGGCCGCCTCTGCAACGGCCATGACGCGCCTCGCCATGGCGTAGGCCTCCTGCTCGGGAACCACGCGGTGCACGTCGCCGGCGATCAGCTTCAGACGCGCATCGGGATACCCCGCGCCCGATTGATTGATGATGCTGACCCATGCTGACAGGTCGAGGACACCGCTGTTGGCGTCCTGACCCTCGTTGAAAACGAGGTTGTAGTCCGCCCACCAGGTGACCCCTCCGGTCTCATAGGTGACGCGGCTGCGTTGCGGACCCGCTCGCTGAGACGAAATGTCCCAGACGAGGGTAGGGCGCGTGTCCAATCCTCCCGGCAGCTCCGGAAAACGCACTGACGAGTAGCTCTTGATCGCCTGCACACCCCCCTCACCGGTCCGGAGCACCAGGCCGTCCACGGCAGACAGCAGTGTTCCCGTGATGGTCTCGGTGCGATCGCCCAGAGTGCGCTCCACCGTGACGGGACGGTCGAGGTACTTGAGTAGCAGCTTGTCCGTGCTGACCAGATCGAACTGGAAGCTCTGCTCCAGAACGCGCGTGTGGGAGTCGGTCAGCGATGTGAAGGTGACGGTCGTTGGATCGATCAGGGCGGCGACGTCCGCGAACTTCACGGTCGAGCGACCGTTGGCGAGCTGGATATCGCGCTCCTGTCTCACCATGGCATAGCCAGGCACACTACTGGCGCTTGGCACGCCGGCACCCGGAACGGGCCGGTACAGATCGGGAGAGATTGCCCCGGGCTGCGCGGAGCTATAAATAGTGATCGCATTGTCGTCGGCGGCCGGCGCGACGGCGGAGGTCAAAGCGGCGGCAACGGCCCACGCAAGGTGGCGCAGGCCTGATTTTGAATCGAACATATTGTGGGGAGCCTCGATTGCGGTATGAGCGGACTTCCACTCAAACGGACGTCGTGCATGGATTGGGTCAAATCGTCCGCGGGCTTCGAGTGAGTCGTGCGTCACGAACGCACGCCACCGCCCTCGATCTGTGAGCCATCGCGCAGGTGGGGAGGGCGGCACACTGCAGGATACGACCCGTACTATGGAAGCCACCTCGCGTTCAGCATTGGAGCCCCTGATCGATCTGCCGGTGGAAGAGCCGGTGGACGGGCGCGTTGCTTCGCGGGCAGCCCCGGGCCCGACGACGCCGGCAACCGCTCCCCAGGAGAAGCCCATCGACCCTGAAGACCTCCTGGACCCGGCGGTCTTGTTGACATTATCTGAGGATGCGCCGTTCCCGGACCCTGCGCCTTCGCGCACGTCTCCGGCAACGAGTGCGCCCGTTGGGACGTCCCCGAAGCCGACGGTCCCCGCTGGTGCGTCCGCGGCTCCACCTAGCGAGCCGACAGTTTCCCTTGGTGCGCAGACGGCAAGTCCGGCCGATACGAGGCCTGCAAAGGTGGCCGTGGCGGCAATGGCTTCCTCGGCTACCGCCAGACTGGTAGAGAAGGTAGCCAAGGCCGAAGCCGCCGCCAAGGCGATCGCTTCGAGGTCGGTCGTGTCGTCTCAGGCCCCCAAGCCCGCGCCGCCGCCAACGCAGCCTCCCGTGCTCCCAACGCTCGCCCCAGCGTCGAAGGCGATCACTGAGCCCACGCCAGCGCCCGCCGAAGATCTGGGCCTTGTTCCTATTACGATACAACTGCCGCCTGCCGCCCCGACACCAGCGGTTGTGGCGGCAGCCGCCGTATCCGCGCCCGCCGCCACGGGAACGGTAGTCGCCGAGTCGGCTTCGCCGCCGCCCGCGATGCCCGCGGAAACTGTCGCCGCGGCTGCACCGATCCCGGTGGTAGCGCCCGCTGTCGCAAGCCCCGCACCCTCGACGTCTCCGCTACCGAGTACGGGCACTACCACCGCCGGTACCGCGCAACCGGGCGCGATGGACCGCGACTTCATCGCGCGCAATCAGATCGTCGAACGCTATCTGTCCGGACGGTTGCCCCTCAAGGGAGCGACGGACTTCGAGCGCTTCTGTCGCGACAATCCACAGCTGCTGGATGATCTCGGACTGCCCGAAAGGGTCAACGCCGGCCTGCGCCTGCTGGAGGCCAGCGGCAAGCCCGAGCCCTGGCAGGAGGCACCACCGCGCGCGTGGGCAAGGCCCCAGATCTTCATCGGACTCGTCAGCGCCGTGTTGGTGCTGGGCGCGGCCCTCGTGGTGGTCGCGAGCAGCAGCGCGGCGAAGAGTCACCAGCTTGCGAAGCTCCAGAAGCAGGCCGCCGACCAGCCGCTCGATCCCGCCACGAGCACACGGGCGATTCGCCTCCTGCCGAGTCGGGATGGAGCCGTCAACAGCCCAGCCGTCGTCATAGGAGGCGGCCCCGCGCAGCTCGTCGATTTCAAGATCGATGAAACCCGCTCGCCCTACAAGACGTTTAGGATTACGATTGATCGCGCGGATCAGGGACGGGTTGGCGTCATCCACAACCTGGTCAAGGATTCGAACGGGCACTTGCGTATAGTCTTGAATACCACGGCCCTGGGGCCGGGCAACTATCAGCTCACCATCGAAGGGTTGTCCTGGCGCGGCGACCCCGAGCCGGATTCGTGGATCACGATCGGGATTCAACGCTAGAGACACTAGACCGCGAACAAGGCTCAGCATATCGTTGCCGCGAGGACCCATGGCCACACAAGCTAACCGCGGCGGCGAGAATCAACCGGTCCGCTCCGGCGCCGACAACGACGTCTTCGTAGCGCGTCAGCCTATCTATGACGCGGCGATGGCCGTGACCGCATACGAGTTGCTGTATCGGCGCTCGCCGAACGCCACGCGCGCACAGATCACGAATCCGCAGCAGGCCACTCTGCAGGTCATCGCAAACGCGGCCCTGGAGATCGGTCTGGACCGTCTCGCCGACGGCCGTCCGGTTCACATCAACTTCCCTCGCGAGCTGCTCGTGGACGTGCCGGAACTGCCGCTGCGGCCCGAGCTCGTGGTCATCGAGGTATTGGAGGATGTGCGCGCCGAGCCCGCCGTCGTCCAGGGCATCACCCGGCTGCGCGAGCGCGGTTACAAGATCGCACTGGACGACTACGACCCCAAGATCAGCGATCCCAAGCTCCTCGATCTCGCGCACATCGTGAAGCTCGAGGTGTCCCATCCGACCGCCGACCAGCTCGCCCGGACCGTCGCCGACCTGAAGGCCCGCGGCCTCCAGTTGATCGCCGAGAACGTCGAGACGCCGGAGCTGTTCGAGCGCTCCGTGCAGCTCGGCTTCGTGGGATTTCAGGGAAATTTCCTGCAACATCCGCAAACCTTCCGCGCGAAGCGCGTCCCATCCACCCGGCTCGAGACGCTACGCCTGGTCGCTTCGCTGTCGAACGAGGAGTACGAGATCGAGGAGGTTGAGAAGCTTCTCAGCCAGAACGTCTCGATGACGTATCACGTCCTGCGCTGTATCAATTCCAGCTACTACAACCTGCCGCGCAAGATCGACTCGATCCGGCAGGCCATCGTCATTCTCGGGCTCGAGCAGCTGCGACAGCTGTGCTCGCTCCTGTGCCTGCAGGGACTGGACGACCGGCCCCCGGCACTGTTCCTGAATGCGATGACCCGTGCACGCATGTGCGAGCAGCTCGGACGGCTCGGCGGGGCGCGAGATTCAGGTCCGTTTTTCATCACGGGACTGTTCTCGCTCTTGAGCGCCCTGATCGGCATTCCCATGCAGAAGATCGTCGAGCAGTTGCCGTTGGCGCCGGCCGTGTCCAAGGCGCTGACGACCGGCGAAGGCGATCTGGGCAAGGCCCTGCAATGCACGCGGGCCTACGAGCGAGCCGCCTGGGACCACGTGCAATACGGCAATCTGCCGCCTCACCTGATCCGGGCCGCGTACGTCGAGGCGCTCTTCTGGGCCGAGCAGGCCCGCGGGCTCATCAACCGTTAGTTACTTTCCGGCGCCGGAAAGTAGTTAGACCTCCCCGGCGCGACGGCGTCGCAGGCGATCCGTGATCCGCCAGCGCGACTACTGCCCTCAGCAACGTCAAGCACGCAGGTTTGTAAGCGGCGGCTGATTCACGACCGATCGCGTTGCCAGCCATCCCGTGGCAGCCACCAGCGCGGTGCCCCCGGCAAGGCCCTCCAGGCACACGAGCCAGTCCAGCCGATAGGGGAGCTGAAGCACGCGCGTATCCATGAAGTAGGCGGCGAGGGCCGCACCCACGGCCGCGAGCAAGCCCGACAACAGGCCGAGCACGATGAACTCGGCGAGGATTCCCTGCAATACGGTCGCCCGGCGGGCCCCGAGCGTTCGCAGCATGGCGCTTTCGTACCGCCGTTCATCCCTGCTCGACTGCACCGCGGCCAACAACACCGTCAGCCCGGCGAACAGCGTGAAGGCAAACACGCTCTGAACCGCCATCACCGCCTTGTCGAGCACCGAGCGGACCTGAGCCAGCAGATCGTCGATGTCGAAGATCGATACGCTCGGAAACTTGCGGACGAGCTGCGCGAGCGCGCGAGCGTCCCCCGGCTCGAGATGGGCGCTGGTGATGTACGTGCCGGCCGTCTTGTCGAGAACTCCCGGTGCAAACACCACGAAGAAGTTCGGCTGAAAACTGTCCCACTTCACCTTGCGGATGCTCGCGACCTGCACGTCGAACGATTCGCCGGCCACATCGAACGTCAGATGATCGCCAACCGCGATATGCAGGGAATCCTGGAACTCCGTCGCCAGCGAGACCAGCGGCTTGCCGTAGTCCGCCGGTGTCCACCACTTGCCCGCGATGATGCGATTGTCGGCGCCCGGGTCGGTGGCCCAGGTCAGATTCTGCTCCCGCGTCGCGAAATTCTCGCCCTCCTCGCCCCCGAACTGCAGCGCGTCCACCGAGCGTCCCTTGATGCTCGTGAGGCGTCCGCGAATCATCGGCAACATGCGTGTGGCATGCGCGCCGTGCGCGCTCAGGAAGGAGACGAATTCATCGCGATCCGCCGGCGGAATGTTGATGAAGAAATAGTTCGGCAGGTCCGCGGGCAGCGTACGCCGCCAGTCTTTGTCGAGATCGTTGCGGACGATGGCGAGCAGCAACAGGACCATGATGCCCGTCCCGAACGCCACGATCTGGATCAGACTGTCCGCACGCCGCCGGCTGAGGTTCGCGACCCCGTACCGCCATGCGACACCTACCCGGCCGCGCAGCCTCCCCGTGAGCATCACGAGCGCAGCGCCCGCGAGCGTCAGTGCCAGAATGAAACCGGCGAGGCCGGCCGTGAAGCCGGCAAACAGCTTCCAATCGAGCACGGCCCAGTAAATGAGCGCGATTACAACGACCACCGCGGGCCCAAACGCAAGCACCATCACCAGCGGCGGCGGACCCACGTCGCGCCGAAGCACGCGTAGGGCGGGCACACGCGACAGCCGCAGAAGGGACGGCAGAGCGAATCCGCCCAGAACCGCCACCGCCGTCAGAAGGCCAATCGCTGCCGGCACCAGACTCACCGGCGGCAGGTCCGCGACCAACAGCCCGCGGAGGGTCCGCAGCAGCCACTCCTGAGCAATGAGGCCGATGCCCGAGCCCAATACGGCGGCTATCACAGCAATAGTCAACAGCTGCAACACGTTGACGGCCAACGTGAATGCGCGCGTAGCCCCTAACGTCTTCATCAGAGCGACCGTATCGAGGTGCCGGTGCACGTATCGCCTCGCGGACATGGCGACCGCGATGGCGCACAACAGCACGCTCACGAGGCTCGCGAGACTCAAGAACCGGCCTGCCCGATCGACTGCGTTGCGAATCTGCGGGCTCGCATCGGTAATGTCGTGAACGCGCTCGCTGCGCTTCTTGTGAGCCATCAGCCACGACTTGAAAGTGTCGATGCGGTTGCGGTCCCCCGCGAACAGAGCGCGATAACTGACGCGACTGCCCGGCTGAATGAGCTGGGTCGACGCCACGTCCGCATCGTTCATGAGGAGACTGGGTGCGAGCTCGGAGAACGTACCGCCCTGGTCAGGGCGCGAGATGAGCACATTCGTCACTCGGAAGGTCGTGGCGCCGATCGAGAGCTCCGAGCCCACTCGCGCTCCGATCGCGGCGAGCAGCTTTGAATCCGGCCATACCTCGCCACGCGCGGGGATCCCCGCTGCGGGATGTCCCGGCACGAACGGCTCGTTGGCGATCAACACTTTGCCGCGCAAAGGGTAGCCGTCAGATACGGCACGCACGTTGGTGAGCTGGCTCTGATCGCCATGAAACACGACGCTCAGCAGGGCAGCATTGCGGGCGGTCCGCAGGCCCCGTCGCTGCGCCTCATCGAAGTACACGTGGTCGACAGGCTCAGGTGATCCGAGCCGGATATCAGCCGCGAGCACTTCACTCGCTTGCAACGCAACCGCCGACTGGATGCGACTCACCAGGAATCCCACCCCCGTCAAGGCCGCGACCGCAACGGTGAGAGCGAGCAGCAGCACGCCGAGCTCGCCGGAGCGCCATTCCCGGACCAGCGATCGAAGGGCAATGGCGAGTGCTCTCACGCCTGTACGACTCTGCCGGCTTCCATTCGCACCGTGCGGCCGCATCGCGCGGCAAGACCGTTGTCGTGCGTCACGAGAATCAGCGTGGTGTGCGATGTTCCATTCATCTCGAACAGCAGCTCGCCAATCCGTGCGCCCGTTGCGGTGTCGAGGTTTCCGGTGGGCTCATCGGCAAACAACACTGCGGGCCGCGTGACGAAGGCGCGAGCGAGCGCAACACGTTGCTGCTCACCACCGGAAAGCTGCCGCGGATAGTGGCCCGTGCGTGACGCCAGCCCGACGCGCTGAAGGGCCTCCGAAGCAGCTCCGCGGGGCTCGGCTGCCCCCGCCAGCTCCAGAGGCAACATGACGTTCTCGAGTGCCGTCAGAGCAGGGATCAGGTGGAAGGACTGAAACACGAAGCCCACTCTCTGCGCCCGCAACCTGGCGCGGCCGTCCTCGTCGAGCTTCGTGAGATCGGTGCCGTCGAGCAGAACGCGGCCGCTCGTGGGCAGATCGAGCCCTGCGAGCAGGGCGAGCAGCGTAGACTTTCCGGCGCCGGAGGCGCCGACGACCGCGACGGATTCGCCGGGGGCGATCGATAGCGAAACGTCCTGCACAATGGTGAGCGGTCCTTCCGGACTGCTAACCTGCTTGGTGAGGTTTTCGGCCTTGAGAACGCTGTCAAGAATCATCGGCGCCTGGGCGCTCGGCATCGGCTTGCTATTCATCGCGCTCCAGAACGCTGCGGCGGCGGACCGCACCCTGCTGGCATTCGGCGACAGCCTGAGCGCCGCCTACGGGCTCCGTCCGGAACAGGGGTGGGTCGCACTGCTGGAAAAGCGTTTACGGGCTCAAGATTACGGGTACACCGTGGTGAACGCCAGCGTGAGCGGCGAGACCACGAGCGGGGGTTTGCAGCGCCTGCCTCGGGCGCTGGAGCTGCATCATCCGCGGCTCGTGATCCTCGAGCTCGGCGCGAACGATGCCTTGCGAGGGCTGCCCCTCACGACCTCGAGAGAGAACCTCGGCCGGATGATCGAGCTGTGCCAGAAAGCAGGCGCGCGCGTGCTGCTCGTCGCCATGCGCATTCCGCCGAACTACGGGCCGCGCTACACCGCCGATTTCGCGCGGATGTACACGGAACTGGGGCAGAAATACCGGCTGCCGATGGTGCCGTTCCTGTTGCAGGACGTGGCCCTCGATCAGACCCGCATGCAGGAAGACGGGCTGCATCCCAATGCGGCCGGCGAGCCCGTCGTTCTCAACAATGTCTGGCCGCATCTCGAGCCGCTTCTGGATAAGAAACACTAAAGGGGGAGCGATGGAGAAAATCTGGCTCAAGTCCTATCCGCCCGGGGTGGCGGCGGAGATCGACCCGAGCCGCCTGCGCTCGCTCAAGGAGCTCATCGAGAGCTGTTGTGCGATGCACCGCGATCAGGTGGCTTATGTGCAGATGGGACGGGAGTTGAGTTACGCAGAGGTCGATCGGTTGTCGCGGGGATTCGGCGCGTGGCTGCAGAAGGTCGCGAAACTCGCGCAGGGCGAGCGAATGGCGATCATGCTTCCCAACGTCCTGCAGTACCCGATCGCCATGTTCGGCGCCTTGCGCGCGGGGCTCACCGTCGTCAACACCAACCCGCTGTACACGGCACCGGAGCTCGAGCACCAGCTAAATGATGCCGGCGCGTCCGCCGTGCTCGTGCTCGAGAACTTCGCTCACATCCTCCAGGAAGTGCTGCCGCGAACGAAGGTCAAGCAGGTCATCGTCACCGCGGTCGGAGACCTCCTGCAGTTTCCGAAATCGACCCTGGTGAACTTCGTGGTTCGGCGCGTGCGCAAACAGGTGCCCGTGTGGCGTATTCCCGGTGCGGTGGATTTCAAGGAGGTCGTCAGGGCGGGCTGTCGACTGGAGTTGGACGACGTAAGCGTGGGCCCCGACGATCTTGCCTATCTGCAATACACAGGAGGCACGACGGGAGTCGCAAAGGGTGCAATGCTCACGCATCGTAACGTCAGCTCAAATGTCCTCCAGGCGGAGGGCTGGATCTCGCCCCTCTTCGGCAGCAAACGTGCAACGCTGATCACGCCCATTCCGCTGTACCACGTATTCGCGTTGACCGCGAACTGTCTGCTGTTTGCCCGCCTGGGGTGGAGGAATATCCTCATCGTCAACCCTCGCGACATTCCGGCTCTGATCGCCGAGCTGAACAAATACCCGTTCAAATTCATGAGTGGCGTAAACACGCTCTTCAACGCGTTGTTGCACGCGCCCGGATTCGACAAGGTCAACTTCAGCAGCCTGACCGTGACACTGGGCGGCGGCATGGCAGTGCAGGAATCGGTGGCGAAGCGCTGGAAGCAAGTGACCGGGAAAGTGCTGACGCAGGCCTGGGGTCTCACCGAAACCTCGCCCGCGGCCTGCATAAATCCGCCCACTGAGGATTACAACGGTTCGATAGGGCTGCCCATTGCATCCACTGAGATAGCTATCAAGGACGACGAGGGCAAGGACCTGCCTCTCGGGAAGGTCGGCGAGATCTGCGTGCGCGGCCCTCAGGTCATGCTGGGGTACTGGCAACGCCCCGACGAAACGGCAAAAGTGATGCTGCCGGAGGGCTGGTTGCGCACCGGGGACATCGGGAAGATGAACGAGAGGGGCTATGTCTTCATCGAGGACCGCAAGAAGGACATGATCCTCGTTTCGGGATTCAACGTGTATCCGAATGAGGTGGAAGCTGCCGCGGCAACCCACCCCGGGATACTCGAAGCCGCCGCAGTCGCGCAGCCGGACGAGCACTCAGGCGAAGTCGTCGCGCTATTTGTGGTGCGGAAAGATCCGTCGCTGACGGAGCAGGAAGTCATCGCCCACTGCCGCAAATCGCTGGCGGGATACAAGGTCCCGAAGCATATTTACTTCAGGCAGGAGTTGCCTAAGACGGCAGTGGGGAAGATTTCGCGCAGGGATTTGCGCGGCGAACTCAAGAATCACTAGCTGGCTGTTGGAGATGCGCCGCCGGGTCTGGCGGCGCATCTCAA
>DATEJM010000016.1:0-31582 GCA_035277965.1 Steroidobacteraceae bacterium | reverse complement strand
GGCCAGCCGTGCGGGACTGGAGCAGCTCTATCCTGACCGTCGGGACGTGGAATGCTGAGGCCAGACGTTGCCGATTTGCGCGTGGAGGTGATCGCGACATGCCGCGAGCTGACGCGGCGCGGCTTGACGCACGGAAAGTCCGGCAACGTCAGCATCCGGTGCGACGCGCGGCGATTTTTCATCAGTCCCACTGGGATGGACTACGAAACTCTGGACCCCGACGACATCGCGCTCATGGACCTCGATGGAAGTTGGCTCGGACGCCGCCGGCCCTCGAGCGAGTGGCGTTTCCATCGCGACATTCTCAAATCGCGCGCCGATGTGGGTGCGATCGTGCATACGCATTCCACGAATGCGACGGCGCTTGCCTGTACGGGCAGGGGTATTCCGGCCTTCCATTACATGGTGGCGGTGGCCGGCGGCTCCGATATCCGCTGTGCGCCTTACCACACGTTCGGTACCCAGGAGCTCTCGGATGCGGCTGTGAAGGCTTTGCAGGATCGTCGCGCGTGTCTGCTGGCCAATCATGGTGTCATTGCCACGGGCGGCACGCTTCCGGACGCCCTGTCGTTGGCGGGTGAGGTCGAGAATTTGGCGGAGCAGTACCGCGCGGCACTCGGCCTTGGAGCCGTCCGAATTCTCGATGAGGCCGAGATGCAGCGTGTGATCGAGAAGTTTCGCGCCTACGGTCGGCAGAACGCTCCGGACCCGGATCTCGTGTTTGTCGGCTCCCAGCCGCCGATTCCGCGACCACCCGGCTCGTGATCGCCGGGCCGATAACGCAGGCGCGGGCCACGTGGATGGCATGGAACATGCTGCCACGTCGAGAGCGATGCCCGGGCCAGGAATCGATGGGAGAGTCAGATGGAGAAAACAATCTTCTTGTTCCGGCGCAAGGAAGGCGTCCGCCGCAGCGAATTCGCCAAACACTATATTGAGCGCCACGCACCTCTCGGTGCGCGCCTCACACGGTGTCTGATGGGCTATACGGTCAACCTTGTGGAGAGTGAAGGCGGGCCGGACGCGGTGACGGAACATTGGGTGCCCTCGGCGATGGACCTGCTCACCCCGTCCAGGGCGTACGCCACGGCAGAGGAATTTCAGCGGGTCCTCACCGACGACCGAAGCTTTATCGGCGATTTCGAACTGTATGTGGTGACGGAAGAAGAACTCGTCATCGCCGCCGAGCCGCTCGCCACCCCCCTCGGCCGGGAGACTCCCGAAGCCAAGGCTGTATGGATGTATGGTGACGCCGGCGCGCTTCCACCGCCGCCCCGCGCCCGGCGTGTCATTGACAACCGCGTGAGCCGCAAGCTCGTGTATAGGGGCCACGAGGGCTGGGAAGCTGCCGCATCCGACATAGCGATCATTCGCATGGCGTGGGCTGCGGGTTTCGACCAGTTTGGCGCCAGCCTGTCGGAGGCTCTGCGCCTGAGGGAGTACCGATTCATCGCGGCTCCTCCTGCCGTTCCTATCTTTCGGTAGGACGCCTGCCTATCGTTAGATATTATACCTGTGCAGCAAGTGAGATGAGCGCTTGCTGCAGGGGGTACTTCATGAGCGCAAATCAGGCCCTTCGCCCTCACCCAGCCCGAGACGCGGACCGCGCGAGGCACTTCGTCCCCGCGTCCGTCGTCGCTCCGCAATTGAGAAACGATTATGTCAATCGTCCTACGTTGCAGGCTTTGACCCACCGTGTTGCAAACTCACGCCTGACCACCGTCTGCGCGCCGGCGGGCTATGGCAAGACCGCCGTCGCGCTCCACTGGTTCAATGAGCTCAAAACTGCGGGCCGGCCGGGCCTTTGGATCGCCGCACGGGCGGGCATTGCCGACTTGGACGCATTCTTGTTTGCGCTGGGGGAGGCAAGTACGGCCGCAGGCATGCCGTGGGCTGCGGCAAACCCACAGCGATGCGAGGCAAGCTGGCTCGCCGCGTTGTCCGTTCAGCGCGATCGCAAGCCGGTCCTCGTTGTCGATGACGCGCAGTTGTTGCCTGATGATGCGGTGCGCTTCCTGAGAAGGATGATCGTCTCTGCTCGCGACGCCATTACGACAATCCTGGTCTCGCGCGGCCCGGTCGACATTCCCTTGGCGCGCAGTCGCGCGCTGGGCTATCTGGTTGAAGTCAGCTCAAACGAGCTGAGCTTCAACAGCTCGGAAGCGGCGGAGCTGCTCGCGCGGATTGCGGGTGTCACCCCGCAGTCCGATAGGGTGGAGCGGCTGCTCGAAGATACGCGCGGCTGGCCCGCCGGTCTCGTCATTGCCGCCAACCGATATCGGTGCAGGAGCGACGATGAGGCCGGCCGTAAGCGTTTCGATGACAGCCTGCACGCGGCATTCAGCAGCTTCTTCAATGAGGAAGTGTTGGCGCTGCAGCCGCCGGAGGTGCGCGAATTTCTGATCGACACCTCGATTCTGGAAGAGTTGACCCCGTCCGCCTGCGCCGCGATCACGGGCGACTCGCGTGAGAGCGCTGAGAAGAAGCTGGACGCGGTTTTACGCGCCGGTCTGTTCGTATTTCCCGTCGATTGGCAGCGAAGCTGTCTGGCCTATCACCCGCTCTTCAGGCAGACCGTCTCGAAAGAGCTGATTCACGGCAGGCCTGCGCGGGCGGCCGAGCTCCATCGGCGGGCGAGCCGGTATTTTGCCGAATCCGGAGAGTTTTTGGCTGCGATCGAGCACGCTAAATTCTGCAGCGACCCGCAGTTCCTGGCCGCCCAGCTCGACTGCCTCGCCAATGAGCTGATCTCCAGGGGATATCTGTACCGCATCGACGAGCTCAGCTCGGAGCTGCCCTGGTCGGCTGTCAGCAGCCGGCCGATGCTGCTGCTGGCATTGGCCTGGCGCCGTATCAGGCGCCTTTCCTTCGTCGCGGCCGAGCGCCTCATCGAGGCCGCCGCGCAGATTGCCAGATCCCGGCCGGGGGACTCGCGGCTCGAGTGTCTGTTGCATCACCGTCGGGTCATGCTGGAGGCAGCACGCGACAACATGACATTCGTCGAGCAGGAAGCGCCGCAGCTGTTATATCAACTGGGAGACGAGGAGCCGTATTTGAGCTGCTCGCTCATCGCGCAGCTGATGTCGGCGCGACGTGAGCTCTACCACTTTCACGACATGCTGAAGCTCGAGGCGGAAACCCGTCGAGCGCTGGAGTCGCCGCGAACCCATTTCGCTTCGATCGCGCTGAAGTCCACTGTCGCGCCTACGCTCGCCGTGCAGGGCAAGACCGCGCAGGCGCGCCGGTTCCTGGAAGAGGCTCTCGCATTGGCGGAAAGCCAGCAGGGCAAGGGCTCCGGGCTCGCTGCGGTTCCGGGTCTTCCTCTGGCCGAGCTCGTTTACGATCTGGGTGAGCTCGAGCTGGCAGCGGATCTCGTCAATCGGTACCTGCCGGTGGTGCGCGTGTGGGGCTTTGTCGATCAACTGGCATCCGGCTATCTGGTGTACGCCCGCCTTGCGGTGGCGCGTGGCGATCTCACCGCGGCCCTCTCCAGCCTCGAGGAAGCGCACCTGGTAGCGATCGAATGCGGGCTCGAGCGGCTTCGTACCTTGGTCGTCGCCGAGCAGGTCCGGATCCTCGTGAAGTCCGGGATGCCCTCCGCGGCGAAAGCGGCTCTGAGAGCAGTGGGCATTTCGAGCCGCGCCATTCCGCTCCCCACGGCCAAATCGAAACGGAAAGATGAAAGTATCGCGTTGGCCTGGCTACGAGTGGAAATGTATGGCCAGCGTCTCGCGGGCGCCGAGAAAGTGGCCGCATCCTGGCTGGAATTCCTGCAGCGCGCGGGCGCAGTCCGATCGATAGTGATCTTTCAGCTGCTGGCGGCCGAGATCGCCGTATTGCGAGGCAACCGGTCGAAGGCGCGCCGCGCCGTACGTAAGGCGCTGGAGTTGGCGGCGCCTTCAGCCTGGAGTCAGATCTTCCTCGATGAGGGCGAGGTGATCTGCTCGCTGATAAAGGAGGCTTATACCGTTGACCCGTCGCACGAAATGATGCCGGCAGACTGGCTGGCGGCGCGTATCGTTGCACTGATCCGCGGCAGCCCCGAGGTCGCGGCCGACTCGACCCAAGGCGAGACGGCCTGCCTGACCTCTAACGTCTCGGCCCGCGAGGTCAGCATTCTCACGATGGTGAGCAGCGGTCTGCGCAACCGCGAGATCGGCGAGCGTTTGGGTCTGACTGAGGGGACCGTGAAGTGGTATCTGCAGCAGGTGTATGACAGGTTGGGGGTCAGGCGTCGTACCCAGGCCGTCATCCGCGCGCGGCACTGTGGAATTCTCAAATGAGACGAACGAGCCCGCTGTGCCGAGGTGCGCTCGCCCCGGTGCTCAATCGAAAGATAGGTGCCGGAATAAAAACGCTGGCAGTAGATTCCTGCCCCCTGATGTTGCGTGCGCCGCAGCGCCCATCTGACTCATAGGTTCCCGAGCCTTGTTCGCTCAAGCATCACAAACCCGGCTGGGCCTCGACCGGTGGATCGCGACGGCCAGCCTGACGGCGGTAGATATCGCCGAACGATGCACAGTAGGCGCGCTGCAGAAGGCTGTCGCGGCGATCGAGGGCGCAGAGGTCGTCTCCGTGACGATCAACAGAAGCGGTGTCTTCAAACCGCCGCAGCCCCATTGGAGTCCGAATTTCGCGCCTGTTCCGGACCGCATCCCGGAGCTGCCCGTGTATTGCGAGGTCCTGGTCCATCAGCGCACACCGGGAGGACACGTAGCGGAAGTCCTGATTTGGGTGCCGTTTGCCTGGAATCGTCGATTCCTCGCCACCGGAGGAATGGGAAGCGTCACGGGGCCTGTCTGGTTCGAGCTGCCCGCGGTTCGTACTCTCACGATGCCTGTCGCGCTGCGTAACGGGTTTGCGACTGCAGCAACCGACGCCGGTAATCGGGATACCCGCTTCTTCGAGTGGCCGCTCGACAGGAGCACCGGACGGCTGGACTGGGAATTGCTGCGAAACTGGTCCTATCGCAGCACGCACGACATGGCGGTTGTGGCGAAGGCGGTAATCGAAGGCTTGCACGGATGTCCCCCTGACTACTCGTATTACGGTGGTTGTTCGGGTGGCGGTCGTCAAGGATTGGCCTCGGTATTGCATCATCCGGGCGACTTCGATGGCGTCTGGGCTGCAGATCCAGCGCTCAATTGGACTGCATTGTGGCCCGCCGCCCTGTGGCCCGCGATGGTCATGAAGGAAATGGACAACGTATTGTCGCCTGAGAAGCTCGAAGCGTTCCGGGCGGCAGCAGTCGAGGCGTGCGACGGCACCGATGGACCCCGCGATGGGATCATTGGCTTGGCGGAGTTGAGAGACTTCGATCCACGGACAATCATCGGCAGGCAGACGGCCGCCGGGAAGATTTCCGCAGTCGATGCCGAAGTCATGCGCAAGTGCTGGGACGGTCCGCGCCATGCCAGCGGCGAGCGAATCTGGTATGGGCTTCCGCCTGGGACAAACAGTTGGGGCCCCGAGGGCATCTGGAGCTCTGTTGAAGTCGACGGCAAGTTGATCCCGGTCGCCCAAGCAGCCGAGAGCTATTTCCGTTGGGTCAGCGAAGATCCGAATCTCGACTGGCAGACCTTGAGCTTTGCGCAGTTCGAGACATTGACCGAGCTCGGCATGCGCAAGTTCGCCGAATTCGCGGTCAATGAAGCGGACCTCTCCGGCCTGCGCGAATGCGCAGGAAAGCTGATCATCAGTCAGGGACTCAACGATGGGGTCGTGATGAGTGCGGGCGTCATCGACTACTACCGTCGCGTAATCGGCTGGGCCGGCGGCGTTGGGATGGCTCAAGCCGTGGCGCGCCTGTTCGTCACGGATGGCGATATTCACGGATCGATCGCCGGGCCGGGTCCGGGGTTGACCAAAGCTGCTGCGATGACAGCGCTGATGGATTGGGTTGAGAACGACAAACCGCCGCAGGCCATCGTCGCCGAGCGGATCGACATCGCGACCGGTAATGTGGTGGAGAGTCGTCCGGTCTACTGTTATCCGGCTGGAGGCCGATAGGCACGCAGTTTACCGCCGGTTGCTGCGTTAGCCAGTATTGCGAGGGAAGATGGCTTCTGGACTCATGCGCTTGAATGGCTGGCGGCGCTTTATTCGTGCCCGGAGCCCAACTATGCGACTGCGGTAGTTCTGCCGATGCAGCGAAATAACAGCATGTATGTAGACGGGAGCTGGCGCGATACCACCGGCTCGGACAAATCCCTGGTCGTGAATCCACACACCGAGGAGCCGTGGGCGGAGACGATGTCCGCCAGTGCGAACGATGTCGACTTGGCCGTCTGTTCGGCAGATCGCGCGCTGCACGGTGAATGGGCACAAGTGCCGCTCGACGAGCGAATCGCCATGGTGCTGCGAATCAGGGAACTGATGCAGCGGCGCAAGCTGGAGATCGGGCAGTTGCAGACGCGCTCGATGGGCTGCCTGTATAAGTATGCGCCATTCCTCGGAGGCGCGTTGGAGCTGATCGACATGTTTGTCGAGTCAGCGCGCAAGGTGGCCTTCGACTACCTGCGCAGCGACCGATTCGGCAATTCGCTGATCTCACGCAGGCCGGTGGGTGTCGTCGCCGGCATCGTCCCGTGGAATGCCCCCGTGCGCAGCGAAATCAAGAAGGCGATCCCGGCCTTGCTGAGCGGATGCAGCGTAGTGCTCAAGCCCGCGCCGGAAACGCCGTTCGCGGCCGCGAAATTCGCCGAGATTTGCAGCGAGGCCGGCGTGCCCCCGGGGGTCGTGAATGTGGTCTTCGGCGGTCCCGCGACGGGTGAGGAGCTCGTTCGACACCCGAAGGTGCGCAAGATTGCTTTTACCGGCAGTTCGGTGACCGGCGCCAAGATCGCTGCGTTGGCGAGCTCGTCATTCAAGAGACTGCAGCTCGAGCTCGGCGGGAAGTCCGCCGCCATAGTTCTCGAGGACGCCAATCTCGAGGAGACCGTGCCGCTTCTCGTGACGAGCGCCTGGTCCAACTCCGGACAGGCGTGCTCCGCCAACACGCGCATCCTGGCGCCGCGCAAGCGCTACGGCGAAATCGTGGAGGCGCTGGTCGCCGCGGCGGCGGCGCAGGTTGTTGGCGACCCGATGGATCCGGCGACCACGCTGGGTCCGCTGGTGTCGAAGCGACAAAGGGATCGTGTTCTGAGCTACGTGGCAATAGGTCGTTCAGAGGGCGCGCAAGTGGTTGCCGGGGGAGGGCCGCCGGGGCACCTCGAGCGCGGATACTATGTCTCCCCTACAGTGTTCACCGCCGTTCGCAACGAAATGAGGATCGCTCAGGAAGAAATTTTCGGCCCGGTTACCTGTGTCATTCCGTATGCCACGGAGGAGCAGGCCGTGGCGATCGCCAACGACACGGCATACGGGCTGCATGGCGGGGTGTACGGTCAGGACCAACAGCACGCGCTGTCCATCGCCCGCCAGTTGGATACCGGGAGCGTGGGTGTCAACCAGTATTTCCTGGCGAGCTCGGCGCCCTTCGGTGGCGTGAAACACTCCGGCATCGGCCGAGAGCACGGTCCGGAAGGTTTCGATTCGTTTCTGGAGTATGCCTCGTACAATGTCAGTCCGACGCTTGCCGCGGAGCTCTCGAACCGGTATCCGGCGGGATAGCCACGGGACATCCGC
Organism: Steroidobacteraceae bacterium; assembly: GCA_035277965.1. Classification (GTDB taxonomy): domain Bacteria; phylum Pseudomonadota; class Gammaproteobacteria; order Steroidobacterales; family Steroidobacteraceae; genus 13-2-20CM-66-19. Next base: position 23,956 of record DATEJM010000016.1, on the reverse strand, counting down.
GACCCTGAAGCATCCGCACCGAGCTGAACTGAACCGCAAGAGCGGCGATGCCAGAAAAGCACTGCACCACCATTCGTTTCACGCTGAACGGCGATCATCTGCGGGCGAGCGGCCATGCCCGTTATTGCTCCGACGTCCAAATGCAGGGCATGTTGCATGGTGCGATACTGACGACAACGCCACAGACCCCCATGACTCCGGCGGTCATCCTCAGGGCGCCGGGAAAGATTTGAGCCGCGCGACGGTCGGATCTGAAATCGGCTGCGCGTGCGCAGGCATTAAATCGGCGGCCTCTCGTGGATAGCTCACTGCAGCGACTGCAACGCAGGTTCGACCGGGCTCGTGCGGAAAACGAAGCGCTGGTGCTCGCAACCGTCATCGGCACTCAGGGTTCCACTTACCGTAAGGCTGGCGCGCAAATCCTGATTGCCGCCGATCAGAGCTGGGAAGGGCTGCTCTCGGGAGGCTGTTTCGAATCGGATCTTGCGGAGCGGGCTATCACAGTGTTCGAGACGGGTGTCCCGAAGACGATTAGCTACGCCCATGCAGGAGACGCAAACTCGCCCTGGGGGCTGGAGCTAGGCTGCGAAGGCAGCATGGATATCTGGCTGATGCGGATCGACGCAGCCAACGGTTGGGACCCTTTCGGTAAACTGATGCGCCATCTTGCGGATCGCGAGCCGCCCACTTGGGGTCTCGTGTTGGAGTCAGAGGTTCCCTCCCTGAGGCAAGGCACATCCATATGGTCGCCGAGGGACACGGAAGCGTTGCCTACCGGAATACCCGGCGACGTGGCGAGTTGGGTTGACCGGCAGCTCGCACAGCGCCGCGAGGATGCGGTCATCGTCGAAATGATCGTGCCGCGCCTCAGACTCTTCGTTGCAACGCCGCCTCCGCTGCGAAACGTACTCGTGGTCGGTGGCGGGCCCGATGCACAGCCTCTCGTCGACATCGGTGCCATGATGGGATGGCGCATGACCGTGGTTGATCACCGTCCACAGTATTCGCGACCGGACCGTTGGCCGCGTGCCCATCGAGTACTAACCGCAAGGCCGGAAGACTACGCCCATAGTCTTGATCTCGATACATTCGATGCTTCCGTGATCATGACCCATCACATGCCGACAGACGCAGCGGCACTCGCGAGTCTGGCGCGGGCACCCATACCCTATGTTGGGCAGCTGGGACCGCCTTCGCGGCGGCACCAGTTACTCGCGGGCCTTGGCGACACGTCCAAGCTCCTGCAGGGCCGTCTGTTCGCGCCAGTCGGGCTCGAGCTGGGCGGTCGTGACCCGTATAGCATCGCGCTCGCGATTGCGGCCGAGCTGCAGGCGTTTTTCCACGGTCGCCTCGGCAAGGGGATGGCCGATGCCCAATGGTCCGATAGGATGCTCCGCAAGGACATCTGAGGGGCGCTCACGATCGAAATGATTTGACCGTTGCTCGGTCGCCCGTGCGCCGCAGGGGCGTCCGACTGGCGTAAGAAATGCGCCAACCCTCACTGGTCCGTATCAGCCGATTGCAGTAGCGGCTGCCTCCCATGCGTCTAGCCCTGCCGCAAGTTGCCGCGCGAATATTTGCCGCGGCCGAACAGGCGATCCCATTGGTCCGGGGTGGCGGCGGCGATTCGCTCGGCATCGACCTTATCCATTTCTTTCAGGACTTGCATCGAGCGAGCGATGGCGGGACGCGCCTCCAGCTCGGCCAACCAACGATTCATGTTGGGGTACTTGGACCGATCGAGTCCCTGGACGGGCAGAATACGCAGCCACGGGAAGGTGGCGATGTCCGCGATAGTGTATTCATCGCAAGCAAGATAGCGCCTTTCGCCCACCGCGCGTTCCACCACGTCGTAGAGGCGAAATACCTCGGTAAGATAGCGGTCCAGGGCGGCCGGTTGATCGGTGACGCGGCGGCTGAAGTAAACGTACTGGCCGAACATCGGACCGATCGCAGACATCTGAAACATCAGCCATTGAAGGGTCCGGTACCGGTCTGCCTCATCGCTCGGGATGAAGGCGCCGTGCTTCTCCGCCAGGTAGATCAGGATCGCCCCGGATTCCGCCAGGGAGAATGGGGTGCCGCTCTTTGCATCGTCATCGACAATGACCGGTATGCGGCCGTTCGGATTGAGCTTGAGAAACCAGGGCTCGTGATTCTTGCCATTGAATATGTCGAGATAATTGAGCTTGTAAGGTAACTCAAACTCCTCCAACGCAATCACCACTTTGATAACGTTGGGGCTCTGGCAGCAAAAGAGCTCGATCATCAATCTCTCCTACATCTATGTACCTAGGATGCGGGAGCTTACGGAGGGATGGCGGATCAATCCTCCGTGACTCCCCTGAGGGGGTGGCGCCAACGATCGGCGCGCCGGCTTTTTTGTGCGCACGAAGTGTTGTTGCCGTCGGGTAATTCCCAGCGTGGCAAGGCGGCAATCGGCGGGCACCTATCGTAAGTAGGGCAGGAGCGGTGGTTGATTGTGTCGAATCTCGGCAACGTCGTAAGCCGAGGGCGCCACGCTACGGACAAACCTCACCGCGGACCGGGCGTTTTGACCCGGCGCGGGCGCCCCCCTTTCGATAGGTCCCGTATCGAGAATCACGCAGGAAGATAGCGCTGCGGTACGGGCCGGGTTGGGTCAATAGTTCACGGCGATGGATCGCAACCACCGGTTCCGTCGCTTCATCCAAACCTGCCGGCGTACGGTGTCCGGATCGCGTTCGCAACGCCTGAGTACGACCAGTGCGTCAAAAAAAGGTTCCAGCATGAAGAACGAGCAGGGTGGCGTCCTGGTCCTGGGCGGTACGGGGGGGTTGGGCAGCGCCATTGTTCGCCGCCTGGCCGCCGATTGGGACTACGTGGAATTCACCTACCGCGTAGACGCGCCCGAGGAGGAGTTGTCCCGGGCGACCGCGCTGATCGAGGAACTCGCTGGCGTCACCTCGATTGCGTCGCACCCGCTGCAGTACACGGACGAGCGGGCGTTGGGCGAGCTGGTTAGAGCTGTGCACGGGCGCAGCGGCGGCCTTCGGGCTGTCGTCAATGCCGTAGGCGTGCACATTCCGCAGCAGTACGTTTCGCAATTGAAGCCGGAGCAGTGGCGCGAAGTCGTGCCCGTCGAGCTGATGGGATTCATCGCGTTGGTTCGCCAGGTGCTGCCGGTTCTCAGAGAGACCCGCGGAAGTATCGTCAATGTCGGTTCGGTCGCCACGCGTTGGTTCGTCGTTGGAGATGCCCTGTCAGCCGTTCCCAAGGCCGGTGCCGAGGCGCTCTGCCGGGCGGTCGCGAAGGAGGAGGGCCGCTACGGAGTGCGCGCCAACACGGTGGCTCCGGGTATCATGGAAGTCGGTATCGGCAGGAAGGTAATGGACAGCACCTATGACGAGGAAGTCTGGGAGCAGACCAAGCGGCGCACGCCATTGCGAAGATTCGGTAGAGGTGAAGATGTCGCGGGTGCCGTTGCCTTCCTGTGCTCATCGGAGGCGAGTTTCATAACGGGGCAGACCATCATTGCCGACGGCGGTTTGCATCTGTGATGGCGTCACGATTTGAACACGCAATTTGCCTGTGGGCGTCATTTGCGACTCGGAGCTCTCAATACAACACGTGTGCGGCGAAATAGCATCGGCGGCGGCGACCCCAACCTACCTCAAGAAAGGTGATTGGCCGTGCTGCGGCCGTTAGCGTCAAGCGGTTGCCGGCGAAGCAGCGGAATGAGGATGAAGCGGAATTTCTACGGCTGGAAACTGCTGGCGTTGCTTTGCCTGCACATGATGCTGACGACCGGCGTGCTGGCGTATGGCATGCCCGTCCTGATCACTGACATGGTGAAGGACATGGGACTCAACCGGAAGTCCCTCGGTTTGGCTATCGGGTGCTACTCGATCGGGCTCGGACTTGCCGCACCGCTCGCGGGCTACGCGATTCACCGTATCGGCGCCAAACGGGGGATGATGACCGGCACATTGCTGCTGGCGGCCGGTGCCCTGCTGATGGCGACGACCGTGCACTCGTTGGCGGGAACCCTGGTCGTGCTCGCGAGCATGGGTTGCGCGGAGCCTTTGTGTACCAGCATCCCGACCAAGACAGTCGTGAGTTACTGGTTCAGGCGGAGGGTGGCGCTCGCGCTCACCCTGTCGACGTTGGGTACGAACATTGGCGGAGCGATTGCCCCGCCATCGCTGTCCCTGCTCGTGATTCAGGCAGGGGGTAATTGGCGGATCGGTTGGTACGCCGTCATGCTGACTTGTTTGCTGGCATTTGTTCTAACGACGCTGTTCGTCGTCAACGAGCCCGAGGAACTTGGACAGCGCACTGATGGGGCCGGGGTGGACGGGGAGCGAAGCGTTGCGGCAGCCGCGACTCCTCGGGTCCGATTCGGCTCCACCCGCGAGGTCTACAAGACCTCATTCGACTTCGAATTTCGAGACATTATCCGTCGTCCCTCGGCATGGTGGATGGTCGCCGGCGTTTTCTGCGCGACCGGGGGCTTGAGCGTGATTGTCGGTCATGGAGTCGCGAATCTCACCGACCGGGGATTCAGCGCGACGACCGCGGCGGGATTTCTCAGTATCGTCGCCGGTATCGGCGTCGCAGGGCGGCTACTGTTCGCGGCAGTCGGTGACTATGTGGAGCCGCGGTTCATTTTTGCGGCCGCCCTGCTATCGGCCGCCTCCGGCCTCATCTTGTTGGAGACGGTCAAGCCCGGTGCGGATCTACAATTGATCGCCGCGTTACTGGGTCTGGGGTTCTCGTTGCCCACCATGTGTCTGATGGCCATGGTCGTCAATTATTTCGGACGCACCGGCTTTTCGCGGTTCATGGGCATCGTGATGTCGTCCATGTCGGTGGGGCCCGCGTTGGCGGTCACGGTCGCCGGTGCGGTCTTTGATCGCTTCGGCACCTATTCGCCGGTCCTGCTGACGATCGCCGCGGCTTTGCTGGTCGTCGGTGTCGCAATGCCTTTTGTCACTCCGCCGCGCCTGCCTGCCATGGCGGCAAGCTGAGGAGCCTCATTCGCACCGTTCCGAATGCGCGCCGTGGGCGACTGACCGCAGTTGCTCCACGCGATGATCGGCGCGGTCCAAGGGCGATGACCTGGCTCGCATGCTGTATTTCCGCGATGCGGACTTCTGATTGAGATCGCACGCCAGTTCTGGCAGGGGTGGCATGCATCATGCGAACTCGCCACAAGATAGGTTCCATGAGCTGTTCCGACTGCTCATAATTTCTACAACGTCTCGCACCCGGTATCATGCGGGCGCTGTCGGCCGCAACGGCTGCCCGGCCCGGTAGGCGGGCCCATCACTCGCGGCGTCTTCCGGGGGCGGGCGGGGTGGTAGGTGCTTTTGCTGCCGTCGACTCGGCCCCACTGTCCGCCCGCCTATTGATGCAGCAAAGGGGGGTCGGTCATTCGATCCCCATGATATGGAGGAGGATCGATGGCTACTAATACGCAACCCGCGGGGGTTCCCAACGACCTGGGTCTCCACGTTCCGATCCCGAACATTACTTCCGGGACGGGGGAATTGACACCCAGTGAAATGGTCGCGATCAACTACAAGTACGCGAAGTATTATCGCGAGGGGAACTTCGATGCTCTGATGAACGAGTGCATGGTGGATGTCCCCGTCTACGAGTATTTCCCCAACCGTATCAGGCTGACGGGCAAGCTCGCGCTGCGCCGCAACTTCGAAGTCAAGCACAAAGGCTTTGTCGATATCATCGATCAGGGCAGACCGGAGGTTCGTTACTGTACCTTCGGCGAGAACTGCTATGCGGCCGAGTTCAGCATTGCAATGCCGATGCCGGATGGCACGAGAATGCGCTGGCACAAGTTCGCGTTGATTCCCTTCAGGCAGCGTAGGATGGTGGGCGAAATCGTCTACAACGACAGCTTCTTCGCGGAGCGCCTCGAGAAGATGATGACCCAGGATTTCCTCAGCACCCCGGGGGTCGAGAGGTTTTGAAGCCCGCCGCACGGGCCGGGCGGGTCATGATCTGATCCTGGAGGGCTAGCTGAATGGCGCAGATGGTTGCCGTACACGCATATCATGCGCCCGTGAGCTTGAGCGAGTGTCTCGCCGTGCTCGAACGGCTGGGCGATCAGGTCGTGGTGCTGGCGGGAGGGCAGAGTATCCTGCCCTTGCTGAAAACCCGCAGTCTGCGGCCCGATGCGCTGCTGGATCTCGCCAACGTCAAGCAACTGCAAACTCAGACAGTCCTGGTCGATGAAGGAGGAGCGCTCGAGATCGGAGCGATGCGCCGACATCGCGATGTCTGGGGTGATCGCAGGATTGCCAGGGACTGGTCGGCGCTGGCCGATGCGGCCGCGGCGATCGGCGATCGGCAGATTCAGAATCGCGGCACCCTGGGCGGCAACCTGGTGTTTGGCACGATCGGCACGGACATGAAGCAGGTTGCAATGTGCCTGTCCGCCCGGTTGCGGATAGTCGGACCTGCGGGCGAACGGGTTGCCGATGCGCTCGAGCTCTTCGCGGATCCCGAACGCACGTTGCTGGCGCCTGGTGAATTGCTGCAGGCTGTCAGGTTCCCTGCGCTGGGACCACGCTCCGGAAGCGCCTACCGGAAGTATGGGATCACCGTGAACGGCAGGCCCGTCATTGGTGTGGCCGCGGTGCTGCAGCTGGAGGAGTCCGGAATCTGTTCGGCGGCGCGGATCGTCGTGGGAGGGCTCGTGCCATGCCCGGGCGAGGCCAAGGGTGCAGCGCAGGCGTTGCTCGGTCAGCGACCGGACGCGGATCTCGTTGCCGCTGCCGCCAACGTTGCTGCGGACGAGCTGAAACTCCAGTCCGATACCCGTGCCTCGTCGGCCTACCGCAGGCAATTGATTCGCGTTTATGGCAAACAGGTGCTGGAGTTGGCGCTCAAGCGTGCACGGGAAGGTATGGCCGCATGAGCGAAACGCACACCATCACGGTCACCGTCAACGGTCAGCAGTACACCGAGACCGTACCGATCCGCATGTTGCTGGTCGATTTCCTCCGGGATGTCATCGCGTTGACGGGCACGCACGTCGGTTGCAGCTACGAAGGCCGCTGCGGAGCGTGCACGGTAGTGGTCGACGACAACGCCGTGAAATCCTGCATGATGTTGGCCGTTCAGACCGACGGACGCAGCATTCTGACGGTGGAGGGCCTCGAGAAGCTCTCGGCGGGCGAGGGCCAATTGCATCCGATCCAGGATGGTTTCTGGGAGCGGCACGGACTGCAATGCGGTTTCTGCACCTCCGGGATGATGATGACCATCTTCGATGTATTGAAGTCGCACTTTGAGGTCGGCGAGCCTGAGCTGACCGATGAGGCGATTCGAAAAGCTCTCGTGGGAAACATCTGCCGGTGTACGGGATACAGCCATATTGTCGCGGCCGTGCAGACGGCGGCCGCGCGTCTCAATGCAATGCCCGTTGAGCTGCGCTGCGCGCATTTCGATGTGAAAAGGCTGCAGGAATGCCGCCGTGAACGATGAGGATGTAGACGGCGCAATAGCAGTCGCGCCCGATGAGGAGGCAGAAAGGAGCCGCGCCCGCAAGAAGTGGGTCGGGCAGCCGCTGAAGCGAAAGGAGGATCAGCGGCTGCTGCGGGGTCAGGGGGAATACCTCGCGGATCTGCAATTACCCCGAATGCTCCATGCGTATTTCGTGCGCAGTAAGCACGCTCACGCGCGGCTGCTGTCGATCGACCTGTCGGCGGCCCTGCGGGTGCCGGGCGTCGTGGCGGGATTCACCGGAGCGGATTTGCTTGGAATGGGGATGCGCGAGCTTCTCATACCGGACCTCGTTCCCGTGCTGCCCGGTGAGCTCCGCGTGCCTCCGTGCACACCCGTCGCCGTGAAGAAAGTCGTGTTCCACGGAGAGCCCATCGCTGTCTTGTTAGCCGAAAACCGCTACGCACTGGAAGACGCGGCAGAGCGTGTGCATGTCCGTTATGAGCAGCTGCCTGTTGTGATTGATCCGGAGCGGGCGCTCGAAGAGGGCGCACCGCGAGTGTACGACGAATGGCCGGACAACGTCCTTTATCGAGGCAAGATGGGTAATGACGTCTCCGAGGCATTTGCCAAGGCCGACATCATCGTTGAAGAGCGATTCGAGGTTCCTCGTACGGGCGCGAGCCCAATGGAAGTTCGCGGCGTGCTCGCCGACTGGCGTGACCACGTCGGATTGACCCTGCGGACGACGACCCAGCGACCGCATCTGCTGCGGTTGGCCATTGCGCAGGTGCTCGAGTGGCCGGAGCACATGGTTCGGGTGATCGCGCCGAGGGATCAAGGCGGGTCGTTCGGTACCAAGGCGCCGTTGTCGCGTGAGGATTTCGCACTGGCGCTGATAGCGAAGCAGGTCAAGCGCCCGATCCGTTGGATCGAGACTCGGGAGGAGAGCTTCAGGGCCGGTGTCGGTCAGGAGCGCGGGCAAATCCACTACATGCGGCTTGCTGCGACGAAAGCAGGAAGGATTCTGGGATTTCGCGATCGATGCATCGCTGATGTCGGAGGCGGCCAGCAGCCTGTGTTCATGGGGATAGGCTTTCCCCGCGCCGGGTGTTTCTTGATGACGAGCTTCTATGACATTCCACACGCGCAGATCGAATTGATCGGTGTCGTCACGAACAAGCCGTGCCTGACTCCGTCGCGCGCTTTCGGGAGCCTGCCCACCCGGTTCGCCATGGACCGGATGGTCAACCGCCTGGCCCGGGAGCTGCGCCTCGATCCACTCGAGGTGATGCGCAAGAATCTCATCACCAAGTTCCCGTACACGACCGCAACAGGGAACTACTACGATAGCGGCGACTACGTCGGGAGTTTCGACAAGCTCCTGCGGATCATCGACGTCGAAGGCATCCGCCGCAAGCAGGAAGAGCTGCGCAAAGTGGGGCGGTTCATCGGTGTCGGCTTTGGCGGGGAGGTGGAGCGTTCAGGTGTGTCGTCACAGGCGTATGTACCCCGACAGCGCAAGCCGGGATACGGCGTCGCCATGGTGAAGGTGCTGAGCACCGGGAAGGTCCAGGTGGCGCTCGGTGATCCTCCCTCGGGCCAGAGCCACGATACTGTCATCTCTCAGGTCCTGGCCGACGAGTTTGGCCTCACACCGGCCGATATCAGGCTCGACTACGGCGATACGCTGACGACTCCGTTCGGCATCGGTAACGTCGGAAACAGAATGTCCTCCTATACCGTTAGCGCCGCTGTCCTCGCGGCCAGAGAGCTGAAGAAGAAATTGGCCGTCGTTGCGGCGCATGATCTGGGCGTCCGGGCCGCTGCGGGCCAGTTCGAATTCGAGGACGGCAACATCCTTTGGACAGAAAATCGGGACGCCAGTATCCCGCTCGCGCAGGTTGCCAAGCACCTCATCGAGTTGCCGCTGGATCTGCCGGCAGGGATCCAACCCGGTCTGGAGCATACGGCGTATTACGAGCCGGCTGATGTTCCCAACATGACGGGTTCCAGCTTCCATGCAGCGGTTGTCGAGGTAGATCCCGAGACAGGGGAGCTCAAGATTCTGCGCTACGCGGTCGTTGACGATTGCGGCAAGCCGATCAACCCCCTCATCGTGGAAGGTCAGGTGCAAGGCGGTGTCGTACTGGGGATAGCCAACAGCATCTTCGAGCAGTTCGTCTACAGCGACACGGGCGAGCTGCAGAACACCACGCTGGAAGGCTACCTCATGCCGTCGGCGGCGGACGTACCCAACGTCGAGTGCTTCGACCACAACGTGCCGACGCGACACAACCCCCTCGGGACAAAAGGGAAAGGTGAAGGCGCGCCGGCTCCGGTACCTGGAACGCTCACCAACGCGATCGAGGATGCCCTGGCTCCTTTTGACGTCAAGATCACCGAGCTCCCGCTTCGACCCGAACGAATCCGGCGCGCTGTTGCCGCCGCGCTGCACATCACCGACCGCGGTGGGGAGCCCAGTCCCGAAGCGCCGGCACGGCCCGCTCTCGAAGGCGAGGGAGAGGTTTACGAACTGCTCAACGAGATGTACCGGCTGCTCGACGGCATTCGAGTATCGCTGCAGCCGATCTGGCATCCACACATCGGGCGGATTCGCGCCTGGCATCACGACTACGAGCAGACGCTCGCTCGCGTCGTCGGATCGGCCGCGGCAATCAAGGCTCTGACGGCGATCTACGCGGGAGAGACGGAATCCAATTTCATCGCGACGACCTCGCCGGAACTGACCGCGGAGTGGCGACGCCTGGAGGAGCTCCCGCGCCCCGACAGCCAGCACGCCTACCTGGAGTTCATCCTGCCGGCTTTCGAGGCGCACGCACTGCTCCTCACCGCCCTGAGCCATGCCGCTCCTGTGCTGCAGTGAGCGTTCGACCATGAACAATCGTAGAACATTCGCTCGCCGTCGAATCGCTTCGCTGTTGTTTATCGCAGCGTCAAGCGTTGCGTCGTATTTGGGGACGAAGGCGCTCGCAGCTCCGGAATCCCAGGACGTACGCGCAAAGGAATCCCCCGCCGCGGCAGAGATTTTCGATCTACGCTGTCGAGGTTGTCACGCCAACATGGGAATGGTCATCCGTACGAAGTGGACGGATGCCAGCCGTTCCGATCTGGCGACTTACATTCGCAGAGCGATGCCACCGGGCGCCGCCGAGCCACTGGATGAGGTGACCGCTGCAAAACTCGCCGACTACGTGCTCGAGTTGGGCAAGGCGTCGCAGGAAGCTCCCTCCGAGTTCGAGGACGACCTGTCTCGGGAGGCCAAGGCGCGCTTGCGCGCCAAGGCAGAGCGCCTGACGCAGGTAACGGATCGCATGCTGCGATCGCCGCCAAAGGAAGACTGGCTCCTCTGGCGCGGTGACGTCAGTGCAACAGGCTTCAGTGCTCTGCGCCAGATAGACCGATCGAACGTCGGCAGGCTTCGCCTCGTGTGGAGCAAAACTCTGGGTCCCGGTACGGACGCCATCACCCCTCTCGTGCACGACGGCGTAATTTTCGTTTTTGGAGGCGAAAAGATCTCCGCGCTCGACGCGACCAGCGGCGACACGATATGGAGCCGTCCCGCGAAGACCGGACGGACCGTCACGCAGCCGCGTGGAGTGGCGCTCTACGCAGATGCGTTGTTCGCCTCGACGGTGGATGGCCACATCCTGGCGCTCGACGCCCGGACAGGACAATTGCGCTGGGACCGCAACATCTCGAGCCCGAAAAAGTTTACGTTCACCGCGCCGCCCCTGGTTGCAAACGGAAAAGTGTTTCAGAGTGCCGCGATGTGCTCGTCAACGGGCTCGCGGTGTTTCATGGTGGCACTGGATGCGACCAGTGGAGAGGAGCTGTGGCGGACCTACACAATCCCGGGTGAGGGAGATCCCGGAGCCGAAAGTTGGGGAGGTGCGCCGGTCGATGAGCGTTCCGGCGCCGGCGCCTGGGCCGGCGCAAGCTACGACTACGCCACCGACCAGATCGTGTTCGGAACGGGGAATAGTTACGCCTTGGGCACGCTCCTGCGCAACGATCCGCAGCAACCTGCCGCCGGGCTCTTCACCAACTCGACACTCAAACTTGACGCGAAGAGCGGCAAAGTCGTGTGGTATTTCCAGCACTTTGCGGGTGATGTTTGGGACGAGGATTGGGCCTTCGAGCGCACGATCATCAAGGATCCGCGCGGCGGCGAGCGCCCGGTGGTCGTCAATATCGGCAAGCTGGGCATTCTCGACGCGCTCGACCTGGCAACGGGACGCTATCTGTGGTCGATCGACCTGGGGTTTCAGAATCTCGTCACGCATATCGATCCCAAGACCGGCGCGAAATCCTTCGCGAAAGACGCGATCCCCGCTCAGGGGAAGTCCGCGCAGATATGTCCGTTCGCAGGGGGGGTGCGCAACTGGCCGGCAACGGCATACGACGCTGGGCGCTCGTTACTGTTCATTCCGATACTCGACGCGTGCATGAAATTCGATATCGATAGCGCCAATCGCGCACGGCAGTCCACGTGGACCGTGGAGTTTCGGCCCGGGTCGGATCACGAGCTCGGCGGCCTGATGGCACTCGATCTGCGGACCGGAAAGCCTCTTTGGATGATCCGTCACCGCGCGGATCCGGCATCCGCCACGCTCGCCACGCGAGGCGGCCTGGTATTTGCCGGAACCCGCGATCGCTGGTTCCGCGCGCACGACGTCAATACCGGCAGGACGCTCTGGCGGGTTCGCCTGAGCGATACGCCGAATTCATTTCCGATTACCTTCTCGGCCGGCGGAAAGCAATACATCGCCCTGCTCACCGGAGGAGGCACCTATCTGGACGGATTTGTCAGCCACCTGACGCCTGAAATCGAGCCGTCGACAGGCCGTATAGCTCTCTGGGTCTTCGCGCTCGACGGCGGTGACGGATGACTATGGATGCTATCTGTCCACGGCGAAGACCCACAGGGCCGGGCGTCCGGTAGAGGGTTCGATTTCGGGTGTCAGCTGACTGACCATCCCGTCGAGGTACGTGCCGCCCCCTGTGATCACCGCGATGTACTGTCGCCCGCCGGCGGAATACGTGATCGGGAACGAATTGGGCGTATCGCTCAGGCGAATCTGCCAGAGGGTCCTGCCGGTATTGATGTCAAGCGCCCGAAACCAGCGGTCGCGCGATCCCTCGAAGACAACGCCGCCTGCCGTCGCAAGTACGGCGGATGCCTCGGGAGCGCGGCGCCTGATATCCCACGCCGTCCTTCCCGTGCGCAGGTTGATCGCGGTGATACGACCAAACTTGTTGTCCGACCCCGGGCGCGGTGTGACTTTCCATACCGATTGCTCGGCTAGCGACTTGTCGAGCACCACTTCCATGCAGGCGTCGAGCATCGGAACGATCAACAAGGACGTCTTCGGGTCGTAAGCTGTCGATGGCCAGTTGCGGGCGCCTCCCGCATAAGGACATGCGCCGATGGGCTTGCGTTCCGCGGGAATTTTGTCGGCATCAATCGTTTTGACCCCGCTGTGAGGATTGATACCCGTGACGATATCCTGCATGCCGAGGTCGATCGACCACAGATACTGTCCGGTTGCCAGATCGAGCGCGTCGAGAATCCCGAGCTTGCCCATCGTCATGACGATGGGCTTCTTTCCTCCGCGGGGATCGGTGGCGATCATCCGCTCGAACGCCCAGTCTTCGTCCCATACGTCACCACTGACATGTTGGAAGTACCAGGCCGGTTTTCCAGTGCGAGCATCCAGCTTCAGTGTGGTGTTTGTATAGAGAGCCGCGGCGGGCCGCCTGGCATCGCGCTTCAGGATCGTGCTCACGGCATAGGTGTTGCCCGTGCCGAACACCACCTGATCCTTCGTGTAGTCATAGCTCGCTCCAGCCCAGATGCCGGCTCCGCTTCGTTCCGACGCAGGAGCTCCGTTCCAGCTGTCCGAGCCCGGCTCACCGTCGCCGGGAACCGTGGTGAAGCGCCATAATTCCTTGCCCGAGGTTGCGTCCAGTGCCGCCATGAAGCAGCGCATGCCCTTGGCGAAACACACCGCCGCCCCTTGGAATACCCGTCCGTTCGCGACCAGTGGCGCAGCCGTAGTCGCCGTCTGGTCGCCAATGACCTGCTCCCAGAGAAGGGCCCCGCTGCGGGCATCGAGCGCCATGACGTGATTGTCAACTGTCGAGGCGTAGAGGGCGTGACCGTAAAGTGCTACGCCCCGCGGCTGACTCACGCCACGCGGAGCAGTTTTGTCGTCCCGCCGCCAGATCGTGTCGCCGCTGATGGCATCGATCGCGGTAATGCGGCCGCCCCCGGTCAGGAAGATGACGCCGTCATGGGCAAGTGGTGCAATGCTGTTGGTGCCCGGTCCCAGGGTCTTGCTCCAGATGAGGCGCAGCCGCGCGACGTTCGAGCGACTGATTTGACTGAGTGTGCTGAAGCCCAAGGACGCCGAGCTTCCGCGCCACGCCAACCAGTCCGCGTTGGGCGGCGCTCGCAGCATCGCATCGGTAACCGGAGTCAGCTTGCTCGCCAGCGCCTTCAGGCGTGCCTCTGCGGCCCGCGCAGTTGCATCCTGGAAAATGGGCGCGCTCGCTTCGCTTGCCTTTTCGGATGTATTGGGGGCTGCGCCGTTTTGCGCCATGACGTAGCTTGCGAGCTGCTGCGCCGTCACCGCATCGAGCGGTTCGCCGGCTCCCGGCGGCATCGTGCGGGCGATATGTTCGGCGAGGGCGACTTCTCCCGCATCCGTCCACTTGACGTTGAAATTCATGCCCTTGAGAGGTGGGGCACTGCCTCCCTCCAAGGATGAGCCATGACATGCGGCACACTTGACGCCGTAAACCGATGCCCCGACCTTGGAGGCCGCCGGACTGGAATTCTCCGCGAGTGCCGCACCTGCCAGCACGAGCACGCCTGCGACCGGCAACAGAACTGGCCAGCGCCGTTCCTTCCCGCCCATTCCGTCGTTCACCTGTTTTGCCGGCCTCGATACGACAACACCGCGGCGAGATGAAGCACCGCTCTCAGGCGCTGTCGCCCATTGCCCCAAGCACCCCGCCTCGCATCAGGGGCCCTTCGCCACGGATGGAGTCATAGCGCATCGTCGCGTCCATCGGTGAAGTACGAGCGGATCAGCCGCCGGAGCGGCGCTCCACGGGCTACCCGCCAGCGTCATCAGAAATCGAAGGTCAGGTCTGCACCATATGTCCGCGCCGGCACATAGGTCGTGCCTGCGACAAACCCGTTATAGCCGCCCCAATCGCTACCCTTGTCATTGAACAGGTTGCGCGCCCATATGGCAATCTCGACATTCGCTCGGCCATGTTGGATGTTCTGCAGCGCAATCCGGGCGTTCGAGATCCACTCCCCGCCGGTCTCATAAACGCTCGCGAAGCCGGACCCCGCGGGTGGCCGCGCGAACAGGCCGGGTGTGACGATCGCGGAGCGATGGTCCGTATCCAGATGGAAGGTCAGATGCGCATTGTTGAACAGCGACGGTGTCTCGTAATTGGCGGACAGGTTGACCGTCGTCGACGGGCGCAGCCAGACCGGGAAGGTGTCGGCCGTAACCCCGGTCGCACCCGCGAACGCCGCAATCAGCCGCTTCCACTTGTAATTGGTGTAGCTGACCGAGCCGTTCAGCGTGAGGCCGGTGACCGGGGCCACCGTGACATCCGCCTCGAAACCCTTGGCCCGCGAATCGCCAAGGTTGACCATTACGAGGCTCGGAGCTGCACCGATGAGGTAGCCGGGTACGGGCTGCTGCACGCCATCATAATCGACCAGAAAGCCCGCGACATTCAGTCTCAGACGGCGGTCAAACAGTTCCGACTTGACGCCGAGCTCCCAGGACTTGGCCTCTTCCGGATCGAACGTATATCCGGCAACCGAACCGCCCGAGATAAACCCAGTTGAATATTTCGTGTAGGCCAACACACTGTCGATCGGCCGGTAGTTTATCCCAACGTTGAAGGTTGTCTTGCTCTTGCTGTAAGTGAAAGGCGCGACGGGCAAGAACGTGAAAAACGCGGTACCGTCCTTCTGGTCACGGGTCACGCGCAGGCCGCCGACAAGGTCCAGCTGCGGCATCACGTGGACTTCCGCCTGCCCATAGCCCGCCCGCGACTTGGAAGTGATGTCAGTGTCATCGTTGCCCGCAGGCACCACGTTGCCCGGCAGCGGAACCCCTAACAGATACTGAGGATCCTCCAGACCGCTGAAAGCACCTGTCCGGACCTTTTCCCAGTAGTAGAGCCCACCCACCGTAAGCGTCAGAAAATGAGAATTATAATTGAGCTGGAGCTCATCGCTCCATTGCTTCTGTTTGTTTTCCTGTTGGGCGACGTTCACATAGAACGGATTCGGGTTGCCGGGATAGAATAGCTGGCCCAGGCCGGTGGTATCGGCCGTCGCGGCAATGCTCGTCCGGCGGTAGGCGAGAATGTCTTTCAGCGACAGCTGATCGTTCACCGTGAAGGTCGCCGTCAGTACATGACCGTAGACTCCCGAATGGCCGAGCGTTGTGTAGGCGTTGGCCACCGCGTTGGGCCGGTGCGTGCCCGCCACGGGGACGTTGGCCGCAGCAACCGCTGGGTTGATGCCGCCGAGGCCGAAGAATGCCGCTATCGCCGGATCGTAATACACGAGCCCGGTGGCCGGCGCGGTCATGGCGGCGATCGTCTTGTCGAACTTGTAGCTCATCGCGAAATGGTCGGTCGGCTGAAATTTCACAGCCACCCGGTACGCGTCCGACTTGTTGTCGCCGAGCGTGTCGGCGGAAACCTGCTTGCCGAATTGCGGTGAGAGACTCCGGTCAAATACGACCCCGGACTGCAGATTCCGGACGTCGCCATCGCGCTGGTTGCGCATGTAGCTCACATAGCCGCTGAACGGTCCGAAGGCCGGCAGCTCGAGATGCGTCAACGACCGGAACTGATCGAAATTGCCGCGCATGAGCTCCTGATGCACGCCGAATTCCCCGGTGGGGTCCTTGGTGAAGAAATTGATGGCACCGCCGGTCGAGTTCCGACCGAACAGCGTGCCTTGCGGGCCGCGCAGAGCCTCCACCCGCTCGAGGTCCAGCATATCCGAGGAAATGGCGTAATTGGCACCGACATAGACACCATCGATATTGAGCGAAACAGCCTTGTCGGAGCCTGGGAGTCCTCCCGAACTGAGCGCGCCCCGGATCACGATCTGCGGTGCACTAATGCCGCCGGGCGTATTGCGCACGGAAACCCCTGGTACAACGGCACCAAGGTCCATCAGGCTCACGACTCGGTTGTTCTTGATGTCTTCTTCCCCAAGCGCGGAAATTGCGACTGGAACATCCTGCAGGTTCTGCTCACGCTTTTGCGCCGTGACGATGATCTCGGCAATACCGGTCGGCGATTGAGCGCCTGCGCCGGTGCCGCCTGCCTCGGCATTGCCTGCTTCCGCCATTGCCAGATGGCTCGCCATCGCCGAAGCTGCGAACAACCCGAGTCTGAACCAACCTACCAGCTGCTTGCGCATCTCAACATCCCCCTTGCTTCTTGAGATACCTGATTCATCGTGCGAAACCGCGACCTGATTCTGTTGTTATGCGACCGGTCCGCTTCGCTATACCTGTTTTGAGGCTATATCGGCGAAGAGGGTAAGAACACCTACTTTTCGATAGGTCCCGGAAGGTCCCCGCGCAGCGAGCGGCCACCTCGCGGTGACCCTCGGATGTACACGGCCGGGTTGACCCCCTGCCACAAGGGCGACCTCTCTTGCGATAGGCTGTAATGGCACCGATCTGCCTTACAAGGTATCGACCATCCGGAGTTACGTAGAGATGGAGAAAATCCTCGCAGAATTGGCCGACAAGCAGGCCATCACTGAACTGATCTATACCTATTGCCGCGCGATCGACCGGCGCGATGTGCCGCTGGGCCATTCGATCTGGCACGACGACGGTTATGCCGATTACGGCGAGCAGTTCTATCAGGGATCCGGCCAAGGGGTCATCGACAGAATCTGTGGATGCCATCCCTACCTGGTGAACCCCTCGCACCAAGTCGGTAATATTTTGATCGAACTGGATGGCGACAAAGCCGGCAGCGAAGCCTATGTCATGGTTTCCGTGCAGATGGAGCGCGACGGCAAGATCTTACAGATGGACACATGCGCGCGTTACCTCGATGTCTGGGAGCGGCGGCAAGGGCGCTGGGGCCTGGTTCGTCGCATGGTTTCGAACGACATGTATACCATCCATGAGGTGCGGCACCACGCCGACTTTGAAGGCTGTTCGATCCCTCCCGCAGACGATCCGTCCTATCAAGTCCTTACCCGGCGCAAATGGGGCGCGGGCCGAAGCTGAGGCCGCCCGGTGCCGGGCTGCATCGAGGGGTGGCAGCGCGCAACGTCGGTCTTGATCACGTGCGCAGCCTTGACAATCCAACTCGGAAGATCGATCCCGACGACGGTCACGAGTCATGAAACCCATTCCCGCCACATCGCGGATGTTGTCGGTCGTGCCGCGGATCATCTGCTTCGAGCCACCGGACGGGTTATCAGGCCTCCATCGCTACGTGGGTGACCCCGTGCTCACTCAACCAGTCGCCCAGTTCCATCAGTGCCGAGGTGGTTGTCGCGAAACTCCTCACCTCATCGTGCAGCGGTTCAGACACACAGCGGATGCGCGCAACCACGCTGTCCTTGTGCACGTCGAGCCCCGCACAACGCGGATACAACACTTGCATAGACGCTCCTGGATGGCAGGTACGATGACCTGGCACCGGGAGAGACCCTCGTCATCGAACTCTAGTATTCGTGCGCTTGCGCGCTCGAGTGTTCTTTGAAGACTGACCGATAAGTAAATCCTGCGGCTTTTCTCAGGGCTGCCGTCTGTAAGCTTGTAGGCCTTACGCCCTGGAAGGCTCTGATGGTGTCCGGGAGGGGCGAGCCTACGTCTCTACGTCCACAAGGTTATTGGCTGGGTATTGGTTCCTATGAGCGTAGGAGTTTGAGTATCACTGAATTGAATCTACGGCCTAATTCCTACGTTCGTAGGATTTTGCTGGACCGTTGGCTCTCGCTCGGGTAAAGTTCCTACGTTCATGGGAACTGGCAAATGCGTGTCCCAATTCAATCCACAGTTGACCTAGGCTTGGCTGTCCGCGCCGTCCGCCGCCATAGCCGCGTCCGCATCGACGACCTTGCCGCCACCGCTGGCGTGAGTAAGCAATTCACCCAAGACGTCGAGCATGGCAAGCCGACCGTCCAGTTCGGCCGCGTGCTCAAGCTGCTTGCCGAGCTGGGCATCCCACTGGAACTAAACATCCCAGACGAGGCAGCGCGCGCGCTCGCAACTCTGCGCACGGAAAAGGGTGCTGGCGCCATCGATTCTAGCGGCCCCGCTTCCGCTGACACGAAGGTCCCGCCTGCCTCCAAGAGTCGCACCTAGCCTTCAATGCGAAAACTCATCGTGTATCTCAACGGACGAGCCGTCGGCACGCTCGCCGAAGGGAACGATCTGTGGACTTTCCAGTATGACCGCGAATGGGCCGGCCTATCCGACAGCTTTGATCTCTCGCCAGCTCTCCCACGCTTACAGCTCCTGCACGAGGACGGTGGCAGCCAGCGCCCCGTCCAATGGTACTTCGATAATCTTCTGCCCGAAGAGCAGATGCGCGAGGCCATTAGTAAAGAGGCCAAGATTCATGGGGACGATGCCTTCGCTCTGCTCGAATATCTCGGAGCTGAGTCCGCGGGTTCGCTCGTGCTCCTTCCGCCGGGTCAGGACATCAACGAACCCGGTGGATTGCGACCTCTGTCTGACGATGACCTTGCACAGCGCATTCGAAACCTGCCGCGCGTAACTCTTGGCAGTGGCTCCCCCAAGCGCATGTCATTAGCCGGAGCCGAGAACAAACTGTTGGTGGTTTACCGGGACGGCGCGCTCTTTGAGCCCATGGGCAGCGAGCCCTCCACCCACATTCTGAAGCCCAACCACGTCAGCGATGACTATCCAGCCTCGGTCATCAACGAATACTTCGTGATGAGCCTGGCTCCTAGTACAAAGGGAGACCCCCCGGCTTTGCCGGGGTGGCAGTAGAAGTTCGACATTTCCGGGAGTCCATCCGTGAAACTCAACTGCATGAGCCGCCAAGCACACGCCGAGGAGTCTCACGATGGACCCCGGTAGAACGTATGCCAAGGGCACCGGCAAGCGCAAATGTCGAGTGACGAGCATTCCGGCGACCGATGATTCAAACATCTCGCAAGCTACAATACGAGCGCCCCGACAGGGTCGGGGCCGCCTCGCGGCCCCGTTCCGCAGCCGCTTTGAGCGGCTCACATTTTGAAAGCCCCCGGCTTTGCCGGGGGATTCGTTACTCTCGGATTGTCAGTCCCACCGGTCTTGCGACGCTACACGCCCGAACCCGTCTACATCATCGAGCGCTTCGACCGCGTTGTAGATAACACTGGTCGCACCCAACGGCGCCACATCATCGACGCGTGTCAGTTGCTCAACAAGTCCCGTACCTTCAAGTACAAGACCGCCACCCTGCAAACACTCGCTCAGATCGTCGACTACTGCCGCAATCGAGTCAACACCCGATTGAGTTTGTACCGCTGGCTGGTGTTCAACCTGCTCCTGGCCAACACCGACAATCATCTGAAGAATCTCTCCTTTCTCGTCAGCGCTGAAGGCATCGAGCTCGCCCCCTCGTACGATCTATTGAGCACCGGCACGTATCACACCCGCGCCTTCGCAAACGAGCGCGCCAGCTGGCCCGCAGTCGAGTTGGCTATCGAATTACCCGGCGCAACGACGCTGGCCACGGTGACCCGCGAATCGATCCTCAGCGCCGGTAATGTCTTGGGGCTGCCCCGGCGGATCGGCGAGCGCGAGCTCGATCGCTTGACACGGAATTTGCTGCCGGCTCTGAACGCACTCGAGCAGCGCATCGAACGCGAAAATGTCGACTATCCGGAACCGGTGCGTGTTTTCCTGGGAGCTGAGAGAAGGCTGGTCTCGACCATCAAACGCATCATCGTCAGGGATATGCTCGAGCGCCTCAACGCTGCCCGTTAGGTGCCCACCATTCGAAGATGCGCACGGGGAGGCGTTCCCGAGTGTCTTTCAATACCACGTGTTCGGCTGCGCCGGTGACTTCTAACGGATTGTGGATCGTGGCGCCCTGATGTGCAAAGCTGCTGCTCCGTTGCTTGGATTGGCCGCCTCTCTAGGTAAATCAAGCGAGTTAGCGCGGCGCAGAGCCGAAATTCGCTTCCTGATCTCTCTACACCGCCGAGAGGACGGATGGTTTCCCAGAAGTGAACAGGAATGGGAATCACAACATGTCCATAGCGGGCTTCGAATTGCGTCGTGCGCAGTTCGAGGTAGACATCGCCGCAGCGTTGCGCTCAGCTGTATGCGATGGGAGGCAAAATCAGAGATGAAGAGAATGCTCATGCTCTATTCCCCGGATACCTTGCGTAGTCGCTTGAATTCTTGTCTAGCTCTTTTCGCCGCCTTGGTACTAAGCGGTTGCGCTTACAGCCAAAAGGAAGTGATTTGGGAACCTGCGGCGCGAGATTTTATTCCCGCGAAAGCGGTGCCACCGCTTTATGCAGACAACTGTCGGGAGGCACCGGAAAGCATAACTGTGCCATTGGATGCGGGTGTCTTGTTGCGTCTGAAGTCTCTTTATAGAGACGACATCGGCAATGTTACGCTTGATACTGAACTTTACATCCCCGCTGGAGTGGCGCTACGCCTTTCCGAATCATCGTTAGTGGCGCAGACTGAATCGGGTGGCAGCCAGCCCGGCGAAATTACAAAGCTATCGCGAATGGTCTACTACGGGCCGCGTCGTGGCGTTGCTGGTTTCACCAAAGAAGTGCAGTCGGCAAGCCAAGACGTTCTGAGAGGCTGGTCTGCTGAAGAAGCCAAATTCTACAGCGGCTTACCCGCCAACAGTGTTGTTGTGGACGGACAATCGCACAATGTGATTGACCTGCGAGTGCATTGGGAGCATCTCAACGAGGAACAATTTACGCTGACAGTCCAGGACGTGGAGACCAATGGGCACTTTGCCGCAAGCAGATCTATTTTGTATAGACACGTCGAACGCAACGTGTTCTACGCCCCTCTGTGTTCTTAACTCTATCCGCTGCCGGGGTCTGCGATGCCCCGTTATTGCAGGCGTACGAACGGTTTCACCGCAAGGGCCGAATGCTACCGTTCGGGTTTAATACCTAAACAGACTCCGGCGTGCGAAATGCGCATCCCACCTCGCTCGTCGTCGAACTCAGTCGCCGTGCGGAAGCAGCGCTTCGCCACGCCCCCGTGCTTGGTCTTGCATACTGGGGCCCTGGAAGCCATGCGTCGCGTAGTTACCGCTTACTTTGATGGTGCGGGAGAGGACTCGAATTGAAGACCTAAGCAATTGGTTATTAAGGTAATTTCGCCCTGTTATTGACCATTTACCCGCCTTTCTACCCGTACGTTCCAAGGCCGGATCGTCTTGGTTAAAATCTGGTCAAATTGTGGTTCACCGGGGTGGTATGAGCTACCATGGGGGTAGTCTGAGGGATCGCAATGGCAAGCTCACGCACACTCTTTGGAACGGTTCCCGATCGTGATTACCTCGGATTCTGGGCCGATCAGACGTTGAAGGCTCGCGAGGTCGCGGACTTTCTGAACTTGGACAAGCCCACCGTGGCCAAGCTGGCACAGGTCGCGCCTGCGTCGGTACGTTTTGATCAGAAAATTCCGAAAGAAGTGCTTGAGCGTCTGCAGGAGATCGCGAATGTCTGCGGGCTCGTTGCGCAGTTCTTCGGCGGCGACGTAGCCAAGACGGCACTCTGGTTTCGGACCAAGAATCCCTTGCTCGGTGATATCAGTCCAAGAGACATGATTCGGTACGGCCGCTACGAGAAGCTCCGTCGCTTCATCATGAACGCGTTAGCCGAAAATGGCAGTGGATCGGGGGCGTCGGAGCAGGGATATGCGACGGAAGCGGGCGCAACCTCCTGAGGTGCGCCGGCGAGGAGGTGGCCATGAGCCTGACCTCCCTTCGCTTATCGAGCTAGAGCGCTTCAGCGAAGCTTCTCTTCACCAATGGCTCGCTGCGAAGGGCAACCTCGACGCAATCCACAGGGCTCTCTATTTCGAGCTGGAGCCACTTCGTCAACGCGCCGAGTCCCGACTTCTCGACGCGCTGTGCTCCCAGGCGCTTCCGCTGTACACCTTCGACGGCTGGAGCCGCATTGTCGACTATCGATATTCGTTGGAGCCGCTGTCCGATGCCGGAAGTCTCAAGGGTGACGGAGGGCGGTTTAACGTCGGTGCCGAACTGAGCCCCGGCACATTCGCGCCTTTTCCGGCCCTGTACATCGCCGAGGACTACCCTACTGCGTTCCGCGAGCGGTTCGGCGGATCTGAGGAGACCAGCTCCAAGGGTCTCGGCGCCATCGAAGTGGTACTTCGATCTCCCGCTTCATTTTCTCAGGTCCGGCTGCATGGTTCCGTGGAGCAGGTTATCGACATCGGAGAGCTGGAATCCTTGCGGCCGTTCACCGATGTTCTGAGAGACTTTCCTATTCCTAAAAGTGTGCGACAAGCGGCACGCCGTCTCGGCTTACCGGCGCCCGGGCTGATTCGCTCACCTATCACGTTGCAGCGACAACTTCTTCATCCGAACTGGCGGATGTTGCCGGTGCAATTTGACCTCCCCTCCAACTCTCAGATTTTCGGCCGGTTGGTTTCTGCAGCGGGCTTGCATGGAATCCTTTACCCTTCGGCGCGACAGAGGGGAGGGCGGTGTCTCGCACTGTTTGCTCGGAATTGGGCCAACAGCGGATCCAGAGTCCAAGTTACTGATGGCGCGCCGAAGGGAGCGACTCTGACGAGTATCGATGGGAGTCGTAGTTGCGAGCCAGACACCTTCATGGTTGAGTATTAGGCCTTCCGACCCAACTTATTTTTCGGGGATCTACGATGGCCCTGACACTGCAACCTTCATCGCAATTCGATCCGAGCACGAGTGGCAGGCATTCTGGTCGCAGATTGAGCCGCGGTTACCGCGAGACAAGGCTCAGCGAGGGGCGCACCCCCTTCCACCGATCGATTTCACGCGAAAGATGCTGCTCGTCGCGGCGCTCGGGACAAAGCCCAGCGGTGGCTACTCTATTTCAGTCAACTCCGTAGTGGAGATCCCCTCCGGCGTCAGGGTCGATTTGGTCGCAGTGAGTCCGGGGAGAGACTGTGTCGCAATTACGGTGATAACTCACCCAATGACGATGATCCTTATTCCCAAAACGTCCAAACCGATCGAGTTCAACACCCAGCAGGCCGAACTCGTCTGCAAATAGTTCGAAGCCTCGGTGCGCGCGCGACCTCTATGTGTAAGCGATCCACGAGCTGCACCCTTGCAGCGGGTGGGTGGGAACTGGGGTCAATCGGCGGCTCGGGGTCGGTCGATGGAAGCAACGAGGCTGCGATCGAGATTCCAGGGCAGCAGCGCCTCGAAGTGCTCGAGCGCGGTG
>DATEJM010000015.1:0-12408 GCA_035277965.1 Steroidobacteraceae bacterium | reverse complement strand
TTCTCGACACTCCTGGGTGCCGCCCATGTCTTGCGGGGCGACAAGCGGGTCGCTTTCCTCATTACGGGCGATGGCGCGAAGCTCGAGAGCTTGCGGCAAAGGGTTACCGAGGCGCGGCTCGACAGTTTTTGCTTTCAGCCTTATCAACCGCCTCAGTTGCTGGCGGACAGCCTGGCGGCGGCCGATGTCCATCTCATCAGCCTGCTTCCGGCACTCGAGGGGCTGATCGTTCCCAGCAAGCTCTACGGCATCCTGGCCGCGGGCCGCCCGGTCGTATTCATTGGAGACCTGGATGGTGAGGTCGCGCGCGTTCTGCGAAATCACGCGTGCGGAGTGAGTGTCGGCATTGGCGACAGCGAGGGTCTGGCCGCGGAGTTGACCGCGATGGCCGACTCGCCAGAGCACTGCATGCGACTGGGCAGGCAGGGACGCCATTTGGCGGTTACGCAGTACAGCGCCGAGGGCTCCGCGTTCCGCTGGGGTCAACTCCTGGCGGACATTGCGCCAGCCGTCGGTTCGGTGACGGACTTCGAAAGACCGACCAAGCAGGGGGCGTCGGCAGGGCCGGCCTGAGCGCGGCGGGGGGCCACAATTTCATATGGCCGTCACAAGCCGATCCTACAGTGCTAGGCCCCTTTTATGCTTCGGTCTGGGCGATGGTTGCCATGCATGCAAATCGGTGCTCGGCGCCATGTCTGGCATTGCTGGCGGCACTCTCGCTCGTGGGATGCGGCGGAGCTCATGCCCGCTACGAGCATCACATCGAGCGCGGCAAGCGCTACCTGGCCGACGGCAATCTGAGCAAGGCGGGCATCGAGTTCCGCAACGCGATTCAGATCCAGCCGAAAGATGCACAAGCCCTGTATCTCTTCGGGCGCGTCGCAGAGCTGGAGGGCAACGTCCGCCAGGCGGTCGGTTTCTACGAGGGGGCTATCGACAGCCAACCTGACTTCGAGAGCGCGCGTGCGAGTCTCGCGAAGATCCTGGTCCTGGGTGGCGCGGTGCCACAGGCCCTCGAGGTGATCGGCCCTGGCCTCGCCAAGCATCCCAACAATGCTGATTTGCTCGCTGCTCGCGCGGTCGCGCACCACCACTTGAAGGAGGACGCCAGCGCTCGCGCGGACGCGGAGCAGGCAGTTCGACTGTCGCCGACGAACGAGAATGCAGTCGGCGTGCTGGCGGCGCTCTACGGGGAATCGGGAGACTTCCCCCACGCGATCGAGTGTGTGAAAGAAGCGGTACGCAGACTGCCCGACTCCATTCAGCTGCGCGAAGTGCTGGTCAGTCTCTATCAGCGCACGGGTCAAACGGAAAAGGCCGCAGAGCAGCTGCAAGCGATGATCCGCCTGCGCCCGCGCGAGCTGAAACCGCGGGTCGAGCTCGCGCTGTACTATGCCCGAGGTCATGAGCTCGATGCCGCGCAGCAGACTCTCGAGCATGCGGTGCAGGATCTCCCGAGTAACGATGCTGCGAAGCTCACCCTCGCGAATTTCATTGGTTCCCAGCGCTCGCATGCCGACGGCGAGAAGCTGCTGCGCAGCTACGTTGCGAGCCAGCCTGATGATCTCGAGCTGCAGTTCGGGTTGGCCACGTACTTGCAGCAAACGGGCGCTGTCGAGCAGGCACGCACTGTGTATCAGGAGATCATCCGTCGCGACGGATCGGGCTCGCGTGGGCTGGTGGCGCGCAAGCGGATCGCAACGATGGCGGTGGCTCAGCGCAAGTACGCTGACGCCACGAAGTTGATCTCCGAGATCCTGCAAAAGGCGCCGCGTGACGCCGATGCGCTCTTTCTGAGATCCAATATCGCGCTGGCCCTCGATGATCCGACCAGCGCGATTGCCGATCTGCGCGCCGTGGTGCGCGATCAGCCTCGGTCGGTGCCGGTGCAGCGTGCGCTGGCTAATGCGTATCTTGCGACGGAACAGCCGGGGCTCGCGGAGGAAGCTCTACGAGCGGCCGCGGACGCAGACCCGGGTGATGCGGCCCTGAAGATCGAGTTGGCACGGCTCCTGACTCAGACAGGCCGTGGAGAGCAAGCCATCACGCTGCTGTCTGACTCCGTGAAACAGACGCCGGACAACTCGGAGCTGCGCGCCGCCCTGATATCGGCCTATCTGGCGAAATCGGATCTGCGTCAGGCCAGTGAAGCAGCGGATGCGTTCAAGGCGCAGGAGCCCAACGCGTGGCAAAGCTATCAACTTGCCGGTTTGGTGGCTCAGAGACAGAACCACCTGGATGAGGCGGCAACCGACTTCGAGCACGCGTTGCAGCTGCAGCCGGGATCGGCAGGAGTCCTGGGCTCGCTGTCACAAGTGGATCATCAGCGGGGTAACGATGCGCGCGCGATCGCGCGGATCCAGGCCGCCATCGACCGGGATCCCCGCAATTTCGCGCTCAGCGAGCTGCTTGGGCAGTTCTACTTCATGACCGGCGACGCATCGCGGGCCGCGCAGACCTTCGAGCACCTGGAGAAGCTCGATCCGGGGCAGTGGAGAGGGTATGTGGATCTCGCCCGGGTCAAGCTCGCGGCAAGGGACATCTCCGGTGCGACATCCGATTACGAGGCGGCCGCGAAGCTGGCGCCACATGAGTCACAGGTCGTGATCGCCCTGGCGGGCCTCTATGAGCAGCAGGGACGGATCGATGCGGCGATCGCACGGTACCAGGGCCTCTATGAGAGCAGCCCACGGATGCGGCAGGTCGCCGCCAACAACCTGGCGATGCTGCTCGCGACCTACAAGAGCGACCAGGCGAGCCTCGACCGCGCTCGCGACCTGACTGCTGGGTTTGCTGCTTCCGACAACAGCTCGCTTCTCGACACCCACGGCTGGGTGCGCTACAAGCGGCACGAATTTCAGGATGCGGTCACCGTTCTGGAGCGGGCGGTCGAACGCTCACCCGAGTCAAAGGTCATCCGTTACCACCTGGGCATGGCAGAGCTGGGATTGGGGCGCCGCGAGCGGGCGCGCACCGACCTCGAGAACGCTTTGTCCGGCGCCGCCACATTCAGTGGGGCCGATGAAGCCCGAACGACTCTGGCCAGCCTGAAAAGCGACGGTTGACCCCGCCGCGCTGCCTCGAGCCTCGCGAATCGGCCCCGATCAGGCGGGCGCCAATCCCTCGGGCTGCGGGCGACGAATCAGGCGGCCGATTCCGAGGAGGCCGGCGCCGAGTAACCAGACGCCCGCGGGCAGCGGTACCGGGGTGAACGAGATGCTGCCGCCATAGCTGCCCGAGAACAGTCCGCTGTCCTGAGCCACCAGGCCACGGATCTGCAAGGCATACAGGCCGCCGCTGAAGGGCGTCTTGTTCAGCATGACCCGGTAGTAGTTGCTGTCGCCGATGGTCGTCGAGGTGTTGACCCATCCGTCGATGATCGACGCGGTCGCGTTGCCGAGCTGACTCAACACACCGGGTTGCGTGTTGTACAGGCTGTCGTAGGTGCCGTTCTGGTAGCTCGGATTCGGGCTCGGGCTGAGCTGGATGATGCGGGCCTGCAGATTGGAGACCCCGACCAATCCGCCCGGGTCCGTGTCGCTGGGCAAGGTGAACGAGATCAGCGCGGATTGAACCGTCGCGCCCGTGTTGAGCGAGAAGACATAGTTGTCGTAGAAATTCCAGTGGCCGGTCGCGTTGTTCTTGTTCGCAGCCACGCTCGGGGTGGGGAACTCATTTGCGAGAGGGGTCCCCGTCGAGACGAGCTCGTTGAACGCATCGGACAGTCCGTACGAGACCGTCGGCACGACGGAGTTGACGGTTGCGGACACATTGGAGTCCGTGACGATCGGATGATTGGTGGGCGTGATGGTCGAGTCGCCCGTGCCCGTCCAGCCGATGGTGTCGGTCAGGCCGAACGTCTGCGCAGCCTGTGCACCCTGCGCTCCCACCGCGGCGCACGCCGCACTGAGCGCCACCACATACACTCTGCTCTTCATTGAATGACTCCCCGAGAGACCCCTGCCTGGGCGGCTTCACATAACCGCCCGTGTGCGCTCAAGCTAGAGGCAGCAAATGACAGTTCGATGCATTTAATGTTGCACAGGGTCCGGTTTGGGTGCGATGAGCGTTCCCGATACCCCAGGTGGGCAGTGCAGCAGATATTTCGTGGCAACTCAGTGCCTTATCAGCGCCGCAGGCGGCCGCTCAGGCGCCTCTCTTTACAGCCATGATGGCGTCGTTCGCGACCGGGAAGTCGGCGAAGACTGCCCTGATGCGTCCGGAGGCAACGACGTAAATCAGGAAGTACAGATCGAATGCCATCGCGAGCAGTACGTACTGCATCTGGTCGTTGATTTCCGGGTGCAACAGGGACGAGCCGGTCACGAAGAAATCCAGGGCCGCGGACAGCGTGAGTAACCACTGTCCGCGCGCCCAGATCCAGCGTGCGAGCCGCGAGCCCGAGGGGGAACGGCGGCAATATGCGCAAACGACCGCGAACGCGATTGCGGAGGGAGCGAGGGTATTCAAACCGAAAAGGCCCCTGATGAGCGGAGTCAGATCGGGCGTCCCGCCACCGAGAGAACCCACCGCGGCGATCAGCGGCAGCGTGATGGCGCGGGACAAATAGACAAGCGCGAGTAGCAGGAGCAGCGGTGGCTTGACGCACAGGTATTGGTCATAGCGCCAAGTCGGCTGGCGGAATCGAGGTGGGCTCTGCATGGCGGCTTGCCCCACGGCAACGGAAAATTCCGCACCATACGCAAACCGCGTGACAACTCAGTTTCATCGGTCGGACAGCCGTCTCTCCGCCGCCGTCTCGCGTCCGGCAATCACCACTGCATCACGAGGAGCTGACAAATGTCAGTGCATGCCGACCAACACCGGCCCCTCACGCTCGCTGATCAACGCACCCCGCCGTGCCTGAAAAGATTGACGACGGACAGGACGACGATGGCTCCAAGGAGCGAGATCACGAGGCCGCTGACGCTGAGGCCGCTGAAGCTGAAGTCGCTCCCATTGATGGCAGCGCCACCTACTAAAGGAGTGATCAGCCAGCCTGCCAGCAGGGCTCCGATGACGCCGACAACGACGTTCAGCACCATGCCCTGGCGGGCTGCGCTGTCCATGAGCCTGCTGCCTACCCAGCCAATCAGACCGCCCATGACGAGCCAAAGGATGAAATTCATGACAGACCGACCCTCGTGAGGAACCACGCGCCCGGCACGGGCCGCAATTGGCGTGCCCGCCAGGGCGTTTGCCTTCCGCTTTTTGATCCAGACGGCCGTCCCGCGGTTCCCGCCCCGGCGCTTTCCGGGCCGCGGGCCGCCCTAGACTCAGCGGCGGCTCCGCCGCGACCCGCTTCACGCCTTTCGCGGTCGGAAATCGGCTCTTTGGGGCCGTTTCAGGCACACTTAGCCCCTGAAATTCGGCGCTGCCCGGGGCGCCAATCCCATAAGGTCACCGAATCAATGTGCGGAATCGTCGGAGCCATCGCTGAGCGCAACATCGTACCGATCCTCATGGAGGGCCTGAGGCGGCTCGAATACCGCGGCTACGATTCGGCCGGCATCGCAGTGTTAAATGGCAGCCAGCACCTCACCCGACTGCGAACCGTCGGCAAGGTGCGCATGCTGGACGACGCGCTGGAGCAGACGCCCACGTCCGGCAAGATCGGCATCGCTCATACCCGATGGGCCACCCACGGCGTGCCCAGCGAGCGCAACGCCCACCCGCACATCTCGCGCGATGGCCTGGCCATCGTTCACAACGGCATCATCGAGAACCATGAAGAGCTCCGGACGGAGCTGAAGCGGCTGGGGTATCAGTTTACTTCCGAGACCGATACCGAGGTCGTTGCCCACCGGATCCACTACCACCTCGAGACGGTGAAGGATCTGTTCAAGGCGGTACGCGCCACGGTGGCGGAGCTCGAGGGGGCGTACGCGCTCGCAGTCGTCAGCGAGCATGATCCCGACCGCCTCATTCTCGCGCGCGAGGGCTGCCCCGTCGTGATTGGACTCGGCGTCGAGGAGAACTTCGTCGCATCGGATGTTGCGGCGCTGCTTCCGGTGACGCGCAGGTTCATGTTTCTGGAGGAAGGCGATGTCGCGGAGATCCGCCGCAAGGCAATCCGTGTCATCGATAAGGATGGCAACAGCGTCGAGCGTACGATTCGCGAGAGCGAGTTGTCCGCGGACGCTGCCGAAAAAGGACCGTATCGCCACTTCATGCTGAAGGAGATTCACGAGCAGCCGCGCGCGATTGCCAACACGTTGCAGGAGCGCGTCGCCAATGGCCGGCTGCTCGAGGCGGCATTCGGGCCCGCCGCCACTGAAGTCTTCAAGCGCACGCAGAACGTCCACATCGTCGCCTGCGGGACCAGCTACCACGCGGCGGCGGTTGCGCGCTATTTCATCGAGCAGATCTGCAAGCTGCCCTGCTCGGTGGACATCGCCAGCGAATATCGCTACCGCAGCCCGCTCGTGCCCCCGCATTCCCTGTTCGTCACCATCTCGCAGTCAGGCGAGACGGCCGACACTCTCGCTGCGCTGCGGCTGGCGAAGCAATCGGGCTACCTCTCATCGCTTTCGATCTGCAACGTTCCGGAGAGCTCACTGGTGCGCGAGTCGGAGTTGGTCATGTTGACCCGCGCCGGCCCCGAGATCGGAGTCGCCTCGACGAAAGCCTTTACCACGCAGCTCACGGCTTTGGGAATGCTCGTTGTCGCGCTGGCCAAGCACCATGGCGGCGACGCCGAGCGTGAGCGGGGCCTCGTGGGCAGACTCGTCGAGCTGCCGGGCCTGATCGAGAAGACACTCGCCCTGGACCCTGTGATTCACCAGCTCGCCAAGCGCTTCGCCGACAAGCGCCACACCTTGTTCCTCGGACGCGGCGCGCTCTATCCCGTGGCAATGGAGGGCTCGCTGAAGCTCAAGGAGATCTCTTATATTCACGCGGAGGCCTATCCGGCCGGCGAGTTGAAGCACGGCCCACTCGCCCTCGTGGACGCCGACATGCCGGTGATCACGGTTGCGCCGAACAACGACCTGCTCGAGAAGCTGAAATCCAACTTGATGGAAGTGCGCGCCCGCGGCGGGGAGCTGATTGTCTTCGCTGACCCCGAGTCCGGTATCCAACCGAGCGACGGCGTGACGGTCATCGAGATGCCCAAGCACGTTACGTACTTTCAGGCTCCGGCCGTCTACACGATACCGCTGCAGTTACTCGCCTATCACGTGGCCATCCTGAAGGGCACGGACGTCGATCAGCCGCGCAACCTGGCCAAGAGCGTCACGGTCGAATAACCGGCATCGAGCGATGACCAGGCAGCCCGGCTGCCTCGAGATCCGCAGTCAATCCCTGGAAGCGTCGCTCACTTCTTACGCTTCGAAGTGAAGCCATGCCATCATTCCATGCGTGTAGCATCTGGGCGGTGCTCTCCCGCCAGCGCGTCTCATTCTTCGATACCTCGATCATCTCGCGGCCGACCGCCACCGCCGAGTCGCACAGCTGCTCGACCATCGCGACATACTCTCGCGGGGAAATGCCGAGGCGCGACTTGAAGAATGTCTCCAGCGACTTACCCGGCGCCCAGGCCTTGCGCCCTCCGACCGACAAACCCGGCGGGTTCGTTGCATAGCGCGGGTAGGCTTGCGTCGTGACGATGTCGTAAACAGGCGTGTAAGCCACATCGGATCGCTGGGTGTAGTGCAGCGCGATATTCTTCGAATGACAGTCGGCGTTGCGCACCGCGTAATTTGCCAGCACGTGCCAGCCGAACTGCACCTGTTGTGCATGCGTTCGCTCAGCTGGCAGATAAACGCGCGTAGCATCGAGCACTCGCTCCATTGTAGTCGCGTATTTCTCGTGCGGCGGCAATCCCAGCAGACTACAGGCATCCTCAACCCCGTGGGTCGGCATACCGTTGGGGTCGACGTCGAAGCGATCTACGATCAACACCCGACCATCATCCGACATGCGCGTCTTGGCGACCGGCACCACATTCAGCCGCTTGAGCACCTGCATGGCATAGTACTCGTTGAAACCCAGGTACGGCGTGTTGCTATCGGACCCCTTGATGATGTGGCGCGAGGTGCGCAGTGTCGACTTGCCCAGGGGCTCGGGTCCGCCGGTGCCGATTTCCGGCGCCAGAAACTTCGGCACCGCACCTGAGATCGCCGCGCGCGCGTACTTGCGCACCAACTGCGCGAAGTGTTCGGCCGTATTATCCGCGGCTACGAGATCCTCGATCGCAAGCGTATCCAGCTCCGTGGCCGGCTTCGCCCCTTCGGGCGTGACAGTCACCCGACCGATGCCCATGCCACCGACGACGGCCAGCAGCGACAGGTCTGTACCGTCCAGTACCGGCCCGAAATCTTCGCGAATGATACTCAGCAGAAACCCCTCGGGAAGGTTCTGGCGAAAGAACGGATGTACATCCCGCGGCCAACGCCATTGCCCTTCTTCTACCGGCATGGCAAGGCTGACGAAATCGGACGGCTGCGCCTCGGGCAGATATTTCAGAACGTACTCATCGCCCTCGCGATACAACTGCGCGATACGTTTGCCAAGGACCTGAACGTCGAGCTTCACTTGGGCGTCTCAGCCGAAGCGCGCTGCTCGGCCAGAATGTCTTTGAGCGTGCGGACATGTCCGGCCTTGACAACCTTCATGTCGTAGCCGGCCGCCGCCAGCAGTCGCAAGAACGCAGATAAGCCGACATCGCCCTGCGCCAGGGTTTCCAGTCGCGTCACCGTGGAGCGGGCGAGCCCGGCGCGATCGGCCAGCTCTGTCTGGGTTAACTTCTCTTTGCGCCGGACCTCTTTCAGCACTCCGGCTGCTTCCGCAAGCGTGGTCATTTGTACCTCTCACGCCTCAAAATCTGGCGATTCCGCGTTATTGTAGCGTTAAAGGTACATTCAGTCCCGTGAGGCCATGGTCGAACCGGCACGAGGCTCGTGGGGGGTGTGCCACGGGGCAGAACCGGTAAATTCAGCCGGGTTCGTTACGCGCGCCTTCGTCGTCAGGATCGGGGCGCTATCCGCCTGCGGTGGCTTTCCAGGAGCCGTGCAAAATCGGCTTGGAGCTGGGGCCAGCGCTTCGTCTGAAAAGCTGCGTACGGTATCTGCGCTGCCGGTACGGCCGCGAGGATGTCGAGCTCGAACTCGAAAAACACGCGTGTCAGCTTCCTATTGGTTGCGATGTCCGAGACGCGACCGATGGCGTCCCACACCGTGCGTACGGGCTCGCGATCGACGATTTGCTGAAGGATGAAACGTTTCGCCACCTCAATGGCGAGGCGCGCCTGAGCTATACCTTCCACGGTACGCTTCTGCGGCAGACTGAGGAGGTTCTGGAGGCGGCTTTCCAACACGTCCAGAGGATGCAGCACGAGAATCGTCTTGCCGGATTTCAGTGTGATGGGCACTCCACGGCGGCGGATTGCTGCGGTGCTCAGTCCCTGGATGCTCGCGAGGAAATCGATTTGCTTGAAGCCGCTGTGTCCGACCCGCTGCGTCAGCTTCGCGGTGTTGACGCTTGGGTCATCGGGCGCCGAGACCCAAAGAATCCAGCCTTTGAGTGATTCCTGCAGAGCGCTCGCACTCGTGGCCGTCGCGAGAAAATCCAGGTCCGAGCTGATCCCGGCGGCGAGCTCCGCAGGGCGTGCGACGCCGTACAGAGTCGCCCACACGGCGAGCGCTTGCCCGCCAATGAGTAAGCTGTCAGAGCCGCACTCTGCGAGAATGGTCTGAATTTCTTCTTCTGTGAATGCGATCTCGTGGAGGCGTTCAGTCACGCAATCGGGCCTTCGGCCATTGCACGCGCGCGCCCTCGAGGTCACTGGGCTTCAGGAACATGAGCGCTTCGGGCTTGATCTCTCCCCGCGCGAGCAGCTCTCGATCGCGTGCCTGGGACGTACGCTTCATGGCCCAGAGCTTCGAGCGCTGCACTACCCGCACAGCGGAGCGGCGCACCGTAAAGGGAAGCCCGCCCTTCTGCACAACCTGCCTCAGAAAAAGACGAATAGCGTCACTGAGCTCCAATCCGTTGGCTTTCAGAACGGCTGAAGCCTGGAGCTTGAGCTCATCCTCGATTCGAGCGCGAACCACGGCTTTTTTCATGAGACTATTGTAGCTACATCGTAGGTACACGTATAGAGATGCCTCGAAGGCCCCTGGACGCGCCTTCGGCACGTATTGCCAAACCGTGCATTTAGCTGCCGGATAGGGGAGGCAATTCTCTGGCACCTAAAATGATAATTGCTAATTAGGTGCCAGATTGAGAAAGCTTTCACGCGTGGGATTCCATCGTCGGCCTGCAGTTCGAGAATCTCGTTCTCGATAACCTGGATGCCATCTTGGACACGCTTGGGCTCGCTCGCTTCGCCGCCGTCGCGATTGGGGGGAAGCGATGTTAGCGCCGGATGCTACGTGGGGCTGACGTCGGCGGCCACCCTCCACGGGCTCACAACCCTGCACCGGCTTCGTTCCCAGCTCGGGCGCCGACGATGAGCTTCGCCGAGCGCAGATGCTTCTCAACGGGCGGAAGTCGGTTCCGAGTATCGCGGACTTTACCCAGGGTTTATCGACTTAGGTATAATTACTATCTGAAGATAGTTTCGGATAATCGGGTGTCGGAAGTCTTTCACCGTCGCGAGCTGGCTGAACAGATGACGCAGCAGCTTCTGCGCCCTCAAGTGCTGCAAGAAGCGCTGCGATCAGGACTTTTTTTGTCCGGCGTGCGCCGCACCGGGAAGTCGACCTTCCTCAAGCATGACCTGATTCCTGCCCTGGAGCAGGCCGGCGCGATCGTGATCTACGCTGATTTATGGGAGAACAAGGACACCATCGCCCCCACTGGACAGATCTTGAAGGCAGTCACGGCAGAAGCTCGAGGAGCTTAAGACACCCTTGTCGGCGACCTTGCGGGCTCTCGGCAAGCTGGTGTCCGCGGAAGTGGCGGCGCATGGACTCAAGCTCAAGTTCGACCTGACGAAGCTCGGGGAAGCGGGGCAGGTCTCGCTCGCACAGGCTTTTACCCAGCTGGTGGATGAGGCGAAAACCGACCTCGTCCTCATTGTCGATGAGGTCCAGGAGTGCCTTGTGGATGAGGAAGGGCAACGGCTCCTGCACGCCATGAAGGCGGCGCGCGATGCCGTCAACCTGCGCCCCTCCACGCCGGGCCACTTTCTCTTCGTTGGCACAGGATCACATCGCGCGCTGCTCCAAGAGATGGCGACGCGACGCAAGGAAGCGTTTTTCGGCGCCACGAGTCACGATTTCCCCGTGCTCGGCGCGGACTACGTGCAGTACCTGTTTGAGCGGCTGCGCCGCACGTCCGACACCTTGCTCCCGAGCAAGGCCGCCGCTATTGAAGGCTTCAACGAACTGCGCAATCGTCCGGAGGACCTCATGATCGCTTTACAGACCCTCAATCATGTTGAGGCCTCGAGCGCGGATGCAGATGCGGTGTTCCTTGGGATCGTCGCGGCTCAGCGCACCCAGCAGGCCGACAAGGAGCTGTGGGCGCTTGAGAGATTGGGGGCCCTCGCCGAGGTGGTGTTTGAACGGATTGCCTCGAGCTCGGGCGAGGATGCACGCGGCATCTATTCCAACGCGGCACGCACGGCCTACGCCAACGTCCTCGGCAAAGCGGTGAGTACCGAGGAGGTACAAAAGGCGGTACAGGCGCTGCAGGCCGAGAATCTCGTCATGAGGCGCGGTCATGGTGCCTACGCGGTCGCTGACCCCTTTGTTCGTCAAATCTGGCTGGAGCGCGGGGATCCTTCACTGCCCGCGTAGAAGCGGTCTTGAAAAAGCATGGGTCGGCGCGCATGCGTTGCGGGCTCATCTGTCTCCCGAGATCCGCTGGGGCGCTTGGGCCACGGCACCTGGGTCACCAATACGGTTCGCTTCGCCGCTGTCGCGATTAGGGGAAGCTTTATCAGCGCTGTCTTTATTAAAGATTTATTTATATTACAAACCCTTAATAGTATCCCCCTTATTCAAACTTCTCGATGCGCAAATCTGCCCTGCATCCCTTGTTGCGAGGCTCCGCGGTGCCTGTCCCGGGGCATTCCGGATGCTATGCGGTCGTGCCTCCCCCCGTCCCAGGCACTTTGCCAGTCCACTCTGCGCTCTTACCGCTCGCTCAGCGTGAAGTACAGGTTCTCTGCGATGCGGTTCAGTCTGCACCGAACTATGCAGACCTGCTCATGCACATGCTCAATCGCCGCGAAGCAGTTGACAGCAGTCAGATCGAAGGAACGCACACCCAGTTCGACGAGCTGCTCCTGCATGAGCTCGAGGCCGGCACATCCGATGAGGTTACTGATTCGGATGCCGAGGAGACACTGATCTGCAAGATGCACCGGCATCTCATGAGCGGAAGCCCACGCGCGGCACCTGGACAGTCCGCGAGCGCTGGTTGTATGTGATCCTCGCCGAGGAATTGCGCCGTCTATCG
>DATEJM010000014.1:0-69582 GCA_035277965.1 Steroidobacteraceae bacterium | reverse complement strand
GGAGTCGCGCTCCGTTGCCTTGGCGGCTTTGTAGTTACCCAACAATATGGTATCGGGCGCGGCACATCGGACATCGATTTTCTGTCGGTCACGCCTGGTCGGCCGAGGACAACGTTGAAATCCTTGGCGGTCTCGGATCGGACCTCTACAAGAAGTATCGCCTCTATCTTTAATACGTCGGCATCGTAACTCCGCCTTGCGACTATACGGACCGTCTGCAACGCATGTTCCCCAAAGCGCAGTGGACCAAGCTGCAGCTGTTTGCCTTGGATCCGGTGGACCTGGCTCTCGATGCGATGCTCGCGCTGATGGAAGATCGGCTGGATCGCCAGATGAGGATATGGACGCGTGCGGCATTCTTTGGCCATGGCACGTCCACATCGACTCGGGCACATCGACCCCCTCAATTCGGTTAGAAAAGCCGCGCTGGCTCGTGATACGGGGCCGCACTCGGAATGGGACGACTCGCGATTCCTCGCGACCCCACCGCCCCGAACCGAGGGCCCAAGCACCGATGCGTCAGCGGCGATGTTTCAGACTGACACGTGCGGATGAAAGTGCTCAATGATCGCGTCGCGATGGCTCGGAACTATGCGACGGGCCGCCCAGACGGCAATCATTGCCGGGCGCTGCGCCAGGAATCGTCTTACTCGACCGTGCCCAAGAACTGCTGCTTCAAGACGCGCCTGAGCACCTTACCCATCTCGTTGTAGGGCAGCTCATCGACGAAACGTATCGCGGTTGGCACGCGCGAGGATCGCAGATGCTTCTTGACCCAGTCCTGCAGCTCCGTCTCCCCAGTCGCCGCTCTGTCCTTGAGGACGACCACCGCGCCAACCGCTTCACCCCAATCCCGGTCGGGCACGGCCACGCAGGCGGCATCGGACACCGCCGGGTGCTCGAGCAGGACGCCTTCGATCTCTCCCGGCGAGATATTTTCCCCGCCGCGAATGATGAGATCGTCGGCACGACCCTCGAGGTAGACGTATCCAAAGTCGTCCACAGAGCCACGGTCCCGGGTCGGGAACCATCCCTGCGAATCGAGCAGGCTGCCCTGCTCAAGATACTCCCCGGCGACCTGGCCGCCACGCACGTAGATCTCGCCTACCTGGCCGGTGCCGAGTGCTTCGCCACGTTCACCTCGGACCTGCAACTCGATGGTGGGCACGGGCTTGCCGACGGACGTAAGGCGCCGCCGAATCAGCGGATCTTGGCTCTCGAAGGCGCTACGATGGTCGTCAGGCCCAAGCAGGCAGATGGTTGAGCTCGTCTCCGTGAGCCCATAGGCGTTGGTGAAATCGACGCCCGGAAAGTGCTTCATTGCCTGCTCGATAACGCAGAGCGGCATCTTGCCACCGCCATAGGCGATTGCCCGCAGCGACGGAAGCCGAGCCTCACCCCCGCACTGCTCGAGTTCATCGATAATGCGCGAAAGCATCGTCGGAACAACGAACGCGTTAGTAATCCTTTCGTCGCGACACACCTGAAGCCAAGTTTTCGGGTCGAAGTTCGGCAGCTGCACCATCCGACGGCCCGCATAGGTAGAGCTGAGCACCGCGGAGATGCCGGCGATGTGATACGGGGGAACCGAAATCAGGATGGCGTCCTCAACCGCCGCGGAGGCGAACTCCACCGTGCCGAGGAGGTAGGACATTATGTTCTCGTGCCGCAGCACCGCCGCCTTCGGCTTCCCTGTGGTCCCGCTGGTGAAGAGCTGGATCGCCACTTCGTGTGGCGATCCAGGGGCGGACATTGCCTGCGGCGACGACGCCATGGCGTCGCGTTGGAAATCCTCACTCTGGACGATCCTGATGCCCTCAGGTATGTCGAGGGCAGGGATGGCGGGCGCTCCCATGACGAGAAGCGCTGGCGTGATGCGAGCGAGCAGCGCCTCGAGCTCCACCTTGGTTAAGCGGTAGTTCATCGGCACGTACGGGACGCCAGCGTAGGCTGCCGCGAATAGGGCAATGGGCACCGCTGGACTGTTCGTGTCGAGCACGCCGACGACATTGACATGCGCGTCGCGAATTACCTCGGCACCCGCCCGCGCCGCGTTGAGCAGGTCGCCGTAGGAGAGGTGCAGGCCGCCCGCACTGAGGGCGACGCGCTGCGGATGGCACTCGGCCGCCATCTCCAGCGCCACAACAAGGTTCATAGATCAGTCCGACGAAGGCAGCGCCTTGGCCTGCTTCAGGACGAGAACCTCGCCGCTGACCGCGAGCGCGCCCGTGCCACTCTTCGTGCAGAGGATTTCCACCGTATCGGCGCCATTCCCGTAACGCTTACCGATTTGCGGGGCCGGGCCGGCAGCCGCAGCATGCGCCTGTGAAGTCTTAGGATTGTCCGTCCCCACCATTTCGACGCCGCCGCAGGTGAGCTCAGCCTCGGCGGCCATCGCGCGGAGGACCACGATTTGAGTCTCACATACCGCGCACTTGGCGCGCGTCCCGGCTCGCAACAACTTCATGTGACTCCCGCCGCACCATCGGGCCTATAGCTTGAGGGAATGCGTCCGCAGGCGATCTGCAGGAGCGACTCCAGCCGCGATCTCGACACGAACATGCTCCCCGTACATTGAGTGACGCTCACCTATCGAACGGCGGGCCGCGCCCCCATTTGTGAGCCGCACGCGACTTTGGATTATCGGGTAGATCGCCCGGGGATATTGTCGAAATGGACGTTGAGGCCGTCGGGACGCAGATCGACGATGCCGACCGCCCTGGCATTTTCGATAACCACTTCAGTCGGTGATGACTGCAGCGACGCTCGTGAGCTCACTGACATTCCGGCACATTGCCAGAAGCTGCGTAGCCTTTGAGTGTGAGACGGATCGAGTCGCCAGGCTCAGAAATTTCTCATCTACTTCCTCATCTGTCAGCGGGCGGTCGACCGAACCCCTGGCATGGTCGATCAATAATTCGATGTGACGCCCATCCATAACCGTCGCGCTCAAATGGCACTGGTCCGCGCCCATCTGGGGCCTCTCCTCGACGGAAATGCGGACTTGCAACTCGGCGACATCCCCCGAGGCCATCAGGGACTCCTCGATCTGCGAGAGATCGGCGCGACCGATGATCAGGATCGACGCGGCCCAGTAGTAGAGACTCACGCAGGACTCGTAGAAATCGCGTGGGCTGCGATTGTTGCTCAGCGCCGCTGCGGCACTCGATACGCCGAGTTTCAGAGAAGCCAGGTTCTTCTGCGTTACCCGGTGTTCACGCACCAGCGAAAGACAGCCGTCCACGGCCGGATGGATTACGACACCGCAGGGGTAAGGTTTGACCATCGTTCTTGCGGTTTCCAAACCACTTGGCAGGTCCTGCAGAGCCCGAACCCAATCCGGTCGGTCTGCGACCAGCGCGACCAGGCCGTTGCGACCGTCGAGGGCACCAGGATTGCACGTAAAGCCCGCCTGCGTTAGGAGAGCGGCTCTATATCCGCACTCGGCCGCGAACGCGGGCACGAACGGGGTTGCCATCGAACCATGCGTCGCACGATTGCCGCAGCCGGTGGCAGCCGCGAGTCCGAGTGCGTTGCTCAGTTGCTTGACGTCAAAGGAGAGGACCCGACCCACCGCCGCAGCGGCGCCAATTCCGCCGGCGAGGCCGGTCGCGTACCAACCGATTTTGGCCCCTGTATCGGGTGAGGCGAAGGCAAGGGCCACTCGGCACTGGATTTCGATGCCGACTCCCAGCGCGTTCAGGAACGTCCTACCGCTGAGTGGGCGAGTCCGCGCGATTCCCAGCAAGGCTGATGCGACGGGCCCGGTTGGGTGAAGGATGGTGGCGAGGTGGGTATCATCGAATGCAAGCACGGCAGAGCTGAGACAGTCGAGGAGAACCGCGTCGGACGACGACACCCGGTCTTCACGGCCGATGAGCCGCGCAGACCCTTCTGATGAATAAGTTCGACAACCGCGAACCGCTGCGTCGCTTGTTGGCGTTTTCGAGCCGGCGAGCGCACATCCGATGTAGTTCACAAAGAGATTGGTAAGGTGGCGAATGTCGAAGCGGCGCGCAGCCTCCGGCGCGATCGCGAATTCTGCGAGCCGGCTAGCGGGGCTGTAGGCGCAATCCATGGTTCTCCTGGTCGTCATCGTTGCTTGTCTACCCGTACGCGGCGCGCACCAGCTGAGCGGCTTTCTCTCCGATCATGATTGCCGGTGCATTCGTGTTGCCGGACACCATGGTCGGCATGATCGAGGCATCCGCGACCCTCAAGCCGCGAATGCCATGTACTTGAAGCTTCTCGTCGACTACCGCGGTCCTGTCGTGACCCATCTTGCAGGTCCCGACAGCATGGAAACCGGTCTGCGCATGCTGTGCCACGAAATCGAGCAGCTCGTCATCGGTCTGTGCCTCCGCCCCCGGTAGGAGCTCATTGGGTTCAAGCCACTGTAATGCCGATGCCGCCATCACTCTGCGGACGAGCCGCATCGAGTAGAGCAGGCAGTCGCGGTCAATTTGTTCGCTCAGGAAGTTGAACCGAATCGCCGGCTTGACCAACGCGTCCGCCTTGGTTGCGTGCACACTGCCCGTGCTCTCGGGACGAAGTTGATTAGTGACGATCTGGATGCCCGCAGTGGGCGAGAGCTTGGCGTCGGGCATGGCCAAAAATGGCTGAAGCACGATCATTGCATCCGGTTGCTCGAGGCTCGCGTGGGTTTTGACGAAGACCCGGATCGGCGCCGCGGGCATGGTCAAGAAGCCCGTACCCTTCAACAGATAGGAAAGTCCCTGCCGCAGCGCGCCAAGACCGCGGGCCAGTTCGTTGAACGTCTGTCCCCGGCGCGCCAGAGTCCATTTCATTCTCGGAGCCCAATGATCTCGCAGGTTCTCGCCGACTCCGGGAAGGTCAGCGACAACCTCTACACCCAGTTGGCGCAAGCGATTGGGATCGCCGATTCCGGACAGCTCGAGCAGCTGTGGGGAAGCGATGGCGCCAGCACAGACCATCACCTCTCTTCCCGCGAATAGGTCGCGGACCCGCCCGCGTTGGCCGACCCGTACTCCCACGCAACGGCCATCCCGTATCAGGAGCTTCTGCGCCAGCGCTCCCGTCTCGATACGGAGGTTGCGCCGCCGGCGCGCCTCCTTCAGATACGTGGCGGCGGTACTCATGCGGCGTCCGTGACTGATGGACACCTGCGTCATCGCCGCCCCGGTCTGGACGTGACCGTTATAATCCCGAGTCCGCTCAATACCCACCGTGCGGCACGCTTCAAAGAAACTTCGGTAAAGAGCAAGGTTCTCCGGGACGGCCGTCGCACGGATCGGCCCCCCTTTTCCCCGCAGGTCATCGTCGCCGCCTTCGAAATCCTCCATCGCCTTGAATAGCGGAAGGACCTCCTCCCAGCTCCAGCCCCGGCAACCGAGCTGCGCCCAGCGGTCATAGTCCAGCCTATTGCCGCGAACCCATCCAAGGCCATTGATCGAACTGGAACCGCCCAGCATGCGCCCACACGGCACCGGGATACGGCGGCCGCCAGTACTGGCCTCGGGTTCCGAACTGTAAAGCCAGTTGACTTCTGGATTTTTCGTGAAGAGCGCATAACTGATCGGAATGCGGGACAGAAAGTGCGCTTCGCCCCCCGCTTCCAGCAGCAGCACGCGATGCCTGTCGTTCTCCGAGAGGCGGGCCGCGAGCGCTCCACCCGCTGAACCGGCCCCGATGACGATGAAGTCCGCATCGGCCGGTTCGGTCCCCTCTGCTTTCAAGTCCAAGCTACACTCCCGCACGACACTACTCCCCGTGGAATGGTGATGTTGATACTCGTATCGAGCACTCGATGGCGCATGGAACCGGCCAGTCGCGCCCCCGACTTCAGGTCAGTTGCTTGGCCGCAGATGCGGGAAGTTCATTGAGAACCAGCGTCTTGATTTCCGTGAACGCGCTCAGGCTCTCCTTGCCTCCCTCGCGGCCCATTCCGGACTGCTTGAACCCGCCGAACGCAATGGTGAAGTCCGTGCGGTGGCCGTTATGGCCGACGCTGCCCGACCGGATCTTGCGGCCGATCGAATAGGCACGCTCTGCGTCGTTCGTGAAGACCGCGGCGTTCAGGCCATAAATCGTGTCGTTCGCGATCTCGACGGCCTGTGCTTCGCTGCTGGCCGGAATGACCGAAAGGACCGGACCAAAGATCTCATCGCGGCCGATCGACGAGCGGTTGTCGACACGCCCGAATAACGTTGGCTCGATGAAGTAGCCTCGGTTGAGGTGCGCTGGACGGCTGCCCCCGTAGGCAAGCTGTGCCCCTTCGGCTTTGCCCTTTTTGATGTAACCTTCGACGCGGTCACGCTGGCGCTGCATCGCCAGAGGCCCCATGTTTGACGCCGGATCGAACGCGTTACCCACATAGATCTTGGCGAGCTCCGCGCTCAAAGCGTCGACCAGCGCATCGTGCTTGCGCTCGCTGACGATGATGCGCGTCAGCGATGCGCAAACCTGGCCCGTCAGGAAAGGGGTACGCTCGGCGAGCGTCTTGGCGGCGACCTCGACGTCGAAATCATCCAGGATCACCGCCGGCGACTTGCCGCCGAGCTCTAGCGTGCAGCGTGCGATGCGTTCGCCGCAGATCGACGCGATCTTTCGTCCGGCAGCGGTCGAGCCGGTGAAAGTGACCTTGTCGACGTTCGGATGACGGACCAGCAGTTCGGAAACCTCGCGATCGGCCGTGAGGATATTGACGACCCCGGGAGGTACACCCACGGTCTCGCACGCTTCCGCCAGCATGTAGGCCGCACCCGGTGCCTCCGGCGAGGCCTTGAGAATCACGGTGCAGCCCGCTAGAAGGGCGGGGGAGCACTTGTGGGCGGTCAGTAGTGGCGGCGCGTTCCAAGGGATAATGGCCGCCACGACACCGACAGGCTCGCGTACCAGCAGGCCGACTCCACCGTCGGCGGCCGTGTGCCGTTCCAGGAATGGATACGTGCTCGCCTGAGCGGCATAGAACTTGTAAATGCCCTCGAGTGTTCCCGCCAGATTGAGCGCGGCCTTGTGCAGGAGGCCAGACTCGGTCGACCAGTGCAGCGCAGTGTCATGCGCGCGCCGTGTGAACTCTTCACCGATCTCAATGAGATAAGCGGCCCGCTCCGCGTGGGACAGCTGCGGCCACGGCCCAATGTCGAAGGCTGTTCGTGCAGCAGCCACCGCCCGGTTGACATCTCCCGCCTGCGCCTCGGCGACGGTCAGGAAGCGCTCTTCGGTGCTCGAATTCAGGACATCGATCGACGCGCTCGAGGAGGGCTTCACCCATTCGCCGCCGATGTAGAAGCAGTCAGGGTGTTTGAACAGGCTGATATCCGTCATGTCGTTCCTCGTGATCGGCAAAGGGGGCAATGCACTGTCGCCCTGGGAAACTACAATTCGAATCGGGACCCTGCCTTGAATGCATGGCGTTCACGAAGCCCGGCGCGCGCGCTTCGTGCGCGTGGCATCGGCGTCAACGCTGTAGACCGGGCGCCCCAGAATGTGCCGGACGCTGGCGATCACGACTCCGTAAACGTTCTCTGCGGTGCTGCGATCAATCAAGCCGCCGTTGAGGTCCTCCTCGACCAGCGCGGGATCGCGCATCTGGGGATCGCCGAAGCCACCGCCACCCGGCGAGCCAAGATGGAAGGCATCACCATCGCGGAAGCGAACCATCTCGACCTTGGAGCGCATGGGGGGCACCCAGCGCCGACCGCCGGTGACGAGCTCCACGCTGTTGGGAGCGGCAGATTTGCCACCATGAATGCCAAAGGGGGCGTGGTCGACGCGGTCGCCGAGGATCGAGACCAGTGCATCGGCTCGCGTTCTGATGCCGTAGGCGGTGCCGCAGCCGCCGCGATGCTCGCCTGCGCCAGACGAACCTTCGCGGATGGCCAAATAGTCGAACTGCACGGGATAGCGATGTTCCGACATTTCGACGGACATGAATTTCGCCATCGAGCCAGGGGGCGTCCCGTTGACGAGGCCGTCCGAAACGCGCGATCCGCCGTAGCCCCCTGGATAGGGGTAGACCGCAACGTAGTAGCGGCCGGACTCGGGATTGTGGCCCGATACGGTGGCCACGCCGGTCGTGCCGAAGGGTGCGGCGGGTGTGAGATCGGGGATCGCCTGCGCGAGCGCACCGAAGAC
This sequence comes from Steroidobacteraceae bacterium, assembly GCA_035277965.1. Classification (GTDB taxonomy): domain Bacteria; phylum Pseudomonadota; class Gammaproteobacteria; order Steroidobacterales; family Steroidobacteraceae; genus 13-2-20CM-66-19. The sequence continues at coordinate 61,464 of DATEJM010000014.1, read as the reverse complement.
CACGTCGACGACGCGCTGCGTCACATCGGTGGTGCCGCCGACCGCAGAAGGGTAGCGGGCTGCGAGGATCGACCCGGCCGGAATGGTGAATCGCGCTGGACGGAACGCGCCGCCGTTTACCGGAACCTGAGGGAAGATGTGCTTCAGCGCGACAAGGCAGTGCGAGCGAGTCGTGCCCTCCGAGATGTTCATCGGGCCAACCGCCGGTCCGTCCGTGCCCGTGAAGTCGAAATGGAGGTCTGATCCGTTGACCGTCAGCTTCAGACGCACGGACAGCGTCTTGTCCTCGACGCCATCATTGTCAAACCATTCCTCGATGGCGTACTCGCCGTCCGGGATGTCTGCGATGTAGGAGCGCATGTCGGCTTCCGAGCGCGCCATCATCTCGGCGATACAGGCCTTCAACGTCTTGAGTCCGTAGCGTGCGACCAGGTCGTCCAGGCCACGCCGGCCAACTGAAAACACGTTGATCATCGCGGCGAAGTCACCAAGCAACTGCTGCGGCAGGCGTACGTTGCCGGTGATCATCGAGACGACACCTTCGTTGCGCCGGCCGGCCTCGACGATGCGCAGTGGCGGAATGATGATTCCCTCCTGATGGATCTCGCGCGCCGACGGCACCCATCCGCCGGGCGCCGAGCCGCCGAGGTCCATCCAGTGGCCGGTGTTGGCGAACAGGGCGAACAATTCCCCATCGACGAAGTGCGGCGAAACCAGGATGACGTCGTTGAGATGGGTACCGGAGAGATAGGGATCGTTGGTGATCCAGATGTCGCCGGGTTTGAAGCCGCCGGCGGCCGCTACGATCGGGATCAGACTGGCGACCGTGCACTGCATGTTTGCGAGGAACATCGGCAAGCCATAGCTGCCCTGCGCGATGGTCTCACCGGTGCAAGCATCGTAGAGACCGTGCGCGCAGTCGTGGGTCTCGGAGATGATGGGCGACAGCGCGGCATGGATCAGATTGAGATCCATCTCGTCGGTGATCTGCTCCAGCGCACCGCGAATGACAGCAAGAGTGACCGGATCCATCACGTCACCTCGACGAGCAAGTTGCCGAAGGGATCGACCCGCGCCGTCATGCCGGGCTCGATCACGGTCGTCGTGTCCGCCTGCTCAATGATCGCTGGACCGCGGAAGTGCATGCCGGGCGGGAGCATGGCGCGATCGTAGATCGGCGTGCGCACCCAGCTGCCATACCAAACGTCGCGATGACCGGACGGGCGTGCCTCGCCGCCGGATCGGCTTCGGGCCGTGGCGCCAGCGTCCTGCTTGCGACGGATTCCGATCGCTGCCGTCGTCAGACCGACCAGGGCGATCGGAATGTCGCCGAGCGTCGCACCATTCTCCTCGCGGTACGCGTCCTCGAAGGCCTGTTTCAGTTGGCCGATCGACCAGCCGGCCTCGATCGGCACGCGCAGGCTGTGGATCTGGCCGAGATAGGACATGTTGGCCGCATGGGTAACGAGGCGCTGCTGCATCTCGACGCCGCTCCGGGTCAGGAGGTCGAGGCCCTGACTGCGCTGCCCGGCGAGGATCCCGTCGATTTCCCTCGTCCCGAGATCGGCAAGCGGTCGCTCAATAGTGCGCGAGAGGTCGTAGCGCATGTCGGCGACGGCGCAGCCAAGGGCGCACAAGACGCCGGGGTGTGGTGGCAGGAGCATGGTCCGAATGCGGACCTCTCGCATGATTGCCGCCCCGTGCAATGGGCCGGCACCGCCGAAGATCACCAGTACGAACTCGCGCGGATCAAGGCCCTGCTCGATGGTGAGTAGCCGGGTGCGCCGCGCCATGATGTGATTGACGATGGTCAGCACAGCCTCTGCGGTCTGCTCGATACCGAGGCGCAGCGCCTGGCCGAGCCTGGCCAGAGAATCGCGCGCCGCGCCGATGTCGAGTCGCTTGAGGTGCTTGAGGCCGATTGGGTGGTCGGCATTGATGCGTCCCAGAACGGCATTGCAGTCGGTAACGGTTGGCTCCATGCCGCCGCGGCCGAAGCAGATCGGACCCGGAACCGCTCCGGCGCTTCGCGGGCCTACCTGCAGGACGCCACCGCGATCGAGATACGCGATCGAACCGCCACCGGCGCCGATCGTGTGCACGTCGATCATCGGCAGCCGCAGGGGCACGCGGAAGTCGAGATGGGTCGTCTCGGCGATCTGGGGCCGCCCATCGATGACGACTGCGACGTCGTAGCTGGTGCCGCCCATGTCGCCCGTGATCACGGAACGGAAGCCGGCTTCACCGGCGATACGCGCCGCTGCCATCACTCCAGCGGCCGGCCCCGAACGGACGATGTTGGCTGCGCGGCCACCCAACTGGGGCAGCGGCATCAGGCCGCCATTGGACTGCATGACAAGGGTCTGGCGGGTGAACTTCCGCTCCGCGAGCTTCTTCGCGAGATTGTCGGCGTAGCGCGAGACCAGCGGTTGCAGATAGCCTTGGACGACTGCGGTGCTGGTGCGCTCGAATTCGTAGTATTCCCGGACGACTTCGTGCGACACGACGATCTGCCAGTCAGCTTTCGTCGCGAGGAAGATCTCCTTCGCGCGTAGCTCGTGGTCGGGATTGGCGTAGGCATGCAGAAAGGAGATGACTACGGCCTGCACGCCCTCGGCTGCCAGCGCCTCGGCCAATGCACGTGTCCGCTCTTCGTCAAGCGGTACCAGGATGTTACCGCGATAATCGACTCGCTCGGGGACTTCCCAGCGCATCTTCCGCGGGATCAGCGGATTCTGAGTACCAGTGAGTCCGTAGGGAGTTTGCCGGTCGCGGCGGCCTAGCTCCAGGACATCGCGGAAGCCCTGCGTCGTCACAAGCGCGCATGTGGCGCCTCGGCGTTCAATCACGGCATTGGTGGCGATCGTTGTGCCGTGCAAGATCAGATCGAGCTGGTCGGCCTCGATGCCCGCCGCATCGAGCGCGTCGATCAGCGCGCGGCTAGGATCATCAGGCGTCGATGGAACCTTGACGACCGAGGTACCCGACGAATCGGAATAGAATAGATCAGTAAACGTCCCGCCGACGTCGATCCCCACTATTCGACGCATACATTCGCCTCCACGCATCCGGTCATCCTGCCGGTGGCCGCTCGCGATCAGACTGGGCCCTCGCGGGTCGGCCTTCCGGCGCGGTCGTTGACGTTGTCTGCGATCCCAAACTCGGTCAGGACCGCGACTGTATCGGCGCTCAGTTCGCCGCTGGGGCGCAGCACGCGTCGCTTGGCGCCGACGTAGCGCATGGGTGAGTGCTGAACGACGATGCGTCCCAACTGCGGGTGATCCTGCCATTGCAGCGCACCGCGCGCGTGCATGTTCGGATCGTTCACGACCTCATCGAGGTTTCGCACCGGCGCGCAGGGCACCTTGTTTGCCATCAGCGTGCCGAAGGCGTCAGCCTTCGTGCGCTTCGAGGTCCACGCGCTCACCAATGCGTCGACCTCGTCCATCACACTCACGCGCTTCTTCAGCGAGGAGAAGCGCTCCTCCTCGAGGAGCTCCGGCCGGCCCATCGCGCGAGCGAGGTTTCCCCAGTGAATGTCGCCGACGCAGATAATGGCAATGTAGCCATCGGTGGTCGGATAGACGTTATAGGGGCTTTCTGCGAGGCCGCCGTGACGATTGCCTGTGCGAGGTGGCGGCGCGTCGCGCCGGCCGGCGTTACCCCAATGCATGCCGAGGCTCGAGCTGAGCGACGCATAGACCGCATCCTGCATGGCGACCTCGACACAGCGCGCTACGCCGGTGCGCTCGCGTTCGAAAAGTGCCGTGGCGATGGCGCCATAGAGATGGACGCCGGCGAAGAAGTCGCAGAGCGCCGGTCCGGCCTTGACCGGCGGACGATCCGGAAAGCCGGTGATTTCCATCACGCCCGACATGGCTTGGACGGTCAGGTCCATCGCTGGAAACGACTTGTAGGGTCCATCGCGACCAAAGCCGGAACTGGAGGCGTAGATTAGCCGCGGATTGAGCGCCTGCAGGGTGGCGGCGCCCAGACCGAGCCGCTCCATCGTACCCGGCGCATAGTTCTCGACAACTACATCGGCCTTGGAGACAAGCACCTTCAGAGCATCCTTGCCTGGCTCTTCCTTGAGGTCCAACACGACGCATTCCTTGCAGCCATTGAGCATCGCAAAGGGCAGCGCAGCGCCTCCGACAACGCCGCGACGCCGCAACGGCTCCCCGCCCGGAGGTTCGACCTTGATGACGCGTGCGCCCGCAGCGGCCATCATGAACGTCGCGTAGGGCCCGTTATATATCTGGCTGAGGTCAATGACTGTGATGCCGGTGAGCGGCTGCGCCTCGATGCGCGCGGATTCGCTCACCGTCTCTTCCCGCGCGCCGAGCGCCGCATCGCGGACCAGGCGTAGACGGGCCACATGTCCTGATCCTCGCCATGCGCCGTCTTGCCGTTCAGCGACCATTCGATGAGGCTGTTGGAGTCGATGAAGCTGTGGCGGTTCAGCACGATGCCACTCAGCCGCTTTCCGACAGCCTCGAGTGTTCTGCCATGCTCGTCCTTCGCTTCGACCCGGATCGTGTCGACGTAACCGGAGGTCGGATCGCGTTCTACAAATCGGCGTCCAGTCACGAGGTCGCCAATCAGCCCATCTTCGATGAGAAAGCCGTAGGAGATCGGATAGTCCATGTCGTTCCACTTGGTCACCGCCAGGAAGGCGTCGCGCGGCGAGGCGATGCCGGTGACATAGGCGCTCTGGCCGGGGCGATGCTCGGGGCGGGGGCCCCAGCTTCGGTCGCGCATCGCGAAGCAGTCGATTTCGATGGCTTCTCCGTGGAGCCGGATCGATCCGGTCACGTGACCGAACTGATCGAAGTGGCTCAGTTTCTGAAAGGACGAGTTGGCTTTGCGCACCGGCCGCGGCGCCATTACGGCCTCGAAGGTCAGGTCGATGCTCAGTCGGTCCTCGTCCTCGAAGCCAAGATGGTAGGTCGTGAGAGGCTTCAGCGTCTTCAATCGCACCCCCGTCGGAAGGACGATGTCGTTCAGGTCGGGGTTTTCGGGGATGCGAAGCGCCGTGTAATTCGCGCAATAGGGAACTTCCCAGGGCACCGAAGCGGTGTCGTCCCAGATCCAGGCTCCGCCGGCAATGGTGCCGATATTGGGTCGGAACATGTTGTAGACCCAGCCACCGAGCTTGCGTTCCGGCTTGCAGAAGGAGAACCAGGCGGTCTCGGTTATCCACCACCGGTCGCTCATGTCGGCGAAATGGAAGCCGTCGTCTCGCGCTGTGACCTGCACGGAGGAAGCGTTTTCCATGTTCATCGGGCAAGCTCGTCGAGTGTGGGGAGAGTGCGCGTTGTCAGCCCCCCGGAATTCAGTGCAGCCAGCGGCGACTCGCGCACAACGAGGCCTGCTAAGAGTTCGAGCGCGGCGGCGAAGTCGAGTGTGTGTTCGCGAAGTCTCTCGAGCAATTGGGATGGATTACAACGGCACGCTTCTTCGCTGGCACCTATCTATAGGCGGGGAGCCCGCGTATATCGATTCGGGCCCTCAACGAGGGCCGAGCGGGGCTGTTCAGGCAAACCCAAAGGGGCCCCGCTGCGGCTCCCGACAGATCCTCATACCCGAAGCGATCCCGAACGCGCGTTGCTCGATGAGCGTGCCCGCCTAGAACGAGCGTGGAAGACCGAGGCTTTCGGCGATCGTGTTGCGCACCATTTCGTTGGAGATGGGCGTCATGCGCAGAATGCGATGATCGCGCCAGTAGCGCTGCATGTCGGTCTCGGCCGAGTACCCCATGCCGCCCATGATTTGGATTCCGAGATCCGCCGCCTTCACCGCATTCTCGGTGGCGACCATCTTGAGCATGTTGGCCTCGGTCCCACAGGGCTGTCCGGTCGCCTGAAGGCTCGCGACGTAGTACAGCAGTAGCTCCGTGGTCTTGCGCCACGTCGCGATGTCCGCGACGTAGTGCTGCAGGATCTGAAAGCGTCCGATGATGCCGCCGAACGCCTTACGCTGCTTCATGTAGTCGAGCGCATCCTCGAGAATGCCGTCCATCGCCCCGAGACACTGCGCGCCGACCATGATCCGCTCGTTGTTAAGCGTCGGCAGCATCATGTACCAAGCCTCGCCGGGCTTGCCGAAGACGTCGGCATCGGGAACGAATACATCCTGATAGGTGACTGAGCACGAGCCCATCGCGCGCATCCCTAACTTCGGTAAAAGCGTTGCGGTTATGCCGGGTGACTTGGCGTCCACGAAAAACAGCGTGAGGCCCTGATGACGCTTCGCGGGCGCTTTGTCAGTGCGCGCGAGCACCAGCAGGCGATCCGCGGCCTTGGCACCGGTCGTCCACATTTTGGTCCCGTTGAGGCGCCATCCACCCGGGATCTTCTCGGCATGCGTTTTCATAGCGCCGAGCACGTCGGTGCCGCCATCCGGCTCGGTCACAGAGATTGCCACTCGAAGGTCACCGGCCGCGATCGGGCGCAGGAAGCGCTCCTTCTGCTCCGGCGTGCCGTACACTCCGACCGACTTGGCACCTGCGAACGACGTGACGCCCCACACCCAGAGCAAGCCGCCTGCGGTGCGCGCAAGCTCGCGGGCGAAGATCATCTGCATCATGATATCGCCGCCGAGGCCGCCGTACTTCTCGTCGACACCAATGCCGAAGTAGCCTTGTGCCTTCAGTCTGTCCCACAGGGCGTACGGGTAATGGGTCTCATCCGCTTCGAGCTCGCGCATCCAATCCTTGGGCACCTCGGCGTCAACCCAGCGGCGCACGACGTCGCGAAACGCTGCCTGTTCCTCAGTCAGTGAGAAGTCCATAAGGCTCCGGCACTCGTGCTGCAGTCAGAGGAGCGCCGCAGCGCACAGGGCGCGCACCAGTGATCGTGCACCTATCCGACGGGCCTCGAAGATGCGGCTTCGAGGCAATAACGACGCGCCGTATCATGATAGTGAGCCCGTCAGGCTCCCCTCACCTTTCATTCGATAGGTGCATAACGCCGATTGGGAAGCGATTAAAGGAACCTGTCGCTGGACGGCAGGAGCATCGAGGACCCTATCTTTCGATAAGATGGGAAGCTGCACGGCGCGATTAGCGTTGGCGTGAAGGAAAGGGGATTCACCTTGGACATTCCACTGACCGTGATGGTGCCACCACGCCCCCGGGCGGGGCTACTCGTACGTCCCGAGCTGTCTGAACTGACCTCACGCATCGGCAACTCGCGTGTCACCACCGTTTGCGCGCCGGCGGGCAGCGGCAAAACGACGGCTGCAATTCAGTGGTTCGAGGAACTGCAAGCGGGCGGGCGTCCCGGCATCTGGTTAGCGGCGCGCGCCGGCATTCGTGATCTCGCCTCCTTCCGTACGGCGCTGCGGGACGCAGGCGTGGCGGCAGGTTTGCCGTGGCGTCGACTCGATCCGACAGGAAGCGATGACAGCTGGCTCACGCACTTGGCGACCCAACCCGGCCGGGTCCCGGTAGTCGTCATCGACGATGCGCAGCTGCTCTCGAGCGATGTGCTGCAGTTTTTGGGTCGGCTGATCGCCAGTGCGCGCGACGCCATCACGTGGATGATCGTGGCGCGTGGACTGATCGCGATGCCGTTAGCTCGCACGCGGGCGCTCGGTGTTCTGGTCGAGGTGGATGGCCGTGATTTGAAACTCAAGCCTGCCGAGGCGAAGCAACTAGTGGCCTCGGTCGCCGGGATCACGGTCAAGGACGAGGCGATGCGGCAGATCGTGACAGACCTGGATGGCTGGGCGGCGGGTCTGGTGATGGCGGCCGAGAGCTATCGTTCGTCGCAGGCACGCACCGATGATCGGGTTGACTGGAGCGATCGATTGGCAGCCGACGTGGCAGCCTATTTTCAGGAAGAGGTCCTGGCGCTGCAGTCGGAACCGACACAAGCGTTCGTAGTCGAAACTTCGATTCTCGATGAGTTGACACCCCCGGCCTGTGTGGCGGTCACGTGCGACCCGAACGCCGGCGAAATCTTGAACGATGTATTCCGCTCGGGACTGTTCCTCGATGCGATCGATCTTGCGAAGGGTCGCTACGCGTTTCATCCGATGTTCCGAAGGTCCGTCCGAGACTCGACGGTCCGTCGGGCGCCCGCCCGAGTGGCGGAGCTGCACCGTCGGGCGAGCACGCACTACTCGAGTACCGGACAGGCGCTTACGGCGCTCGAGCATGCACATGCCAGCGGCGACCCGGAATTCCTCGCCGATCAGCTCGAGCGTCTGGCCAACGAGCTGCTCTACGCCGGGTACCTCTACCGAATCGACGAAGTATCGGCAGAACTGCCGTGGTCGGCCATCAGTAGCCGCCCGATGCTGCTGCTTGCGCTCGCATGGCGGCGCATCAGGCGCCTTTCCTACGCGGCGGCCGAGCGGTTCATCAGTGCGGCCGAAAGGATCGCCGAGACGCGCAAGGACGATGTCCATCTGCGCAACCTCATTTGGCATCGCCGCATCATGCTCGATGCCGCGCGCGATCAGATGTCGATCGTCGAGGGTAATGCAGAGAAGCTGCTACTCGAACTCGGCGATCAGGAACCCTATCTCAGCTGCTCGCTGCTTGGGCAGCTGATGACGGCGCGGTATGAGTTCTACCACCGACATGATCTGCTTAAACTTGAAGCCGAGACGCGCCGCATCCTCGAGCGCCCCGGCTCCCAGTTCGCCTCGATTACACTCAAGGCGACGATCGCACCGACCTACATCGCGCAGGGCAAAATCGCACTGGCGCAGCGGCTGCTCGAGGAGTCGCTCGCACACGCTGAGGGTCGGCGCGGGGTGGGTTCGGGACTCGCCGCTCTCCCCGCCCTGCCACTCGCTGAGCTGCTCTATGACCTGGGACAACTCGATCGTGCCACCGCGCTGATCGCTCAGTACTTGCCGGTGGTGCGCGAGTGGGGCTATTCGGATCAGCTCTCCGCTGGGTATCTCGTACGAGCGCGGCTGGCCGCCGCGCGCGGCGATTTCTCCACGGCGCTTGCGGGACTCGAAGAGGCGCATCTGATTGCCATCGAGTGCGGATTCGACCGATTCCGCACTGCCGTCGTGGCGGAGCAGGTACGAATCCTCGTGATCTGTGGGCGCATCGATGATGCAGAGGCCGCCCTGCGCGCGGGCGATATTACGGTGACCGATGACCCGGTACCCGGTCGCGCGCCGACACACCGCGAGGAGAACGTCGCGATCGCTTGGCTGCGCATCGAGATGCATCGCAACCGCCTGGTGCAGGCTCAAACAGTGGCGTCTCGCTGGCTGGAGGTGGCCAAGCGCAACCTCGCAACGCGCTCGATTGTGATGCACCTGATCCTGCTGGCTGAAATTGCCATGTTGCGGGGCAATCGATGCAAGGCACGGCGCCTGTTTCGCGACGCGATCGAGCAGGCGCAGCCTAGCGGCTGGGTTCGGCCATTTCTCGACGAAGGCGAGACGATTGGCGTGCTGCTTCGCGAGACCTATTCCGAGGGGCCTTCGCCGCATACGCCGATCGACGAATTCGGGACCCGGCTGCTGACGCTTACGCGCGGTGAGAGCGTCGCGGACGCGAATGCCACGGACGACGAGGGCCTGAACGTCGCCCCGCAACTTGCCAGCCGTGAGCTTGAAATTCTGCGCATGGTCGGGGACGGTCTGCGAAACCATGAGATCGGGCTGCGCCTGGGGCTCACCGAGGGGACCGTGAAGTGGTACCTGCAGCAGATCTTCGACAAACTCGGCGTCAGGCGCCGCTCACAGGCCGTGCTGCGTACCCGCTCCCTCGGCTTGCTCGACCAGGCACGCGACGAGCCTGCGGCATCGCGCCTTCAGGCGCGGGTCGCGCCGCCGCAGCGCACCTCGCTGCGAACGTAGTAAGAGGTTTGTGACGACGCCACCTGCGGCGTGTCGGCTCTGAGGCAGCTATGGTGTGATGCAATTCGCCAGTCAAGCTCAAGCGCCAGGAAACGGCGATGCGGCGCGGTATGCGAACGTCCTGCTCGGGGCCCTTGGCGTTGCACATCGCGTGACGGCCGGTTCGGAGTCCTCCGCGCGGGCGTGGTGCCGCTCGGGTTTGTGGGGTTTGACGGGGCCGCCGGCACACCGCGGTGGATGGATGTGTCCGGCCGGTCTCGCCAGCGCAGCCGATGGAGTGCTGCTCGCGCTTCGTGCGCTCAATACCCCAGAGGACCCACCAGTCATCCGCGGCGCGCTGTTGCTCGCCGAGCGCGCAAGACTGCTCGGCTTGAGGCGCAACGGACGTATCTCGGCAAACGGGTCCTGCCAATTGATGGAAGCGGTCGATGGCCGGGTGGCGATCAATCTCGCACGGCCAAGCGACTGGGACCTTGTGTCGCTATTGATAGAACAGGCATGTCCCGTCGGGGACTGGGAGATAGTCCGCCAGGCGGTAGCCGGCGCGCGCACATCAGAATTGGCGGCGCTTGCGCGTGAGCTAGGGTTACCGCTCGCAGTCGATGGTCGGCTGCACGCCGTGCCGGTCCTGCCACCGCTGGTATGGAAGACGGCGAGAGCATCGCCGACGCGTCGGCCGCGAGTCGTTGAGCTGGCGTCCCTCTGGGCCGGGCCGCTCGCCGGTGCACTCCTCGCCAGCCAGGGTGCCCAGGTTCTCAAGATCGAAAGCCCATCCCGCCCCGACGGCGCGCGCCAGGGGCATCCGGCGTTCTTCGACCTGCTGAACGAGAACAAGCGAATGCTGACGTTCGAATTCCGGGATCCGGCTCAGGCGGCGCAACTCGACGCGCTTCTCGAGACCGCCGACATCGTCATCGAGGGCTCGCGGCCGCGTGCGCTCGAACAAATCGGTATCGACCGTCACCGTCACGTCGCCCGCGGCGCAATTTGGGTGTCGATCACCGCGCATGAAGACCCACATCGCGTCGGCTTTGGTGACGATGCCGCCGTGGAAGCGGGTCTTTCTACACTGATGGACGACGCTTGGGGAGAGCCGGTCTTCGTCGGCGACGCGATAGCGGATCCACTGACGGGGTTGCATGCGGCGCTGGCTGCCTTGGCCACCTGGAAAGCCGGTGACTCTCGATGGATACCGCTGTCGCTCTCCGGAACGACAGCGTTCGCGATGGCGCACGCCGCGCGCGCGGCACGTGACGAACTCTACGCCTGGCAGAAGGCCGCCGAGGCTGATCCGCAGCGACTCAGTCCTCTGCGCGTGGCGGGACGCCGCGCGCGCCACGCAGGCGCGGATAACGGGACGCTGCAAGCGCTGCTGCGTCACGATGAATGAGCGCGACCGCTTGACCACGCGTTCAGTGTTCGATCGCGTCGATGAGCCCCCAATTGAGCGCGCCCTCTGCGTCGAGCTGCGTCATCGATAGCGCGAGGTATGCGGTGCGTTGCCGTCCTATCCGCCGCGGCAAGCTCACCGTGCCGCCTGCGCCCGGAATCAGCCCATACCGCAGCTCTGGCAACTGGAACCAGGCATCCGGTGCGGCGCGGATCGTGCTGGCGAACGCGGCCAGTTCGATCCCGGCACCAACGGCCGCGCCCTGCACGCGGCACGAGAGCCGGTCCCCAAACTGCGCGAGCCACGCACCAGGGAATCGCTGCGTCCGAACCCAGTGGGCCGTGGCCGGATCGGGCGCGAGGCCAAACTCGTCGAGGTCTCCACCGGCGCAGAAGTGGCTTCCGGATCCCTCCAGGTGCACGTGGCGAATTGAGTCATCGCACTGCGCAGCTTCGAGTGTTGCGCACAACGCATCGCGCAACGATACGCCGATCGCATTACCACGGGCCGGGCGATTTAGTCGCAGATGCAGTGAATCCTCGCGACGCTCGACGAGCAACTGAGACTCCAAGGGCTGCGGTGCACACGGCTTCTTGCGATGGGCAGCGCGCCAGGCGCAAAATTCCGGGCCCATCTGCAGCGTCGCGAACGCAAGGCTTTCGGCGATCAGCGCGGAGGCGGTCGGCAATGTTGTCGAGAGTCGCAACTGCTGGACGAGAACCATCGCTGCGAGCGGCGTGGCCATCGCATTGTCGAACAGTGGCGCCGCGTCGGTGACCGACCGCACCACGACATCACACGCGTCTTGCAGGGGCCCTTCGCCCACACCAACGACGGGGCACGGCAACTCCTGCACGGCCGCGGATAGCGCCGGATCGGAGTCCCCGAGCAGCGTGACGACCGCTGGCCACGGGGTGCCCGGCCCGACGTCGGCGCGCAAGGCGGGTTCGCGAAGCAGCGCCTCAAACTCGCTTCGATCGAGCGATCGGGACATCATCGCCAGGACCTTCGCCGTTGACATGGTCGAACGTGGGGCCGTCCTTCGGGGTTGGATGCACTACTACGATCGTTACTATAAGTCAGCACGTCATCCGACGCTGCGCTACCTGAGACGCGCAAAAGGCGCTTGAGGTGCTGCCGAAGAGGTTTGAGAATTTCGGTTTGGTCCTCCACCGCTTTCGAGCGTGTCCAACAATCGGCCGCACGCAGCGACGTGTCGGTCCTTCCGCCGAGAGGGCCGCGCGTCTCAGCCTTTGGAGAGGATCCGACGTTCCATGTTGTAGCGATCCGTAACCGCGCGTACACGGACGACAGCGCCGTTCGCGAGATCCGCGATTCCCGTCGCGTACAACTGCGCCTTGACGCCTTCGCGGCCTGCAAGCTGTTTCAGCCCACCCTCATAGTTCCCATCGATGCGTACCTGGAAGGCGACCCGCAGACCCGCAGACAGGATGTCCAAGATCTCAGTGCGCGCATCGCGGAACTGAACGCGTGCCTTCGCCGACGGCGCCACCTGTTCATCGTCGAGGCTACCCGCCTCACTCTTCAGCAACCCACCATCGTGCAGCCACGCCGAAGCTACACGCTCGCTCGACGCATCAGCCGCCCGCACGGCGGCCGTCCAGGGTGCGTAGGCCGGCTGGCCGACCGGATCGGGTCGCTTGGATTCCAACTGACGGCGCCGCCCGTAATAGTCCTGCTCGATGCGACACTCTGTCAGTCGACGGGCGTCCCATCGATAGAGACTCACACCATGCCAGGCCACGTCTGTCTGAAACTTGATGGAGTGCCCAAACTCGCTGAAATACATCGCGCAGCGATCACCGTTGGAGAAGAAGTCGTGAACGGTGAACCCGAGGCCCGGATACGCTTGAAACTGACGCTCGGCCGCCGGCTTATATGCCGCCTCACGGCCGACGAAGACGCTCTCGCCCATGTAAAAAGTGTAGTCATCGACCATGATCTGATCGGCGACGCTGAAATCGTGAGTTGCGGTGTACGCAAAGCAATACCGCTGCATCAGATGGCTGAGAGGGTCCATAGCGTTCTCGAGGCTCCAGTTCCGGTTGGATCGAATCACCGGGTCTATTCAGCGCAAGAACGACCCCAAGAGTGAGCTTCTACGGCGAGCGGCCCCCCTTCACCTGTCGAACGGTAGGAACGCAACCCAAGCGCATGGATCTGTCCACGAATCGATCGGCGCTCCCCGCTCTGCCGCCCAGCGACGAGCCGATGTCGCTGATGCGCGCAGGGTCCACTCTGGCCGCGCTCGTCTGCAATATCCGTCGGTCATTGGAGTTTATTCGTAGCGATCAAGTCGAGGCGCAATGGAGTTCTGGACTATCATTGGATAGGTGTCGGCCCTAGTGCCAGCCCGGAAACTTCATCTATCGGTGACTGAACGCGAGGAGCGACGGTCGGCAGTCGCGGCTTGGCAACCTCAATCATCAACGTGATGTAGGAGTGAAGCGTGGATTGGGAATACACGCCGGAGCAGTTGGAGTTCCGGCAACGCGTTCGTGACTTCATCACTGAGAACATCGGGCCCGAGCTGGCGACGGGGATTAGCTATGTCTCGGGCGCCGGCGAGGACGACCAGAACCTCGAGGCCGCACAGAAGGTGTTCAGGGACCGTCTGGACGAGGCCGGCCTGCTGCGAACCTGCTGGCCGAAGGAGTTCGGCGGGCAGGCGAAGTCCCCGTTTTTCGAGTACATCCTGCGTCAGGAGCTGGAGTCTCGCGGGCTTGAGCCGCGCGTCGGCATGTCGATCCTCGTAGCGGTCATCGGACGGCACGGCACGGAGGAGCAGAAGCAGGAGTTCCTTCAGGGGCTGCTCAGCCGCGAAATCCGACCCTGTGCTGCGTTCTCCGAGCCTAGGGGAGGTACAGACCTCGCCGCGCTTGAGACCAGCGCGGTTCGCGATGGCGACGACTGGATCATCAATGGCCAGAAGATCTACACGACGGGGGCCGAGAGGGCCGACTTCATGTGGTGCCTGGCGCGGACGGATCGAAACGCGCCCAAGCATGAGGGCATCTCGATCTTCATGGTCGACATGAAATCTCCGGGCATCACGGTGCGTCCGCTCTACACGATGGGCTCCTATCTGACGGCGGAGGTGTTCCTCGATCATGTCCGTGTTCCGCACCGGCATCTGATCGGCGAGCAGAACAAGGGGTGGCAGCTGAATGCACTGGCCCTCGACTTCGAGCGGATCAACATCGGAGCCTACTTCGCTTTTAAGCGATTCTTAGATAAGGTCTTGGATTTCTTCAAGAACACTCAGGTAGAGGGAAAGCCGCTGTCGCAGGCTCCCGGGGTGCGGCTGCGTCTCGGCGAGTTGATCGTCGAACTGGAGATGTTGCGGCATCTGAGTAACAAGAACACATGGCTCGTCGCTAAGGGTGACGTGTCGCCCGCGATCGCCTCGATGGCGAAGGTCTGGTCGACGGAGTTCTACTACCGGATGACGAGCACCGTCATGCAGTTGATGGGCCCATTCGGACAGCTTCAAAAGGGATCGAAGTGGGCGATGCTGGACGGTGAGGTCGAACTCGGTTACCGGAACACGCCGCCGCCCCGGTTCGGTGGCGGCGCCAACGAGGTTCAACGCGACATCATCGCGCGTCGCGGCCTCGGCTTGCCCCGATCCCGATAGCAGAGAGGGAATGTGATGATGAAGGACCCGGTGTGTGGCAAGGACGTGAACGATCAAAAGATCGACGCGGGCGAGGCGGTGGCGGGTTCCGGCGCTCCGGTGACCGATCCGAGCTTCGGAACGAAGCGATTCCACGAAGGCCAGTGGCATTACTTCTGCAGCATGAGCTGCCGGCAGCGGTTCATCGCGAATCCCGCTCGTTACTTGAAGCGCGGCTCGCAGCCGTGATCGTCCATGGCCGTCGTTGTGATTCGAGAGGGAGGGTCGGATGGATCTAAGCCTTAGCGAGACCCAGGAGATGTTCAAGCAGGCGGCGCGTGACTTCCTCGCGGCCGAATTTCCGACGAGCCTGGTGCGTCAAATCGAACGCGATGGGCGGGGGTATTCGCCCGACATCTGGCAGAAGATGGCGGAGCTCGGTTGGCTCGGTGTGCCGTTTCCGTCGCAGTTCGGAGGCCTTGATGGATCGCTGCTCGAGGTGGCCGTGCTGGCCGAGGAGATGGCCCAGGCGGCGGCGTTGAGTCCGTATCTCTCCACATTGCTCTCTGGTCTCTTGATTCTGCGCGCAGGCGACGACGCGCAGCAGAAGCGCTTTTTGCCGCGGATCGCTTCCGGCGAGCTGATCGTCAGCACCGCGCTGGTCGAGCCGTCGGGCAGTTATGACGCGGCTGGAATCCAGCTGGAGGCTAAGACGCAGGGCAACGGCTATGTCCTGAACGGGACGAAGCTGTTCGTCGAGTACGCGAGCGCGGCCCACGAACTCATCTGCGTCGCCCGCACCCAGCGCGGTGCGGCCGCCGACGCCGGCATCAGCTTGTTCATCGTACCCGCCGATGCGCCGGGTATCACGATCGAGAACTTGAAGGTGATTGGTGGCGACCGCCAGTGCGAGGTCGTGTTCAAGAACGTGCAGATCGGGAACGATCGGATCGTTGGGCCGCTGCACAAGGCATGGCCGAGCGTCGACTGGCTGCTTGACGTCGCCCGCGCACTGGCATCGGTCGAGCTGGTCGGGTTCGGGCAGAAGGCGCTGGACATGACCGTCGACTACATCGGGTACCGCGAGGCGTTTGGCCGGCCGATCGGAAGCTTCCAGGCCGCGCAGCACCACTGCGCTAACATGGCCACGAGCTTGGAAGGCGCCCGTTGGGCTGCTTACGAAGCCGTCTGGCGGCTGAGCCGAGGCCTCGACGCCCGTTTTCACGCCGCGGTGGCGAAGGCTTCGGCCAGCAACGCGGGCCGCGAGGTAACGATTCTCGCGCACCAGCTCCACGGTGGCATCGGCTACATGGCGGAATTCGACCTGCACTTCTATAGCCGCCGCGCCAAAGGCTGGGAACTCAAATGGGGAACGCCGGACCAGATGTTTCTCAAGGTGGCCGACAGCGCCGGCTTATAGGCCGCGCTGTTCCGGTTGGCTGCTGATTTCAGGGAGTAACAGAGTGGCTGAAGAACTTCTATACGAAAAGCGCGGACACATCGTCATTCTGACGCTCAACCGTCCGGAGAGGCGGAATGCATTGAACGGCGATTTGATGCACCAGTTGCAGAAGGCTTGGCTGAGGTTCAAGCACGACGACGATGCCTGGGTGGCGATCCTCTGGGGCGGCGAAGGCCCCACGTTCTGCGCGGGAATGGATTTGAAGGAGTTCGCGGAGACGCAGAAGCAGCCGGAGGAATCACAGGAGCCTTGGTGGCCGGACCGGTGGTCGCCGGCCGATCTCGAGATCTTTAAGCCGACGATTGCGGCGGTCAATGGCCACGCGGCCGCCGGCGGCTGCTGGCTGACCACGACGTGCCACCTTTGCGTTGCGGCGGATACGGCTGCGTTCGGCATCACCGAGCCGCGCTGGAACATCGGCGGCGGCGACCAGATCGACATCATCAGGCACGTCAGCCTTCGCCACGCGATTGAGCTGACGGTGTATCCGCGGCTCGTTCCGGCGCAGCGCGCCTACGAAATGGGACTCGTCAACTGGGTGGTGCCGAAGGGGCAGGAGTTGGCCAAAGCTCTGGAGGTTGCGGACGCCATCCTCGAATGCGGTCCGGCTGCGGTTCGCGCTTTCATCGAGTCGTATTATCGCTGTTATGGCATGGAGCACTTCAATGCGGTCAAGCTCGCCGGCCACATTCAGAAAGACCTCGGCCGAATGAGCGACGCCCAGGAAGGGCCGCGGGCTTTCGCCGAGAAACGCCGCCCCGTTTTCCGGAACCGGTAGGGGCGAAATGTCCGAGCAGGACTTTCGTGACAAGACCGCGATCGCCGGGATCGGCTACAGCCGCAGTCCGGAGAGACCGGGAGCGTTCTCGAAGAACTCGGGTGTCAGCGTCAGCACCCTCGCCGTGCGTGCGGCGCGCGAGGCGTGCGCCGATGCGGGTCTCGACCCGAAGGAAATCGACGGGGCGGTGACGTATCAGATGTTCGACGACTCGGTTCGGACCGAGCCGGTCCTCTCAGCGCTGGGCTGTCACAAAGTCAACTACGCGTCGAATCTCGTCGGCGGCGGCAATTACGCGTCGTTCGCCGTCTTCCAGGCGGCCCAGGCCGTCTATCACGGCATCTGCAACTACGTCCTCGTATATCGGGCGCTCAACGGCCGTTCGGGAATCCGCATGGGCCACTGGGGCGCCGGGGCGGGCGGCGGCTCAAACAGGGTGGGTGGGGAGAGCCAGTTCAGCAGCATCTTCGGGCTGGCGGGGGCCGCTTCGTACCACGGTTTCGAGGCGCGGCGGTACATGGACCTCTACGGCATCACGAGCCGCGACCTCGCTCGCTTTGCTGTCAATTCTCGGTCGAATGCCGTCAAGAACCCGCGGGCGACGATGCGTACGCCCATGACGATCGAGGACCATCAGAACTCGCGGATCATCTGCGACCCATATCATCTCCTCGACTGCTGCCAGGAGACGGACGTGGGCTGCACGTTGATCGTGACGAGCACCGAGCGGGCGCGGGAGCTCAAGAAGCGTCCCGTATTGATCTCGGCGGGGATCGGGGGCGGACTCAGTCCGATCCCGAATATTGAGGACACGAACCTGATCCATATCGGGCCACGGCTCCTGGCGGCAGCCGATGTCAAGCTGAGCGACATCGACGTGTTCGAGGGGTACGACGCGTTCACCGACATGCCGATGCGGATGATTGAAGACATGGGCTGGTGCAAGCGCGGCGAGGCCAAGGACTTCATCAAGGACGATCGGATCAGCCTCGATGGGGAGCTGCCGACCCAAACACACGGCGGGCTGATCAACGAGGGCTACTGTCATGGCTTCAACAACGTCCTCGAGGCGGTTCAACAACTGCGGGGAGACGCCGAGGATCTCTGCCCCAACTGGCAACAGGGCGAGCACACCTACGACCGCGCTATCTGTCGTCAGGTCCGTGACGCGCAAGTCGCCTTGAATGTCAGTGTCATGGGCTCGAGCGCGATCGTTCTCAGAAGGGGGTAGCCGCATGGCGCCGCACGAATACGCCTATCTGCTTCCCCAGCCCGACCCGCTGACCCAGCCATTCTGGGACGCCGCGAAACAACACCGGCTCGTGATCCAAGAGTGCGGAAAATGCGGCAAGCTACGCCATCCCCCGACGGGGACTTGCGCAGAATGCGGCTCGGAGGCATTCGGCTGGCGAAAAATGAGCGGTCGAGGGACGCTGTATTCCTACACGATCGTGCACCAGACGGCGCTGCCGAACTGGCGCAATTCGGTCCCTTACAACATCGTACTGGTGGCGCCCGACGAGGCGCCGGAGATGAGGCTCCACGGCAACGTTGTCGACTTCGATGACTCCAAGCTCAAGGTGGGTCTTCCGCTCGTGGCCGTCTTTGATGACGTCACGCCAGAGGACACGATCATCCGGTGGCGCGTCAGAGACGCGGGCGGAGAGGCAACGGGGACGGTGCTGACGCGAGGAGAACGCCATGTCTGATGAGCAGGGTCTTATCTACGAGAAGGACGGCCGGATTGCCCGTCTCACGTTCAATCGCCCCGCATCGCTGAACGCGATCAACGCAAGCATGTCGAGGCAGCTCAAGGACGCCCTCGGCGACATCGACGCGGATCCGGAGGTCTGGTTAGCAATCCTCTCCGGTAATGGCCGTTGTTTCTGCGCGGGAGCAGACGTGCGGGAGGGCGGTCAGGAGTTCAGGCAAACGACCTCTCGCATTGACCACTACTACCTCGAGGCTCCGGTGAACTGGAAACCGGTGATCGCGGCGATCCACGGCTATTGCTACGGAGCCGGGCTGGTGCTCGCCGCGGAGTGCGACCTGATCGTAGCGACCGAGGATGCCTCCTTTTCGATCGTTGAGACCAAGCTCGGAATGCCGGCGATCACGATTTCCGCTCAGCTCGCCCCGTGGATGGGCTCTAAGCGGATCACGGAGATGATCGTCACCGGAGATCCGATCTCGGCCGATGAGGCTTATCGCCTGGGCCTCGTCAACCAGGTGGTGCCGTCGTACGAAGATCTTCTTCCGGCCGCCGATAAGCTTGCGCAACGAATACTCACGAATTCCCCCATGGCGGTCCGGACCGCGATTCAAGCCGCGCGAACCTCGGTCTATCAGTCACAGACTCACCGGGATGCGGAGCTCATTATGAGAAACACGCGCTGGCGGGAATGGGAGGACAGCAAGGAAGGCATGCGCGCATTCCGCGAGAAGCGCCTTCCCCAGTTCAAGGGCAGGTAAAACGGGACTGCTGGGCGGACCGGGCGGCCGCCTGCGGGAATTTATGGGGGGCGGCATGGAACGACAGATGCAGCGGATCATCACTGGCCAGACATCCGACGGGAAGAGCGTGTTCACGCATGTCGAAGCGGTCGAGCCGATGAGGCTCGGTGGCGACATGCTCCGGCATGTCGTCTGGAGTTGGGACGAGACTCCGACGCTGCCTTACTACAAAGCCGGTCCGTACGAGGCACCCACGGGCTCGCCAGCGGGTCGGCCTGGCGAAGTCCAGATTGAGAAGTGGGTATTACCGCCTCGCTTTCCGCTCGAGGGCGGGCATGAGGACTCGTCGAGGATGCATTCCTACGACACCATTGACGTCGTCTTCGTGCTCGAGGGCGAGATCGACCTCCAGCAGTCCGACGGTGTCGTGGTGAGGCTGCGGCGCGGCGACGTACTCGTCCAGAACGGTGCAGTCCACACGTGGCGCAACCCAACCGACGAACGGTGCGTGCTCGGCTTTGTCTTCTTTGGTGCCGCCCGGAAAGGCGCCTCCGATTGATCTTCGCGGGCCGTCCGTCCGCAGACGGCTACGACACGGGGAACAGCCCGCCGATCGTCCGCCGATGACTGAGGAGCGCTTCGTCAGCCTGCCGGCTTCTCACTCGGCTTCTTGATCCAACTGCTGGACATCTCGTAATCCTCGGCCTTGCGCTTGCCGTCGATGTACTCCTGCAGGAGCTTTCGGGCGCCTGCAGGATCCGGCAACTGGTCGAGGATTCCCTGGTGCGCTTGGACGGTCTTCAGGACGCCAATTCGGTAAGTGATGAAGGAGATGAACTCAATCGCGGTCTTGGCGTTCCAACGCCCCACCATGGCGTTGAAGTGCTCGCGGGTCAGGCTAGCCGACTCCGTTGCGCGGACGAACTCGAAAATCTGGCGGTCCGCCGGCTGGAGGTCTTCCGGCCTGCCTTCGAGGATCGAGCGGATGTCCAACGGCTTTACCCCTGAAGCGACGGCCCAAGTGATCCAGACCGCGCTAAGCGGGTGCTTTCCGGTCCGGCCATTCGCGAGTTTCGGCAAGAGTGAGAGTAGTGCAACGTCGCGCTCGCGATTGTTGAAGCTCCCCCGAGACTCCGACGTTTGATAGAAATCGCCGAAATGAGCCCACAGCTGCGCAAGCAGGGGGCTCTGGATGAGTCCCTGAAAGAGCGGTGTGAGGCGGTACTCGGTGCCGCGATCGGCGGGGATGGAGTTGAAAAAATCCTCCGACCGCTTGAGTGTGTAGTCGTAAGCGGCCTGCTCCTCGGGGCTGAACGAGTTACGATCCGGGATCGGTAGATCGGACGCCGCGAGTTCCTTCTTTGTCTTGCCCGGCAACATCCCCTTTTTCCGATTGTCGTCAGTCATTGTGACCCTTCATGTGTGTTTGGCGCGCCGACCGCGCCGATCGAACGGTGCGCGTTCACGCGCAGTCCAAAGTCTCGATCCGCGCGAGCGTCGGACGGATCAGCTTGAACGCAGCGGGCGAGCTCCGGGTCCAGGGGTGGTGGCGGGCTGACCGTGGACGCCCTTCTGCTCGAGCCGGCGCAGGGTAGTTCAATGCCTAGGCGCTCGCGTGTTCGGGTACATAGTCGCCTTCCGTGCCAATACTAATGAAGACAGCGGGCGGCACTTCCTATCGATAGACAGGGTCAGCACGATCGAAACTGCGTCTATTCTCTCGGAGGTGTGAGGGTGTCCGGTTGTTGGCGCGCGCGTAGCTCGGAAGGGTCCGGCCGGTTCCTCGAATGCAACGCTTACAATGTTTATCCGAGGATGGCGGAAACGGTCGCGGCGCAGTACCCATACGCGAGCCGCCAGGGTTCGCATTCCCTTTACGACCCAACCGAAGCGGATTAGAGGACCTCTAATGCCAGACAAGCAGTACACGACGATCACCATCACGGTAAACGGCGACGTGTTCCGGCTGGAGATCGAACCCCACTGGACGCTCACCCGCCTCATAAGGACGAGTCTTGGCCTGACCGGGACGAAGGAGCACTGTGACGAGGGCGCATGCGGAATGTGTACCGTCATTGTTGACGGCAGGCCCACTCTTTCGTGCATGGCTCTGGCGGCGACCATGGACGGTCGGAACGTAATGACCGTGGAGGGCCTGACCAAGCACGACGGCAAACTCCATCCGATTCAGGCCGCATGGGTCGAAGAGCATGGCGCCCAGTGCGGGTACTGCACGCCGGGCTTCATCATGGCGACGAAGGCGCTGCTGGACAAGAACCCCACTCCCTCCACCTTGCAGATCAAGGAGGCGTTGGGTGGTAATATCTGCCGCTGCGGAAATTACGAGTTCATCATCAACTCGGTGCACGCGGCGGCGAAGTCGCTGCAGGGCGATCAGGCATGAAACCGTTCAAGCTGATCAACGCAGGTAGTCTCGAGGAAGCGATTGCGAGCTTGCAGCAGCCAGACGCACGGGTTATGGCGGGCGGTACGGACATGCTGGGCGTGCTGAAAGGAAACTTCCTGCCGCAATATCCTGGGACAATCGTCAATATCGGTTCCATCAAGGGACTGGACTACATCAAGAGCGCAGACGATGGCACTCTGAGGATCGGTGCGCTCACCCGGCTGGCAGACATAGCCGAGAGCGATGTCGTCAAGACGAGATACTCGGCGCTGTTTCGAGCGGCCAGGAAGACCGCATCCCATAACCTGCGAAACATGGGAACCATCGGTGGGAATATCTGCCAGTTCGTCCGCTGTTGGTATATGCGCGGTACAGACAATTTCTTCTTCTGTACCCGCAAGGGCGGCGAAACGTGTTACGCAGACATTGGCGACAACCGCTATCACTCCATTTTTGGCGGCGTCAGTGGATGCATTTCAGTGAACTGCTCTGACGTCGCGCCCGCGCTGGTCGCGTTAAATGCCCAGATTGTCACGACGAAGCGGAAGATCCCGGCCGATGCCTTCTGGAGCGTGAAGACTCCTGGTTCCACGGCCCTCAGCGACGATGAGCTTGTGACGGAGGTCGCCGTCCCCCCGCCTCCCGATGGCGCACGAAGTGCGTTCATCAAGTTCTCGCTGCGAAATACGATCGGTTTCCCGATCGTAAACTGCGCGGCAATGATCGGTGGTGGTGAGGCCAGGGTGTGCCTCAACGCCGTGTATCCTAAGCCCTACCGGGCCGTCTTGGCGGAAGAGCTCGTCAAGGGTCGAGCCATCGACGAGGAACTCGCCGAGCAGGCGGGTGAGGCCGCCATCCGGGAAGCCCGCCCCCGTGAACTCAATGCGTACAAGGTCCAGATCGCGAAAGTGCTCGTCAAGCGCACGATTCTTGCCTGTAGTCCGACCGCGACCAGTGGGGAGGGGGAGCTATGACCAGTGCACTCAGGGTTGTCGGCAAGCCCGTCCACAAACAGGGCGACCAGCTGCGGGCAACCGGCCAGGCGCAGTATTCCTCCGATGCGCATCTGCCTGGCATGTTGCACGGGTCGATACTGAATTGCCCGTATCCGAGTGCGGACCTCGTCAGCATTGACACCAGCGCGGCGGCCGCCGTCCCGGGGGTCAAGCTCATCCTGACGCCGGACAATTGCTCGGACGTCCTGGCAAGAACGTATCAATACATCGGGCACCCGGTGGCCTGTGTTGTCGCAACGACACTGGACATTGCGCAACATGCGATCACTCTCATCAAGGTCGAGTACAAGCAGAAGGCGTTCGTCGTCGACCCCGATGAAGCCATGAAGCCGGATTCCCCTCAGGTCTTTCCGGGTTTCGACAACCTCCATCCCTTTGATCTGTGCTCCCACTTCAGCGAAAGGAATGAGCAGGGTCTATTCGCCAAGCGGGAAGCTGCAACTGACTACGATGGGTTTGGCGACGTCGAGAAAGGTTTTGCCGAGGCCGATGTCATCGTCGAGGACGAGGGCTATCGCTTTGGCCTCGCGCATGCGCCCGTGCCGGAAAGGCGCGGTGGACTTGCCCACTTCGACGGCGAAAAGCTGACGGTGTGGAGCACGACCCAGTCGGCGCAGCAAACCCGTGGATACATCGGTTCGGTGGCTGGACTGCAGATCCATAATGTCCGGGTAATTTCGGAGTTCAATAGCGGCAGTTTCGGCGCGCGCGGGGACGATACCGGCTTCTTGCCGGACTCGGGACCCGATGTGGCCTTCATGGGAGCAGGGCACGATAAATCCGTTGCCTTGGCGGTGAAGGCCTCGGTGATGCTGCTCAAGCCGGTGCGTATCTTCCTCTCTTCCAACGAAGAGAACTTCTACCATTTCTGGGGACGTGGCACGACCTACTGCAGAGTGAAGCTTGGGTTCAAGAAGGACGGAACGCTGACCACTTGGGATATGGAGCTCGCGGTCAACAGCGGCCTCTTCGGCAACCGCTGGACTTTCATGTTCTCGAACGGGACTGCATTGATGCTGTACTCGCGTAACGCCGAGCACGTTCGCATCAAGAAATACGCCATTTTTACCAATACGCCCGGACAAGTGGGTTGGTGCGGATACGGCAATCCAGAGTACATGTTCGCGACCGAGCAGGTCATGGATCAGGCGGCCGAGATTCTGGGCATGGATCCTGTGGAACTTAGAAAGAAGAACCACATGCGGCCGGGCGACAACATCCTGAATGTTTCGCGCGCGTACGCCCACACCGGACCCAACTGGTTAGGCTCGGGCGACATCTCGGCGGTGCTCGACCTGCTGATGGAGGAAACCGATTGGAAGTCGCGCAAACCGGCCTCGGAAAAGACCGGCGTCGTGAGGCACGGCCTCGGGATGGCTCTGACCTGCCAACAGTGCGCGGGTGAAGGCGTTGGTTCGAATGCGATCGTCAAACTCAATCATGACGGAACTGCGGAGCTCTGCAACACCTACGCGGATACGGGAATGGGCGGCCGGAGCGCGTGTCGACAGATTGCGGCGGAGGAGCTGGGCCTGACATTCGACAAGGTGAGAATCATTGCCGGGGATACCGATGCTTCGGTATGGGGCACGAGCAATGCCTGTTCCGGCGGCACCATGAAGTATGGCTGGGCGGTTGCACTTGCCTGCCGGGATGCATTGAAAACTCTCTTTGAACTTTCGGCACCGCTTCTCAAAGTCGCGCAGCCAAGTGAGCTGGCGACCGTTGATGGCGAGGTGTTCGTGAAGGCGGACCCGACCCGCAGGATCAAATGGGAGCAAGCATTCCTCAATCAGGGGAATAACGACATTGATCACACGCAGATCGTCGGCAAGGGCGTCTGGATCATGGGATCGGGGCCGCAAAATACCGAAAAGGCCGCCACGTTTGTTTCCCTCGACGTCGATACTGAAACCGGGCAATTGCTCAACGTCAAGATCTATCACTGCGCTGATGTGGGGCGCGCCCTGAACGCCAAGGACACGAAAGCCCAGATACTGCGCATTCACCACGGGTTTGAAAGTGTCCTGGGCGCGACGATGATTCTCGACAAGGCGACGGGCAGGCTGCTCAACGGCAGCTACATCGACTACCCCGTCGCCACGATGTGGGACTGCGATGTGCACCCGTATTACATCGAGTCGGGAAACGACCCGACGCATCCGTACGGTGCGGTCGGTCTGGGTCAAGCGCTCCAAAATGGCATTCATGCGGCGACCGCCAACGCCATCTACAACGCCATTGGCGTGCGGATCAAGGACACGCCGATGACGCCAGATGTCATTCTCAAGGCGCTGACATCGATGGGGGAGCAGGCCGTCAACGGCGCAGGGGCTGCGACACAGGCGGGCAATGAGTCAGTGCCGCGCGTGTGCGAAACAGCGTAGGCGCGCCTATCGCTCATAAGACACAAGAAGCGCCAATCAGTAATGGGATTCGACGTTCTCGCCCCCGCGAACGCTGAACGGCTGCGCGCTGCCATCAACAGCGACCCCGAGTTCCGGCTGGCCTCGCGGCACGCCTCGGTCAATCTCTGTTTGGGAATAGGACTCGACTGGAACAACAAGCAGATCCTCGTCCAGATCTTCGATGGCCAAGTCGTGCGACTCGAGCACGTCGTCGATTTCGCCCGGCTGGCGCCGGACGTCGCGCTTAACGGCACGGAGGAATTCTGGAAGAAATTCCTGAGCCCCGTACCGCCGCACCCGTATCAGTCGGTATTCGCGGCGATGACGATCGGGCAGGCGAGCTTGTCTGGATGCATGCAACGGTACACGGCGTGCTACTGGCCGATCGCACGCCTCGTGGATCTGCTGCGGATCGTTCAAAACGACCTGGTTCAAGCGGAAAATCGGATCGCGGTTCAAGAGGAAGGGTATACGGAGCCGCAGCGAGGACGCTATGTTTACGTTGAGCTGGAGGGAGTCAGGTATCGGGTCTACTACGAAGAGAACGGGCAGGGCATTCCGCTCGTATGTCAGCACACGGTCGGTACGGATGGCCAGCAGTTCCGCCACGTCATCACGGACCCCGCTGTTACCGAAAAATTCCGCGTTATCGTCCTCGACCTGCCATATCACGGCAAGTCGCAGCCGCCCGCCGGCGTTGACTGGTGGGCGCAGGAATATCGAATGCGCGAGAAGTGGCTGATCGATTTCCATGTCGCGTTCAACCGCGCCTTGGGGCTTCAGCAGGCCGCCTACCTAGGCAGCTCGATGGGCGGCAACCTCGCGCTGGCTCTCGCGCTCAATGTCCCCGACCTCTATCAGGCCGCGATCGGCGTGGGTGCAGGGCTGGGGCGCCCGAATCCACGGTACAGCGTGGCGTTTACGCGTCACCCCGATGTCAATGATCAATCTATAGCGATCATGAACCAGGCGTTGGTGGCGCCGACGACTTCGGATGCCAACAAGTGGGAAGTCACCTGGGCATACCAGCAAGGCGCGCATGGAATCTGTGGAGGGGATTCCCTGTATTTCTTCACGCACGACGTACGCGAGTCGGCGCATTTGATCGATACGCAGCGCTGCGCCGTTTATGTCTTGAATGGCGAGTACGACGTGGGTAACGGGATTCGGGACGGCGAGGAGGTCGTGGCGAAGAATCCCGCAATCCGGTTCATATCGATGGATAAGCTTGGACACTTCGCAATGACCGAAGACTATCCGGCATTCAGGACATACCTGTTGCCTGTCCTGAGCGCAATTGAGGCCCGCGTACGCCGGGGGACGGGTGGCGGCTAGGGCGCGACGCGTGGCGGCTAGGGCGCGGATCGCGTGGGCCCACGAAGAGCGGCAATTCAACTGCTGAATCGGTGAGGAGATACTGTGGATACTTCCGACGCCCCGTGGATGAGGCCGAATGAACTCCATTTTCACGTTCCTATTCCGAACATTACATCGGGAACGGGCGATTTGACGCCCATGGAAATGGTTGGAATCAACTACAAGTACGCGAAATATTATCGCGAGGGGAAGTTTGACGAGCTCTTGAGTGAAGTGATGGTGGACGAGCCGGTATTCGAGTACTACCCGAACCGAATCCGGTTGGTCGGCAGGCAAGCGCTCCGCAAGAATTGGGAGATCAAGCACAAGGGGTTTGCCGACATCATCGACAACGGCAAGTCGACTGTGCGTTATGCAACCTTTGGGGAAAATTGCTACGCCTGTGAATTCACGCTCAACATGCCGATGCCGGACGGCACCCGAATGCGTTGGCACAAGTTCGCCCTGATCTGCTTCCGCAAGGACAGGATGATAGGCGAGATTGTTTACAACGACCGGTACTTTGCCGAGCGTCTCGAGAAGATGATGACTCCGGATTTCACCAACACACCTGGTGTAGAGCGGTTTTAGGGCGGCGCGGATTTAGCCTCGAGCCAAATCGTCCATGCCAGATTCCCGATCATCTATCCGGCATCGGCGTGACGACCCGTAACCGCTATTTGCCATAACTCGCCAGGCGTGCATCCAGGCGATCCAGGGCGACCTCGATTTCCAGGTTCCGTTTTTGCGCAAGCGTGCGAATTTCGGGATGGGTGACTATGAGGAATTCGTCTTCGGCGATGCCATCGAGGCAAAGGCGAGCCGTCACGTCTGGATCTTGACCGAACGAGGCGAAGCCCTTCGTCAACGTTTCGGCGACGTCGTCCGGCACATGCGCGGGGCCACCGTACCGATCCTGCCGTGTGCTGCGCGCATCCCAGAGGCGGGTATTGACTGCCCCCGGACACAAGACCGAGACACCGACACCCTGGTCTGCAAGATCGCGCCGTAGCCCGTCAGCCATTCCCAGAATGGCGTGCTTGGTTGCGGTATAGGCGGTCAACACACCCAGCTTGGGGAGGCCAACACTGTTTTCCGATCCCGTCAGGATGAAGCGCGGGCGCCGTCCGATCCTTGCCTGCGCGATAAGCACGTCCGCGAACGCTTGAATGGTGTTGAAGGCGCCACGCAGGTTGAGGTCGATGAGCCAGTCGAATTCGCGTGGATCCATCTCCGGAAGGCTGCTCTGGACGGCGGCTCCCGCGTTGACGAATACCAGATCGACACCGCCGAATACCGCCGTGACCGCTCCGGCGAGCGCCTCGAGATCGCCGCGATCTGTGACGTCGCAGTGGTAGGCACGCGCGTTTGGTCCAATCGATGCCGCCAGTTCCGCCGTGCGGGAGTCGGCGACATCGGCGATCGCCACGCGAGCGCCGCTGGCTGAAAGCGCGCGGGCAATGGCCGCGCCGATTCCGCTGGCGCCGCCAGTGACCACGGCACGCACACCGGAAAAATCGCGCCGGGCTGAGATGTCGTTCATGGGCTGGCTCGGTTTGTTGTCTAGAACGTTCCGGAACTGACGGAGCGGGGTCCGTAACCGAACCGCTGCCCGCGGTAATTGACAAAATACATCAGGGCCATGGCCAGGATTTGTAAGGCAACAAATACATATAGCATCAAGGCGTAATTCCCGGTGGCGTCAAACGCGGCGCCTGAAAAGAGATACGCTGCGGCGCAGAATGTAGTCAGCGCCGGCATGACGAGCCCGAGCATCGTGCCGAAAGAGGCTTGACCGAAGCAGTCGATCAAATGTGTATACAACACCGCCGGGAGCGCATTTCCAACTCCAAGCGCAAACGACGCCACGGCCAGGACAGTGTAATTGCGTGAGAACAGCAACGCGCCGGTCATTGTTGCCACGATGGACGTGATCACCAGCAAAGTGGCCGGACGGCTGAAGCGATCGGCGATCACCGAGGTCGCCAGAATGCTGACCAGTGCCCCGCCTCCGTTTAGCGAGACCAACGAAGTCGCGCTCATATCGGAAAATCCGGCGTGCACAGCCAAGGGCACAAG
Source organism: Steroidobacteraceae bacterium (assembly GCA_035277965.1). Classification (GTDB taxonomy): domain Bacteria; phylum Pseudomonadota; class Gammaproteobacteria; order Steroidobacterales; family Steroidobacteraceae; genus 13-2-20CM-66-19. The sequence continues at coordinate 32,643 of DATEJM010000014.1, read as the reverse complement.
ACTGACCTGACACGCCTGCATACAGGCGGACGCTAACGAGAACCCCAGGGCATTGCCCCAAAAGGGCATTGAGCCGAGCAATTTCCCGATGGTCAGCGGCTGGCCCGGAGCGCTCGCAATCGGATCGGTCCCGGGGCGGCGCGCAGCTTTGGTGGGTTCGATATCAGTGGCTCCCGGCCGCTCTCTGACGAACAAGTTGAGTGGCAGCAAGACCAGAATTACTCCGATACCGACAGTGGCCAGCGCAAAGCGCCAGTCCCGCTCCCGAATCAGCAGGCCAACGACCGGAGGGACCATGACGCTGCCCATCGGCATGCCCAGCATCGCAAGGGACATGGCGCGAGCGCGATGAGCCTTGAACCAGCGCGCCAGCAACATGTCCGGCGCAAGCATCGCGAAACCGAGTGAAGCTGTCGGGAGGCCCAGGAACAGGATGGCGACATCGACCCAGATCGACGCTGAGTACGCCAAAACGATCAGACACGAACCATAGATCAGAACCGTAGTGAGGATCGTGGGCTTGAGGGGTAGCCGATCCAACAATTTTCCCAAGATGGGCGCCGAAATGGCGGCCCCCACATTCATCAGGACCAGCCCGGTATTCATATCCGCGCGCGACAGGCCCAAGTCCCCGGAGACCGGGATCACAAATAGACCGTAACTTGAAAAGGAGATACCCACGAGCAGGAGATTCCCGATCATGGCAACTGCAACGATGTACCACCCGAAGTAAACCGAGCGCATGGTACGGCTGCGTCAGTACGAAAGCACGCCGCACCGGCTCAGCACAACGCAACGCCTTGCGCGACGTCCTTCCAGAACACACCGTCGTGCCCGTAGAAGATCCGCGCACCTGAAGCCTTCAGTGCCCGCAGGCGGCGCAGTGTCGCAGCGGCCTGCTCCTTGTCCACGTCGGCGGGCGACGTGCGCAACTCGTCGAGAGAGCGCTTGAGATAACAACAATCGCCGGCCAGAATGACGTTGCCACTAGCGAGCGACACGCGCATGGACTGGTGCCCGGGCGTATGGCCGTAAGTGGGGAAAACCGTCACCCGTCCATCGCCGAACAAGTCGTGCTCGCCATCAATCCCGAGAAAGGGCTGCCCGGTCTCGAAACTTCGATCGTCATATAACATCGAGCCTGCCTGCGCGCGGGCGACGACGAGCTCGCGGTGTTGTATGACAACCGAGGCATTGGGGATGGCTTCATTGCCTCCGCAATGATCGGAGTGAAGGTGTGAGTTGACAATCCAGTCGATCCTCGCCGGGTCGATGTCGACGGCGCGAAGGCGAGCGGCAATGTCCGTGCCCTCGTCGAATTCGAAATTCGGCCGACCTGCGCTCGATTGTTGGTCGATCAGCAGGCGGCGGGCACGCACCGTCAGGCCCGTATCGAAGAGCACGCGCCCTTTGGGATGTTCAATCAGGTACGCAGGCACCGGGGCACGCAGGAGCGTCTCCTCGCCGCCCTCGATGAAGAAGGAGACTGGCAGGTGCAACCATCCGCACGTGAATGCGCGCAGTGTGACGGACACTCTATGCCTCTCTAGTGCTCAGTGACTGGCAGCGCCTGACTTGGTGCGGAAAATGGCAGGCTCTGCCCCAAATCAGCCGAAAGCCGGAGATCGGGTGACGTAGGCGTTCTCCAAAAGCACCCGTTCTTCGTTGCTGAGCTCCAATTCCAGCGCCGCGATCGCCTGTTCCAACTGCTCGACCCGGGTGGCGCCAATGATCGGTGCCGTGAGGCCCGGGCGCCCCTTGATCCACGCAAGTGCAACCTGCATTGGCGACACCCCCCTGGCTGCGGCCACCTTGGCAAGCTGTTCCTGAACAGCAAAGTCTTCCTTGCGGAAGTAGAGCTGGCGAGCAAATGCGTCGCCCTTGGCGCGGGCCGTTTTTCCAGGTCCGTCGGCACTGCGGTTGCCCGCGAGAAATCCCCTCGCCAGGGCCGACCAGGCAGTGACGCCGATACCTTGATCCTGGCACAGCGGGATCATCTCCCGCTCCTCTTCACGATAGATCAGATTGTATTGCACCTGCATCGAGGTGAACGGGGTCCAGCGATTGAGGGCCTGAAGTTTGATCGCTTTGGCAAGCTGCCAGGCCTTGTAGTTCGAGGCGCCGATGTGCAGCACCTTGCCCGTGCGAACCAGGTCATCCAGGGCCCTGAGCGTTTCCTCCATGGGCGTCGTCGGATCGATACCGTGCTGCAGGTACAGGTCAATGTAGTCAACCTGCAATCTCCTCAGACTGGCATCCACCGCAGCCATGATATGTTTGCGGGAGGCGCCGCGTTCGTTCTGGCCGGAACCGGTCGGCGCGAGAAACTTGGTCGTGATCACCACCTCATCCCGCCGCGCATATTCCCGCAGCGCTGCGCCGACTACGAGCTCGCTGGCACCCTCGCCGTACGCATCGGCAGTGTCGAAGAAGTTAATGCCATTTTCGATCGCGATGCGGAAGAACGGCTTGCTCTCTTCCTGCCCCAAGGTCCATGAGCCGTGCATCTGCCCTTTTCCAAAGCTCATGCAACCCAGACACAACTGTGAAACCTTGAGGCCGGAACTCCCCAGATTGACGTATCTCACGGCTTTTCTCCGCTCACGTAGCAGCCCGCTCGCGGCGCGTGATGATAGTTTGCGCGTTCGCGTACTCGGCCAGACCGTCGAGCGAATTCTCCACACCGATGCCCGACTGCTTGTGGCCAGTTCCCGTATGGCCAGCTACCGTTTTTATTACAATCTTGGGACTGGCGCAAGGGAGTTGCATTACAATTTTGCGGGTGTGGCCACAAAAAAACTACGACTTTGCTTGCCACAATCGCGCAGATTCCCGCGCTGTTTGCGTGTTGCTTGCAATTGACATACTGCGCTGTTTGTCATGCAAATTCCAATGGGACTTGAAGTTCAGTGAGCCCGCCCTATCAGACGACTCCTGATCTGTGACTGTTGACTTGCGCCGATGATCGAAGTTTCGAATCGGGCGCCTGAAATTTTAAACCGGCTGAATCGCGCGCCGGCGCCTCAACTTGGTCCATCATTCGCGGCTGTGGCGCAACACTAGTCAGACAGTCCGAGGCAAGCGCCGATTACCTGCTTGTCGACTAATCGAAAGATAGGTTTCGCCGAACGCCCTACTTGGTACCGGTAGCGCTTCAGAAGAAGGGGGTCAACATGAGTTTTGCAAGCGGTAACACGCGCGTGCGGCAGCGGGTATTGGTCACGTTCAGTGCTCTCGCGGGCGCGATGACGGCCACGGCTGTCACCGCGCAGGCGACGGACAAGCAGGGCACGCCCGAGGCCGCAGAAAACGCCAATCAGGGGTACAAGCTCGAAGAAATCGTTGTCACGGCGCAGAAGCGTGAGCAGAACCTTCAGTCCGTGCCGATCGCGGTCACGGCGTTGCTGCCGCAGACGCTTTCCCTGAACCGCGTCACCAACCTCGGCGATCTCGCCAGCATAGCCCCGGGAGTGACCGTTCGAAACGTGCCCGGCGGTCTCGGCGAGCCCCAGATCGTGATCCGCGGCTCGCTCAGCTCGAGCAACTTCGCCGGTCAGGACCATTCGATCTCGCTCAACATCGACGGAGTCTACATCGGCTCCCCGTATGGCAATGCCTTCGACATTCCCGATCTGGAGCGCGTCGAGGTCCTGCGCGGCCCGCAGGGCACGCTGTTCGGGCGCAACTCGAACGGCGGCGCGCTCAACTTCATCACGCGCGATCCGAGCGGTGAGTTTCATGTTCACCAACAAACCAGCGTCGGCAACTACGGTCAACTCCGCAATGTCACCCGGATCGAGTTGCCGGCCATGGGGCCGTTCAGCGCCTATGTCACTTATCTGCACGACGAGCGCGACGGTGACACCAAGAACCTGGCGTCTGGGATCGTCTGGGATCGCAGCAACTCGGCTCGCTACGGCCTGCAGACTTCGCCGACGCGACTGGGGGATAAGGACAGCGACGGCGTCCGCGCGGCGCTGAAGTTTGCGCCCACGAATAACTTCGAGATGGTCTATAAGTTCGATCATGTCGGCGAGCATTTCACCCCGGAGGCGACTGCGCTCGTCGTCTTCAAGCCGGAAAACTTTCTCAACTATGGCGTGCCCCCGGCATTCGTTCAGGCCATCGCCGACGCGGTGAACGCGCTTCCCAATCATGGTCTCGAGCCTACGCAGCGCCCCAATGCGGTCTACAACGGCTTCGTCACGCCGGGTTACACACAGACGAGCGGCCACACGTTGAGGTCTACTCTCGGGCTCGGGGATAACCTCACTGTGAAGAACATAACTGCCTGGCGCGAGACATCGATCTACTCGAACAGCGATTACGCCGGTCTGGGCCAACCGTTGCACATCTTCGGCAACCCAACGGCCTCTTATGTCACGGGCGGAAGCTTCGACTCGTTCGACAGCCAGTTCAGCAGCGAGCTGCAGCTCAACTACACTTCCAAGCTCGTCACGCTGACCGTGGGCAGCTTGTATTTCAGAGAGCGCTCTGACGCTGGCACGGATGCAGGGCTGATGGATACCACCCTGCTGACCTTCGTGCCGCTACCCGGCAACGTACTCCCGCCAGGCCTCGACCGGAACAGCGTCCGTAGCCAGTCGATCGCAGGTTTCGGCCAAGCGGAGCTGCATGTTACCGACAAGCTGAATTTGATCGGCGGTGCGCGGGTGACGCACGATCGCAAACGCGGTGTCTCCTATGTCAGCACCGTACCGTTTCCCATTGAATACGAACAGACCGAGCCGACCTTCGATGTAGGTGCAAACTACCAGCTGGATCCAGATGTGATGATCTACGGGAAGTTTTCGACCGGGTTCATTTCCGGCGGCGCGATCTCGAATGTCCCGTTCGCCCCGGAAAAGGCGCAGTCGTGGGAGGTCGGCGTCAAGTCGGATCTGTTCGAGCGTCGCGTCCGGTTCAATGTTGCGAGTTACTTTGTCAAATATCAAGATGTCCAGACGACCGTTCTGGGGAATCAGATCGGCCATCCTGAGGTGTACAGTGTGGTCGCGAGCCTGGGCAATGCGACCGTGAAGGGAGTCGAGGTCGAGCTCACCGCCGTCCCGCTGCGGGGGCTCACCCTCGATGCGGCGCTCACCTATTCCGACTTCAAATACACGAAGGTCAATCCGGTGGTCGGGGTCGGCGACTATCCGGTCTGGCTGCGGCCGACCTGGACGGGAAACCTCGGTGTTGAGTATGAAACCCTGCCGATCGTCGGCAACGTCAACCTGATGTTCCGGATAGAGGGCGATTACGTGTCGCATATCACGTCGCCCGGCTTTTTCGTCGAGCAGCCGGGGTATGAGCATATTTTCCAGACCGGCAACAACGCCATCTTCAACGCCCGCGCCGCTCTCCAGAACATCGCCATCGGACCGGTCAAGGGTGAGGTTGCTCTCTACGCGCGCAATCTGTTCAACAACAAGGAGCCGCTCTTCGGGCTCTTCAACGGCTTCGGCGCCAGCACGAACTACCAGCCGGCCCGGACATATGGCGTGGAAGTGACCGTCGACTTCTAGTATGACCTGTTCTGTCAAGAATCGGCGTGGGGAGGTCTAGCGTGGTCACGAACGTGTATTAGCGATTGGGATGAGCGCGACACCGGATCAGGAACGCGCCGCGTGGGGAATGGCTGCGACGATGGAGTGCGCCGGTACGAACCGGCAAGGAGTGGAGAGTGAGAGTCTCTTACGGTGCAAGGCTTAGCAAGCCACACCGGCCTCGAGTCATACGCTTCACGCCGTATCGCCGATGGGACAGCTTGGACGCTCAGATCACGCGAACAGACGGGGGTTACCGGAGGGGAGGGGACACGCTTCCGCTGGGAGCACGCCTGGGAAAAGCCGTGCGGCGCAGTTCGGCGCGGAAATCGGGGTGCGCAATCTCGATGAGTGCCTCGGCGCGTTGCCGCATGGTTTTTCCGAGGAGATCGGCTACCCCGTATTCGGTGACGACCGTATCGGCCAGATCCCAAGGAATCGTGACCATCTGTCCGGCAGGAAACTGCGGGACGATCCGCGATATTTTCCCGTCCGCGGCTGTTGACGGCAGCACCGTGATTGCACGTCCGCCCTTCGAAAGGTACGCACCGACGTGGTAGGAGAGCTGGCCACCCGATCCGGAGTGAATGCGGGGGCCGATGCTGATCAAGTTGATCTGGCCTCTGAGGTCGATCGACAGGCCGTTGTTGATGGCGACCATGTTGTCGTTCCGGGCGATGATGGCCGGGCTCAGCATGTAGTCATAGCCGTAGAACTCGAAGAACGGGTTCTCGTTCACGTACGCGTACTCGGCCGCGCCGCCGGTCAAGCCTGTGGTGACGAACTTGTTCGGATGCAGGGTCGCATACTTCGAGGTGATCACGCCCTTCTCGACCAGGCCGAGCAGCCCACTTACCGACATCTCCGCGAAGTACCCCAGGTGCTCCTTGTCGTCGAGGGCGCCCAGCTGAGCGATAACCCCCGACGTGCTGCCGGTTCCGATTTGTAGCGTATCCCGATCGCGGATCAAGCCCGAGACGTGCTTGGCGATCGCGATCGCCTCCGGGGTTGGCGTGTACAGGAGGCGTTCCGCAAGCGCTTTGTGATCCTCGATGAAATAGTCGAGCTCAGAAACATGAATCCACGTGTCGCCGAATGTCCGTGGTAGGAAGCGGTTCAGTGCCGCAACCTTGGTTTTGGAGCGCCCGACCGTGTACTTGAGATCCCAGAGCTCTGCCCCGACGCAGCAATACCCGGACTCGTTCGGAGGCGTGGCCGCGATCCAGCAATAGTCATACTGCGCGCTTGCGGGCCGGCGTTGATCGATGTGCCGATGGATATCGCCAAAGCCCGTGACGGTGTAGTCGACAATCCCCTCCGCGATCGCATCTTTCGTGAGCGGAGTGCCAAAGCTCATGTTCCCGCGGAAGTGCTCCGCCAATGCCTCGTGCTGGAAGCCGAAATCCCTCCAGATACCGAGGGCCCGGAGTTCGACCCCGCTGAGCTCACCGATTCTCCCGATGAGCGCCGCCGGTAGCGGCGAATCGTGCGTGTTGCCCACATAGATGCGGTCGCCGGACTTGACCCGTGCGACTGCCTCCTCAGGCGTCACCAGTCGACTTTTGAACCACTCACGCCAGTCCGACCGCATACGGCACTCGGATTCGCAGGCCGTTAGGGCAGGAACGCGCTGCCATTTGCATCGAGCTGGGCGCCCGTGCACGCGCGCGCATAGTCCGAGCCCAAGAAGAGTGCAGCGAGCGCGACTTCTTCATCGGTCGCCACGCGCCGCAGCGCGGTTTGCTTGGAGGCACGCTGCCAAATCTCCTCCTCGGTCCTCTTATCCACCATCGTATTGACCCACCCCTGCGTCGAAGGGCCGCGCATTGAGCCCGGCAAGACGTTGTTCACATGGATCCGGCCCAACGCCAGAAACCATCACGACCTTTCCCTCTAGCAACATGCGTAAATCTCGAACTATCTGAGCGACAATGCGGTGTTGCGTGGTACGACGTCTGCAAGTGACGCTAGCAGGACATTTGAAACGGAGTCGCCGGCGCTGACACCTATCCATAGGCAGGAGCGCGCGAACATCGCGGCCTAGACCCGATTGCAGGACGCATTGTACCAGAGCGAGTTTTTTCCCCGAAGCGGAGAGCCGCGACGCCGACAGGTCGATCGATGGGCCAGCTGCCGCAGCGGGCCGTCAGCCTTCGCCGCCCGCAAAACTGGCTGGAAGATAGGTTTGGAACTCCGTGGTGCGCTTAATATGAAATTGGGTCAACGTGGGCGAGCGTTCCGGTTGCCGGCGGCGACCCAAATAAGGATGAACCAGGAGATAAGTATGATCGAGCTTTTTGGCGGCGCTACTCCCAATGTGCTCAAGGTGATTATCGCACTCGAGGAACTCGAAGCTCCCTATAACATCGACAATATCGACATCATCAACAAGAAGGACGATCCCAACTTCCTTGCAGTCAATCCGAACGGAAAAATCCCCGCGATCATCGATTCCGAAGGCCCCGACGGAACGCCGCTTCCGATGGGCGAGTCCGGCGCTATCCTGTACTACCTGGCGGAAAAGCATGGGCGCTTTTATCCGACGGATCCAAGGCATCGCTACGCCACCATGCAGTGGCTGATGTTCCAGATGTCCGGGATTGGGCCGATGTTCGGCCAGTATGTCTATTTCAGCCGCCGAGTGGAAAACCAGCAGCACGGCCACGATCGGTACGCAACCGAAGTGCTTCGTCTGTACGATGTCGTGGAAAAGCGCCTGGGTCAGAGCCGCTTTATCGCATGCGACGAATATACGATCGCCGACATGGCGACGTTTCCGCCTATCCGTTACGTCAAGGTAACCGGCATGGATCGAGCCAACTATCCGAATATCCAGCGCTGGATGAACGAGATTGAGCTGCGCCCGGCGGTCGCACGCGCGATGAAAGTCATCGGAAATATGGACCTGGATACGGACATGAAGGCTTATCCGCTGACCGAGGACCAGTGGGATCGTCTGTTCGGCCGCGGGAAATATTCGCGAGCTGCCAGCTTGCGTAGTGGCTCGTGCTCCCTGAAGTGACGAGTCACTTGGGCCACGACCGACCGCTATTGCGATGCATGATCCTGGAGCCGTTCTCTCATGGCCGATGCAGGACTTTCCGATCGAGACCAGATCTACGACCTGATGGTCCGTTATGGACGCGCTGTCGACACTTACGACACCGAGCTGATGCGCTCCTGCTTCACCGAGTCCGCGACCTGGCGCTACGACCCGATTGGCGGGAAGGGCCAGCTCATGCGGGGTTGGGCGGAATTTTCCGTCTTCTGGGTGCAGATGCAGGAACCGATGCAGTGCACGCATCAGTTCACGAACTTCGCGTTCGACATTCGTGGTGACGACGCCGGCTATTCGTGCCTCCTGTTCGCGCAGCACTGGCCGCGCGGCGCCGACTTTACGGGACACGTGCCGTTTTTCACCGTTGGCGGCCGATATGACTGCCGGGCACGCCGGACCGATGCGGGATGGCGGATCTACGAACACCGGGAGACGACGCTCTGGGGCGCGGGGGACGCTGGTGCAATCTGGCCATCCGGGGGGTGACGAGCGATGTGCCGGGCAATGGCCTCGTGCCGGCGCTCGCCGAGCCGCGAGCGGCTCGGTTCCGGCCGGCAGCGCATGACCACAATGCTTTGTCCCCTGCCGAATGATTGACGAGGTGAGTACGCGATGATTCCGGATCTTCCCGATGTCGCCGGCCGATCGTTGTCCGGTACGGCCTTTACGATCCCGCCGACGCAGAACGCGCGGCTATGCGCGTCGGTTGGCATTACGCCCGCGGACGACGGCAGCGCACATCCGATCTACTTTTACGTGGCCACACAGGTCGGCATGGGCGAAACCGTGGCGGGACTGTGCGTGATCTGCCGTTTTGACGTGAAGGACGGACCCTTGCTCGGCGGCTGCCAGGTTGAGTTCGCCGAGCCGCTGATGGTCGGCGCGGAGTACGCTGTAACCGGCGAGATCGTCTCGCTCACTCGCAAGGCGAGCAAGAAGCTTGGCGTCGTAGACCTACTCCAATACCGCTTGGCCCTCAGTCGAGATGGCAGGACCGTCGTGAGCGTCATGAACAGCTGGATCCTGCCGCGCGAGGCAAAGCAATGAGCATACGGGTCGGCGATGCGCTGAGGCCGTTTCGTTTCGGACCGGTCGATCCCCAGAACATGGTGCTCTGGTCGGAGATTCTTCGCGATCCGAACCCGATTCATCTCGATGTCGAGGCGGTGCAAGCGATGGGCCTCGGGACGCGCCGCATCAACCAGGGGCCGATCAACCTCGCCTATCTCATCAACGGTGTGTTGCAGTCTTTTCCGGGCGGCAGGATCGAGCAGATCTCGAACCGGTTTGTCGGCAACGTTCTGGAGGGCGACATGATCGAAGTGACGGGCGTGGTGACCGCGTTCGAGCTGCTGGTGAGCGGGGCGCGGGTCACGTGCGAAATGGTGCTGACAGTGGAAGGCCGTGGACCTGCAGTAAAGGGCACGGTCCGCGTGTTACTAAGCACGTGACGCCTTCGCGGCAATCAGAAGCGGCGGACTACGGGCGGCTCCCGTTTTATGGGGCCGGCGTATGCATCTGAGATAGACGCGCATCGCAACGCGCGATCGGCCTGAGCATCGACCGAGCATCGACAGCACCCTGCCAAAAGAAAGGTGCGGAGCGTCCCGCGTTCCATTGCGATAGTGGCTTCCAAAGCGGTCTGAGCCATGGATATCAAGAACAAAGTTGCTGTCGTTATTGGGACCACATCCGCATTGGCGACGATGGCCACATCCGCCAGACGGCATGCAGCCGCGAGCAAGGGCGGCGTCGTCGGCCTGGCGCCGCCTGTAGCGAGGTCGATGGCGGCATTCGCATGCAGCCCCGCTGAAGGATTGGGAGAGCCGCCATGAGAGACGCCTGGATCATCGACACCTGCCGCACGCCCCGCGGTATCGGCAAGCGCGGCAAGGGCGCGCTTTCCGGTTTCCATCCCCAGCAACTAGGCTCTACGGTGCTCAGGGCGCTGGCGCAACGCAACAGCATCGCAACCGAAGAGATCGACGACATCATCTGGGGCACGAGCTCGCAACGCGGCCAGCAAAGCGCCTGCCTCGGACGCATGGCGGCGCTCGGAGCCGGCTACAGCGTCCGATCTAGCGCTGTGACTGTCGACCGTTTCTGCGGATCGGGCATTACTGCGGTGAGCCTCGCGACCGGGGCGATTCTCTCTGGAATGGAGGAGCTGGTGATCGCCGGCGGCACCGAGCAGATGTCCAACTATGGCGTCGAGGGCAATGGCCAGGCCGTGTTCATGGACAACGGTAACCTGGAACTCCGGCGACTGCATCCGCAGCCCCATCAAGGAATCTGTGCCGATGCGATTGCGACCATCGAAGGCATCGAGCGCCACGCTCTCGATGAGCTGGCGGTTCTCAGTCAGTCGCGCGCCGCCGCGGCCCTCCAGAAGGGCTACTTCGCCCGCAGTGTCATTCCCGTCCATCACGCCGATGGTCGGGTGGCGCTCGACAAGGATGAGTTCCCACGGCCCGGCACGACGCTCGAGGGATTGTCGAAGCTGAAGCCCGCGTTTGTCGAGGTGGCAGATGCTCCGCTCGATGAGAGCGGGACGACGAATCGGCAGCTGCTGCTGCAGAAGTACCCTGATCTCAAACTCAAGCACGTGCACCATGCCGGCAACTCATCCGGCGTCGTCGATGGCGCCGTGGCCATCCTCATGTGTTCTCCCGAGTATGCGAAGCGCAAGGGCTGGAAGCCCCGTGCACGCATCAGGGCCATGGCCAACATGGGCGATTGCCCGACGTTGATGTTGAACGCGCCGGTTCCGGCGACCCGCAAGGTGCTCGCGAAGGCCGGTCTCAGCCTGAACGACATCGACCTGTTCGAGATCAACGAGGCGTTCGCAGTCGTCGCCGAAAAGTACATCCGCGACCTGCGGATCGACCGCGAGCGCGTCAACGTCAATGGCGGCGCAATGGCTCTCGGCCATCCGATCGGCGCGACTGGCGCGATGCTCATCTCGACGATCATCGATGAGCTCGAGCGGCGGGATCTCAAGCGCGGACTGGTCACGATGTGCGCGGCCGGCGGGATGGCCCCGGCCGTCATAATCGAGCGCGTTTGAGTGGTCGGGGCGCTCTCTCGGAATGCCGGCGGGCGCGCTGCCCTCGCACGGAGAGGGATCATTGTAACTTTGGAATGACGCAGCGCCGGGCGCCGTCTGCCGCTGGTCTGGAGCAACACGCTCGCTCCCCGGTGGCATTCGGAGCCTTTGGCGCGCGCCTCGCTGGCAGTTCTAACGTCTGCGTGCTACCGCAAGGCCAGGACCGTGAGGAACTAGACGTTCGATAGGTGGCAGCCGCGGCCCCGGACGGGAACATGGCCCCGGGGTCCCTCGCTATGGGGCGACCGGCGCGGCGCGTTCTTGCACTGGCCGTCCGTTCATCGTTCAGGACCGACGCGAATGATTCCTGGTGGGTGGTAAAGGTCTGATGATGAAAAAGGAGTCCGGGGGCGCTCTCGTCCTGGGTGGAACAGGAGGAATCGGCGGGGCAGCCGCCCGGCCCTGCGAGCGACCGAAGATCGAGCACTGCGAGTTCGTTGCTACGCGGCGAATGGACTGCTGCGCGCCGCTGTCGGCCCCGGTCGCTAAGCGGACGCGCGCGAGCGCAAGCGCATCGTCCATGAACTCGCGCGGCGCAGTTCAGGCAGCCGAGGGGTAACGCGTGGCCGCAGTGCAGGGCCTGGAGGCGCGTGCCGACACCGTGGGGCAGGGAATCTTGCAGGCCGCGCAGCGCTGGCCGGATCGGACTGCATTCATCTTCGGCGACCGGCGCGCTAGTTTCGCTGAATTTGCCGCACAGACCCTCGTCTGTGCGCGCGGCCTGCTCGCGCAGGGCGTCGAGCCAGGTGACCATGTGGGCATTCTCATGCCCAACAATTGGGCGTATGCGATTCTCGCCGGCGCAACCAATCTGGTTGGCGCCTGCGCGGTCGTGCTGAATGCCCGCTATCGCGGCGAGGATCTGGAGTACGCGCTGAGTCATTCGGATATCAGCGTGTTATTCACGTCCGGTAGTGCACGGCCCGCGCTCGATCTGCGCGCGCTGCTTTGCGATCAGTTTCCGGAGTTCGCCGCGTGGCGCCAGGGAGAGCCGCTCGCCGTAGCCAGTGCGCCGCGCTTGCGCGGGCTGTTTCACTTTGACGCGCCCGACGAGCGATCGTGGCCGACGGAGTCGAGCTTCGCTGCCGCGGCTCGTGCGGTGTCTGATGGCGAGCTCGCACGCCGCATCGCCTCGGTCGCTCCCGAGGATACGGCGCTGATCATCTTCTCGTCCGGTACGACAGCGCGGCCCAAAGCATGCATGGTTAGTCATCGGGCGCTATTGGTGACCGCCGCCGATATCGCCGAACGCCTCGAGCTGTGCGCTGATGACGTCCTTTGGGATCCGCTGCCGTTCTACCACCTGTCGTCTCATCTGCCGCTGAACGCTTGTCGTCGCGTCGGGGCCGCTTACGTCGGACAAAGCCGATTCGAAGCAGCCGATGCCTTGGCCGAGATGGAACGTGTTGGGGCGACGATTGCATACCCGGCATTTCCCGCGTTGACGTCGACCCTGATCGATCACCCGGACTTCAAGACTTGCAATCTGTCACGCCTGAGATTGATGATCAACATCGGGGCGCCGGACATGCTGAGGAAGTTCAGCGCAGCCATCCCGCAGGCCAAGCAAGTCAGCTGCTACGGGCTGACCGAGGGAGGTGGCATTAGCACGATGTCCAGCCCCCACGATACGCTCGAGCAGCGGGTAGCGCGAACGGGCCGTCCGCTGCGTCATCATCAGGTGAAAATCGTTGACCCCGACACGCTCGAGGAACTGCCGCGAGGAGAACGCGGTGAAGTTGTGCTCTCGGGGCCCATCTTTTCGGGCTATTACAAGGATGACGCACAGACCCGTAATGTCATGTGCGGAGGCAACTGGCTGCGCAGCGGCGATCTCGGCTGGCTCGACGAGGAAGGCCAGCTCGCCTTCGCAGGGCGACACAAGGACATGCTGAAGATAGGGGGCGAGAATGTCTCGGCTGTCGAGGTCGAGAGCTTTCTGATGAAGCACCCCAAGATCAAGATGGCGGTGGTTATTTCCGCTCCGGACGCGCGGCTAACGGAGGTTGTCGCCGCCTACATCGGGCTCAATGCCGGCGTGACGATGACCGAGGCCGAGGTCATGACGCATTGTGTCGGCCGGATCGCGAGCTACAAGGTCCCCCGGTACGTCCGCTTCGTCGATTCGTGGCCGATGAGTGCGACGAAGGTGCAAAAGTTCAAGCTAGTGCAGGCGTTCGTTCCGGAGGGGAAGATCGATGTCGACGCGTGGCTTCGCTCGGAGAGGCGGCCGGCCAAACCGAGCTGAGCCGGCACGCACGCCGGCGTTGATATGCCTTGGCTGCACAGGGGGCGCCAACACATCTCTGTTGAGTCGCGGGACGGTCGTTGCCGCGGCCCGGCGGCCGCGGGCAGGCCCACCGGACCGAGCGTGACGCGAAAAGCTCCGCCCGGGCGCTCGTGAACATTGTCTGTACGCGGCGCCATTTGACTGACAATATGGCGGCATTCGATACCCAAGGCTGGCTCGTGTCGCAGTCGCTCGCCGGGTTGCGCGCCGACACGGGCCCATCGCGAGCCTCGCGTAGTTGTTGAGGAGGCGAAATACGATGCTGCCGATCGTCAGACGAATTGTCACAGGCCAGTCCGCGGATGGCGCGGCCCGATTCACTCACGTCGAGGCCGTTGAACCGATCCGCCGAAGTAACAATATGCAGTGGTATGGGGTTTGGGGCTGGGAAGAAGTTCCCTCGCTGCCTCATCTGCGGAGCGAGCCGTATGCGCCGCGCAGCGTCTTCCCTGCAGCCAATGGCAAGGCCATGCGGATCAACACCGTGGTGTTCCCGGCCCGCTACGGCCTCGATACACCTCCCCCTGCGGCGCCCACAGCGGCCGATGCCGCGTACGCGAAGCTCGCCGCGGCCTCGCCGCCCGGCGGCGCGCGCGGCGCGAACGGCATGCATGCGACTGATACGGTGGACTTGGTCGTCGTGCAGTCGGGAGAAATCAGCCTCATCCAGGGGGATGGGTCGGAAGTTACGTTGCGTCTCGGCGACGTGTTGGTTCAAAACGGTACCGCGCACGCCTGGAAAAACCGGACCGATCAACCCTGCATGATTTGTTTCATTATCATGGGCGCGCCGGTTCGTACGGTGACCGCGAGCGCGGGCGAACCGAGGGAGTAGCAGTGGCAACCAGCAGTTACGGTTTTCCTTCCTCGGAAGGCATGGATCTGAACAATGTCAATGAGATGACGCCCGAGGAGAAGAAGGCGTTTATCGCGTCCAAGATTGCGCGGCGCCACGGGAAGCTGATGTACCCCATTTCGGCGTACAGCTTTTTGATGGAAAACCGGCCAGACATGCTGAAGTATCACTTTCGGCAGATGCAGTTCCTGCATTCGTTCCCGAAGGACGAGCCCCTCGGCCGGCCGACGACCTGCCTGACGATGCTGCATTGGTACACCTGCAACCGGGTGAATGAAGGGATCATCCATGAGGTGCGAAGCTCGCAGGAAGTAGGCGCCACGAAGGCTCAGCTGAACGAGATTTTCGGATTGGCATTCATGCACTCCGGTCCGAGCGGCATGGGGGAGGCCTACCAACAGGCTTTCGACTACATGGAGACCTACCAGGATCCTGTTCGGCGGATTGCGTGGCCAAGAGGCTGGGCGCCCGATCCGGCCGCTTTCAGGAGCGGCCTCGATTTTGACGATCCAGAGCTTGCCGAGCGCGAGAAGCAGATGCTGTTCGGCTGGTACGAGAAGACGATCGGGTACGTGCCGCGCTCGGTTGCGCTGCTAACGCGAATCAATCCTCGCTTCATGAAAGCGCACCGCGCGAAATTCGAGGGTGCCATGCGGACCGGCGCACTACCGAAGCAGTTGGTTCCGTACATTCTCATTCACTACAACATGAATCGGGGCTTTCGAGAAGGAATTCGTGAAGCGACGCTGCTCGCCAAGGCGTGGGGCATGAGAGTGGAGCACGTGCATGCCGCGCTGACGCTCGGCACCGGCTATATGGCAGGGCTCGATGCGCTCTCGATCGTCGACGAAGCGATCGGCGATGTGCTCGAGGCGTGGGAGTAGAGTCTTACATGGAGCGGAAGGACTGCGAGCCGTCGCGCGGCGGTAGCAATTTCAAAAGGTTCGGAGAATTCCACGATGAACAAAGACTCCTTCGACAAGGGCTTGGCGACGCGCCGCGAGGTGCTCGGGACGGACTATGTGAACGCCTCGCTCGGGAAGGCCGACGACTTCGACAGGCCAATGCAGCAGCTCGTCACCGAGTATTGCTGGAACGAGATCTGGAATCGTCCGGAGCTCGACCGCAAGACCCGGAGCCTGCTGAATCTGGCGATGATCACCGCCCTCAATCGACCCCATGAGCTGCGGGTGCATGTACGCGGTGCCCTCAACAATGGTCTGACCAAGACCGAGATCGCGGAGGTGTTCCTGCAGGCCGCCATCTATTGCGGCGTGCCCGCGGCGCTCGACAGCTTCCGGAACGCCAAAGAGGTCTTCAGGGAACTGGGCGTTTGAGTACCTCGCAGCGCACATGAGGCAGGTGCTGGAGCCGGAGGTGGCGATGCTGCCCGGCGGCTGCCCCTGACGTTCGATAGGGTCGCGGTGTCCGGTTTCGCGAGAAGATCCGGACGAGAGATCCTAGGGTCATCCTAGGGGCACCCGATGCCGCCGCGTAGCCTCTGCGTTGAGCCGTTGCGGGTGCCTGCTGCACCGCTGGACTCGTGCGCTCGAGCCCGCCGGTCCATATTGCTGTGCGCCGTCTATGCCGATCGAGGATTGCCTCGCTCCGTCAGAGCGTCGGCCGTCGGTAGAATGTGAGGAAGCATGACCGACCTGAACACATTGCTTGTCGAGCGCGCTTGCCAGCGGCTGATGGTCGAATATTGCGAGTGTACCGATACGCGCCAATTCGAACGTCTGGTCATGCTGTTCGCAAAAAACGGCGTGCTGAAGCGCAGCGACACGGGTGAGCTAAAGGGCCGCGCTTCGATCAAGGCGTTTTTCGACGGGTTGCCGATGGATACATTCATCCACACGAGCAGCAACCTGCTCGTGACTGTAACCGGCCCGGAGACAGCGAAGGCGACTTCCTACGTGACGGTGTGCCGCAGCTACCGCAAAAACGCCATGGGCCTGCCCAAGCTCGACGCGCCCTATGTGGTTGCGAAGTACCTCGATTCGTTCGTGCTCGAGGAGGGCGAATGGAAGATCGGTTACCGTGACACGGTGTTCGTCGCCCGAGAATGAAGCTGTGCCCGCCGCCGCGCGATTCGCAAGGTGCGATACTCGAAGGCACCTCCCTTGCCCAGGCGGTCTTCTGACTCCTTTCCTCATTCGCCTCACGATGGAGGCATACTAATGACTGCGAGCGTGCCAATCTCCCCAGAGCTGCAGGATCTGATCGAACGCGAGAAGATCAACCAGTGCCTGCTGCGGTATACGCGAGGGATCGATCGCCTGGACGTCGAGCTGATCCGCTCTGCCTTCCACCCGGACGCGATCGACTACCATGCCAAGGGACGGCGCGGCAGCGCCCAGGCTTTCTTGGACTGGTGGGTACCTACGCAGGCACAGCGCGAGGTCGCACAGCACTTTTTGACGAACGTCACCATCGACATGAGTGGCGACACGGCACATGTCGAAAGCTATTTCATCACCCTGATGAAGTCGAAGGGCCAGGACACGACATTCCTGACCGGCGGCCGCTACATCGACCGTATGGAGAAGCGGAACGGGGAGTGGAGGATTGCGCTCCGTCTGGTCCATATTGAGTGGACGGTTGAAGGCAAGGCCGCGCAGCTCGCGGGGCTCAGCGGGTTGGGTACCGGGACGCGAGATCGAGCGGATCCTTCGTACATGCGCCCCCTCCAGATCCCCGCAGCACTGTCCGACGAGCCGGCCGGAAGATAGTTACTGCTGTGCGGCCATGCAGAACGACGCGTCGAACGCGATCAAATGGAATTGCGACGTGGCCGTCGTGGGCGCCGGCCCAGCCTCGCCTGCGCGATCCGACTCAGGCCGAAACAAACCCGGGATGCTACCGTATCTGCCTGCCGCGCGGTACGCAGCTGGAGGAGGATTAAACGGTCTTGGAAGGCACCAATCGGCTGACGATAAGTGCAATTTGCTCCTTCCTCAGTTCTTCGCTGGTTATCCGCGTGGAGACGGCCCAACTCTTCAGCGCAGGCAGATGGCCCAGAAGAATGATGTCGTAGGCCAAGGCGTGAAGGTTCACGTCTTTGAATACGCCTTGCGAGATGCCGGACCTGACGAGGTCAGAAAAAACGTCGCTGATGGCTGTCTCCCGGTTCTTGTAAGCTTCCTGCACCAGTGGGGGTAGCCGACGATATTCACGGTACATCATGCGAATCTTGCGACGGTTGCGCTCCGAGGCTGCAAAATAATGATCGAGCGCAGAGGTCAACCTCGTCAGGTGGTCTCCGGGGCCGTGGGTAGTCTGCGCCAGCTGTTCCCGCAAACCGTCATAGATGTCCTGGCATGCCATGACCAGCAGATCGGTCTTCGTGTCGATGTATCGATAGATCCCACCGACACTGATGCCCGCTTCTGCAGCGACTTCCTCGACGGATAGCGCTTCGAAACCGTGCTTCACGATATATTCGCTGGCGACCTGGGTGATGCGGCTGCGTTTCTCCGCCGTGCGTTGAGCACGGCGGCCGCGCGGGATGCCCGTTGGTCGAGCCGTCATCTTCTTCACCGTCACACCGATTACGGCATCTGTCATTGCCCCAAAACAGCGGACGAGGATAGCATTTTGGCGGACTATTCCACTTCCCGGGACTATTCCACTTCCCCAAGGTTGTAGGCTCGGTTCTTCGCCAGTGCCCGCAATTCCGCCTCGTCATTACCGGTCAGCTCGGCAATGAATTCGATCGGGATATGGGTGCCGTTATCTTCGGCGGACTTGCGGATCCGCAGTGCGTTGAGCGCCGAAACCCGGAAATGGCGCCGTATCTCCGGGCCGATCTCGCGCAGCCCGCGCGAGAACATGTCGCCCGACTTCAGGCGCAGCCATGCCTGCGAGTAGTCCACGCCATCGCAGTCGGCGATCACGTTCACTACGGCCGGCTTGCCCGATTCGAGAGCGCGCCGCATCGCAGGGGCAAGCTCCTCGGTGCGGGTGACAAACTCCCCATGGGCACCGAGTGCCTGGAAGGCGAGGTCCCAGCGGTTGTTCTGCCCGACGGACCAGTCGATGTTCGGATGAATATCATCGCCCATCAGTGAATTGCCGCCCCAGGAGCTGTTATTGAGAACGACGGTGACGCATGGCAGGCCGTAGTGAATCATCGTCTCGATGTCCGGGCCCGCGATGCCCATGCCTCCGTCGCCGACCAGCGTCACGACCTGCCGCCCCGGACGCGCCACTG
Organism: Steroidobacteraceae bacterium; assembly: GCA_035277965.1. Taxonomy (GTDB): domain Bacteria; phylum Pseudomonadota; class Gammaproteobacteria; order Steroidobacterales; family Steroidobacteraceae; genus 13-2-20CM-66-19. Next base: position 13,571 of record DATEJM010000014.1, on the reverse strand, counting down.
CGGCGCCGATGGACATGCCGATGCCCTGACCAAGAGCTACGCGAGGGCCTGCGTCAAGGACCTGGCTGGCGAAGCGCGACTGAATGGCGTCCGTCAGATACAAGGAGCCGGAATAGGAGTCGTAGATGATCGTCGCATCCGTATCGACCATATTCGCCAGAATGCTGGTCAATTCATAGGTGTGTATGGGGCTCCGGTTGCCGTATCTCGCAGCGAGCTCGGCCCGCTTTGCCCGGTTGCGCTGGCGTACCTCGCCAAGCGTGGCGATCCAGTCGCGACGATCGAGCGGCCCTGCGCCTGTTTCGGCTGTGCACAGGTCGATCAGCTGACGCAGGATCAGCTTGCTCGCACCAACGGCCATCGCCTCCGTCGGCAGCGCATACCAGATTTCCTGGGGCGTTTCGTTGATCTGGACGTAACTGACATTCTGCCGCGGCCAATCCGGCGCCTCAAACCAGGATTCCAGTTCGCCGCTGCGGACACCGACCAGCAGGATGAGGTCGGCCTGCGCCAGCATGGCTCCGCGACAAGATGCCGGCAGGCCCATTGGATCGAGCTCTGACACCGCTCCGCGCGCAGTGCGCCGCGTGTTGGTCGGGATCTGCATCAATGTGGCGAGTTGCTGCAGCTCGCAGACGCCGTCCGACCAGTAGGCGCCATCGCCTGCGACCATGACCGGCCGCTTAGCGCGGAGCAGTATTTCAGCGATTCTCGCCACCTGCGCCGGATCGCCCGCGCTCAGCGGTACGGTGGGCACGGCGCCCGTCGGCTGGTACTTGCGTTGGGGCTCGGAGCCGAAATTCCATTGATTGTTCAGGGGCACCTCCAGACAGATCGGGCCTGGAGGAAAGCTGCAACTCTCCCGCAACGCCTTCTGCGTCCAATAGGAGTTGAGCTCCCAATCGGTGAGACGCTTCGTCCATTTCGTGACCGTCCTGAAGCATTCGGCGGCATATCCTTCCTGCAGGACCTCGAGGCCATCTCCGGCAGTGCCGTGCTGCCCCACGAGCAGCACCATGGGGCTCAGCGCGCCGATCCCCTGAGATAGGGGAGCGAGGTAGTTGGACATGCCACCCGAGGCCGACGCATAGCAGACTCCCGACTTGCGCTTGATCCGTCCATAAGCATCGGCAGCAAAGCCCGCCGATTGCTCGTGCCGGAAATGCACATTGTTGATGCCGATTCGAAAGGCTTCCTCCAGCACATTGTTGATATAGCCATGGATACCAAACATGTGGGTCACGCCATTGTCCGCAAGCGCGCGGGCTATCGCCCTTGCGCCGGTAAGTCGGCAATCGTGGATCATCGCTTTATCCATCCCAAACGCCAGATCGAGGCAGCCGGAAGAAGGACCGAAGTCGGGTCCACTTGGCGGCGCAACCCGGCCATCGTAGCCGGCTCGCCCGAGCTGTCAAGATATTTGCGAATTACGATTCACTTTTAATTTGACAGCGGCCGTGCGCCGGGACGATTATCAATCTTCCGCGGATACAGCGACGGGAGAGAGTCAATGCCGGTCGGGTCGCCAAGGGCACGGGAATGGACCCTGGAAGAGCTCTGTGGACTGCATCGCGCTATGGTCGTCTCCCGTGGGATCGAGCGCGCGTGCATCGAAAAATCAGGTCATTGGTATCCGTCGCTAGGAGAAGAAGGGGTCATCATCGGCACGTTCTCCCAGCTTCGGCCGGATGATGCAGCGGTGCCGCACTACCGCGGCGGACTCGTTGTTCCTTGGCTGCGGGGCCGCAGTCTCGTGCAGGTCCTGGGCTGCGTCACCCCTTCGCAAACCAGCCCGACGCGCGGCAGGATGTATGGTGGCTTCGCCGGGGGCATGGAGTTCGGCGTCATGCCGTTCATCACCAACGTGCTGGGGCCCAATATCGCGGTTGCCACCGGAATGGCGTTGTCGTTCAAGATAAGACGCGAATCTCGCGTCGCAGTTGTAACCTTCGGGGACGGCACGGCGGGTACCGGTGAGTTCCATGAGAGCCTGAACATGGGGGCCGCGCTCGGGGCGCCGGTCGTCTATGTTTGCCAGAACAATGGTTACTCCATTTCGACCGAGACCCAGCGGACTCTGGCCGGCAAGTCGGTTGCGGATTGGGCAAGCCGTTACGGCATGCCAACAGCACTGGTCGACGGCAACGATGTGCTCGCGGTTGCCGAGGCAGTCGGTAATTTCGTCGCACGCGCCCGCGCGGGCGGTGGCCCGGCCTTCATCGAAGCCAAGACGCTCCGGCGCGGTGGTCACTTCGGCGCCGATCCAGGCGCCTATATGTCGGATGAGCATACGCGCGCCGCGGAGGACAGCGATCCGATCCGGCGACTGGAACAGGTGCTGAGCCAACGTGGCTGCGAAGATTCGCGGATCAAGAGCGTGTGGGCGACGGTCGCGGGCGAGCTGGCCGATGCAGTTGCCAAGGCCGACGCGCAGCCCGCATTGACCTGCCATGACCTGGGGCTGGACGAGATATTCCAACATGCGATCTGAAGCGTTGACCCCAAGTGCCGCCGGCGCCCGTGCAATCACTCTTCGGCAGGCCATCCTGGAGGCCATTGGCGAAGCGATGGAGGCCGATCCCGCGGTGGTCATGATCGGCCAGGATCTCGGCGCCTTCGGCGGCCCTTTGAAATCGGCCGAAGGCCTGTTTACGCGTTTCGGACCTTCGCGCATCATCGAGACAGGCATCTGCGAATCCTCGATGACGTCGCTCGCCGTTGGCATGGCGGTGCAGGGCATGCGCCCGATCGTTGAAATCATGTTCAGCGATTTCCTGCCGATCGCGGCGACGGCGATCGTTCAGCTCGCCGCCAACCTGCGCTACTACAGCGGCAATACCGGCAGTGTACCGATGGTGATCCGCACAAAGGGTGGAGACGGTCCCTATCGGGCCCATCCGCAGAATTACGAGGCCCTGTTCGCCCATTCGCCGGGGCTGATCATCGTGAGCCCGAGTGATGCCGTGAGCGCGAAGGGGCTGATGAAAAGCGCAATCGCCGCAAACGACCCGGTGCTGTTCATCGAGAATATATTTCTGTACAACGCGTTCAGAGAAAGTGTTCCTGCGGGCGACATTGTAGTTCCGCTCGGTAAAGCGGCCACCGCGCGCGAGGGGACGGATGTGACGATCGTCACCTATGGCCGCACCGTGCGGACTGCGATAGCTGCGGCAAACGAGCTGGCCCGCAACTCTATCGACGTCGAGGTGATCGACCTGCGGACGATCGCGCCCTTCGACGAGGAAGCCGTGCTGCGCTCGGTCAAGAAAACGGGACGCTTGGTGGTGGCACACGAAGCGTGGGAAGTTGGCGGTATCGGGGCAGAGATCGTATCGCGGGTGACGCGCAAAGCTTTCGGATCGCTGGTATGCGCGCCGGAGCTCATCGGTGCCCCGGCTGTGCCCGTGCCATTCGCGGAACCGTTGCGCGATGTGATGATCCCGAACGTTGCTCGCATCACCGCGGCCGTGATGAGGGTCCTCCCCAGATGAGCGATCGAGGGCCGCCGAAACCCTCGATCCTTCCGCGTGAGGCATCACGACGTTCGCTGCCGCTCATGCGCAAGATGATGATCGACTCGCTGATGCGCGCTCGAGCGTCGACATTGCCGGTAACTGTTACGGCAGAGGCGCACGTCGGTGCGCTGGTCGCGGCGCACAAGCGACTTCGTGAGGCGATCCCTGGCCTCACGTTCGGGATGCTGATCGCGAAGCTGTTGATCGGTGTGCTGCGCGATCATCCCTTTCTGAACGCCGCGATCGTGGACGGAAATCTGATCGAATATTCGGACGTCCAGCTGGGGTGCGCGGTAGCGCTCGATGATGGCGAGTTGGTGGTCCCGGTACTGCACCGGGCTCAGGAGATGACTCTACCCGTGCTTGCCGAGGCACTGCGCGGTTTGATAACGCGCGCGCGATCGCGCGAACTCGTACCGACCGACGTCCAGGGCGGCACCTTTACGCTGTCGAATATCGGTAACGTACGAAGTCTGGCCGTTCCTTTCACGGCAACACCCGTCATTCCACCCAACCAGGCTGGGATCGTGCTGACGGGGTCGATCCGGCCGGCACCGTGGGTGGCGGACGGCCGACTCACGGTCGCGGACGTAATGCCCGTCGCCTTTTCTTTCGATCACCGGATCGTCAATGGTGTGCCGGCGCTCAGCGCGCTCGGCGAGTTCATCCGCAGACTGAACGGTCCGGAAGACTGGTTTCGGGAGTGATAAAGAGATGAAGCATGCAGTTATCCTCGAATCGGAATCGCTCGGTGAAGGAGTCACCGAGGCATATGTCGCGGCGTGGCTGAAGCAGGCCGGCGACCCGATCGCGGCCGGCGAGGACCTCGTCGAAATGATGACGGACAAGGTCAACGTCGCGATTCAGTCGCAGGTGAGCGGCACCGTCGCGGAGATCCGCTTCCCTGTGGAGGCCCGTGTTGCGACGGGCAGTGTGCTTGCCGTGATCGAGGAGTAGCGTGCGACTTCAAGGTAGAGCGAACGCGCCATGGATGGGCCGACACTCTGGCGCTCGCCCTTCGACTTCATGCTCGTTCCTGGCGGGGGTGAAGAGATCCGGTCCGGGGTTCCGAGCCCCGATGGCGGCGACGCCGGATAGTGCCGCGACCCGCAAGAGGAGCACCGCCAGGCCGCCCGGACACTGACGCGGCTGGCGGTTGAGCCCGGAAATTGCCGAAGAGGCGTAAGCTTCTGATAGTATGGACATTGGGTCTCCTGGGCGGGCTGCCAGCGCGGGCCCAGCCATGCGTCCCCCGCCGACCTGTCCGGATCGAAGTGAGGCAGGGGATCGTGTATCATTCGCGCCCGTTTTTTGGCGGCAAGCTCGGACGCCAGCCGCGATCGGTTTTTGACGTTCGCCATTTCCGAGGTTCGGGTCCTTCCGGCCCGGCTCAGATTTCGACTGCACGGTGATCGATTGAACTCTTCCAGCGATACTCTGGCCTTGTTTGCGGGCAACGCGAATCACGCTCTGGCGTTGGACATTGCTCGCAACTTGCAGACGCCCCTCGGGCGCGCCTTCGTCGGTCGCTTCAGCGACGGAGAGGTCAACATCGAACTGATGGAGAACGTGCGCGGTCGCGACGTCTTCATCGTACAGCCCACCTGCCCGCCGGCGAACGACACTCTCATGGAATTGCTGGTGATGGTGGATGCCTGCCGCCGGGCATCGGCCGCACGCATCACCGCGGTCGTTCCGTACTTCGGGTATTCGCGGCAGGATCGGCGTCCCCGTGCGACGCGATCCGCGATCACTGCGAAGTTGATTGCCAACATGATCTCGAGCGCCGGTGTGAACCGGTTGTTGACGATCGATCTGCACGCCGATCAGATTCAGGGCTTCTTCGATATCCCGGTGGACAACGTGTATGCATCGCCGGTGTTGCTCGGCGATGCCTGGAAGCAGGGTTACCGCAATCTCATCATCGTGTCGCCGGATGTCGGCGGCGTGGTGCGCGCGCGGGCGTTCGCGAAACGGTTGGACGATGCGGATCTCGCTATCATCGACAAGCGGCGTCCTCGGCCCAATGAATCGAAGGTGATGAACATCATCGGCGATGTCAGGGGCAAGACCTGCGTGCTCATCGACGACATGGTCGATACGGCCGGCACGCTGTGTCAGGGCGCGCAGGCGCTCAAGGATGCCGGCGCTGAAAAGGTCGTGGCATACATCACGCACGCAGTGCTATCGGGGAATGCGGTCGAGCGCATCTCGAAGTCCGCACTCGACGAGCTGGTCGTCACGGACACGATCCCTCTGTCGCCCGAGGCGAAGAGCGCGGGGCGGATTCGCCAACTGTCCGTCGCGGCTTTGCTGGCCGAGACGATCCGCCGCATCCGCGACGAGGAGTCGGTGAGCTCGCTCTACGTGGACTGATTTTTGGGTTGGCGGCGCGGTTCGGTCGCGGCAGCGCCGCTCGTTGATACAACTGGAGATCGAAAATGCGTATTTCATTCACTTTCGGGGCCGATCCCCGCGAAGCGCAAGGCAAGGGTGCGAGCCGCCGCCTGCGCCATCGCGGCAAGGTTCCCGCCATTCTCTATGGCGGTCACAAGGAGGCCCAGGCGCTGGTGTTGGATCAGCAGAATCTGCTGACCATGGTTGCCAACGAGCGCTTCTACTCGTCCATCGTGCAGCTCAAGATCGGGGACAGCACGCAGGAGGCCATCATCAAGGACGTGCAGATGCATCCGGCCCGGAACGTCGTCGTGCACGTAGATCTGCAGCGCGTCGTCGAGAGCGAGCAGATCCGTATCCGCCTGCCGATCCACTTCAAGGGCGAGAGTGTCAGCCCCGGCGTCAAGCTGCAGGGCGGTGTCGTCTCTCACATGCGAGCCGACGTCGAGGTCACCTGCCTGCCGAAGGATCTGCCCGAGTTCCTGGAGCTCGATCTGTCGGGCATGAACCTGAACGAGACGCGGTTTCTGGCGGATGTGCCGCTGCCTGCCGGCGTGACCGTTCCGGAGCTGGCTCACCGCAATGCCGCGGTCGTTTCGATCCACAGCCCGCGCGCCGAGGAGCCCGAGCCCGTTGCAGCGGAGGCTGCCGCCACTGCGCCCGCCGAAGGTGCGGCGCCGGCTGCCGGAGCGGCAGCGCCTGCTGGCGATGCCAAGAAGGCTGGGGATGCGAAGAAGCCCGAGGAGAAGAAGGAAGCAGCTCCCGCCAAGAAGGAAGGCAGCAAGAAGTAGCGCGGCAAGAAGTAACGCTCGTGTTGACCGTGAGCGGCGCGCCGAACGGTGCGTCGCTCACGGCAGGATTTCGATATGCCGGGTGTGCCCATCAGACTCATTGTCGGTCTCGGCAATCCCGGGCCCGAATACGCGCGCACCCGTCACAACGCCGGCTTCCAGCTCGTCGAGGAGCTGGCGCGCCGGCACGGCACCTCCTTTCGCAGCGAGCCACGCCATCAAGGTGAGACGGCCCGCATCCGGATCGGCGCGTCCGAGCTGTGGCTGCTGAAGCCGATGACGTACATGAACCGCAGCGGTGGCCCCGCCCGCAGCCTCGCAACCTTCTACAAGATTCCAACGGAAGCGATCCTGGTCGCGTACGACGAGTTGGATTTTCCGGCCGGAGTGGTGCGTTTGAAGGACGGTGGGGGTGCCGCCGGCCACAATGGAATGCGTGACTTGATTGCCCAGCTGGGAGATGCGTTCTGGCGGCTGCGGATCGGCATCGGTCATCCGGGCGATCGCGCTGCTGTTCACGACTACGTGCTGGGACGTCCCCAGGCGGAGGATGCGCGCCTGATCGAAGCGGCGATCGTCGCAGCACTCGAGGTCATCCCGGTGCTGATGGATGACGGCGCCCAGAAGGCGATGAATCGCTTGCATACACTAGTCGCTCCCTCTAACGGAGACTGATTTCTCATGTCCATACGGTGCGGGATCGTAGGCCTGCCGAATGTCGGCAAGTCAACGCTGTTCAATGCTCTGACGCGCGCACAGATCGCCGCCGAGAACTATCCCTTCTGCACGATCGACCCCAACGTGGGCGTCGTGCCCGTGCCCGACCCGCGGCTGCAGGAGCTTGCCGCGATCGTGCATCCGGAGAAGATCATACCGACGACGGTCGAGTTCGTTGACATCGCGGGTCTCGTGGCCGGAGCGTCGCAGGGCGAAGGGCTCGGCAATCAATTCCTGTCGCATATTCGCGAGGTGGACGCCATCTCGCACGTGGTCCGTTGCTTCGAAAGCACGGACATCGTGCACGTCGCGGGCAGGATCGATCCGCTAGCGGACATCGAGACCATCGACACGGAGCTCGCGCTGGCCGATCTCGCCACAGTGGACAAAGGCCTCGAGCGAGCGTCGAAAGCCGCCAAGAGCGGCGATAAGGAAGCCATTCGCAGGCGCTCGCTCTTCGAACGGGTCAAGGCGCATCTGGATACCGTGAAGCCCGTGAGAGCCCTGCCGCTGACAGAGGAGGAGAAGCGCGACCTGCGCGAGCTGCATCTTCTGACAGCGAAGCCTGTCATGTATGTGGCGAACGTTGCGGAGAACGGCTTCGAGGACAACCCGTTGCTAACCGCACTACGGAAGCGGGCCGAAAGCGAAGGCGCTGTGGTGGTTGCGGTATGCGCGGCGATCGAAGCCGAGATTGCGCAGCTCGAGGAGAGCGATCGCACGGAGTTTCTGGCCGAGCTGGGCTTGAAAGAGCCGGGACTGAATCGCGTCATCCGTGCTGCATATACTCTGCTCGGACTGCAGACCTTCTTCACGGCTGGCCCCAAGGAAGTCCGTGCCTGGACCGTGCGCGCCGGCTCGACAGCGCCGCAGGCGGCGGGGGTCATTCACACGGATTTCGAGCGCGGATTCATTCGGGCCGAAGTGATCGCATTTGTGGACTACGTCACATCTCGAGGCGAGAACGGTGCACGGGAGGCGGGCAAGCTGAGGCTCGAAGGAAAGGAGTACCTCGTCGCGGAGGGCGACGTTATGCACTTTCGCTTCAATGTGTGAACCAGGCATCCAAAAAACATCCAAACTGTCTGCGCTGCAGCATGACATAGACGTCCTTGATTCGTATGGTGGTTGCCAACATCCGGATGGCTGGAATCGATGGAGCAGGAACTGCGCCTGCTGCTGCTGGAAGATACGCCTGCGGAATCGGAGCTCATCGTCAGGCACCTGAAGCGGGCGGGCCTGAGCTGCACCTGGGAACGTGTCGACACGGAAGCGGCTTTCAAACGAGCACTGCGGGAACTGCAGCCGCATGTGATTCTGTCGGACTTCTCGCTACCCCAATACAGTGGGCTCGAGGCGCTGGCGCTCAGCAACCGCGAAGCGCGCGATACGCCATTCATCTTCGTTTCGGGAACGATCGGCGAAGAGCGCGCCATCGAAGTCCTGAAGCATGGCGCCGTCGACTACGTGTTGAAGAGCAACCTCGCCAGGTTGCCTGCTGCCATCACGCGTGCGGTCGAGGAAGCTGCGGCCAAACGAGCTCAGCGCCGGGCCGAGGATCGGATCGCGCGTCTGACCCGAGTCCTGCAGATGCTTTCGTCCATCAACTCGGCGGTCGTACGTATCCGCGACCGCACGGAGCTTCTGCAGGAAGCCTGCCGCATCGCCCACGACGTGGGCAACTACGTCACGGCGTTCGTCGCGCTCTGCGACCCCGCGACGGGCGAGGCGCGAGCGATCGCCTGGGCAGGCGCTGGCGTTGAGCTCCGCGAGCAGACACATTTCCGATTCCTCGAGGGACAGCCGGGCGACCTCAGTCTGACAGCGCACGCCTTGCGCTTCGGGAAGACATCGATCTGGAGCAATGTCGCGAGCGATGCCGGCAACGATGTGCACCGGAAGACCCTTCTCGGGATGGGAATAAGGTGCGTCGCTTCATTGCCTCTCGTCGTGGACAACACGCCTGTGGGGGCGGTGACGGTCGGCGCATCCGAAGCTGACGCCGTCGGCAGCGAAGAATTGCAGATGCTGCAGGAAGTTGCATCAAACCTGTCGTTCGCTCTGCAGTATCTGCACAAGGAAGACGCTGTACGGTTCCTCTCGTACTTCGATCCACAGACGGCACTCGCCAAGCGCACGTTGTTCTGCGAGAGGCTGACCCGCAAGCTGGCCCATCGTGGGGAGGCGAATCCGGAGGTCGTCGTCGTTGTTTTTGATATCGAGCGCCTGGGCGTCATCAATGACTCGTTCGGTCGGCACACCGGCGATCTCATCGTTCAGTGCGTAGCCGACGCTCTGAAGCACAATTTCGGCGACAGTGACTCGCTGGCGCATCTCGACGGCGGTACGTTTGCCGCAATGATTTCCGGGCGCGAGTCGTACGAGGACGCTGTGCGGCTCCTCCACGACCGAATCTCCGCCGCTCTGACGCGGCCACTCAACGTCTCCGGACGGGATATTCCCGTGACCATCAAGGCGGGGCTGGCGCGCTTTCCGGAGAACGGGGCGGACGCTGAATCGCTGCTGCAGAATGCCGAGGCGGCGTTGCACAGGGCGCGGCAGTCGGGTGAGCGGTATCTGCGCTACCGGCGCGAAATGAATTCCGAGGTCGCCGAGAGGCTGGCGCTCGAGCAGCGCCTGCACGTGGCCCTGGCCCAGAACCAATTCGAGTTGCACTACCAGCCGAAGCTGTCGATCGCGACGGGCGCGATCGTTGGCGCGGAGGCACTGTTGCGTTGGCGCGATCCCACGCGAGGCCTCACGGCGCCGGGTGTGTTTTTGCCGGTGCTCGAGTCGACGGGTTTGATCCTGGATGTCGGAGAGTGGGTTCTGCACCGTGCTGCCGAGGACCTGCGGCGGTGGCATCGACAGGGGCTCAAGTCATTGCGGGTCGCCGTGAACGTCTCGCCTTTGCAACTGCGTGAGCGGGATTTCGTTGCCAGGTTCTTTGCGGCCGCCGGGCGGGGACTGCGCGGCTCGTGCGGCCTCGACGTCGAGATTACGGAGGGTGCGCTGCTCGGCGACGCGCTCTTCTTGACCCGCACGCTGCAGGTGTTGCGGGACGAGGGCGTGGGGGTGGCGATTGATGATTTCGGTACGGGTTACTCGTCACTGAGTCGTCTGTCGGAGCTTCCGGTCGATACCTTGAAGATCGACCGCTCATTCACGAGCCGGCTGGTCGGCGACAAGACGGCGCAGGCGGTGGTTTCCACGATCGTCTCGCTCGCTCGAGCCTTCGAGCTGAACACGGTGGCAGAAGGTGTGGAGACGCGCGAGCAGTTGGCGGTGCTCGCCGAGCTCGGGTGTGAGCAGTCACAGGGGTATCTCCACGCCAAGCCGTTGCCCGCCGCCGAATTCGAGAGGCTGCTGTCAGCTGACAGCGACCACCCGCAACAGGCCCAGGCCCTCTGAGTGCGCGGCGCCGCTCCGCTCAGGAGCCCCTGAAACGCCAGGGCTCTTTCGCGCGCCGCGCCGTCGTGCGCTCCATCGCCGCGCGGATGTGGAAGCGGTCGGGGCGGAAATAGCTCTCGCAAAATGCCCGCAGGCTCGCCTTCCGATCACGGAAAGCAATCCGCATCCGCAGCAACGGCGTCCCTAGCGACACATCGAGCCGCTTCGCGGCCGTCGCATCCGCGGCAACGGCTCCGGTGATATGCTCGGCTGAGGTGGTTTTTGGCCCCACCTCGTCCAACACGCTGAGCAGCGAAGCATGACGCAGCATTCGCTTGCGAATCAGCTTCCCGACGTTCTCGGGGACGTAAGCGGTGCTGAGCTGAAAAGGCGCGCCCCGGAATAGCCTCACGCGCTGGATCACCAGGGCGCGCGCACCGACCTGAGGTTGAAGCTCAGTGATGGCAGCCGGGACAGATTGCGTCTCAAAGCGCAGCAACGCGACCGAGGTGCGGGAAGCGAGTGCCAGCAGATCGTTGTGCAGACAATCGAGGTTGAGGCAGAGCTTTGTGGGCTCGTGGCTCTCGCGCGCGAATGTCCCGCTGCCACGGCGCCGTTCGATACGGCCTTCTTCCTCCAACCGCGCGAGTGCGCGACGAACCGTCGTTCTGGACAAGCGATGCCGCGCGACCAGCTCCGGCTCGCTGGGCAGCGCGTCTCCCGGCAAGATCGTTCCGTCGTTGAGAGCGCCTGACAGCAACTCATACAGCTCATAGTAACGAGCGACCCCGTCGCCGGGTCGGCTGCCCTTGAGCCCTCGGGTCGGATGTCTTGGGGCGTGATTTCTGTTCCGGCTGGTGACTGAGCGCATCCGCGTCAGTCCGCACGACTGCGCTGGCTGCCCCGCTCCGTCACGGCAGCCAGCTCGTATCTGTCCGGCCGGAACAGGAAGTTCGAGTACTCGAGGATCCGGCCCTTGGCGTCGCGTATCAGACGCCTGACGCTCAACAGGGGCGCGCCGATGCCCGCGCTCAGATGACGGGCGACGAGCGGATCTGCAGCCAGAGCCGTGGTCTCCTGTTCACCGCTAGCTGCACGGTGACCTAGTTTCTGCAGGGCGATCAGGATTGGATCTCCTCCGAGCCGTCGCAGCGTGAGCTCGCGTCCGGCCCACTCGGGGACGTAAGTCGTGGAGAGACCAATCGGTTCCCCGCGGACGCTGCCAACCCGGCGAATCGTGAGAACGGTCTCGCCAAAGTCCGGCCACTGGCGGCGCAAGCGGTGGGGTGTTGGGAGTCGTTCGAAGGTCAACACTTTGACATCGATGCGCGAGGATTGTGTCCGAAGCTCGCACAATAGCGGGGCGAGATGACGTGCCGATGAGAAGCGCTCCAGCTTCCCCCTGGCGAAGGTCCCGCTTCCGCGGCGTCGCACGATGCTGCCCTCTGCGGCGAGACGCGCCAGGGCCCGGCGTACCGTGGTACGAGATACGCCATAGTTGCGCACGAGTGTTGGCTCGCTGGGCAACGCTTCTCCGGCAGGAATGCTGCCGTCGGCAAGCGCCTGCGCGAGAACCGTATAGACCTGCAGATAGCGGGTAACCCCGGTGCGAGTGTTCGTTGTAGCGGCCATCTAAGCCGAAATTCCTTTGCAGTGAGTGTACACAACGCGGCGCACGCAGGGTTAACTAATCAATTGCATACCAACTGTTGGTCTATTATGGAGCGATAATTCGCAGGAATCGCAGAAATCGAGACGATTTCGGGAAGTGTTGATATCGCTGGACATCAGTAAGCTCGAGATTCGCGGGCACAGGCGCTGAAAGTTGGGGTTTGCCGCGCGGATACTGCGAATCAAGAAGCGCCCTTTGCGGTTGTGGTGCGGGGACGCGAGGGCGCGCGGGAGGAATGGGGAGGAAATCGCGCGGCCCGCGTGATGCCGGCAGGGGGGCAGTCCGGACGGTGGTCGCGACGTGTGTTTCACTATCGCACAGAGGCTTCTGCTATTGAGCTGATCCGCCTCACCTGCGGATTGGGATCGTTTGTAAGGGAATCGAAAGGGAGTGAAATTGAACAACTAACGCGTGTGCCGGCGAGCCTGGGAGCATCTGTCGGGCGATACGGGAGGTTGCCGCCGGCCGTCGCTGCTGCACCGCACCTTGACGCTAGGCGATCGAGCGTGGGCCTCGAGGGTGCGCTTCGAGTAGGTGGCCCGGCCCGGAGCGGTGGCACTGTTTCGGTGCGCAGGATGAGGGGGATGTGCTTGCTGCGGAAGTAGACGGCCCAGCCCTGAGATTCGAAGGCGGGGCGCCAAACGAGTGCATGAGCTTGGTGGCCACGAGATTCCCGGCCGAGGAGCTGAATTTGGGCGGGTGCCGACGGCGTCCTGGGCGGGTAGCGCATGTCGCCACCTCTGGTTGACACCGCTGGTACGGCGCCGGGACAATGCGCGCCCTCTCGCGAGAGGCCGACCCGGCAAGTGCCAAAGTCGGGTGGCGGTATCGGGCTGCTCACGCCCGAGGCGGACGCTGGAAAGGTAGCTCAGCCGGTTAGAGCACGGCACTCATAATGCCGGGGTCGGTGGTTCGAGCCCACCCATAGCCACCATTCCGCCCGCGCACCGATCACGCGCTGCAAGAGCGCGATCGCTCAATCGAACCCGTCGTCGAAGATGAACGCGGGGTCCGTGTCGAGCAGGAGATCGAGGTTCGTCACCGCGTTCGGGTAGCCCGAAGAGATATTGAGCGTCGAGAAGCGCACCG
>DATEJM010000013.1:0-92620 GCA_035277965.1 Steroidobacteraceae bacterium | reverse complement strand
ACCCCGAAACCGTACTATTCGCGGGGAGCACCTCAATTCGCACGAATGGCATCATGGATGTAGTTCGGCGCCAGGTGGGCATAGTGCTTTTCGACCATCCGCGTGTCCGTGTGACCCAGTGCGTCGGCGACGAACGCCAGTGGCGTTCCTGCTTCAACCAACATACTCGCGTAACTGTGCCGGAGCGCATGGAAGCTGATCGATGGTCGGATCTGCGCCGCCGTACAGGCTTCCTTGATGCGTCTTGATTGTTCGGACTTGGCCCACCCTGAGCCATTCGCCTTTGTAAGTAGAAGGTCGCTTTCAATCCTTTCGGCCGACAGGGCGGTGAACAGAGCTTTGCCCTCGTCGGTCAGGGGTACGCGCCGCGATTTGCCCGATTTCGATTGGGCCACGAGCAGGGTGCCTGTCTGTGCGTCGAAATCACCCACTCGGGCGGCGCAGAGCTCTCCGTATCGGCATCCGGTGAGCAATGCCGCCTCGACAAGCTGGCGGAAATCCGGGTCGCAGGCATTGCACAGACGCCGCGCCTGATCTTGCGTGAGGCGTTGGACTCGCGCGGTGTCGGCGCCCCGAAACTTCGTCATGCGGACCCAAGCGTCTGCCGACACAACGTGTTTTTGCTTGTACGCGTGGTTGAAAGCGGCCTTGAGCGACGAGATCACCCGATTTAGGGTGGACTTCTTGCGGCGCTCGCGCTCGGCGGGCGAGATCTCGGCCGCAGCGGCTTGTGGCTTCACTCGGAGCCTTCCGTGTCTGAGCCGGCCCGCGGGCTTATGTTTCAGTGCCCATGCGACCCACCGCTCGAAGTCCGCGGGACCCAGGGAGTCCAACAGGCGGTCTCCGAAGTATTCAGTCACGTAAGCACGCAGCGTCAGCTCACTGGTGCGGGCCGTCTTTCTGTTTCGACCCATCCAGGCGACGTAGTCGTCGACAGCTTGGCGAACCGTGTACGGCTCCCCCTGGCGCAGCGGAGCCGCCTCGCCGCCGACGCGTTGCATGGCCTCGTAGTAGGTGAGGATGCGTCCGTTGTCGGAGTCGGCGTAGTCATCCGCCTGGGCGAATGCCTTCGTCTCATAGTCGCCGGCGCGGCCTTGATAGCGCCTGACGATCCACGAGCCGTTCTTCCCCTCGAGGCGGCGATAGCCCAAATGCACGCCCGGGCGAGCGGTGGATACGTAGATAGGCTTCGCTCGCGGCTTCAACCGCAGCCTCGCTGCGTGCGTTTCGAGCGCGCCTCCGCGAACCGTCCTGGCCATTACGGGCAGTACAGCATGGAAAGGGCAGCGGTGGTGGCGCAGAAATCCGTGTCCACTATGTCCACTATACGTCCCTGGATTCAAACCAACAAATCTGGACGCCTATTGATAAATATACTATTTTTATAGGGTCTTCTACGCTGCGACAGAGTACGACCCAGTGCGATTTCCGTCCCCTTTCACGGCGGTAACAGGGGTTCGAATCCCCTTGGGGACGCCAATAAAATCAAATAGTTACGAAGAATATTGAATGCGCTGGGTTCTTGTCTTGGTGTTATAACGACGTTATAATCCGGCCATGAAAGTAGCCCTCCGCCGTATAGGCAATTCGCTTGGTGTCATCCTGCCCAAGGCAACGCTTGATGCGTGGGGCCTGGGCGAAGGCGACGAACTCGAGCTAACGGAGCGCAGTCTGCATCCGCAGCGGGGTGCGGGGTTTTCGCATCAGGACTTGGATCGGCTGAAGTTGGCCATCTCCTTCGCGGTGGTGCGTCGGTGTACGCCCCGCGAGATTCGCGCGAAGAGTCTGGCAAATCTCCACAAATGGAAGCACCAGGGCACCTGGGTCTCTGCATTTGACGAATGGCAAGACATCATCGGCAGCGATGACGACGGACGCCTCTATGCAGCGATGCTGGGTCGTGACGAGGACGCAACGCGACTCAGGCAGTCCATGCCGTACGTTGGGCTCCTTCCGCAAACGGAGTTGAGGAAGCTATATGAAGAAGCGGGAAGTTGATCATGTTCTGCGCGCGGCCGGGCGTATAACTGGCGAGAAGCAGTTCATCATCGTCGGGAGTCAGGCTCTACACGGAAAATATCCCGATCTCGCTGACCAGATCATCAAGTCAGTGGAGGTAGACCTGTTGGCGACGAAAGCCCCGGGGCGCACTGAATGGCTCAGCAGCATCGGTGCGTATTCCCCGTTCCATGAGAGCTTTGGTTACTACGCTGATCCGGTCGACGACAAGACGGCGACCCTGCCAAAAGGCTGGAAGAACAGATTGGTGAATTTGCCTGCGGGGGAGACGGAGGGGGTCAAAGGACTTTGTCTGGAGCCGCATGATCTTGCGATCGCCAAATATGCGGCATCGAGGGAAAAGGATCTGATCTTCACCCGAGAGCTCGTGCAACGCGGATTGTTGTCCAAAGACCGCCTGTTCTCACTCCTAGATCAGACATCGGTTGACGATGCGGCGCGTGAGCGGATCCGCGGTCAGATCGAGAGAGATTTCTCGGCCGAGAGGAAACACGTCGCTGACGTAACGTTGCAGCCTTCGCCGAAAGCGCGCACTACTGCCGCAGCGTCAAACGCGGCCAAGGAACTGGCAGCGATCCGTGCTCGCGCTCGCGAGGAATGGCTGGAAGAGCGCCAGAAAGCTAGGGACGGACTTCAACGAGATGACCTGTCAGGGAGCGATCGAGAAAAGACTCCCCAGCCCGGCGTTGCCCCAGACATCGATGACAAATGACGCTCAAGCCGACCGTAGCGTCTCCTATCCCCTTGAATTCCCTGGAATCTTATAACTGGCCATAGAGGCGGACTTTTTGGCGGTCTTGTGCTCCATTGGGTAGACTTAACTGTATGATCTATAGACAGTTATGGCTAATAGTAAGGCAGGCATAGAAGCGGACTTAAAAGCGGTCGAGGATCGGGGCGAACCCACCGCTCTGATGGAGCCGCTTGTGCTGGGCGAAGGCTCGCGCCATCGCCCGGAGCTAACCGATCTTGCCATCGAGCTGGCGGCTCGGAGCTCCGGCTTCCGCCGATCGCTGCCGAAGAGCCTGCTGTCATCCCTCGCGACGCTGGTTCGCGCGATGAACTGCTACTACAGCAACCTTATTGAAGGTCATGACACGCATCCCATCGATATCGAGCTCGCGCTGCAGGGCGACTATAGCCGGGACGCGAAGAAACGAGACCTCCAGCTCGAAGCTCAGGCGCACATCGCCGTCCAGCAGTGGATCGACGAAGGTGGTATTTCCGGCCGCGCAGTTACGATCGACGCGATTCTTGAGATTCACCGGCGCTTCTGCGAACTGCTGCCGAAAGACATGTTGTGGGTCGAAGACCCCCTAACGCACGAACGCCTGCAGGTCGTTCCCGGCGAGCTGCGGCGGCGCGACGTTGTAGTGGGTCGTCATATCCCCATCAGCGCGGGAGCCGTGTCGCGCTTTCTGCAGCGTTTCGAGGAGGTCTACAGCCGCCTCGGCAAGACAGACACCATTCTCGCTGCGGCGGCCGCGCATCACCGTCTCGCCTGGGTACACCCGTTCCTCGATGGCAACGGCCGCGTCGCTCGGCTGATGTCGCATGCGACGCTGCTGGAAGCGCTAGATACCGGCGCGGTCTGGTCGGTCGCGCGCGGCCTAGCGCGGAATGTCGCCGTCTACACAGGCCACCTTGCAGCCTGCGACCAGCCCCGGCGCAATGACCTTGATGGCCGGGGCAGCCTGAGTGAGGAAGCGCTGGCGGAATTCGCGCGCTTCTTCCTGACCACCTGCATCGACCAAGTCGCTTTCATGGAAGATCTGATGCAACCGGATACCCTGCGCACGCGCATCCTGCTCTGGACGGAAGAAGAAATCCGGCTCGATCACCTGCCGCCAAAATCGGGCTCTATCCTCGAGGCTTTGCTGTATCGCGGCGAGCTGTCGCGCGGCGACGTCGCGGGCGTCGTCGGCACCGGCGACCGTCACGCACGCCGGGTCGTCTCGGCGCTGATCGGCCGCGGCGTGCTTGTGTCGGACAGCATACGCGCGCCCTTGCGCCTGGCCTTTCCGGCTGCGCTCGCGTCACGCTGGATGCCAGGATTATTCCCCGACAGAGCAGGATGAGTTCAGGTTGTGGCTTACTGCGTATTCCAGCGATCGTGAACACTCATTCCACGCGATGGTGAACAGGAAAGCTCCCTGATCGCTTAGTAGGTCCTATGATCTACTTCTCCGCCGCATCCTTGTGCGCCCCGTGCTCGTGCATTTTCATTCCAGGGCAGCCGCTTTCGCTGTGCAGTTCCTCGTGCGCCTTCATCATCTGTTTGCGGCACTCTGCGATCGGTTTGTCGGATCGCAGGCAAGTCGCCATTTCCTCGTGCACAGCGGCCATCTTCTCCCGCATCTCCTTGGTGGGTTCCGTGCGCTCGGACTTGGCGCTATCGCTAGTCGTTGCCGCACCTGGGGCGGCGGTACCGGCAAATGCGCTGCTCGCGCAGGCTGCGACGGCCATGGACGAGAGCAGGAGACTCTTCACGATGGTGATTCGAATACTCATGATAATTTCCTTGTTGAAGAGACCGTAAAAAGAGTCACAGCGCGCTGTTGGCGCGATGCAAATCTGCACCTCCGCGACTTGCGCGTATATCCGTGGAAACCGAATGTCTGCACGAGTGGGCGCCGGAATCACAGACCAGAATCACGCTCGCGCCGCTAGGAATGCTCCCAGCGCCGGCTGGGGACATCTAGGGATTGCGGAAGCTCAGATGCCTGTCAAGCTGAGTGCACGAACGGGAGGAGCTGCGATGGAGCATGGGTGGGGGTGTGTAGCTTCAGCGACTTCCGGACGAACGGGTAGCGCGAAAATGAGAGACTTCGAGCTGTGGCAGGCAGTCTGCAGACTTCTCATGCCGCAGGGGCCGGAAGCGCTTGCGCCGCCGGAACGACGACTCCCACGATCTCCTCCAGGAGATCGGGTCCGAAACTGCGAACTCGCTCGAGGAAGACGCCCGTGACCTCGAAACCTCGCGGGACCAGGAGCGTACCCATGTGAGTGCGGACGTCCTGGGTGATGATCATGCCGGGCTGCACCGCCTTCAAAGGGATCTTGCGGACCTCGTTCTTGCCGGAGCCGGCGCCCAGATACTTTCCCAGTTGCTCGATCAGGAGCTCGGTGTAGCGAGGTGCGCGGCGGCGCAATGTTTGCACCGCGACGTCCACCGAATGGCCCTGAGTGTGCAGGATGTCGTATTCCAGAACGAGGCCCAGGATGCGTGTCGCCAGTCCAATCGTGCCGTCGCCGAGGCGGGCAACGGCTTCGTCGCTCCAATTGAGGGCGGCGAGGATCTGCATGACGGGGTCCAGACGCGGTACGTGCTCGAGCAATCTCATGGCGACTTCCGGCACCGCCGCCACGAGCGTCTTCTCGGTCTCGTTCAGGGGCTCGCCGTAGTAGAGCTTCTCGAGGAGCGGCGCGGGCAACGACAGATAGCCGATCTGGGACAGGAGCGCGGCCGCCTCGAGTTGCCAGAAGTCCGCACACTGCAGGGTCGCCGCCAGCTCCATGGCGGTCCGCTTGACCCGGCTCGCGCGCCCGAAAGCGACCGGATTGGCAATGGCCATGACATCGACCAGGGCCTTGATGCATCCGAGCAGCGTTTCCTTGAGGATGGAGCGCTCCGCGTGGATGAGACGGTTCTGGATGACGCCCGCTTCCACGGCCGCCTTGAGCTGATCCGGTGGGCACGGCTTGATGAGGAAACGGAAGATGCCGGCCTTGTTGACCGCATTGACCGCTGCATCGCGCCCCGGCTCGCCCGTGAGCAGAATGCGCGTCGCGTCAGGGAAGAACGCGTGCACGTGATGCAGGAACGTGGCACCGTCCATGCCCGGCATCCGCATGTCCGAAATGACGACGCTTGCACCGCCCGTCTTTCTGAGGAGCTTCAGGCCCTCGTCGCCGCTCAGGGCCGTGTGAACTTCATAGTCCTTGCGCAGGTGCAGGACGAGTCCTTCGACTACTCGCGCCTCGTCATCCACGCAGACGACTCGGGGACGCTCCAACTCTGTCATGTGGCAGCCCTCTGGGAATCGGTCACACTGGCACGCTGTACGGCTTCTTCCCAGTCGAACGGAGCGTGAACATCGAGCAGGTACTGGGAATCGACCCGGCGGTCCCCTTTGAGCGGCGCCTCGAAGGCCGCCGCATCGTCGGCTGCAACCAACGAATGAGCCACCACCAACGCACTCAGGACATCAAACTGCGTATGCTCGACCCGCTCGGGATGGTGATGATGGGCAACGGCCTCCACGACCGGATACGGCAATCCCCAGATCCCGAGCAGATAGGCGCCGATCTCGGCATGCGAGGCGCCCAGCACTTCAGTCTCGGCTTCGTGAAGGGGCACGCCCGTCGCGGCGGCCCGTTCCACGGCCTGGTGTAGCTCCTGCGGGCATTCCTGGGCGAGTACCCAGTAGCCGATATCGTGCAGCAGGCCGGCAAGCAGCGCGTCGTCCGCAATGGGGGTTTTGACTGTCAGCGCACTGGCGACGGCGGCGACGGCCTGGGCATGTTGCTGCAGCTTCGCGAGATCGAGCCCGCGGCAGTGGCCACCAGGCCACTTCGTGAAAATCTCGACCGACATCGCGAGATTGCGGATCGCTTGAAACCCCAGATAGCTGACGGCCTGCTCGATGTTGGAGATACTCCGGGCAAGACGGAAGAAGGCCGAGTTGACCATCTGCAGCACGCGGGCCGCCAGCGCCGGGTCGGCGCTCACGAGCTTCGCGACATCGGCGAGCGTCACGTTCTCGTCTTGGACGATGCCTTGCAGCGCGGTGTAGATTCGCGGCAGAGTCGGGAGGCGCCGGATGCGTCCCACCAGCGTACGCAGCCCCGGTTGGCTCAACAGCTCATGCAGCAGCAGACAGCGATCGATCACGTTCTCCAGCTGCTGCGGCTGGCAGGGCTTGCTCAGGTACTGGTGAGCAATGGGCACGAGCCGGACCGTCTGCTGAAGTTCGGCGTATCCTGACAGGACAATGCGAATGGTCTGCGGCCAGCGGGCACTGACCGTCTCGAGCAACATCGCGCCATCCATCGCCGGCATTCGCATGTCCGTGACGATCACATCGAAGGGCTGCTCCTGCATCTTCTGGATCGCGGCGGCGCCGCAGTCCACGAAGCTCATCTGCCATTTGGCGTGCAGCCGGTGCAGGCGGCTGCGCAACCCGTCGAGAACCGGCTGCTCATCATCGACGAACAGAATGCGTTTCACGCAGCCTCCCTGGCTACGCCCTTGATCGGCAAATGCAGCGTGAACGTCGTGCCGACACCCAGCTCACTGCTCACATCGATCCGTCCCCCGTGCTTCTCCACCACGATGGAGCGTGCGATCGCGAGTCCCTGGCCAGTGCCCAGCCCCACGGGCTTGGTGGTGAAGAACGGATCGAACACTTTCTCCACATTTTCCTGCGGTATGCCGCAGCCGTTATCCCCGATTGAGATCGCCACTTCCTCACCGTCCGTGGTGGTGGTGAGTGTGATCCGGCCCGTGAGCGAGTCCTGGCCCGATTCGCCGACGGCATGCGCGGCGTTGACGATCAGATTGAGGAATACCTGATTGAGCTCGCCCACGTTGCAGTTGACTTCAGGGATCTCCCCCAGGTGGGTCTCGATTTGCGCGATGTACTTGTACTCGTTGTGAGCAACGGTCAGAGTGGTCTGGATAGCGTGGTTCAGGTCGGAGTATTGTTGCTGCGCGCCGTCAGGATGGGCGAATTCCTTCATGGCACGCACGATGGCAGCCACGCGCTCGACCCCCTCCAGGGTGCGCTCGAAGGCCTTGGGCATCTCGGTCGACAGGAATCCCAGATCGAGGGCAGCCTCCCGTGCCCGCAGCGCCTCGATGACACCCTGAGGCGGCTGCCCCTCGAGCAAGCGCCCGATCACCGCCCGGTACTCCTCATTCAACCGGAACAGATCACTCTGCGCCGTCTGCAGGAACGTCACGCTATCGCCCACATACTGAATGGGGGTGTTGATCTCGTGCGCGATGCCGGCCGCAAGCCGGCCGACCGACTCGAGCTTCTGGGCCAATCGCAGCTCGATCGCGATGCGCTCGCGCTCCTGCATTTCGGCATACAGCCGCTCCTGCAGCTCGCGCTGGGAGCGCTCCTGCGCCAAGCGCGCAGTGATATCGGCGCCAACGCACAGATACAGGTGAGTGCCCGCGGATGCGGACGGGAGCGGCATCAGGTTGACGCCCACCCAGAAAGTCGATCCATCCTTGCGCTTGGCGAAGAGCTCCACGGCAATCCTTTGCTCCTGACGAACGCCCTCACGGATCCGCTCGAGCGCTGACTCGCTACCTTTCGCCGCCAGCAACTCCTGCGGACTGCACCCAATGAGTTCGTGTGGCTCGTAGCCATGGCCCTCGCAGGCGGCGCGGTTCACGTACACGATCTTCCAGCACGGGTCTGACACGTCGAGGATCGCGAAGTGCGTGGAAGCGCAGTCGAGCGCGGTCCTCAACAGGTCCAGTTCGGCCTGTAGCCGCGCACGCTCCGAACGCTCGCGCTCGAGCACCGGCTCGAGCTCGACGGTCATGCACTGCTCCGGCGGTGAAGCTGCCTCCACGCGGGCGGTCTGTCTGGCCATTTCCTCCTCTCCTTCATTCCGTGACACTGTGCGCCGTGACCCAATCAGCGGGAAATGAACTCCATCTCACACCGGAGACTTAATGTCGGCCGCGATGTATTTGTTGCAATGCAGCGCGGTCCGTACTCAACGGTTGATTCGCACGAGATAGCTCTCGAAGTCCGCCTTCGGAATCGGGCGACAGTGAAAATAGCCCTGCGACTCATCGCACCCGCAACGCGCCAGATACTCGAACTGCTCGGCGGTCTCGACCCCCTCGGCCACCGCGGTCAGGTCAAACGTATGGGCGAGCTCGATGATCGTCGCGGTCAGTTTGCAGTTGCGGCGCTCGCCCGGTAAGTGTTTCACGAAGAGCCGATCGATCTTCAGAGTATCGATGGGGAGCTCGAAGAGCCGGCCAAGCGACGAATGCCCCGTACCGAAGTCATCAATCGCAACGCGCATGCCGGCCTTGCGCAGCAATCGCAAGGGGTGAATGCAAGAAGCGGAATCGCCGAATAGCGCCCCCTCGGTGACCTCGATATCGAGTCCCCACGCCGGATCGCTGACGAGGTCACCGATCGCCTCGAGCACTTCCTGGACGAAGCCCCGGCGGCGCAGATCGGCCGGGCGGACGTTCACCGCCACTCGTATCGGGGGAAGATTCGCCCGCCGCCAGGCGCGCGCATCTGCGGCCGCTCGGCCCAGCGCCCAGGCCGTCACGGCCGGCATGAGTCCGGCCGTCTCGAGGATAGGCAGAAAAGCACCTGGAGAGATGAGCCCGCGTTCCGGATCCCGCCAGCGCAACAGCGCCTCGGCACTTTCGACCCGCGCGGTCTGTATGTGCAGCTTGGGTTGATAGTGCAGCTCGAACTGATTGTTCTGCAGCGCGGTCCGCAGCTGATTCTCCATCCGCACGCGCTCGGCCAGCGCGGAATTCATCTCCAGGCGGTGATGCAGGTACTTCTGGCCGGAGATTTTGGCCTCTTTGAGCGCGGCCTCGGCGTTCTGCACGAGCTGATCCGCCTCGGAGCCGTTCTCGGGATAGCAGGCGATCCCACACTTGACTGTCACCGCAATCTCGCGTCCATCGATCGTGAACGGAGCATCGAAGAGACGGGGCACTTCGCGGTGCAGATGGACGGTCTCTTCGGGGGAACCCTCTCCCAATGCCTGGAAGCTCACAAAGGTGCCCCCGCCCAAGTGAGCCAAACGATCGGTATCGACACACTGCTGCCTCAGACGATCGGCCACTTGCTGCAGGAGCCGGTCGCCCACGTGGCGGCCGAGCGAATCATTGATCACGCTCAGGTGGTCGATGTCGAACACTCTCACGGCGAGGCGCGGCAGCTGTTTCGGGCCGCGAACGAGCAGCCGGGCCAGCCGCTCGCAGAACAGGGCGCGCTTCGCAAGTCCCGTCAGCGGATCGAAATAGGCCAGGAAATGCGCTTCGTCCTGCTTGTCCAGGTACTGCAGGGCGAAGGATAGATTCGCCGCGACCTCTTCCAGGAGCTTCAACTCCTCCTGGCTCACGAGTCCGGGCTCACGGGTCCCGAACACAAAGGCGCCGACGGGCGTATCGTCCACGCGCAGAGGCAAGCAAGCGAGTGCATGAACTCCGGCCGCCAGGAGATTCTCGCGCCCCGCGATCGGCAGTTTGGACTGCGCCACGTCATCGCACAACGCCACCTCGCCGGTGCGCATGACACGTCCCACGAGACTCGTGTCGGCGTGCTCTGACGAGGAGACCTCGAAGAGGTAGCGAGAGGCGGCATCTGCCGGCACGCCGGCGAAGGCCACGGGCCGGGCCACTCGACTGTTCGGATCGCGAGTGGCGATGATCGCAAACGGATAGTCACCCAGCCGATGGGCGAGCCGGCAGGCCTCCTTGAGCAGCGCCTCCCGGTCGCGGATACGCAACACCGCGGTGTTGATGCCGGAAAGCATCTGCAGCACGCCGGTCAATCGTTGTACTTGCCGCTGCGCGGCACGGCCGGCCTGGCGCTGTCGCGCTTCCGCCAACGCACGCTTGACCGCCGGCACGAGCCGCAGGAGATTGGACTTCAACACGTAGTCCACGGCGCCGCGATGCAAGGCCTCAATGGCCCGTTCTTCGCCCATCGTTCCGGAGAGGAAGATGAAGGGGACGTCGGGAGCCAGCTCGGCAGCCACTTTGAGGGCTGACATGCCGTCAAAGTCCGGTAACGTGAAATCACACAGGATGACATCGGGCAAGCGCTCTTCGAGCCCCTTGCGCAACGCCCGCTCGGTACTCACTATCCTGTGCGTGCAGCGAAGCCCGCCGTGAGCCAGACGCCTCAGAGCCAGCTCGATGTCCGCATCGCAGTGCTCCACCAGCAGGACATCGGCGTCCGTCGGATCCGGTGTCGTTAGCGATAGCGCGTTCATGTGGGAAGGACTTCTGGTTCTGGCGTCTTCGCAGGCCGGGAATGGCTCACTATCCCGGCGACCTAACCTGGTTGCGTCGCAACATCATTCCCCGCCGCGTTATGTGCATCGCGCCTGTCGATGATAGGCTGCGCGAGCGCCAGTTCCGTGTCGCAGGGCTCAGTTCTTTGGCCAGGTCCCCCGCCTCTCGGCAATCAGGACCGCGTTGGTCCCACCGAAAGCAAAAGAATTCGACATCGCAACACGTAACGACGGATGCGCGCGCGCTCGATCGGCCACATAGTCCAGGTCGCACGCGGGATCAGGGCGATCCAAATTCATGGTGGGCGGTACCCACCCGCGCTCGAGGCACCCCACACAGATGGCGAATTCCAGTGCTCCTGCCGCACCGAGCAAATGGCCGTGCATCGACTTAGTCGAGCTCACGGGAAGCTGATAGGCCCGAGCGCCAAAGACGTCCTTGATGGCAGCAGTCTCGATAGCGTCATTTTGGAGTGTGGCGGTGCCGTGAGCGTTGACATAGTCGATGTCGTCCGGCGTACGGCCGGCCGATCTGAGTGCCGCGCGCATGGCGCGAGCCTGGCCGATGAGGGTCGGTCGGGTTACATGCTCCGTGTCGGTAGTCAGTCCGTAGCCGCTGAGCTCGGCCCGTATCGCTGCTCCTCGCGCAACCGCATGCTCCCACCGTTCCAATACCAGAAATACAGCGCCTTCCCCGAGTACCAGACCGGACCGTGTGGCCGCGAAGGGGCGGCACGACGTGGCCGGGTCGGCCTTGTCGGGGCTGGCGAGAGTGCGCATCGCATGCCACGCGCTGAGGACTCCCGGTGTCAGGGGTGCTTCCGCACCGCCGGCCAGCATGACGTCTGCATGCCCATTACGAATTTTTTCACCTGCCTCCCCCAAGGCCACCGCCGATGACGAGCATGCGGTCGAGTACGTCAGATTCGGTCCAGTGAGGGCGTACTCGATGCCGATCCAGGCTGCGGCCGCGTTCGTCATCGCGGCAATCACCGTGAAAGGCTTGATGCGGTCCGAACGCTGCGCGTAGAGGATGCGATATCCTTCGTCCGTGGTCTCCGCGCCACCCATCCCCGTCCCCACCGCGACGCCGCACCGCTCACGGTCCTCGCTGGAGAAGTCCATATTCGAGCTGGCAACAGCCTGGGCAGCTGCCGCCAGCGCGAGATAACTCACCCGGTCCAGCATGCGCAGACGGGCCTCCGGTATCCACGAGCACTCGGGCGTTTCGACGGGTGCTCCAATCGAGGCACCCGGGGTGTGACTCGGCGGGGAAGGCAGGGCCCTGATACCGGACTTGCCCGAGTACAGGCTCGCCATCAATTGCTCGAGCGAGTTTCCGATCGGCGAAATGACACCTACGCCAGTCACGGCGACCCTGACTGTCATGATGCTCCATCCGCGCTGGAGGGTGTCGGCTCGGATGCAGGCACCTTCTTCAGCAGGTCGTCAATGTAGAGGACGACATCGTGAATGGTGACCAACGTGCGCGGAATGTCGTCCTTGATCTTCAGATTGAACCGATCTTCGATCTTGAACATCAACTCCAGCAAACCCAGTGAGTCGACGCCCAGATCTTCGAGACGCGCCTCGCTCGTGAGTCTCCCAGGGTCCAGTTTCAGCTCTTCAGCGAGAATGCCTTGCAGTGTCTCAAGGGTGCCCATATTGATCCCCCGCCCGGGCAGCGATGCCTCGCGCCTTTCCGGCAAGCAACGCCGTGAATGTGAGTATGCGAGGCCATGCACGCATCAAGGCTGCCGAAGGCGTCGTCAGCCATGGGCGCATGGCGACTTGTGCATAGAGATGAGCCAGACGCACCCGGCCCCGGAATGCCGCCCGACACGTTCTTGCGTGTGCCCGCTGCAGCGCCTGAACGCGAGCTGGATCGATATTCGAGGGCTGCTTCACGATGAGGCGCGCGAGTGCCGCCGCCGATTGCAATGCCATGCAGATTCCCTCGCCGATGAGGGGGTGAGCCTCCACTGAGGCGTTCCCTATGCGCAGGCCGGGGTTGGATGTTGCATCATGAAAGCCGGGACGCAGAGGTCCTGCGGATTGCCAGGGTCCGTCGCGGCGCGCATTCTGAAGTGCAGCGGCCAGGTCAGGGCACGAGTCCCGCAGGTAAGCTTCCACGACGGCAGCTGCTGATTTTCCTGGGGCGCGTGCGCGCCACTGACGTAGTACATCCCTGCGGATGCAGCACGCAAGCGTCGTTCGGCCGCGATCTGCTACCACTACACCTCCGTATCCGCCCGGCAAAGACAATACCGGAAGCACGCCAGGGGAAAGTGATGTGCCCTCGAATGTCACTTTAAAGGCCAGCAGATCCGAGGAACGCGGTGAAGAGCGACGAGCGTGACACTGGCCGCTGGTTTCGACATAGGGGGCACGCTCCCAAGAGCCGTGCGCATCGATCACAATCGAAGCCGTGACGGTTCTCTCATGATGGTCGGTGCTTCGCGACGCAGCGCCTCGATCGGAGCGCCAATGATAGATGCATCTGAAGTCACCCGGCTCACCGGAAACACGGCGTACATGCGCGGGTTGAATGATGCGAACGCCCAACGCGCGCGCCTCTTCAACCAGCAGCGTGTCGAGACTGTCGCGCCCGATTGCGCGACCGTAGCGGAAATCTCCGGATTCGCACGCTGGCATGGTGGCCGTGACGGTGCCCCTGCGCGTCATCCACGCAACCTGGCGGATCTCGGGGCCCGCACGGTTTGCGATCTGCTGGCCGAGACCCAGCTCGGCCAGCAGTTGCAAGCTCGCCGGATTCAGACACTCTCCACAGACCTTTTGCCGGGGGTAGTGAGCTTGCTCGATCAACGTCACTCGCCGTCCGGATTGCGCCAGGCGAATGGCCACCGAGGCTCCCGCGGGACCTGCGCCAATCACGAGCGCATCGGTGTCAGGCTGTCGCATGATTCGAGCTCGAGCGGCGGGCGACCAGGCAGTGCGTGAACGGCCACTCGAAGTATTCATCGAGGCGCCAGCCCGAGCCGTCGCGAGGCCAGTACGAAGTGAGCTCGTGTTCGCTAAATCCCGCGGCGACACTCGTTACCCCGTCTTCCCTCGTGACCGCATTCGCGCCCAACAAGCCAAGCAGGTGGCTGCCGAGTCGTGACACCTCGTTACGGCGCGGCTCACAGGCTACAAAAGCGTCCGTGCGGGCCGCGACTGCGGCGAGCAGGATCGACAGGTCAACGTCGATGAAGTGATGCAGAAAAAGTGTCGTGACGCACAAATCATAGCGGGGGCCTCGCATCGAGCGCGCCCACTCGAGTGCATCCACGCAGAGAACGTGCACGGTCCAACCGAGATCTTCAAAAGCCGTCTTCGTCGAGCGGCTGACGGCATCTTGCCTGTCCAGTAACGTGAGCTCCACGCCGCTCCACGGCGGGCGCTGAGCCCGGGCGAAGCGCAGTAGCAAGCTGCCATCGCCCGCACCCAGCTCCAGAACCCGCCGCGGTGGTTGGGGCATGGCGAGCTTGGTCGTGGCGCGTCGCAGGATCGATAGGGAGCGCATCGCTCGATGCACACGTCGCAGATCACGACGGGAACGCTGTGCCAGGGGATCGTCTGCCGGCAACACGTCGAGCCGCTCCGGTAGAACGCGGCGTTCCGATCTCAACGGCGGGCGGTCAGTCAACGGCAAGCAACGCACCATGGCAGCTAAAACCGGCGCCGAATGACGAGAGCCACCACCAGCCTCCGGGAGCACCCGCGGTCAGCGCAGCATCCAGCACGAAGTAGACGAACGCGCTGCTCAGGTTCCCGTATTCACGAAGAGTATCCCGACTGAAGCGCAGTGCGGACGGGGGAAGTCGCAAACGCTCTTCCAGTGCAACGAGGACATCCCGCCCGCCCGCATGCATGATCCAGCCGGTAATCGCGCTCGCTGTCAGTTCGGCACGTGCAAGGGTCGTCGTCAGCGCTTCTTCGGCGTATTGCGCCGCCAACTTTGGAACTGCTCGCGTGAGGACGTTGCGCAGCAGGCCGTTTCGATGCTCAAAACGCAGAGCCTCGCGCTGAGTCGGGTCGATGATGGAGCTCGAGGAGTGCCAGCTGATTCCGCGCCTATCTGTTGGCCGACGGCGGGACAGGACGGCGGCACCCGCGCCATCGCCGAAGAGACACGCGCTGACCAGGACGCCAGGATCGTCATCGAGATACATCGCCGCGCTCGAGACTTCGACGCAAATCGACAAGAGGTGATCGCATTGGCCGCAATCCAGCAATGCGCTGCAGAGCTGCCAATTGGGCAACGCGCCCGCGCAGCCCTGTCCTACGAGATCGAAGGCTTTGATGTGGCGTGAGAGTCCGAGGCCTTCTATCACGTACGTCGTGAGGCCCGGGCAGAGATAGCCCGTGCAGGTCGTGACCACGACGGCGTCGATTGCTTCGGGGCGCAGTCCAGCGCGCGCCAGGGCAACCCGACCCGCATGGGTCGCGAGACGCGGCGCATGCTTGGCGAAGCGCTGTTGCAAGGTGTCGGGATCAATCGCAAATGCCTCTGCGAGCGAGTCGATCGCCAGCCAGCGCGACTCCATCCCGTTGTCACGCGTCAGCACGAGTTTCGCGAGAGTCCGCGACCGCTCGTCCAGACGCAGGAACCAGTCGGATACGGCAAATGCGTTCCAGCATTCACTCTTTGTATAACGGCGATCGGGAATCGCCGTCGCGAGGGAGCTCAAATACATCGGTGCCGTGATGAGGCGGGCCGCAGAGAGATCATTTGGCCACGCACAGGCTCGTGGCGGCTTGCGTGCGCGTCCAGGTCTCGGTGCGGCCAAAGATCTTGAGTCCGACATAGCCCCGCAAATGCAGCTGATTCGCTTCGGCCCGAAGCGCCCCGCTATACGTTCTTCCGGATTTTGGGTCGTACAGGGAGCCGCTGTCGGCATGTTGTGGATCCGATTCCACGAATTCCCGGCCGACGCGCAATCCACACAGAGAACGCTCGCGCAACGTCGGGTCCGGATTGTGCACGTCAGTGCGCGGGTGGTCGCCCGATGGAAGGGCGACGATCCAGACACACAGCCGCTGCGCACAGGGAGCAATGCGGATGATCGCGCCCGAGGGCTCGAGCCAGTAGCCGCGAATGCCTGACTCTTCCGCCGTCAACGGGCAGGAGGCCATCGCCAGACTCACGCATGCGATTCGCCGCAGGCGAGATACCGGACGGCTGCTCGAATGACGAAGGGTGGGCATCGCAAGGGGAATGAGGACACCGTTTTGGCGCGCTCGTGCGCGGCTTTTAATCGTAGGACGTCCAGTCTATCGAATGCCATGGTCTAATGCGGAAGACGGCTGCTCGGAGCGTTCCCCGGGCGAGTCGGCCCAGGAGAATCAATAGGTTGACGAGAACCCAGGGAGCCTCTGGGCGCGGGTACCGCAAAGCTGGAGATCATCCCTGGCCGTGGTCCCCGTTCGACGAAAACCGATAGATACTGCGAGCCACGTACGACCAGGTGGTTCCTCGGACTATGCCGATCTCGTTACTGTCTTCACTGCTATTGGTGGGTTGCGGGATGGCCATCGGGGGCATCGTGCGTAGGGTCCGCAGCTCCGGCGCGCCGCTCGCGGGAAAGCCGGCTGACGTGACGAAGACGGTTGCGGTCGTGCCGCCTGCGAAACTGGCTGCCGACGCACCGCAATCGGAACCGTCCCCAACGCCACCGCTCCCCGCCGAACGGGTTCTCGATCGCAAGGAGGTTTTCAGGAGAGTGCGGGAGCTCGAGTTAGGCGCTCTCGAGCTCGAGCGACCGCTACCGCAGTACGATCGCGCCCTGGACGCGGCGCTCGTCGCAATCAGCGCTGCCGCTGTCCAGCGCCGGTATGCCCCGAGACGTCCGAACCTCTTACCTCAGGTGATGCACGCCATCAACGACGAGGACGTCTCCCGGCGCAAGTTAGCCGCGATGATTGCACGCGACCCGGCGCTGGTAGGCAGCTTGTTGAAGATGGCAAACAGCTCCTTCTATCGTGTGACCTCCCAACCGGTCGAAAACATTGAACGGGCAGTCGTGATACTGGGGACCGATGGGCTGCGCTCGCTCATGGCGGCGGCCGTCATGCAGCCGATCTTCCAGGTCTCGGGTGCCGGACCGTTTTCACGTTTTCCCGAAATCGTCTGGGACCACGCTCTGCGCTCGGCCCATGCGGCGATTCCCCACGCCGCCCTCGCCGAAAGAGCGGACCCCTTCGCGGCCGAGCTGCTGAGCCTCGTCAGCGGACTGGCGGAAGTCGTCGTGTTCCGTGCGGCGATGGACCACTGGGCAAGTTCCTCGCCGCCGCATCGCCCCGACCCTGCAGTCATGGCTGCGCTGCTCGACTCACAGTCCGCGATGTTTGCCTGGCAGATCGGCGCGGACTGGGAGCTTTCGGACCTGATGTTGGCCGCGCTCGAGGAGCAAATGATGACATCGGATCCCAAGACGCCGCTCGGCCGGTCGCTGCACTTCGCTCGTTTGGCCGGTGCGCTGGCCGTGCTGTACAGCAACTCCGTCATAGACGATGCGACAGTGCGAATCTCGCTGCCGGAGGCCGGCCTGTCACCGTCGCATTTGCGGCAGATGTGGATACGACTCCTGCGCGAGCACGAAGATCCCAGAGCGGTCGCCAAGTAGTGCGCCGATCAGATTCCCAGTAGATCGAAAGCCTCGTGATCGACCGCGGCGACGGCTGCGCGCACTGCATTCACGGTGTTGATCGCCTCCGGCTGCCAGACGGCGCTGTTGTTGAGCCATGTGACGACCGGATAGAACGTCGCGCACCGATAGAGGAACCAGGCTTCCTCCATGCTCGGAACCTCGCCGGCGCCATAGGCGCGCAGCCGCGTCAAATAGTGCGCGAGCAGGGCCCGGTCCCACTTGCGCCGATCGATCACGTCCAGCGCGCAAAGCATGAAATAGGAGATGCCGAGGGGCCAGCGCTCCGGCCGCGCGACCCAGTCGATGACGCCCGGCATTCCATCGGCGGTTACATACAGATTGCCGAGATGCTCATCTCCATGCACGACAACCATGGCAGCCTGTTGCATGACATCCCACATCCGGTACCAGGCGCGCTCCGCCCGCGCCAGGTCCTGGAACACGGTGGGCAGCGCACGGCCTCGCGGGAGATCGACATACGATTGCCAGCTCTCGGGCTTGAAGAAAGTAGGGAAGTAGAGATCGTTGATGACGTGCCGATTCTCGGCAGCGAAGGTGCCCGGTCCCATTGCCCCGCCTGCCTCGAAGGCGGGGCTGTTCCAGGTGCTCGCATGCATCCGGGCGAACGCATCCATGAAAGCCATGGCCTGTCCCAGCTGCAGAGGCGTGAAGGCGTTGAAGAACGTTGCGCCGCTCGGAGTGAGATCTTCCATCACGATCTCGGAGGACTGCTCGCCCACGCCGATGTAGTGCCAGTGCGGCATGGCGGGCGCGGCGACGAGGGGAGCGACATCGCGCAAAGATCGCAGCTCCGTTGCCATCGCCCAGGCGGAGCCCGTCGAGGGGTCGTCCTGGCCCGGAAAGTTTCCCTTTACGATGTAGCTGGCGGGCAGGCCGGTCGGGCGCGAGCCGGCCGCGTAGTGAACCTGCACGCGGAACTTATTGCGTTTGTAGCCAAAAATCGGCCCGCGCTCGACCTCCCGTATCTGTATCTCGGGCCACTCGTTGCGCAGCGCTCTCGTCAGCCAGGCCGCGGTCACTTCTTCATAGCGACTGAGCGAAGGAGCGGGCTCGTTCATGGGTCGTCGTCCTCGCACAGCCCTGCGGTCGGTCATATTGCCACAGCCGTGCGGGCGCCAGGCCATCATGCTAAAACTGCATTGCGCGGCTTGACCGCGGCGCTACTTCAAGCTGGCGGCGACGCCCACGGCCGCACAGGCGACCACCAATAGCGCCAGCTTCAGTGGCGCGGCGCTTTCGCCATAGACGAATACGCCGACGGCAATCGATGCCAGAGGAATCGTGGCCGCAAGGATCGGAATCACTATGCCCAGCTCCACGCCCGCGTGCACCACTCGAGCCAGCAGACCGATTCCAACAACATAGCAGAGCGCGCACGCCGCCGTGTACCCGGGCTGGGTCAGTCCACCGGTACGAGGCAGGAGAGCCGCGCCTAGAACCTGAGCCACGATGGAGATGACCACCATCAGAACGACGAGCGGTCTCACGACGGCAGTCCGCTCATCCAGGATCGAACTTTCGCGCTGCCGCTCGAACATTGCGATGTCCAACTCTGTTGCAGATCGCAATGCGATTTCGGAAGCGCTAGGCTTTCCTCAGCGTCTTCCGACGCGCGAATGACGAGGAGGGTAGCGCCGTGCAGCGACTGATGGTTCTCCTGAAACGAAAACCGGGAATGACGCAGGAGGCGTTTCGCAGACACTACGAGGATGTCCACGCAGCGCTCGGGACACAGTTCTTCGGCGGGCTCATGGTTGCCTTTCGGCGCTACTACCCGACTGAGTTGAAGCCGTTTCCCTCCGACTGGGGCAGCCTCGCATCGACTGCGCCCGATCCTGGCGCTTTCGATGCGATCACGGTGTATAGCTTCCGCGATGAAGCGGCTCGTCGAGAATATCTGCGTCGCATGAACGATCCGGCAATTGCCTCGGTCCTGATGAGGGACGAGGAGCGATTCCTGGATCGTGCGGCCTGCCGGGTGGGATTCTGCGACGGCGAGGAGGGGGACGGTATCCGGAACGATCGCGAGCCGTGACTGCTTCAGCGTCATCCTCACGGCCGCTTCGCCGCATCGTCGGGTGAAACATGAGCGTGTTGACTGCGACTGCGGGACAATAGGCGAGGGGTCGCTCATCGCTGCGGGTCTGCGCTCAGATTGGAGTAACACTCCTCCACCGTGAAGAGACGGGCCGCGTCACGGTCGAACAGCTTCGCCTCGTCTTCGGCGAGGATTGCCGCCACGTCCGGCGAGGAGTTGCGTTGCATGGCGAGCTCGAAGTCCCCGCGACTCTTGAACCACAGTTCCGTCATGACGTGAAACGGCTGGTCCTCTGTGTCACCGGGCGGGATAGGGTCCAGATAGCGCCGAAAGTAGCGCTGCACGCCCGGGAGCAGCCGGATCAGCTTGCAGTGTGTGGTCTCATAGTACGTCCTGAATTCTTCCAGGGGCATTCCCGGTCGTTTCCTCAGGAGGGCGACCAGCTTCACGTATCCGCTCATTTCAGTTGCCTCGAGCCAACCAAGCGGCCCTTGCCTGACTACACTGCCCGGGGCTCATGTGGCCGCAGCATGATGCTGATGCCGCCGTCGAGTACGAGACTGCTTCCGGTGATATACCTGCCGGCCTCACTAGCGAGAAGCTGCACGACGCCTTCCACCTCCTGACACTCTCCGAGTCTACCCAAGGCCGTCATCGAGCTGAACGAGCGTTGCGCCGCGTCGCCCGCTCCGGGCCCGTGTGCCTGGTCGATCTGCGAGAAAATGTCGCGAACGATATCCGTGAGGAACATTCCGAGAACCAGGCTGTTCACGGTAATGCCGTCGTGGCCAAGCTCGGTTGCGCATGTGCGGGTGAACGCGTTCAGTGCGCCCTTCACCGCGGTGTACATACCCGCACCTTCATGAGGACTGGTGCAGATCGTCGTTGCCGAAGAGATCAGGATGACTCTGCCCCATTGTTGCTTGCGCATGTAGGGGACCAGGCCGCGGATGAGCTCCACATTGGCCGAAATGTTTACCTGACACATTGCGTCGATCGATTCGTCCTTGATGAGCTCGACGTGCTCCAGGCAGTCTATGGCGGCGTTTCCGATAAAGATGTCGGCGCCTCCGAAACGGGCGCTCGTCGCGTCAATCAGCGCACGAATGCTTTCGCGGCGCGCCAGGTCCACGACGTGGTAAGACACTCGCCCGCAGATGGCCGGATCGGCATTGAGGTCCGCCGCGGTGTCGCGTAGTACCTGCTCTCGCCGCGCGCAGATCACAACCTGAGCTCCTGCACGCGCGAGGGCGCGACTCATGTGCCGGCCGAGGCCGGTGCCGCCCCCGGTGACCAGCGCAGTTCTGCCGCGCAACTCGAAGGCTTCGAAGGGATGATTCATGAGCTTTGTCTTCGCGTTGGCAGACGGGTACCGATGGGCATCAAGTCCAGGAAGGTCTTATAACCAGGGGCCGCTTCCACGACAGAGCCGACACAGTTGACACACCGTCCGGCCGTCATGGCCATGGCATCGGCGAATGTCGAACCGGCTCCCCCTGGCAATCCCAAAGGGAAGTCCGCCCGAAAGGGCGGAAATCCGTCGATCTCCACGCGATAGCCGCCGTCGCGCCCTACAGTAGGCCATTCGGGTGCCATGTCGGGTCCGATGCGCGTAATGTGATTGACGGACAGCAGAGGCTTACCTTCCACGGTGCCGGCCACGGTAAACCGCAAGGCGCCGATCGTGCCGCGACGGACCTCGAGTCCACCGGGGGCCGTGAAGGTTCGCGGAGACAGGTGGAAATCGGAATCGATCTGCAGTGAATCGATCGGGACTCCCAAGCCCTGAGCCAGCAGATAGGGGACCCCTCCCCAGGTGGCCCTGACCACACCGAGAGCGCCGGTGGACAACTCGCTCGGTAGAGCTCCATATCCCATGGCGCGCAGCGTTTCCGGAACCGGGTAGGTTGAATAGTCAACGATCTCCCATGTTCTGATCTGAGTGACGGCGCCGACGGCTCCCGACATCGTGTAGGCCAGCACATCGGAGAAACCGGGATCAAAGCCGGTAAACAGGACCGTGCTCCGTCCGCGTTCGCACGCGCGGTTCAATTTATCCAGGAACGTCGCGCCGTCGTGCAGATGGGCATAGTGCGTGCCGGAGGCTATCGAGGTCACGACGTTCTTGCCGGTCGATAGGATCTCAACCAGCTCATTCAGCCAAGCCCCCGATGGGCTGCCGGGAACTGTCGGATCGACGAGCGCGTCACGGGGCATGTAAATGACGCAATCGGCTTCCAGGGAGAGAATTGCCTCTTTGTCGCGCGTTGTCCGAACGGTACTGCTGCCGTGGGCGCAAATATCAGTGGCCAGCAGACCCTCCTTTTGCGCAGTGTGGCACTTGACACCCACCAGCTCGAGCGCCGGGTGCATCAGGATGTACTTGAGCGCGTAGGTGCCGGTGTAACCCGTTCCCCATTGGATGACGCGGTAGGGTCGCGGAGCCATGGCTTCGACCGATATCCCATAGTCTGTCGATGACGCTTCAACATAGCACGCACGCCGAGCGTGCCCAAACTGCAAGTCAGTTGCAGATTGGCTCGGCTTGCGACTATCGGTGACAATGCGCCATGTTGCAAAGTGCCCTGGACGCGCGCCAGATGCCTGTACGCAATGGAACTTTCATGAGCTCACGAGAAGCAAGCAATCATCTGAATTGGTTCACGGCGGCGGCGGTGGAACTGGGCGGGGTCGACGCCGGGTGTGAATTTCTGCACGAGTCGGGCGCGGTGCCCCTGCAACCGACTGCCAGCGAGACGTATTGGTTTACCGTCAATCTTCCCGAGGAAGGGCTGGTAGCGGCGTTCTACATCGTGGTCCGGCAGACCATCCCGACCTGTCTGGCGGGAGTTTGGATGTATCGAGGGCTCGCATCCGATCCGTTGCTGATCGAGCACATGAACTATCGCTTCTCGCTGCCGCGACCGACCTTCGTGGGCTCCAGGCTGCCCGTTGCACCCATCGGGCTCGATATCGACGTAGTCGAGCCCATGAAGCGGTGGACGGTGGCGTACCACCCCGCGGATGCCGGCATCGCGGCGGACATTGAATGCGAGGCGCTCATGCCGCCTGTCCTGGCCTCCAGCAAGGAGCATTTCGATCAGGCTATCTGGTGTAAGGGCATCT
Source organism: Steroidobacteraceae bacterium (assembly GCA_035277965.1). Classification (GTDB taxonomy): domain Bacteria; phylum Pseudomonadota; class Gammaproteobacteria; order Steroidobacterales; family Steroidobacteraceae; genus 13-2-20CM-66-19. The sequence goes on along the minus strand of DATEJM010000013.1, from coordinate 69,742 downwards.
TGCGGATCGGGGGCAGATCTTACGACGTGGACGCGCCGGGGTTCCGCGATCGTACCTGGAATGCACCCCGGGGAGAGGATTCCCTGGCTCATCCGCCTCTGGACTACAGCTGGGGCGTCATGGAGCGTGGGCGGGCCGCATTCTGTATTCGCAGTGCTGACGATCCTGCGCTTGGCGTCGAATGGTCGGATAGGCTATCGCTCCCTGCTGAACGGCTCTTTCATGGAGGATGGCTGTACATCGACGGGTCGTTGTATGGAGTGACCCGGGTGTCAAAGCGCTCAGAGCGCGACTTCTCCTGCAAAGGACGGCCTCTGTCGCAGAAGATCACGTTCGAGGACGATCAGGGCGGGACTCATGAGTTGACCGGACAGGTCGTTGGCGCGATGTATTACCATCCGTGGGGCAACGTCGGCGCGTGGATGTCAAATACGGTCTGGACCCTGGATAGTACGCTTCGGGGCCATGGCGAGATTCAGGAGCTCATGTGGAGCGAATACGCGAAAGCATGCTGGCGATAATCCGCGCGCATTCCACCTGGCCTCAGATGAGGATTATGGCGTCTGTGGGGTAGCCGGAGCGGGGTGAATGACGGCCGACCATACGGCTTGGGATTACATCGTCGTCGGCGCGGGTCACAACGGTCTGACCGCGGCCTGCACACTGGCCATGGCGGGCAGATCAGTGCTGGTACTGGAGCAACGCTTCATGCCCGGCGGACTGTCTGTCAGTCATCCGTTCGTCAAGGAGGCCCCTCGGCATCACCTCAGTGTCGGGGCGATGGACGATGCGCTGATGGCGCACAGTCCGATGGTGAACGCTCTCGAGCTGCGCCAGTACGGTTACGACTCCGTGCCGCTGCAGGCCCCCTACGGCTGGATGAGCGAGGACGGCGACACGTTGCTGCTGCACAAGAGCTTCGAGCGAACGGTGGAGGAGATTCGCTATTTCTCGCCCAAGGATGCTCAGACCTACATCGACTACCGGGGCGCGATCGACTTCGTAATGGGTGGCCTGGAGAAGGTCATGCCCTACCACCCGGGACGCATCCCCAAGGGCGAGCTGTTGAAGATGCTGCTGAAGCTCGCCACCGACCGCCGGATGCGTCGGCAGATCGGTCGGATGTTCTCCGTGACTGCCTTCGAGATGTTCTCGGAGACTTTCGAATCGGAAGCCATGCGCGGCCTATGGGCTTACTGGGCCTGCATGTTCGCTCCTGCGACCGTGCAAGGTAGCGGCGCCTACATCGCCGCCTTTGGCAGCGTGCATCGCGCCGGCATCTTCCGCCCGATCGGCGGCATGAGCGGCATGATTCGCTCGATGCAGAAGTGCCTGGAAGCTCACCGGGGGGAGTTACGATGCAACCACGAGGTCGAGCAGCTGCTGATGGACGGCACGCGCGTCAGGGGCGTGCGCGTCGTCGGCGGTCAGGAGTTCCTGGCGCGTTACGGGGTCCTCACGGGCTGCGCCCCGCAGGTGACATTGGGCAAACTGTTGCCCGCGTCCTCGAAGGATCGAGACTTCGAGAACAAGGTCCGATTCATGCCCGCCAATTCGGTTTGCGTCGCGCCGTTCAAGATCGACATGGCGGTCGGTGGCAGAGTCTCTTACCCGAACGCCCAGGAGAAGCGCAAGAAGCGCGACGCTATGGACGTGCGCAAAACCACCTTCATGACCGGCACCCTGGAAGATCACATCGCGCAGCACAAGGCTTGTCTGCGCGGTGAGCAGGTGGACTTCCTGCCGCCGATGTACTTCGTGATTCTGTCCGCCAACGACGCCAGCCTCGCCCCAAGCGGGCAGGATGTGTTTTATGTCTATGCCAACACACCGACCCATCCCGTGGGTGGCTGGGCCGCCAACAAGGAGAAGTACAGCCGGCAGATCATGGCCTCCGTCAGCCGCTTCGTCGGCGGACTGGAGGCGGAGATCGGCCGGATCGAGCACACGCCGGCCGATTTCGAGCAGCAGTTCGGTGCCCCGAACGGCGCCTACTTCCATATCGACATGATTCCCACGCGCATGCTCGCGAACCGCCCGGCGCCCGGCCTCGGCGGCTATGCCACCCCTTACGAGGGTTTGTATCTTGCCAGCGCAGGCTCGCACCCCTCCGGCGGTGTTTGCGGGTGGCCCGGCCGACTCGCGGCCGAGGAAGCGATGCGGGGGCAGTGAGGCGTAGTGGCCCGGGTAGCGCCGCAGATCCGATGGCAATTCTGAGACCTACGAACCGGCGTTTGGTGACCGCATTGGATGCGGCGTTGAAGCGTGTCGAGCCCGTTGTACAGGGCGGCGAGGAAGGAGCGGTGCTGGCCGCGGCGCGGACCATGGTTCGAGAGCTCATTCGCCGCTCCGACCCTGGCTTCTATCTCGAGCACATCGAGGATGGTCGGCGTCTGCTGAGCCGGATTGCGTCATCGCTCGGATCCGAGATTCGGGGCGCACGTGCATTGGCGATCAATCGCGCGCTGGGGGAAGGGCAGCCAACGGATCCATCCTGCGTCGACTTCGATGTCCTGGGAGAACGCATTGCGTCTTTGCAGGAGTGCTTTCAAGGACTGATCGAGCACGACGAGGGCGCGTGGGCTCGGCAGGCACGCGCTGAGGTCGCCTCCATCATGGCTTGGGAGAATCAGTTCCATCAGCATCAGGCCGCTCCTGCGTGCGCCGCGGCGCCGGCCGATCTGGTGCCCGGTGATCCGGTGCCCCCGTGGCCGCAGATTACGGCGGAAACTCTGCAGAGGTATCTCGAGGAAAAATGGAGCGACCGAAATGCTCGCCTCGCGGGATTTCATCCCGTCGCCGGAGGGTTTCAGAAGCTCACCATTCTGTTCGATCTGGCAGATGACACGGGTCGGACGGAGCAGCTGGTCCTTCGCGGCGAGCAGCAGGACCGATTCGTCCGTACACATCTAGGTGCCATCGAAGACGAATTCGAGGTCCTGACGATTTTGCGGGATCTGGGCCTGCCCGTACCGGAGCCTGTGTGGCTCGAGGATGACAGCTCGCGTCTGGGCCGGGTGTTCATGGTCAGCCGAAAGGTGCCCGGACGCGTGGTGGGAACCGCGGTTGACTTGCACGGGCCGCTGCCGGAGCCCGTCATGCGGTCATTCGTGACTACCCTGGCGCGCATCAACACGGCGCCCTGGCGGCAATACGAAACCCGCATTGCGAGGTCGAAGCTCGGCTACTGGCTGCAATTTGACCGGTTAGCCGATACGACCATTGCCATGGTGAAGTTCTCCCGCTCGCGCAGTATCTATCCCCAGAATGCGTCTCCCATCGCGCAGGAAACCTATCGATGGCTGCTGGACAACGTCCCTGACTATGACGAGGAGCTGTGCCTGCTGCACGCCGACTACGGGACGCACAACATACTTGTCGACGACAGTGGCGTTACCGCAGTGCTCGACTGGGAAACCGTGCGCCTCGGTGACGCCGCCGAGGATCTGGCTTATTTCCTGCACAGCACACGTGCGCACGTGGATCGGGAGAAGGCCTTGGCGTGGTACGAAGATGCCTCGGGAATCAAGATGGGCGCCTACCGGCTCGCCTACTGGGACGTGTTCAATGTTTATAAAGTGATGATAGGCGTCACTGCAGCCAGGGCTATTTTCTCGGCGTCCGATCGTGCCAGAGGCGAGTGGTACACGCTCGCGAGCTGGATAGATGGCGCGATGAAGTCGGCCCCGCGGTTGCTCGAAGCCGCAGAGAAGGCGCGGCGTAGCCGGTCGTTACGAAGATGAACGGGCGGGGTGTCGGGACGCATGAGCACTGGTGTACGCGTTGCCGCATCGCCACGAGCAGCGTCGTGGAGTCGCGCCTCAGGCGCGAGCCTCACCCTCCCGAAAGTCCAGGCGTCGAACGGCTCTGAACAATAGGGGTACCAGTGAGGCGAAGTAGACAGTAAATGCGCTGAGCGGTATCCAGAACGCAAAGAGGCCATTCCAGGCGAACGGACCGGTCTTGAAGAACACCGCGAGGCCGCCGGGTAAAATCAACAGCGACACCCACAGGCTCAAGAAGCAGAACCAGCGGGGGAAGGTCGGCGTAGCGCTCCGGTCCGAGAAGCCGACGATGGCGATCGCCACTGTCTGCATGACAAATGGTGCATATAGCATGACGAACTCGAGCCACACGATGTCATTCAGCAGCTGCAGCAGCTCGGGCGCGCGCTCGACCCGATAGAAGATCGCTGCCCAGAATACGAAGGGGATGAAGAAGGCGACGGCATCGGCTACCCCCGCCCCAAAAGCAATGATCGACAAGAGTGGATAGCGACCTTCGATGCGGGCCATGTGTATCGAAATGATTGCGGACCAGGGGATGAGGAGCAGGGCGGCCAGATAGCCGAGCGCGATGCCAAACCGAATGCCGAACAGATGCTCCCGATACAGATCCAGCAGCTCTTGACCGCTCAACAGGGGGCTGGGCGGCGGAATGAAGTGACTGAGCGGCCAGCACGTGCCGAAGAACAGCACGTAGAAAGCAATGCCGCACCAGACCGCCAGCCGTTGTTGAGTGATGCTCATCGGCGGTTTCTCACAGGTCGCGTAAGTCCGGTAGCCAATGGATGGGCGTGCCTCGAGGCTTCAGGATGCCCGGCCGCGCCCGCATGACATGCGGTACGGCTTTGAGCAGCGTCGCGACCACCGCGTGGTAGCCCGCTTCTGCTCGCTTGTCGCCGGGAACGACGAAGCGCTCCCCGGTAGCGAAGTCAGCCTTGATGTCGACCACGGTGCGAATCGAGGGTCGGCCGTCGATAGTCAACACCCAACCCTGCACCTTCTCGACGCCTGCAGGGAGGCTTTCATGGGTGACTGCCCAGTTGACCTCGACCGTCATGAATGGACGCTCCCTATCCTTCAGATAGCCGCACATCCGCGTAGTGATACAGCAAACGGTCCCTTTCCTGACGAACAGGCTTCCGTGTGTCAGATCACGGGCGGCTACGGGATAATCGTTCTCCACGGTCACGCGGGAATACTCGACGCCCATCGTCTGTGCCCACGCCGCCAGGCCCTGTTTGACGAAGTTCGCGGAGATGGCGCGCACGACGGGGCTGTTGCGGGCAACTTCCACCGACTCTCCGTATCCGCAGAGCTTGAATGTCCCGGGCTCCAGAAACGAGCAGTCCCAGTTCTCTTGCATCTTCACGTGGCGAACGTCGTTACAGAGGCCCGTCAAGGCGAGCAACAGACGCTCTCCAACCAGATCAGGGTTCACGCCGGTGGCATGGAACACGCTGCGGCCCTTGCGACAGGCAGCCTCGACGCGTGCGACGTATTCCGGGGGTCGTGTCACGTGCATGTAGTGATACGGCAACGCGGTTATCAGGCTCTTGCCGGCACCGAGAAGTTGCACGATCTCCTCGTCATTGTTGAAATTGGCCAGGTCGCGGGCCGTGTAGAGGATTGCATCGCAGTCCACGGCCAGCACTTCCTCGGGATCGGCCGAGGCTTTGACCCCGATCGGCTCAATACCCGCCAAGGTCCCTGCATCGATGCCGTGCTTGGACTTACTGTATGCACGGACACCGACGAGCTCGAACTCCTCGAGCAGGGCGATCTCCCGAACGCAGATCGTGCCCAAGCCGCCCGGACCCCATACTACAACTCGCATTCGTCGACTCATTGGCGACTACCTGGGCCCACCGAAGGTGAACGGTGCTGCCAGGAGGCTTCCCTCGAGGCTCATGTCGCGCTCCGGATAGCGCGTCCTCATTGCGTCAGAAGCTCCCGCACGACATCGTTCTCGAGGGACTCCGCGAAGTTACCCCAGGCGTTGCGGCCATTGCACTCGAACCGCGTGAGACAAGTGCGGATCATATTGTTCTGCATCCAGTGGAACGGCACCATGTTCACGACTTCGCCGGTCAATGTGTACTTCTCGTCATGGTCGTCCACGAATTCGGCCTCGACTCGCGTGGGCCGGAAGCCCGTTGGATCTCGAGTCGTGCGTTGCCAGGCGCTGCGGACCTGGCGGATGGAGCTTCCCTTCTGCACCCAGCAGAAAGGTACGAATTCGCTTGGCTTGACCGAGGCTTGCGCCAGCCAGCCGGGAGCCTCCGTGACCGCGCCCGACCGAGTGTAGGCAGAGTCGGGGAGCGTGAGGCAGACAGAGAATTCCGGATCGAAGCCGCAACTGACCATGGCGATGGGACGGCGTCCCATCTTGGGCGTCTCCGGTCGAAACACCCAGCTGTGGTCGCGTATCGATAGGAAATCCACCTTCCGCTCGCGCCCGTCCAGAACCAACGCTCCACGCACGCGCCCGGTCTGCTCGAGATGCTCCCCCATCGGAAACGGTACCGGCGGCATCGTGGCGTCCCACGTAACGTGCAGCTCCGTCTTGCGTTCGGCATCGACGTAGTCGATCTGATACGCGGTCAGGGGCTTCAGGATCTTCACCGACAGGCCGTTGTCGAGCCGGTATTCGTCCAAGTTCCCGGCGGGAAACGGCAGCCAGGAGCGAAAGTCCCAGTATTCGCAGGCGAGCTGATCCTTCTTGACCCCGCTCGCCGCGTAGAATCCCGCGTAAGCCACCTTGAGATTGGGGTGCAGCCATACATAGGGCTCGAATTGCAGCCGCTCCTCGGGGATCGCCATCAACCCGAACCAGTTCGTCTCCGTCCACGTGTAGTGGTCGTTCGGGGCCGCGTGTAACAGGTCGTCTTTCGCGGAGATGATGCTCATTGTCAGATCCTACTGGCGGTTGGCGGCGCGGAGCGCCTGGTCGGCGGCCGCGAGGTGCTGGTTCAGGTCGCGACTGCCGAAGAATGGATAGACGAGCCCAAGCTGACAGGCGGCGAGATGAACGCTGCGGTGGCGCTCGAACAGTTGCATCGAGGTCGGGCAGACCACCGCGTACTTCAGAGTTCTGAAGATCTCGAAGTATTCGAGGCGATCCTCGGGGATCGGTCGGCCACCCGCCGCGACATACAGGCTCATCAGCTCGGCGCGGCTTGCGCGCCCGCGCAGCGTATCCGCCAGCCACACGAAGTCCTCGGCGGGATCGCTGATGCATGCGCCTTCCCAGTCGAGAATGCCGGCGACACGATCGTTGTCGATCAGAACGTTGTGCAAGCCGTAGTCGCAGTGAATCAGGCACGGCGGGTCCTGCGAGCGTGGCACGTTGTCCGCGAGCCACTGGAACAGCAGGCTACGGGAGGCCGAGGGGGGCAGTTGCAGCCGGTCGGTGTTCTCACGCCAGAGCGTGACCAGGGCAGAGGTCGCTTCCGTGACGGTCCGGTGTCTGCTCCAAGTGGCGAGATGACTGCGGCGAACGTTCTCGTCCGTCGGGTCCACGCGAAGGTTGTGGATGCGCGCGAGATTGCGCATCAGGTCCTGGAGCAACGAGTCCGAGATGCTCTCGTCGACGCTGATGGCGGTTCCGAAGTTGCGACCCGCGGCCTTTCGCGAGACGAGAAACCGCGCTCCAAAGGCAGCGGTATCCGTTTCCACCCAAAGGGGCTCGGGCACGGGAAGACCCGCCGCATGAGCCAGCTTGAGCACGCAGTACTCATTGGTCACCTGCGCTCCGTCGAGGAACAGCAGACTGACTTCGGGCTCCGCGCGAATGACGAGGGAGCTCAGGTCGCCGGCGGGCGGTTGTACCTCGACCATGACGGTCGTCTTCGAGAATCCACCCGTCAACACCTTCACGCTCGCAGTTGTGTCTTCCCGCCAGTGGGGGAGGCGCTCGCGCAGGTAGTCGGTAACCGCCTCCGCGCGGAAGCGGCTCGGGGAGGCGGCAACCGCCTCGCTCGCCGCCTCCGCGGGTCCCGCGTGGTACGCCTTCAGGGCATTGTCCCAATCGACGACCGCGACTCGGAAACCATCGACCGCGGCCTGCCGGCGCTCGTCACGCGCAAGCGCGCCCACGATGTGCCCGAGGACCTCGCTCAAACGATCGAGCTCGTCCGCCATGGCCTCGATATGCAGATTGGACGCCAGCTCGGGGCTCAGCTCTGACAGCCGGGTGAGCAGAGCGGGCTCGACCGCATCCCCCGCCAGGCGCGCGCCGCGATCGGCCAACTTGCGGCCCCCCGAGTAGTGTGCACGGAAGAACTCGCGATTCTCCCTCAGCATCAGCTCGTTGACGGCAACACCTATGCTGGCCAGCTGTTTCTGCGCGGCTGGCTGCTCGCGTCCGACGTCATCCAACACGGCACGGATGCCCTGCAGCAGCCGAAGATTACTAGGTAACATCTGCCCCTCCATCGATGCGCCTCGCGAGAAGGACTGGCTCGACGCCCTAACTCGACCTCGGGAGTCACTTGTTCGTCGTGGCTCCGGTCAGATTGTAGCGCGCGACGGGTCCGCCGCTGATCACGACGAAGTGCGCGAATCCGGGCTGTCCGTTGACCTCGAGGGCTGCGTCCGCCTCGCGGTGCCATGGGCGAATGCACCGACCGTCTGGAAGCGGCACGTCCTCGGGATGCGACAGGTCGTATCGATCGCTTTCGAGGAGGTCACCGCGAAAGACCCCGAGCCCGAGCTCGTCAGCGTAGCCGAAATCGTAGCCCGTCCCCTTGAAGCACCATGCCGGCAGCAGATTGGTGCCTTCGATGCGCAGGGCGGTACCGTCAGCGAGCACGACCTGCAGTGACCCGCGCAGCCAGGTGCGCGTGCCGTCCGCGAATGTCAGCTCGTGAGTAATCCGCTTCACCTGCAAAGGAGTCATTTCGTGCGTCGTCCGCCGGAAGCAGGTGCCGTCAGCGTAGAGCACCTCGCCGTCCCCGGCCTCGTGCAGTTGAAAATAGCCGCAGTACTCCGGGCTGTCGAAGATCAACGAGATGAGAAGGAAGCCGCGGTCGGCGGGCAGAACATCGTCAGGATTGCCGGTCATCCCGGCGGCGCTCGTCACGGGCTCGTGACCGCCGACGCCGGGACGCACGCCCCAGCTGTGGTCCCGCGCGCCGAACCAGTCTCGGACCTCCACGCGCTCCCCGGCAAGGGATACCCAGCCGTCGAAGCGGCCTACCTGGTTGAAGCGGGTGTAATCCTGCACGATCCGCCCATCGGCGCGCTTGAAGTGCGGCGCCTCCTCGTGAACCGGCGCCGTGGCCGTGAAAAGCAGTTCCGCGGCGAACGGATGTCTGGCGCTCGGAGCGACGGCGATCTTGAGAGACTGGAGGGGCTCCTGGACGTCGATTCGCAATGGACCTACGGCCATGTCCGTCACGTCCGGCCGCATCGGCCTGGACAATCTCATGTTGTGCTGCATCCGATCTCGGCACATCACGAAGTAGCCGTCGACCGTATTGGTGTTCTTGTAGGTCGCCAGTCCAGTCATGAAGCGCACACCCTGGACACCGAAGCCGCCGAACCAGACTCGATCGAAGAAGCGGTGATCGCTGACGCAGGTTTGGTCGAAGCTGACGGGGGCCTGATGCAGCAGGGATTCGTCCAAGTCGCTCAGCATGAGGAAAATTCCCCGCCAGACCATTCATGTTTCGCGAGCGTTGCCCGCGGGTTCGTGCCGGCTCGAGTTACGCCGGAATCCCGAGCGCCGCCTTGAGGTGACCCACACGCAGGGGATAGTACGCCGCCAGCCCCCCATTGACGGTAGCCGCGTGCTCGTTGCCGTCCTCCAAACCGGACTGCCACGTCAGCTGCGTGACACCCGGTTTGACCTCGACCAGGCTCATCCGGCCGCGAACGCCGATGATGGGGCGGCGATCGCTGTCGACGATTGCGTACGTGAAGCTATGGGCCTCGCGATCGAGGCTCTCCAGACGCTCCGCGGCCCACCAGTCGGCAAAGTGGACCGTACGGATGGCCCCAACGCCCGATCCTCGCGTTTCGCACCGCTCCACGAGCGGATGCCATCGCTTCAGTCCCGGGAAGTCCGAGACCAGATCCCAGACCTTGGCGATGGGAGCGGCTAGCTCCGCAGTTATGCTGACTGGCATCGTGCAGGCACTCCACGGGAGACAGGGCCCCGCCCCCTATGACTCTACAACATCGGACCTTGAAATTCGTGCTGACCGCGCTGCCCGGCAGGGGCGCGCGCAACCGATCCCCGAGCCCGGTGCCGAGCGCCATAGTACGTGCAAACAAATTAGTCCGTCTACCCTAATGCGCCAAAACCGGTAAACTGCGCAGTAGGACGCGTGGACTAATCGACCATTTGACGAACGGTAGCCCCGATCTTGCAGCCTGCGGGCAGCCGTGCGGGGACACGGGGGCGCGAACATGACTGCTTTGTTGACTGCGATCGGCTTCGACCTGACAACGCCGTGGGGCCTGTTCTGGGTGTGTACGGCGTGGACGTTCGCCGCCGTGACGACGATCTGGATCATCGGATTGTTCCAGACCGACCACTCGATGATGGACGGCTACTACGGCTTCGGATACGCAACGCCCGTCTGGATAGCGTATTACTTCGCGCAGCCCAGGTCGGCCACGGCCGCCGCGCTGCTGGTCATCGTCTCGCTGCATGGCTGTCGGCTCGGATTCTATCTCTCCAAGCGCTGGGTCGGTTACCGGAAGGTCTGGGGGCATGGCGACCAGCGCTACATGGGCTTCGTGACGAGGCTGAGTCCCGGCTACTGGTGGAAGAGTTGCTTTCTCGTGATGGAGCCGCAGGCCGTGGTGATCGCGCTGATCGGCCTGCCCGGAGTGATCGGAGTGTTGCGCAATCCCGGGCCGAGCGGCCCGCTCGGCCCGCTCGCGTGTCTGGGTCTGCTGGTCTTCGGTGTCGGATACTACTTCGAGACGGTCGCGGACGGGCAGCTGCAGGCGTTCAAGGCGGATCCGAACAACAAGGGCCGCTATCTGCGCACCGGTGTCTGGACGCATACGCGCCATCCGAATTATTTCGGCAACACCACGGTGTGGTGGGGTATCTGGTTGGTGGCCGTGGCGGGTAATCCGGACATCTGGTGGACGGTCGCCGGGCCCGTCTTCAATACGATCATGCTCACCGGAATTCTGGGGCGCGCATTCCAGGACAAGCTCATGGGTACCCGTCCCGAGTATCGGCAGGTCATGCAGGAGACCAGCGGCTTTCTGCCGATCCGGAAGAAGCGGGCCTAACGACGTGGAGCATGCACCATGACCCATCAACTGACCGTGGACTATCCGGTTGCCCCCGACCTGACCATACCGGGGCAGCTGCAGACGGTATTTCTCGGGCTGACAGTCGTCGCGGCCGTCGTCGTGATGATATTCGCCGTGCGGGTGGCGGTGCGAGAGAGGAGTGCAGCGCCCGTATTGATGGTCATCGGCGGCCTGGCAGCAATCCTGATGGAGCCGGTGGTCACCTTCCTGGGGCACGCGGTACATCCCAGGGACGGCCAGATCGCCATGTTCGAGACCGTTTCGCGGCGCATTCCCTGGCACATCGGCCTGGGCTATATGGCAGGTTTCGGGATCTTCTACCTGGTTCTCTATTCGCGATTCGTGGCCGGTACATTGACCGCCGCCGCTGTGTGGAAGGTCACGCTGATCACGGCCCTGTGCTACTTCATCGGTGAGGCCTACCCGGTCCAACACGGCTTGTGGGCCTACTACGACCATCAGCCCCTGTGGATATGGCACGGTACCGAGCCGCCGATCTGGGGCATACTGAATTCGACCTCGATGCTCATGAGTACGACGCTCATGCTGGTGGCGCTGCCGCATTTGCGCGGCGTCGGTCAGCTCTGGTTGATTCCGCTCGCCGTTGCGGGGGCCTATATGGGGCACATGGGTGCGGGATTCCCGATGTACAACGTCATGAACTCCGCGGCCCCCGGCTGGGCGATCGAGCTGTCGGGCGTGGCGAGCGTGATCATGGCGATGGTCGTGAATTGGATATGCTCGGTCCTGCTCACGCGTAACGCGGTCGCCGCGCGTACCGTGCCCTGAGTGCGGTGCTATTCGGGTTTGGAGGTGAGAGACTAGGGCGATGAGCAGCGAAAGAAGAAAGCCCCGGTCCGCATCCAAAGACCCTCCGAGAGCCAGAGGCAAGGGAGCGGCAAAACGGCTGAACTCGGATACACGCCAGCGTATCGTGCTGGCGTCCATCGAGCTGTTCAATCGGTACGGGCCCCAGAATGTCCCCATAGACCGCATCGCGGCCGAGTTGGACATCAGCCCGGGGAATCTGACGTACCACTTCAAGTTCAAGGTGGACCTGATTAGCGCGGCGCTGGAGGTCGTCAAGGACCGATTGCGCTTCGCACTGCAGCGGCCGGTTGAAGTCACGTCGGCAACCGAGGGTGCGGAATACCTGGTGAGGCTGTTTCGTACCTTTTGGGAATGCCGGTTCTTCTTCAATTCCCTGGCTCATCTCTCGACGGACGATCGCGAGTTGCTGAGCGAGTACTCCCAGCTCAGCCGCTGGGTGGTGAGGACGATGGAATCGGACATCGCCTACCTGGCGGAGCAGAAATACTTTCGGCCGCCCGTGGCGCCGAACAGCTTTGCGCTGCTCGCGGAGAATATCTGGGGCTTGCTCCTCAACTGGCTGCGCATGGCGCAAATCGAGGGGCCGCGATCCACGGCTCCTCCCAACACCGCCCTGTACGAGGTCGCGCTGCACCTGTGGAGCCTGTGTCAGCTGTGGATGGCCCCGGCATTCGCGGCCGAGCTGCTGCGAATATTTCAGAGCGTCTTGAGCAGAGATTCGGTAGGAGCCGGTAACGCGCCGGCGCGAGGCCGCAGAGCGGCCCACAACCTCGCGTCGGACTAGTACGGCAGCGCGTCAGGCCCGAAGGTCGGGCTTCCAATGAAACTGCGCGGGCGAGTACGCCCGACTCTTCACGGCACCGCAGCCGGAGCGGGCCGCGAGTCATGCCTCAGTCAGCCGACTTCAGTGGTTTGTTGTTCAGGCTCAGTCCCATGAGGGCATCCATCCATCGATCGGGCAGCAGCCACGCTAGCAAGCAAACGATACGAGAATCGAGACCGACCTTGTAGCGCGTGCGTGGCCGGCGCACCTTCAGTATTCTCTCGATGGCTTCTGAGCATTGAGCGGCCGTGATGGCCGCTCGGGTACTGCTTTGAGTGAGTCTCGCGTAGCGCCTGTAGAGGTTGCCGTAGAGTAGGCGGTGCTGTTCCGGCATCCGCGCAAGCAGTCCTTCAGTGGTGTCGCTCATGCCCGTAAGCATCTCCGTCTTGACGACACCTGGCTCGACCACCACGATGTCAACGCCCATTCCCGCGGTCTCCCTTCTGGCGCAGTCGGCAATGCTCTCAATGGCGTGCTTGGATGCACTGTAAGACCCGACCATTGCACCCGACGTCTTTCCCCAAAGCGACGTCATCAGAATGAGGCGGCCGCCACCGCCGCGTAGTCGAGGCAGGGCGGCTTTCAATACGCGCAAGGTTCCCAGCGTGTTGGTATCGAGCGTCTCCGCGAACTCCTCGACCGTCCCGACCTCGAGGGTATTGGGTTTGGCGATGGCCGCGGAATGGATGACGGCGTCCAATCGCCCGCCATTCAATAGCTGATCGACCGCTGCGAAGCCCGCTTCGACGGAAACGGTATCGCGAATGTCCATCCGCACGACCTTCAGATTGGGATGGGCGCCCAGGGCGCTCAAATCCTTCTCTTGTCGGACGACGGCAAAGACCGTGTCGCCTCGTGCCACCGCTCGCGCCGCGAGCTCCCGCCCGATGCCCCTGGATGCTCCAGTAACGAGAATGACGGACATGCTATTTCCAGACCGATGCACGGCTCTGCCGCGAAGTGCCCGCGATCTTAAGGCTTCAGCCCGTGGATGTCTTCTTTCTAGTACGTGCACACTAGGGATGAGCCACGCTGGAGCGCGCTCAGCCGCGGCGTCGGGCCGGTAAGAATGACAGTCCTCGTCCCGGACACGCGCTCACCGCTTGCCGGCGGGTTGCCCGAAGCATCTTTTGCGGCCCCCGGCCACGTTGCTGAGACCACGATTCGGTATTAGTATGGTAATACTACTTGAAGCTGTGTCGCGCGCCGGGTCTCGCCGGCGAGATGATCGAGCCGAGCTCGGTGGTGGGCATTCTGCGTAAACGGCCGCATCCATACCATCGATTCGCTGGCGGTCGGCGGGCGGCTGAGAATCTGTTGGTCCATCACCACGAAACCGGCGCCGAGCGCGCCAACGTGTCAGTGTCGAGAGGGTGAGAGTCATGCCTGAGGTCAAGTTCGACTATCGTGAAGGCTTCGTTGCGTACCCGGGTGGCCGCTCGGGTCCAACCGGCCAGAAGGCTCCCTATGTGGATCACGGGACCGGGCGGCCCGACAAGCGCCGTTATTTTTCGCAGGAGGAAGCCGATCTCGAATGGCGCCACCTGTGGATGAAAGTCTGGGCGTTCGCCGGGCTGACACAGGACATTGCGAATGTCGGCGACTACTTGCGCTATAACCTGGGCAAGGAGTCCTTCATCGTCGTCCGCACGGCCCCTGGGGACCGCGGCGTCCGTGCCTACTACAACGTGTGTGCTCATCGCGGCAACCGCCTGGTGCACAACGATTTCGGTCACGTCGGCAACGGCTGCTTCAGCTGCGACTTCCATGGCTGGAAATACAACCTCGACGGCAGCAACCGCGAGATCCGTGACGAGCCGATCTTCCGGCCCGAGACCATTTGCGACCGCCCGGGCCTCAAGGAGGTCAGCTGCGGGGTCTGGAACAGCCTGATTTACGTGAATCCGGACCCGAAGCCGCGCTTGACGCTCCTGGAGCATCTGGATGTCATGCCGGAGCATCTGCGCAACTACGACTTCTCCAGGCTGCGTGTGCTGCGCGACGTGGAGCTATGCTGGGGGGCCAATTGGAAGACGGCCCTGGATGCGTTCGTCGAGTTCTATCATGCGGACGACGTGCATCCCGAGGCGATTCCGGTCAGCGAGATGCTGGAGACGCAGTACGATCTGTACCGCAACGGGTTGAGTCGCATGATCATTCCTCAGGGCTACGTCACCAGCCGCTTCGACGATCGCGACACCGTCAACGATGCGCTCAAGATGTTCATCAGCGTCTACGGCGGCAATCCCGCGGACTATGCGCACTTGAAGGGCTACGAGTACAAGCAGGCCCTGGTGGATACGAAGCGCAAGTGGGGCCGTAAGCACGGCTACGACTTCTTCGACAAGCTCACGGACGATCAGATTGCGGACGATTGGAACTACTCCCCGTTCCCGAACATGACTCTGAACGTGTTCGCCGATACCGTGCTACTGCAGATATTCCGTCCGCACCCGACGGATCCCCGCCAGAGTTACTACAACGCGATCACGCTGTGCCTGCCGGTCAGCGATGATGAGACGCCGGTGCTGGATCTGAATTCGTTCGGGCCGGAGACCTTCGGCCCCAAGGGCTGGAAAGGCGAGGAGCGTCCCGCGCGATTCGTTCCCAAGGACTTCACCGAGTTGGGATACCTGCTGGCGCAGGACGCGCGCCGCGTGCCGGAGGTGCAAAAGGGGATCGAATCGGAGGCGTTCGCGGGCGCGCGTCTTTCGGAGTCGGAGGTGCGGATTCGCCATTACCTCGCCGAAATCGATCGGTATCTCGGACGTACGCCCGAATGAAACTATATACGAGCGACGATTCCGAGTTGATGGACATTCGGCGGATCTACGCTGCTGACGGCCAGCTCGTCGTCGAGGGCACCATCATGGGCGCGATGCCGGTGCGTGCCATCATAAAGCCGGCGGAGATGCGTAAAGCGCTGGGCCTGATGTCCCTGGGGACACGCTGGTCGGCATTGCGGATGTTACTGCGGCGGTCGTAGTCATGGGTGGGGCGACCTCCCAGGACACGGCGGGGCGAGCGAGTCGGGTCAGGATCGCCTCGGAGGCATGGGGACGAAGCCGCTCGTCCTGGCAACGTACTGCGCGTACCCGGGTCGCCGCCTGCTCAGGTGACTCTCCATCCACTTCTTGCCCGTGAATCCAATCAGGAGCCAGCTCATGAACAGCGGCGAGATCACGGTCCAAAGCAGCCCTGGAACCCGCAGGCTGATGGCAAAGATCGCCCAGTAGCAACAGAAGTTCGCGAAGTAATTCGGATGCCGGCTCCAGGACCACACGCCGTAGTCCAGGATCCTGCCCTCGTTGCGATGGTTGGCCTTGAATGCATCGAGCTGCAGATCGGCAACGACCTCGAGCGCAATGGCAGCGACCATCACGCCGCCGGACACGAGGTCCGTCGATGTCAGGGGTGGCTGATCCTTCGCGCCGATGACCAGCAGCATATTCAGCTGCGCCAGGGCGTAGGACAGCCACATCGGAACGTAGACGACGAGCAGAACCTTGAGGGAATAGCTGCCGGAAGCCGACAGTCGGTCCTTGATGTCCTGATAGCGCAAATCCCCGCCCTGGCCATGTATGCGAGCCCACCGGCTGAGCAGGTGATAGCCAAGCCGGGCGCCCCACACCGTTACGAGCGCGCTGATGAGCTTGCCGCGAGCGGATACGTCAGCGGTCAGCGCATAGGCCATCCAGACCGCGACAACGAACGAGAAGCCCCAGTAGATATCGAGGACGGAGTCGTTCTTGTGGCCCCGGCCCACCATCCACAGTATGAGCACGACCAGAAAATGCACGCCGTTCACATAGACGAGCATTTGAATGCCCTCCGCTGTGAGCCCGTGGGCGGCAAGCGTTGTGAGATTCATGTGGGCTCTTCCCGGTGGTTGCGATCGGTATTGTTACACTTCTGCGCCGGGGATGTCCTCGATACCTGAATGCTATAGTCGCGCGGGGGAGGGTAGCCTCAATCACCGCTTTGTGTGATGTCGTGCCTCGGCCTGCCGGACTTGATGGAGCGGAGAAATGTTGAAGCTTGGATACAAGGCATCCGCGGAACAGTTTGGCGCCGCCGAGTTGCTCGAATATGCGGTGCTGGCCGAGGAAGTTGGGCTGGACTCCGTCTGGATCAGCGACCACTTCCAGCCGTGGCGTCATACCGGCGGCCACGCACCCTTCTCCCTCGCTTGGCTCGGCGCTCTCGGCGCGCGCACGAGGCGTGTGCAGATGGGCACGAGCGTCCTGACGCCGACGTTTCGCTATCACCCCTCCGTCGTGGCACAAGCCTTCGGCACGCTGGGTGCCCTGTTCGTTGGCCGCGTCGCCCTCGGTATTGGAACCGGCGAGTCATTGAATGAAGTTCCGTGTACAGGGCTCGCCTGGCCGGAACAGAAGGAGCGGACGGCGCGCCTGAAGGAGGCCGTCGAGCTCATTCAGCGCCTGTGGGTCGAGGAGCGCGTTGATTTCAGGGGTCAATACTACCGTACGGAAAAAGCCACCCTCTACGACCGACCCGAGCGACCGGTGCCGCTGTACATCGCGGGTGCAGGCCCGATCATGGCCAAGTTTGCGGGCGAGAGAGCACAGGGCTTCATCTGCACCAGCGGTAAGAAGCGGGAGCTCTACACGGAGACGCTCCTGCCCAATCTCGAGGCCGGCATCGCCAAAGCGGGCAAGCCTCCGGGCGCTGTCGATCGGCTGATCGAGATGAAAGTGTCGTTCGACACCGATCGCAGCCGCGCTCTGAGCGATACTCGATTGTGGGGCGCCTTGGCCCTCAGGCCTGAAGAGAAAGTCAACGTCGAGGATCCGCTCGAAATGGAGAAGCTGGCCGACGCGCTGCCGATAGAGAGGGCTGCATCCCGTTGGATCGTCAGCGATGACCCGCAGGAGATCGTGGCGGGTATTCGACCGTATGTGCAGCTAGGTTTTGACCACTTGGTGTTCCACGCGCCCGGACCGGATCAAGGCCGCTTTCTGAAGCTGTTTGCCGAGCGGGTGGCGCCACTGCTGCGGACGCAGTTCGGTTGAGAGCACGACGAAGTTCACCCAGGACGGGTTGGGCATGGCGCCTACATCGCCGCACAGGGCCGCCGCGCCGAGACCGCTGCATGGATGATCGTTGACGCCCTGCGGAAGAAGCGAATAATCAGCTGATGCGTGGGCTGACGTTTTTCCCCATTCCGGACCTCCCGGAGATTCGCCGCGGTGATGATCTCGTCGATCTGCTGCTTTCGGCGTTACAGCGCGCAGATCTGACGCTGGCGCCTCACGATGTCGTCGTCGTGTCCCAGAAGATCGTGTCCAAGTCGGAGGGGCGCGTGGTCGAGCTCGCGACCGTCACTCCCAGTGCGCAGGCTCTGGAGCTCGCGCAACGCTGTGCCAAGGATCCGCGCCTCGTCGAGCTGGTATTGCAGGAATCGACCCGGGTCGTGCGCTGTGCCAAGGATGTCCTGATTGTGCGGCATCGCCTCGGGTTTGTCGTTGCCAACGCTGCGATCGACCAATCCAATCTGCCCGATTCCGAGGGCAGAGCATTGCTCCTGCCTCGTGATCCGGATGCCTCTGCCGCTGGGCTGCGGAAGGCAATATCCGCGCGCGCACAGGCAGAGGTAGGCGTACTGATATCCGATAGTTTCGGGCGGCCCTGGCGCCTGGGGGTGACCGGTGTCTGTGTCGGATGCGCCGGGATCGCCTCGATTTACGACGCACGAGGCAGAACCGACCGGAACGGACGGGCGCTCCAGGTCACTCAGATCGCGGTTGCCGATGAGATCTGCGCGACCGCAACCCTGGTGTCAGGAGAGGCGAACGAGGGCACTCCGATGGTCATCGTACGCGGTCTCGCATCCACGTATTTCACCCAACCGCGCCCGGCGGCCGACCTGATCAGGCCAACGGCTGAAGATCTATTCCGCTAGGAAGGCGCTGCGCGTGACCGGCGCGGGATCTGCCGCAGATGACGAGGAGCGGTCAGTTCCGAGCGCCCGGAGCGTTCTACTTTTGCGGCACCGTGGCTCCCGCCATGAGCGGGCCGAGCGTAGCGTCGGTCAGCTTGGTGTCGAAGTACTCTTTGAGTTTGTAGATCTTGCCGTCGCGCAGAAAGAACATCGTGCAGTACTGATTGTTGTAAGGCACGCCGTTGACGAGCGTGCACTCGCCCTCCCACTCGATGGCGACCCGGTCGTCCTCGGCAGTGATAGTGAGGAACTTCGGGTTGAGGCCGCTCCTCGTCGCCTTTCCGAACATCTCGAAGGCCGCGACGATCTGCGCGTAGCCTCGCGAACCCGAGCCGATGCTCGTGCCGGTGGCGATGGCCTCGATGTCCTGCGTGACCAGGGTCTTGAGGGCCGCCGCATCGCTCTTACCGAGTGCCTCGATGAACTGTCGAGCAATCCGCTTGTTTGTTTCGCTCATGATGTGCCTGTATCGTAAGCTGCTAAGATGATTAAACGATGAACGAGTGCGAACGGCTCGGATTCTACTCGCAGCCGCGCAGGACAGCCGGCCAATTTGGTATCTACTTTACGAATGGAGCGGCGCGAGGCCGCGCTCAGGATGAATCGTGGTCGCATGCCAGCTCGGCCGCTCGGGGCAGCTCAACACTCCGGTTGCCGGCCCGGGGCGGATTGCTTCGGCAGCAGCCCTGCCCTATAACTAATTGAATTGTCTGGGCTCACTAGCGGAGAGCGGCGATGCTGACCCCCTACGATGAATATCCCGTCCACCAGACGCCGTATACCTTCAGCTACATCCCGTCGACGGACTACAACTGGGACGACGGCTACTGGTTCGGCGTCTTCAATCCGGACGAGAAGGTATTCCTCGGCACGTATCTGCGCGTCAATCCCAACAGCGACATGATTGGCGGGTGCGCGCTCATCAACGTCGCGGGCCGACAGTTGACTGTCCGCTTCAACCGCTGCTGGCGCCGGAACTTCGCCATCGAGGTCGGTCCGTATCGCATGATCGTCGAGGAGCCGCTGCGCAAGATCCGGCTGGTGCTGGATCGGAATGACAGTGGGTTGAGCTTCGACGTGCTGTGGGAAGGCACCTCGCCCGCTTTTCTCGAGGAGCATCACGTCGCCGTGAACCGCGGGCGGCGCACGACAGATCAGACACGCTACTCGCAGCCTGGGAAGGCCTCCGGACGCATTCAGCTCCGCGAGCGTACCTGGACCGTGACCCAGGAGAGTTGGTCCGGATCGCGCGATCACAGTTGGGGTCTTTATGCAGGACGGCCTCCGCTGTCTCCGCTGCCGTCCTTGCTGCCGCCGCGACAAGTGGACGGACCGCAACGCTCGCTGCGATTCTGGACCTGCTTTCGTACGGAGCCGTACAGTGGGTTCTTCCACGTGCATGAAACTGCGGACGGCGTGCAATGTAAGATGAATGATGTCTTCGGTACCCCGTTTGGCGGGAGAGTGTTCAAAGGCTGGGGCGAAGAAGACATCGAGCTCGTCTCGGGCCGGCACGACATGAAATTCCAGCCCGGCACCCGAATTCTCGAGCAGGCGACGTTCTGCATGAAGGACACGCAAGGTCGTGACTGGCGCCAGGTGTTCGATGTGGCCTGTCCGCCTTGGGTGGTGCAGACCATGGGCGCCACCCCCGGAAGCTGGAAGGACGGTGGCACGTTCCACACCTATCACGGCTCGGAGGAGCTGGCTCTGGAGTGGGATGAATTCGACTGGTCGCGGCAACCGTTTCGCTACACGCCTTATCAGGTCACCGGCGCGGCGGCTCAGGACACCTTCAATCTGGGCTCAGCCGGGGGATCGCTGATACACGGGCCCGAGTATCTCGCGCGCGTCACGACATACGCTCCGGACGGGTCGGTCACGAAGGGCGCATCGCAGATCGAGCTGTTCATCGCCGGCGCCTATCGCCCCTACGGCTTCGAGTAACCGCGGACAGAACCGGCATCTGCGGGTGCAGACGGGCTGGAGGGAGGTCCCTGGGCACCTTTCCGAGCTCTAACCGGGGGCTCTCGCCTTGCGTCGGGTGCTCTTCTTTCGAGGCATCGCTGCGTGGCGCGCCGGGACCGTGGCCCCGGCGCCCGCGTCGGTCGTGCTCCCGCCGCCCTTTTTGGTTTCCAGCGCTTTCTTGGCGATATCCGCGAACTCGGCTCGGGCCAGGGTCTCGACCCGCTCCGTGGCCAGGCGATAGTGGCGGATGAGATCGGCGCCGAATTCGGTGACCACCACGCCGCCGCCGCCGGCGCCCCCGACGCTCGCCCGGATGATGGACTCGCTGAAGGAGCGATTCAGACTGTCGAGGAGCAGCCACGCGCGGCGGTAGCTCATGCCCATCGAGCGGGCCGCTTGCCGAATGGAGCCCACGCGCCCGACTGTTTCGAGCAGATCGATCTTTCCGGGCCCGATGCTGCAGTTCCGAGTCAGATAAATGCGCAAGTGAACGGTGGACATGTGCGCCTGCGATCGTGAGCCCAGAACGCGGAAAGCGAGCTAAGCGCCCGCGACTGTCAGCTCCACGGGAACGTTGCCACGGGTTGCGTGGGAATAGGGACAGATGTGCTCGTGCGCCTCGCGAGCAAGCGCCAGCAGCTCAGCCTGGGGCAGGCTGGAATCCTTCACGTGCAGCTTGACCGCGAGTCCGAAGCCGCCGCCATCACGCGGGCCGATCGAGACGCTGCACGTCACCGTTGCGCCCTTGGCGCTCTTCTTTTTCTGTGCCGCCGCGAAATCCAGGGCGCCGCCGAAACAGGCCGCATACCCCGACGCGAACAGATGCTCCGGTGTGGTCGTGCCCGGCTTGCCGGGGCCGCCCATCGCCTTGGGCACGGAAAGATCGACGCTGACCGAGTGGTCTTCGGCCTCCGCGTGTCCATTGCGACCGCCGGTGACCGAGGCGATGGCAGTGAACACGGGGTTGATTCTGTCCATCAGACTCTCCTGTGGGGTGTGGGAGTGTACCCCCACCCCGCAATTCACGGGAAGTGGAGGCTCGCGCTGGCACCGGCATATGATGGGCGCATGAATTCCAAGAACACGAAACGTAAAACATCCGCTGCCCGCAGGGCCGGCTCCGAGGTCTCTTCGGACACGCGCACCCGCATCATCGAGCGCAGCATTGCCCTGTTCAACCGCCGCGGCATCCAGAACGTCTCGATCGTCTCGCTTGCCTCGGACCTGCGGATCAGTCCCGGCAATGTCACCTATCACTTCAAGCGCAAGCGCGACTTGATTCTCGAGACACTGTGGGTTCTGCAGGAACATCTGCGAGTGGCCCTCAAGCGGCCCGTCGGCATGCACACGCCCAAGGATGGTGCGGAGTGGCTGCTGGGCGTTTTCCGCACGTTCTGGGACTTTCGCTTTTTCTTCAACGGGCTTGCCTATCTGCTGGCGAGCGACCCGCAGCTGCGCAAGGAGTACCGGGAGTTTCGCAACTGGGTGATCGCGACCACCGTGGCCGATCTGCAATACCTGCAGACCCGCGGCTATCTCCTCGTTCCCAAGCCTCCCAACAGCTTCCGCCTGTATGCCGAGAACCTGTGGAGCCAGTGGCTCAACTGGTTGCGCATGAGCCATATCGACAATCCGCGGGCGGCCACCCCGGACAACCCGATGCTCTTCGACGGCCTGCTGCATCTGTGGAGCCTGGCGCAGCCCTGGATGCCGGATGCCTTCGCGGGGGAGCTCCTCAGGGTGTTTGAAGAGCTGGTGCGGACCGGGGCGGACGCCGTACCGCAGGCCGCGCCTGCCCGGCGCGTGAAGCGTGCGGCCAGCGTGGGCGCGAGCGACAGCTAGTTCTCGTTCGGTTATACTAGAGGAATGCCGATTCCTCAGCCATTCGACATCGTAGTGGTCGGCGCGGGATCCAACTCGCTGACCGCTGCAGCCTATCTTGCGAAAGCCGGCAAGAGCGTGCTGGTTCTCGAGAAGAACCGGAACTGCGGCGGAGGTGCGATTTCCGTGGAGGTCGCGCCGGGTTTCATCCACGATCCGCATGCTACGGGCATCATGACGTGCATGAGCAGTCCTGCGATCGTCAAGGACGAGCTTGGCCTGTGCGCGCGGTTCGGCCTGAAGTTCGCCGAGTGGGGCGCGGCATTCACCACGCTGTTCGACGACGGAACGGTGCTCGTCACGGCGAAGAGTGTTGATGTGACCGCTGCTTCGATAGCGCAGTTCTCCGGGAAAGACGCTGAGAGCTATCGTAGCTTTGCGCAGCGCTGTGTGGAATTCGCGCCGTTGCTCGCGGCGGGCGCGGCGTCGCCGCCCCTGCCGTTCGATCGCTTCCTCAAGTTGTTGGGAGAGAGCCCGGAAGGCGCCGAGCTCGCGCGCAGCTTTTCAAACAGCGCGTACGATGTCATCTGCGGAGCTTTCGAAGCCCCCGAGGTCCGCCTGCACTATCTGAAGTGGATCGGCGAGGCGATGGAGAACCCGGAAACGGCCGGCACCGGCATACTGGTCTACAACCTCCTGGCAATCGCGCATGCGACCGGCCCGTATGCCGTGGTCGGTGGCACTCAGCGCCTGTCCGATGCACTCGTGCGCAGCATTGAGCATCACGGCGGCACGGTGAGGACGCAGGCCGAAGTCGTCAGAGTAAGCGTGTCAGGCGGTCGTGCAGTGGGCGTGGTCCTCGCCGATGGAGAGAAGATTGCCGCGCGGGACGCGGTCATCGGCTGCATCCATCCCTGGAACCTGCAGCGCTTCGTGCCGGAGCTCGATGCCAGGATCGGCGCCGAGGCGCGCGCCGTCAAGTTGAGCAACCACGGCGCCGTCAACCAGCAGATATCGCTCGCTCGCGAGCCGGTGTTCATCGGCTCGCACAATCAAATCCTGCGCAACAGCATGGTGGTCGAGTACATGCCGCGGGATGACTTCGAGGGCATGCGCCGCATCTATGAGGGCTACCACCGGGGCGAGATCCCGTTCGGGCATTTCAACCCCCTGAGCATCATCAACTCGTTCATCGACAAGACGCGAGTGCCGGCGCCCGACCGCTCCGCCTTGTACCTGTATCACTTCGCCCCGATGCGGCTCGCTGACGGCGGCCTCGAGGGCTGGGATGCGCGGAAGCAGGAATACGGCGATCTCGTGTGGGAGTCCTTCAAGCGCTACACGGTCAACATCGACGATTCCTGTATCGAGGGCCGGTTGATCGAGACACCGCTCGATCATCACCGCCATTCGGGGAGCATGCTGTGCGGCGATATCTTCGGAGTCGGCACGGCTCACGGCCAGATCCTCGGCCAGCGGCCGACTGCGGCTCTGGCCGGATATCGCGTTCCGGGTATCGCCGGTCTGTATCTGACCGGGCCGTTCATGCATCCCGGCGGGACGGTGACCCTGGGAGGCCGCCCGACGGCCATGGTCGTCTACCAGGATCTGGGAATCGATCTGTCGAGAGGCTTCTGCATCTGATGACGCTGGCGCATGTGCGAGGCGATACGCAGGCGATTTTGCGACGCCTCACCATTGGAGATTCGTTACGGAGCGCGGCGGCCGAGTGCCCGGATCGGGTGGCGCTGATTCTGCCGGCCGCCGGGCATCCTGCTCTACGCACCTGGACTTATCGCGAGCTGCTCTGCGAGTCCGAGACGGTCGCGCACGCGCTTCTCGGTCGCTTCGCTCCAGGCGACCGGGTGGCCACCTGGGCAGGCGGGAGCGCCGAGATGGTCCTGCTCGAGCTCGGTGCGGCCTTGGCTGGAATGATCCTGGTGACGATCAATCCGGCCAATCGCGGCGGCGAGCTGCAGTATCTGCTCGCGCAGAGCGAGGCTCGCGGATTGTTCCTCGATCGCGCTTATCGCGGTCTCGATGGCGCGGCCGTGCTCGCCGAGGTGAGGTCCTCGCTACCGCACCTGCAGAGCCTCGTGTACATGGACGAATGGTCAACATTCAGCGCCTCGGCCCGGCCGGTTACGTTGCCTCAGGTGGCGGCGGACGCCGCCGCAATGATCATCTTCACATCGGGTACTACCGGCAAGCCGAAGGGTGCGGTATTGACCCACGAGGGGATGGTCAACAACGCGGCTTTCACGGCCGCGAAAGTAGGCGTGGCGGCCGGCAGCGTCTGGCTGAACGTGCTGCCGATGTATCATATCGGCGGGACGGGCACGCTGACCCTGGGCGTCCTGGCGAAACTCGGGACGCAGGTGCTCCTTCCCGAGTTCAATGCGGAGGCCATGTTGGATGCTCTGCAACGCTACCGGGTCAATGCGACGATGGCCGTGCCGACCATGCTGCTGGCGATGCTCGAGTCGCCGCAGTTTCCCGCCACCGACCTCGCCGCTCTACAGGTCATCGTGTCGGGAGGCACCGTGGTGCCGCCTGAGGTTGTGCGCAGAGTCAAGCGCGAATTTGGCTGCGACGTGATGGTGTTGATGGGGCAGACCGAGGCGAGTGGCACGATGTTCATCACGGCGCGCGATGACGATGACGCCCGCATAGCGCGCAGCGTGGGCGTCCCCTTGCCCCTGTCGGAGGCGAAAGTGATCTCCATCGTGGATGGTCACACGCTCGCCGTCGGTGAGGTCGGCGAGATCTGTGTCCGCAATCCCTACGTCATGTCCGGATACTTCCGCATGGCGGACAAGACTCGCGAGGCGATCGATGCGGATGGCTGGCTCCATACCACGGATCTCGGACTGGTCGGGTCCGACGGCTACCTGCAAGTGACGGGACGCCTGAAGGACATGATCATCCGAGGCGGTGAGAACATCTATCCTCGCGAGATCGAGGACGTGCTCGCGGAGCACCCGACGGTCTCGCAGGCGGCTGTCTTCGGTTTGCCGGACGAGCGTTGGGGGGAGCAGGTGGCCGCGGCGGTAGTGGCCAAGCCGGGTGCCTCCATCGACATCGCGGATCTCACGACATTTCTTCAGGCGCGCATCTCGCGTCACAAGGTCCCGAAGCGCTGGCACATCGTCGCCAGCTTTCCCCTGAACGCATCCGGGAAGGTGCAGAAGTTCATTCTCCGCGACCAGCTCGCGGCAACGGGGTCTTCGCGTGAGCAGTGAGCGACGCCTACCGCCGACGCCAGGAGCCGTCACCGCCGCGCAGGAGGACGTGTCAGTCCAACTATCCCGGACTGCCACGTGGAGCGGCATCGAGACCGCCGCCGCATATGGCCCGGGGGATGCGGCCGGCCTCGACTACGCGCGCGATCTCGGTGATCCGGGTCAATATCCTTATACCCGTGGCAGCTATTCGCAGATGTACCGCAGCCGGATGTGGACACTGCGTAACATCGTCGGCTACGGCTCTCCGGAGGACACGCGCGAGGGAATCGATACGGCTCTCGCCATGGGCAGCGCCGGGATCAATGTCGTCCTGGATACCCTGACGCAGGAAGCGATCGATCCCGATCATCCCGCGTTGTGGGCGGATGCCGGACAGGAGGGCTGCTCGCTGCCGACCGTGCATGCCCTGGAGGTGTTGCTACGGGGAATCGACGTCACGCAGACCGACGTCGCCTGGCACAGCACGATGATGATTTACCCGATGGTTGTGGCGCTCGCCACGCGTCAGGGCCGGGATGTGTCCAAGCTGCAGGGATCTCACATGCCCGATCATCTGCAACTGCGGCTGGGTGGCTGGGGTGAGGGGATCGTTCCCGCCGCCCTGGGCCATCGCACGACCGTCGACTGCCTCGAATACAGCGTCAAACACAGCCCACGCTGGGCGCTTGGCTGCCCGCAAGCCTACGACATGCGAGAGCGCGGGCTGTCGGCGGCGGGCGAGATCGCCGTCGGCATGGCGATCATCGAGCTCACGTTCCAGGATCTGATTGCGCGCGGGCTGCATGTCGATCAGATCGCCCCCAGCATGGCGTGGGTGTCCGCGGCGGACATCGACCTGTTCGAGGAAGTCGCCAAGTTCCGGGCGCTGCGCCGCATCTGGGCTCGCACGATGAAGGAGCGATTCAACTCGCAGGATCCGCGCAGCCAGCGCCTGCGCGTCGCCTGTCACACATCCGGACGCGCTCTCGTGTATCCCCAGCCGCTGAACAACCTGTGCCGCGCCACGATGCAGACCCTGGCGGCCATCCTCGGCGGCGTCCAGTCCGTCGAGACCTGTACGTACGACGAGCCGGTCTGTATCCCGACCGAGGAAGCCCGCGAGCTCGCGATCCGCACGCAGCAGATACTCGCCCATGAGATCGGTGTGGCCCGCACGGCCGATCCCCTTGGCGGCAGCTACTACATCGAGTCCCTGACCCATCGCGTGGAGGCCGATGCGCTCGCGATGAAGGCGAAGATCGAGCAGATCGGTCTCGTCAAGGCGATCGAGGACGGGACGCTCGAGAGCTGGATGGACGCGTACAATTACGACATCGAGCGGGAGCTGGATCGGCAGCAGCGCATCAAGGTCGGCATCAACAAATTCGTGCCCGGGAAGACCACGCCCCCCCGGCGGTTCACCTTCGATCCCGCGCGTATGCAGTCGCATCTGCAGCGTTTCAAGGAGCACAAGGCGGGTCGCGACCGCGCAGCGCTGGCACCGAGGATCGATGCGCTCTATCGGGTTGCACGGCGGCGCGAGAATTCTCATCAGGCGATGATCGATGCCTTGGTCGCCGACGCAACGATCGGCGAGGTGTGGGGTACAGTGCGAGCCGCAAATGATCTTCCCTACGATCCCTTCCGGACAGTACAGTCGCCATTCACTTACACGAGTCCTTGATGGCTCACGGAAAGATCAGATGTCTGCTGGGCATGCTCGGGACCGACGTGCACAGCAAGGGTATTCGCACACTGGCGCAGCTCTTGCGCGATGCGGGTGTCGAGGTCATTTATCTCGGCGAGCACAACAGCGCGGAAGGCTTCGTGAACGCGATCATCGCGGAGGACGCCGATGTCGCGGGATTGAGCTTCAGCTCCGCGACCTACGTGCATTACACACGCGGGTTGCTGGAGAAGATGCGAGCCGCCGGGGTCGGGGACGTGCCGGTGATGTTGGGTGGCCTGATTCACGCCGAGGATGAGCCTACGCTGCGCGAAATGGGGGTGCGAGGCATCTTCGGGCCGGGCACGGATCTGCGCCAGATTCTGCGGTTCCTGGCCGAAGTGACCGGCAAGCCCCTGGCCCAGGGCGCCGCACACGGGCCAGGCTGATGCAGTCGCCGGGCGACGCCGCTGCCGAAGCAGTGCTGCGAGGCGACCTGCGCGCCGCGAGTCGCCTGATCAGCCGTATCGAGTCAGGTGACGATTCCGTCTGCGCTGCTTTGCAGCTGTTGTATGCAAAAGGCGGTGCCGCTTCGGTGATCGGAATCACCGGGCCGCCCGGCGCAGGCAAGAGCACGCTCACCGATCAACTCATTGCGCGCTACCGCGCACAGGGATTGCGCATTGCCGTGCTGGCAGTCGATCCATCGAGCGTCAGGACAGGCGGTGCGATCCTCGGGGACCGGCTGCGGATGGGTCGCCACAACACGGACAGCGGCGTCTTCATCCGGAGCATGGCTGCGCGAGGCCAGTTGGGAGGGCTGTCGGCCGCGACGGGGGACGCGCTCGTCGTGCTCGATGCCTTGCGTTTCGACCGTATTCTGGTCGAGACGGTCGGTGTGGGGCAGGGCGAGATCGATATCGTGACTCACGCGGACACGGTCATCATCGTCCAGACGCCGCTCGGCGGGGACACCGTGCAGGCCATGAAAGCCGGTCTTCTGGAAACGGGCGACGTGTGGGTCGTCAACAAGGTCGATGCGCCCGCCGCTGATCGCACGGTGACGGCCTTGCGCGAGTCTCTCGAGTTCAGGTGTCGTGGGCTCGGCCCGCAACAATGGCGGCCGCCGATCGTCAAGACGCAGGCGGTGCGAGGCGAGGGGATCGAGACTCTATGGGAGTCGGTCGAGGCCCATCGTATCCATCTGCTCGCCCATCCTGAAGAGCGAGAGACTCAAAGACGGCAACGGACTCGAGTGTTGTTGATAGAGCGTATCGCGGAAGCGTTGCGCGGTCGGTACCGTACGGTCCGGGAAGGCAACGAGCCGTTTGAGCGAATGTTGGATGAGGTGCTCGCGCGCCATAGCGATCCTCGGACGGCCGTTGCGCGTTGGTTGCGCCAGCAGGAATGAGTGAGCGTGGGTGAATGATGGACAAAAGCAGCTCGAGAATCCCTGTTCCCGGAAATAACCTGAAATCGGAGCGCCCGATGAGCGACGGAAGCCGTGAAGTGGAGTGGCTGCGCGGTGCCTATGCCGGCTTCGGTGCCAGCACTGCCGAAGATGAGTTTTTTCATGGAGCGACCGACAAGAGTCGGTTCGACGTGTGCGAGACGTGGTGGTTTGACGCGCTCGTGCCTGAGCGCCAGCTCGTCATGTCTTTCTATGTCTCCATGCGGCCCAATCTGAATTTGTGCGGAGCAGGAACCTGGATGTGGCGCGGGCGGCAGCGTCAGCAGGTCATGGCGGAGCACCTGAACTACCAGATCTATCTGCCGATGCCTGCCGTCTCGAGGCAAAGTCTGGACATTCCGCAGGTGGGGCTGCGCATCGGGTTCGACGATCCGCTGGTGCAAAACTCCGTTCGCTATGTCTCTGCAGATGGCCGCATCGAGGCGGACTTGAAGATAAGAGCACTGTTTCCCATCGTGATGCGCGCCAATCGCAAGCACTTCGAGGGGGCCACGCACGTTACCGGCACGGTCCGCCTGGGCGATGAGCGGATCAAGGTGGACAGCTATGGCTTCCGGGACCGTTCCTGGGGCGAGTCGCGGCCCGAGATCGCCATCGCTCACCCGCCGATCGGGTGGTTGTGCGGCGTGATCGGGAAGGGGCAGGGCGCGTTCAACTTGAGCGGCCTGGACGATCCGGCCACCGCCGAGTGGTCGGGAGTGTACGCGGTGCCACCGGATCGTACGTTCTACGATGGTTGGATCAATCTCGAAGGGGACCTGCGCAAGGTCGTAAAGATGCGCAAGCGAACCCAAAGAGATCCCTCTGACTTCATGAGTCCGTTGCGTGTCGAAGTCGATTTCGAGGATGACCGCGGACAGATGCACCGCCTGGAAGGCGAACCCTGCAGCGGCGTGCGTATACACGTATGGCCCAACAACCTGGGCTGGTTCGGGCTCACCGAGTGGACTCTGGACGGCATCAAAGGCTGGGGCGAGTGTCAGGACTATTCCTGGCCGGACTATCAGAAACGGTTCTCGAAGCTCGCTTGAGGAGAGGCAAGCGACTCGCCGAAGCTACGTGCCAGCCACGGCTTCCAGGCGCTTGGCCAACTCCTGGCTGCAGAAGCGGGTGTAGTGCACACCGCCGAAGGCCGTGCGCAAATCGCTCTGCAGGCCATGTCGCAGACTGTGTGTCATGGACACGCTGGTGACGGCGCCGCGGAGGAACTTCCACAGGCTCCAGTAGCGCAAAGCCGCTTCGTCTACGATTCGGCCGCAGCGCGCGGTATACAGCTCCGTGAACCTGCGCCAGGGCAAAAACCGCTCGATCTCATCACGACAATAGGCCAGATCTTCCATCGGATCGCCCACGTGCCAGGTTTCCCAGTCGAGCAACGCGGTCACCTGTCCATCATCGACCATCAGATTGCGCATCGTGGGGTCGCCATGAACGATGGCCGGCGTGGCCGTCGGGGATGGAATGTTCTCGCGCATCCAGGCAAACGCGGAATCGACGATTGCGTGGGTCGTGCCGCCACGCCGCTGCCACTGGTCCTGATATTGGTCCAGTAGCCGTCTCACGTGAGCGGCCAGTGCCGGACCGACCGGGGCCGGAGCGGCGACTATCTGGCTCGCATCGACCTTGTGAATGTCGGCGAGCACGAGAGCGAACGCTGCCGCAACCTCGGCTCCGATGCCTCCCGCGATCTCCTGGCGAAAGTTCATGGCCGGTTGACCTCGCACCAGCGTCGTGACGATGAATGGGCGGCCGAGCAGGGCAGGGTCGGTTTCCACCCACAAGGGAGCCGCGACGGGCACCTTCGAGGCATGCATGAGTTGCAATACCGGGAACTCGCTTGCGACCAGGCTCTCCAGCGGACCCGACGGCGTGTCGGACCGCATGACTACTCCATCGGCGCCGCGGACTCCAGTGAAGCGCACGACGATGGTGTCTTTGGAGTAACCTCCAAGCGGTGCAGCAACGGAGCTCACCACGAGATGGGGATCGGATAGACACCTGCGCAGGTAGCGCTCTACTTGCTCACGGGTCGGAGCCTGACTCGTTGTTTCAACGACGGGGAGGCCGGCTGCTTCGGATCTTTCCTGCCGCTCCCATTCATCGAGTTCCGCGCGGGCGATGCGGACCTGAGTGAGACGGTGAGGCCAGGAGAGGGCGCCGATGGGACGTGTGGCGGTCGAAAGTCGATTCCCGGCTCGGTGCAGTCGGACGATGAGGTGATCGAGAAGCCCGGTGGCCATCCCGATCGAATCGAGCGTCCTCTGAGGAGGCGCGGTGCCGAGTTCCAGACTGGTGAGCTCACGACGCAAGACCCGTAGGTAATCGGCAACCGAGGGTTCGCCGGCGAGCTTCTCGTCGGTGCCTGCATCCTCCGACATCCCACCTCGCTCCGAAGTCATGCCGCGGGCCGTGCAGCTACACTCCGTATAGTCGGCAGGCGCGGCGCGGTCAAGCCCCATCCAACCAGTGTCAGGACTGCCCGGCACGGATTCGTTTTGTTGGTCGGTGTGGAGCGCCCGTCGGCGTGTCAGCCGTACCGGAAGCTCCGCGAGCATGGCCGCATGTGCCGCGCCAATGTTGTCTGTCCGGCCTCAACGGTCGTTGACACTCGCTGGAGTGGCCGCTAGCATCCTGAAGTCAGCGAGCGCTCCGACAATTCTACTCCTTCATGTTTGAAATTGGGCTGACAGGAGCGAACCATGCCTGAGTCCAGCTTGGCGGGGACGATGTGGCCGTCCGGCGACGTGATTCCACCGGGAGCCGACCCGAACGATTTCGAGTCTCACGGCGGCATACGCTACCGCAAGAGCGCGGATCCGAAGCGCACCCCGACACTGGACATCCCGCAGCAATCCGCGACGTCGGGCACGGAGCCCGACCCGATCGCGGTACGGTTATCCACCCTCCATCAAGCTCCGGTCATGTCCGCGAAGATGGTGTTTCCGCTGATTGGGATGCAGGGGTTGAATCCGGGTCCCGTCGGCCCGCGCAGCGACATGGTTCGGCCGGGCGAGGCCGGCCGCGACTTTACGGTTTTCGCGCCCGATGGTCGCCGGATCAGCCTGAGCGATCTGCGTGGCAAGCCCTTCGTGTTGTTCATGGTGCGCGTACAGTCGGCGCAGATGTTCTGTCCGGTCTGTCTGCCGGCACTCGACCAAATGAACGCCGCGCGCGCGGACTTCGAACGTCGCGGCGTGGAGGTCATGGTGGTCGCTTCCACCACCGTCGAGCATTGCCGCGAGTTCGCTGACGCCCTGGGTCTCAACTTTCCTCTGTACGCGGACCCTGACTGGAGCGTCTTCCGGGCGTTTGGGTCCGGCCGGCTCGGATCGTTGCCCTTGCATGCCTGGGCACTCCTCGATTCGCAGGGTGTCGTCCGCTGGGTCTGGCGCTTCCACGGCGATGATCCGGAAGCAGCGCTGCCGATGCCGTCTCTCGTGATGGATAAGGTCCACGAGGTCGTGTTGCGGTGAGTGCCTACGACGGGTTTCGTGTCGGTGAGCGTGTGTACTGTCTCGCCTGGATCGGCAAAGCTTTCGAGATCGTTGCCAAGGACGATGGCGTCGGGAAGATCTCGCTCCGCGGCGATCTGGAGTGTGAGCCGGGGGGTGCCCAGACGGATATCTTTCGCTCCAATATCTGGATGTTGAGCCGCGAGCCGCGCGATGACATCTGGAGCTGGCCCGATCGGGTGGGCGAGCGCTATTTCGAGATGTTTGAGCGCTTTCGCAACCTGCATCGCGCGGGCGACGTGGTCACGGGATATCTGATCGAGGGCACCCATCCGCTGGAGCCTCTGGCGGCGACTGCCGAGCGCGCCATGGCTTTCAGGATCGTGGCTCCCATCGAGCATGCGATCATCGTCGAACCCGTTGTGGGGTTGGCGGGCGACAGCGCCGAGCCCATCAAGGTGGCGTCCACGCGCAATGACATCCGCTGGCTGTCGGCGGGGCCGGTCGCAGCCGCCCGGATCGGCATGATCGCCTACCGCTGGAGCATCTCTTTCGGCGATGTCGTGCTGAACAGCTCGGATTTCGCGGGCTTATCCTGACGGCAGCGCATAGGGCCGCACGCCAGGTCTCCGCGCATGCCGATGGCGCGGGACGCCGGTGCCATATCGCAAAGGGGGAGGAGCCGTGAGCGCGAGAGACTGGTACGTAGCGGCATGCCTGCTACCGATCCTGAGCGCCTGGTTGCAGAGCGATGCGCAGAGCGCAGCTCACATGGACGCCGGGAATTCCGGTCAGGCGGGGAGCTCGGCTCAGATAACGGGCTATGCGCGCGATTTGCGCATGGGCGAGTGGGACCACATGCAGATCGGCTTGTTCAAGCCGCTGCCCGAGGACCAACTGGTTACCCGCCAGTATCTCGGCCTGCGCTACACGGATACCTGGTTCGATCTCATGCTGCGCGATAGCGCGGGCAAATTCTTTTTCATATCGAACGCGGTGCAAAAGCTCGATGGAAAGCCCGGCCTGAGCGCACGGCCCTGGATTCCATTGCTGCGCGCATCCCCCAAGGGTCTCGTGCCGGAGGAGCGCACCCGCCTGTGGGGCGGCCCGGCCACGCAGGAGCTGACCCCGGACAACAAGATCCTGTACACCGTACACAGTGGCGACGCGCGAGAGCAGATCCGCTTCAACGATCAAGACCTGGAGTGGCAGTCTTCGGACGGCAACGTGCATCTGAGCGGCGCCATCACCAGCCCTGCGATGCAGTTCTTGCTGCCCTGGCGGGAGCCGGGCGGGAACACCAACCTGATGTATTACACCGCGCAATTCTACAAGGTGGATGGGACGTTCGACGGTCGACCCGTGAACGGCTACACCATGGTCGAGCACACCTGGGGAGATCGCAGCTACGCCGATACCTGGTGGGTGCACAACCGTGTTGGCTACGTTGCTCTATGGAACACCACATACAGTGACGGCGTCACCGACATGGGGTATCTCTACTGCGGAGAGTTCGGGGCGCGCGGCGCCGTGATCGCCAACAGCAAGGGCGAGCGACTGCTCGAGA
Source organism: Steroidobacteraceae bacterium (assembly GCA_035277965.1). Taxonomy (GTDB): domain Bacteria; phylum Pseudomonadota; class Gammaproteobacteria; order Steroidobacterales; family Steroidobacteraceae; genus 13-2-20CM-66-19. The sequence continues at coordinate 35,894 of DATEJM010000013.1, read as the reverse complement.
CGATTGAAGTGAATGCCGAGCGGGCTGGCAGCCATCGTGTCGTGTTCACGTTCGTCAAGGGACCCCGCTGGGAGTTCATCGTCGATCCGACCGCGGTCGTGGAGGCCTACAAGGGCTCGACGACCACGCTCGGTTTCGGAACGGTACGGCGAGTGCACGAGACTCGAAAGGTCATCCGTTCGGCCGCGCTCTATCTGCAGAGCAATCTGGCGAGCAAACAAGTCTGCAAGCCCAGGCTGCTTGGGCAAGCTGACGCCACGGTGCGTTGATCGATCGCGCTGTCGCTACGGTGTCGGGTGGCCGTCGGCGCACGACCACGGGGTCATGACCGTCTCATGTTGGGCCTCGTATCGAGCGGCTCCGGGCTCATCTCTACTTCGGTTGCGGAACGATGCGCAGATAGGGCTTGGGCGCCTTCCAGCCCTGGGGATACTGCTTCTTGGCATCCTCGTCGGTGACCGACCCGGCGATGATGACGTCCTCGCCGTGCTTCCAATTCACGGGCGTTGCCACCTTGTGTTTCGAGGTGAGCTGCAGCGAATCGATCACCCGCAGGACCTCGTCGAAGTTGCGCCCCGTGGTCATCGGGTAGACGAGAATCAGTTTGATCTTCTTGTCGGGGCCGATGACGAACACATTGCGCACCGTCTGGTTGTCCGCCGCCGTGCGCTTCGTCGGATCGCCCGACACCGGGGCGGGCAGCATGCCGTACAGCTTCGAGACCTTGTAGTCCACGTCGGCGATCATCGGATAGTTGGGCGCATGACCCTGAGTCTCCCGGATGTCGCCGGCCCAGCCGTGGTGACGATCGAGAGGATCCACGGAGAGCCCGATGATCTTCACCCCGCGCCGGTCGAACTCCGGTTTGATCCTGGCCATGTAGCCCAGCTCGGTCGTGCACACCGGCGTGAAATCCTTCGGATGCGAGAACAACACAGCCCAGTTGTTGCCGATCCAGTCGTGAAAGCGGATCTTGCCTTCCGTGGTCTCGGCCTCGAAGTCGGGTGCGGTTTCGTTGAGCGAGAGGGTCATTGCGGATCTCCGGTGGCGGCGCGCCCGGGCGCGCCAGCGCGATGCTGCGTGGTGATTGAGCTGGCGGGGCGATATTACTCAATCCGGCGGGCGCCACAAAGCGGTGCATTAAATTGCCGTCAAGCGTTGATTTGCATATCATTTGCCGCTTCACGGCGCCGCGCATTGCTCGCGCCACCGGTCCCGAACACTCCGCCCAATGCCCCTCAAGAAGAACTCCGGAAAACCGCTGCTCACCCAGAGAAAGGCCGACCCCGCGCGCATCGTGGCGGCAGCCATCGCATGCATCGAGAAATACGGCGCGAAGCACACGGGCGTCGCGGAGATCGCCGCAGCGGCGCAGGTCGGACGACAGACCGTCTATCGCGTGTTCCCCACGCGCAAGCTGCTGCTCGAGGCCGTTCTGACCGAGCGACTGCGGCTCATGGCGCAGAAGCTGCGCCCCGTCATCGCCGGCTACGACAGCTTCGAGGATGCCGTCGTGAACGGCTCGATCAAATCGGTCGCGACCTCTCGCGGTGACGAAATATTCGTCGCAGCCCTGAATGAGATCGACCATGCCGGGGCCGAGCGCTACCTGGTCAGCCCGGGCTCGCCAATGGACGATTTCATGTCATTGGTCTGGAGCGAGGCCCTGACGTCGGCGCGGGCGCGAGGAGAGCTTCGCGCGAATCTCAAGGATCTCGACATCCTCAACTGGCTCCGTGCCGTGCTCCTGATCGTGACGATCCGGGAAGACCTGAAGCCGCGAGAGGTCGCGGCGCTTCTCAAGGCCTTTGTGGTTCCCAGCCTCGTGACCGGCATTCCGGCGCCCTGAGGGGGCCGGTACCGTTCCTGCTTCGCGCCGACGCTTACGCCCCGCACGCGGGGCAGATCCTCGATCGTGCGTGGCGCTTATGTGGTACAACTATATTGAGATGTATCATCGAGTTCGAGGTATCATGCGGGCGCGGCGGGGCGGACGGGATGCCCGCGCGCAAGTCAGGAGTACCGCTCAGGAGTACCGCGATGAAGAGCTCCGGCGCAGACCACCGTACCCAGTGGCAGCCGCCACCTCGGCCCGAGTGGGTGCAGCGCGTCAACGAAGAGGGATACTGCATGAACGTCCGCGCGGTCGTGCCGCTGGACGCGCAGTCCCTGCTCGATTGCGCGATGCGGACCACCGGGCTCGAGGATTTTGGCGCGGATGACTGGCAGGAGCCGTTTGAGAAGCTCGCGCATGCCATGGACGAGGAAGCCGATCTCAACCTGATCGGCAGGTTGCGCACGCGCTCGGAGCTCCTGCAACTGCTCGAAGCGCGACTGCGGATCGAGGCGACCTACAAGGAGCATCCCGAGATCGAGAACGAGCGAATCGTCCAGCCGATCATCATCGTGGGTCAGGGCCGCTCGGGCACTACTTTTCTGAACAACCTGCTGGCCGCCAATCCCGACAACGGCGCGTTGATGCAATGGGAGGCGACGTTTCCGTGTCCGCCGCCCGAGGCGGCGACTTATCGAACGGACACGCGCATCGAGAGGGCTCATCAGCTGATCGACCAGTGGAACCGGGTAACGCCGACGCTGCCCTCCATGCACGACTTCTCCGGCAGCGTGCCCATGGAGGATTGTCAGATCATCGCGCTCAACTTCACGGCTCCATCCTGGTTCGGGAGTCTGGGCCAGGTCGCGAGCTACGATGCCTACATCGCCACCCTCGACGCGGCGCGCGTGCTGAGCTATCACCAACGGGTGCTGAAGCTGCTGCAGTGGAAGAATCCCCGCCGGCACTGGGTGCTCAAGGATCCCATCCATCTCGATCGCCTGCAGGCACTGCTGCGGATCTATCCCGATGCCTGTTTCGTCTGGCCACACCGCGATCCGGTCAGAGCCCTCGCATCCATGGTCGATCTCATCGGCACCATCCAATGGGGCCGTAGCGACCATCCGTTCAAGGATGGGGCGTTCGATTTCGTGGTGGACCCGGTCCTTTCGGCTCGGCGCTTGAACGCGGCCATCGAGGTCATCGAGAGCGGCGTCGTGCCGAAGCGTCAATTTCACAACCTGCTGTATGCCGATCTCGTACGTGATCCGTTGGGAGCAGTCAGGAAGATGTATGCGCACTTCGGTATACCCCTGAGCGAGCGTGGCATCGAGGGCATGGCTGCCTACCTGCGCGAGCGTCCGCGGGAGGCGCGGCCGGTTCACCATTTCAGCGCGGGATCGCCCGAGGCAACGGCGCGTGCACGCGACGCGTATCGCCGCTATCAGGACCATTTCCACATTCCGAGCGAGTGAGCAGGCCGCCGGTCCCCGGCGTGCGCAATTCAAGAATGCTGTTAAGGAGTTCGTGTCAATGGCCAAGCATGAGGTAATCGTCGTCGGAGGGGGACACAACTCGCTGACCGCCGCGGGATATCTCGCAGCGGCAGGCGTGGATGTGCTGGTGCTGGACAAGAACCCCGTCGCTGGCGGCGGCGTGGTCAGCCGGAGCCTCACGTTGCCCGGCTTCGTCCACGATCCCCATGCCGCGCAGATGATTCTCATCATGGCGAATCCCCTGCTCGCCAACGACGAGCTCGGTCTGAAGAGCCGCTTTGGATTGAAGTTTGCCCTGCCGGATATCTCGCACGCGACGGTGTTCGAGGACAACAGCTACCTCTGCACCTATCACGACCTCGATGCGACCTGTAAGTCGATCGCGAAGTTCTCGGTGCGCGATGCCGAGGCGCATCGGGCGCTCGTCACGAAGATGCAGGCCATGGGCGGATTGCTGTTCGCGGGCATGTTCAGGCCGCCGCTGCCTTACGGACAGTTCATGGCGATGCTCGATCAGAGTCCCGCGGGACAGGAGTTGATCGGCTACCTGCTGCAGAGCGCCTTCGACGTCATCCAGGGCATCTACCAGAACGACAAGGTCCGCATCCATTTCCTGAAGTGGATCTCGGAGCTGATGATCGGGCCCGAAGAGAATGGCACTGGTATCACGCCGTTGTTTCTCGCCGCTATTCAGCACACGTACAAGGGCGGGCCGGTCATCGGCGGCTCGCAGAAGCTGAGTGACGCGCTGGTAAAGTGTATTCAGGCCCACGGCGGGGAGGTTCGTACGAACGTCCTCGTACGCGAGGTCGTTCATAGTGGGGGACGTGCGCGCGGCGTCGTACTGGCGGACGGTGAGCGCCTTGAGGCGACGCGCGCTGTCATCGCGAATGTGCATCCGTGGATGCTGGGAGACCTCATCAAGGGAGTCGATCCTGATGTCGTGCGGCGTGCACGTGCGACGCGGCTCAGTGCTTTTGGCTGTATCAATTCGCACTGGGCTCTCAAGGAGGCGCCGCGCTACAAGGCCGGACCGGAGGTAGATCAGGCAGCCGTCGTCGAGCCGACGGTGAGTGACATGCAGGAGTTCCGCCGGCATTTCTATCAGTTGCGGAACGGGCAGATTCCGGACTCGATGAACGGCAGCATCCACTGCCACTCGAAGTACGACCCGTCGCGGGTGCCGGGCGGGAAGGGCGCCGCACTCTACCTGTATCATTTCGTGCCCTTCCAGCTCGCGGGTCACGGGATCGAGCACTGGGATGTCGTGAAGGATGAAGTGAAGCACGAGATCATGCGGCGCTACGAACCCTACACGACCAACATGTCCGCGGACAACGTGCTCGGGAGCGCGATCGAGACGCCATACGACATGAGCAAATGGAGCCCGTCTTTCCAGAACGGGGACATCTTCGGCATCGGCACCTATATCGATCAGTGGATGGGCCGGCGCCCGACCCCGGATCTCGCGCAGTATCGCGTTCCGGGCATAGAGGGGCTGTATCTCGCCGGCCCATTCATGCATCCCGGAGGCGCGGTCACCGGAGGCGGCCGGGCGACTGCGATCCAGGTGCTCGGGGATCTGCGGATCGACTACGACAAACTGATCACGACGTGACGGCCCGCGAGGCCCAACGCCTCAGTTGCGCGTGAGTTGCACTGGCCGTCCGCCGAGCCCAACGCCTCAGTTGCGCGTGAGTTGCACTGGCCGCCCGCCGGGCCCCACGCCCTGGTTGCGTGCGAGTTGTACCGGGCGCCAGCCGAGGCCCAGTGCCTTTTGCAGGGCGACGTAGTCGTTGAGTAGCTGGGCATCCGCGGCGACCCGGTCCTGCTCGGCCGCGTAGCGGGTCCGCTCGGCATCGAGCCAATCCAGAGCGGCGCACGTACCGGCGCGATAGCGCTGCTCGGTGAGGGTTGCCGAGCGGCTGGCCGATGATTCGACATTCCGCAGGGCGACCGCGGCTTGCCGCTGATGTGCGTAGCGGGATAGCGCCGTTTCGGCGTCGCGTAATGCGCCCAGTACGGTCCCCATGTACTGGGCCTGCGCCTCGTCATACTGTGCGTCTGCCTGACGCACCTGGGCACGTACTCGCCCGAAGTCAGGCATGTTCCACTGAAGGGTCGGCAATGCAAGCCAGGTGAGTGTATCGCTACCCACCACCTTGCCGGGATCCGGTGAGCTGAAACCCAGATCGCCCAGCAGGGTCAGCTTCGGAAACCAACCCGCCATGCGCTGACCTATCCGAGCGTTGCCGGATGCAAGCCTGCGCTCGGCCGCACGGATGTCCGGTCGCTGCTGGAGCAGTGCCGCGGGATCCGCGACGGCCACCGTTGCCGGCAAGGAGGGCAGGGGCCGGAGCGTCTCCAGCGTCGCATCGAGCGCTCCCGGTGGCTGACCCGTGAGCACCGCGAGCTGGTCGAGCGACTCGTCGATGCTGGCGTCCAACGGGATCATCTTGGCCTGCGTCCCCTCGAGCTGCGTCCTGACCCTCTCCACGTCGAGGTCGGAGGCTACTCCGCGCGCGCGCCGCTGTTCGGTCAGGGACAACATCCGCTTCTCTATTTCCGCCGAGGCGCGCACGAGCTCCAGCCGCTGCTGCGCGTCGCGCAGATCGAAGTAGGCATGGGCCGTTTCGGCTGCCAGTTGCACCTGGGCATCGGCCAGATCCGCCTCGACCGCGGCGGCCTCCGTGGCGGCGACCTCAATGGCGCGCCGCGTGCCACCGAAAAGATCGACTTCCCAGCTGGCATCGAAGTTGAGACTGTAAAGATCAAAGGACGACAAAGACGAAGCGAAACCGTTAGGAAGCCCGGCGTGGATGTAGGCCGCGCTGGCACTGGATTTCGGTGCGCGATCCAGGCGCTTCTCGCGCAGAGATGCCCGGGATTCGCGCACGCGCGCCTCGGCGAGCTTGATATTCGGGCTGTTCTGGAGGGCCTGCCGGATCGTGGCCGTCAGATCGGGGTCCTGGAGGGCCTCCCACCACTCGGCCACAGTAGGAACGCCGGACACGGCTTCCGGTGTTGCCCGTCTGAAGCTCGCCGCTTGGATCGTGGCTGTAGCGACAGGAGGAGGCCCGCGATATTGCGGACCGACCGTGCACGCCGCTGCAATCAGCACAACGAGGACCGCGCCCACGTGCGATGCGAACCGGGCTACGCGCGTCATCCGTGTGACTCCAGGCGCCGCGATGCCGGCGTGCGACCGGCCCCCGTACGCAGGACGAAAACCAACGGAACGCACAGCACCAGCGCCCACCCCAGCACATAAAACGTCTCCGAGTACGTCAGGACGACCGCCTGCTGCTGAGCCTCCGCGGCGAGCTGCGCCATCGCCTGCAGACTCGCATAAGCCGGATCGCCGTGCTGAGCGAGAAACGATCCGGCGCTTGCCCCGAGATAGTCATGGGCCATGGGCGAATTGGCGGTGAGCGACTCGCGAATCATCTCGCCGTGAAATGCATCCCGACGCTCGATGAACGCGGCGAGTGCGGCGAGTCCGACCGAGCCCCCGAGATTGCGCACCATGTTGTAGAGCCCGGCTGCATCGCCCGCCTCCTCATTGGCGACGGCGGCCATCACGGCCTGGTTGAGGGGCATGAAGGCGAGCATCTGACCGGCTCCGCGCAGGATTTGTGAGGGGTAGAAGTCCAGGCCCGCGGTCTGCGCCGTGAGTGCGGTATCGATCAGACAACTGACCGCGAACAGGGTCAGCCCGAGAATGAGCATCAACCGCAGATTCATCGTGGCGGCCAACCGCGGCAACACGGGCATGAGCAGGAAGGCGGGCAGTCCGGAGATCAGCATCACGCCGCCGGACTGTGCGGCGTTGTAGCCGGCTACGCCGCTCAGGAATTGAGGGACGAGATACGAGACGCAGTAAATGCCCCCGCCAACGACGAAGGTGATGAGGAGAATCGAAGCGTAGCTCTTGTTGGCGAGCAGCTTCAGGCGAATGACGGGGTTCTTCGCGAGGAACTGGCCGGCGAAGAGCATGAGGAAGCCGCTGATGCACAGGACGGTCAGGTCGGTGATGAACGACGAGTCGAACCAGTGCTCACGCTGTCCCTCCTCGAGGATCACCGTCAGCGACGAGAGTCCCGCCGACAGGCCGACGATACCGAGCCAGTCGGCCCGGGCGAAACGACTCCAGTCCGTGCGGGTCGCCGGCAGGCCCACGTAGAGCAACACGACCAGCGCGACGCACACGGGCAGGTTTACGAAGAAGCACCAGCTCCAGTCGGCGTTCTCCGTCAGCCAGCCGCCCAGTACCGGGCCGAGCAGCGGCCCGACCATGACGACGAGGCCGAAGACCGCGGAGCCGATGCCCCATTGATGAGCCGGCAGGCGCGTGCGCATGACCATCTGCGCGGTGGGAATCATGGCGCCGCCCGAGAATCCCTGGCCGACTCTGCCCACGATCATCTGCGTCAGCGTGTGGGAGAGGCCGCAAAGCATCGAGAAGGCGGAGAACAGCACGGCATTGACCAGCAGAAAACGCCGCAGGCCGAAGACCTGCGTCAGCCATGCGGTCAAGGGAATCATCACGATCTCGGACATCAGGTATCCCGTGGAGATCCAGGTCCCCTCGGTCCGAGTCGCATTGATGGCCCCTTGAATTTGCGGTAGCGCCGAGTTGGTGATCGAGATGTCGAGTGTCGCCATCAGCGCGCCGAGCGCCGTGGCGCCCGTGGCGATCCAGTCCTCGATCGAGGCGTTTCGCGGTCCACTAGTCATGGGCACGCGGGTGAGCTGAACGCGTATCGACGCTCACGCGCACCGAGAGGCCGGGAAGCAAGCGGGCGCCGACTGCATCCGCAGCATCGATGCGTATTCGGACCGGCACCCGCTGCACGATCTTCGTGAAATTCCCCGTCGCATTCTGAGCGGGGAGCAGGGCGAACTGCGAACCGGTGGCGGGCGCAAAGCTCAGCACGGTACCCCGCAGCGCGGTATCCGGCAGCGCGTCGATGTGAATGCTGGCCGGCTGGCCCGCTCTCATCCGGCCGATCTGAGTCTCCTTGAAGTTAGCCTCCAGGTAGACGCTCTGCACCGGCACGATCGTCATGAGTCGGGTACCGGGCTGAACGTACTGGCCCACGCGCACGGTCAGGTCCCCTACACGGCCCGCAAGAGGGCTGTGCACGGTCGTGTCCTGCACATCGAGATCGGCTTGCTGGACATTGGCCTCGGCGGCCTCGAGTTGCGCGCGCGCTTGCTGAATCTGCGCGGTCGTGCTGCCCAACTGACGCTCGGCTGCCTCCAGCGCCGCCGTGTCGATCGCCAGTCTGGCCGCTGCCTGCCGCTGGTTGTTGCGCAGATCGGCGAGATGCTCCTCGGTCTCGGCGCCGCTCGCGACCAGAGGCTCGTAACGCTTCACCTCCTGGGCGGCGTAGTCTTCGCTCGTGCGAGCACCCAGAAGTTGGGCTCGCGACTGCACGACGGCGGCGCGCTGTTGCAGCAGATCCGCCTCGGTGCGTGCGAGATCGGCTTTGCGCGCGGCGACGTCGGCAGCGCTCTTGTCGAGTGCGGCGCCATATCGGCGGCTATCCAGCCGGGCCAATGGCTGACTCGCGCCGACCGTTTCGTTGTCGCTGACATAGACCTCGGCGACGTAGCCCGAGATCTTCGGGGCGACGGTGACGCTATCGGCCCTCAGGTAGGCGTCGTCCGTGCTCTCTATATATCGGCCGACCAGCCACCAGTGCATGAGCCACGCGGCGGCGGCCGCCACGGTCAGTGCCGCTCCAATGAGCACTATGCGCTTGCGCCCCAGGCGGGGCTCCGCGACGGATTCCTCCGACGGCCGGGGATCGACTGCAACGGCTGCCAGCTTCATATCCGGAAATTATATCAGACGGAAGAAGTTTTCCAGCTGGAATAATTGACCCGATTGGTATATTTTTTTGGTCGGACAGAGATCGGGCTGGGGTCAGCTGAGTGGCGGGGCAGCGCAAATGACGGGTACGGCGCGCATTCGAGAGGTGGTTCACGGCGGCTATCAGTGCAGCGCAGAGACGCGCGCGCGCATCCTCACCGGGGCCATGCGCCTGTTCGCCGAGCGCGGCTTCGATGGCGCATCGACGCGCGATATAGCCGCCGAAGCGGGGGTCAACGCGCCCGCGCTGCAATATCATTTCGGCAACAAGCAGGGCGTGTACGACGCCTGCGTCGAACACATCGTGACCCGCGTATGGGACCTCATGGCCGATGTGGTCGAGGAGGCGGAGGCGGCGCTGCGGGGCGAGCCGTCCGATGAGGAATTGATCCAGCGATTCTGTGCCCTCCAGATGCAAGTCGGCGAGTTCATGTCGAACTCTTTCAGCTCCCGCGAGCTCAACGACTGGCGCCTGTTCATGGCCCGCCTGCAGGCGGGCATGGGCTCCGAGGAAGGGTTCAAGCTCATCTACGAGGGTGTGTCACAGCGCAGCTTCCTCGTCACGACGGGGATCGTGGGGCGCCTGCTGGGTCGTCCGGCCGATGACACCGAGATCGTGATCCGCACCATGGCCTTGAGCGGCCAGATGCTGGTGTTTCAGATCATGCGGCGCACGATGTTGACCGCTCTAGGCTGGAACGGTCTCGATGAGGAGCGGCTCGCGATGTTGAAAGGAATCGTGTGCGAGCAGATAGCGACGCTGCTGCGGACCTTTGTCGCTGAGCGTCGCCGCCATGACACGCAGCGCCAGAGCGCGCTCCCGCGGATCGTCCCGGCGGGCAGGGCGGTGTCGCGGCGGGGACGCAAGTCGGCCCGATAAAGTCGTTCTCAGGGCGTCACCGGCCTTGTGCCGATCGCGACTGCAGGATCTGCCCGGCCGGTCGCTGATGCCGATCCGCTCAGGGCGGCGCGCTGGCGGCCGATCGACCGCAGCAGCATCACCGACATGACGGTGATCCAGAGGCCGAAGGTGACGAACGGGAACCAGAAGACGAACAAGCCATTCCACGCAAACGGCCCGTGCTTGAACATGAACCCGATCGGGCCGACCTCGTAGATGAGGCCCGCCCAGAGCGTGAGCCAGCCCATCCAGCGCGGGAACGGCGACAGCTCGTCCTGCTCGTGAGTCCAGCTGAAATAGATGATCGCGAAGAGCTGGAACATGTAGTACTGGTCGGTCGTCACCAGCACGAGCGCGCCCGCCTGGTGCAGCATCGCGGTGATCTCGGGGGCGCGGTCGGGCGCGAAAGCCGCCACTCCCCAGATGATCGGTGGAAAGACGAGAAACATGGACATGGTGGCGCCGCCGATGATCTGGGCGATCGAGCACACCGGCACTCCTTTCTCCAGACGCCACATTTGCGCCGAGATGGCGACCGCCAGCGGCACCATGAACGCGCTGGTCCATGAGGTGATCATCGCGCCCACGAGGATCTGCGAGGAGTTCTGGCGGTAGAACTCGGCGATCTGCGCGGCGGGTAGCTGCGGCGAGGGCGGCGGGACCATGTGGAGGAGGGTCCACAGGCAGGCGCCGAAGATGACCATGGTGATCAGTGCCCACCAGATCAGAATGACCTGTACGCGCTCACTCAGAGGGTTCTTCATCGCTATGCCTCCTTCGAGTTTGCGGGCGTTGAGCGCCCGGTTCCGGCAATCTCGCCTCAGTCAGCTCGAGGTCGTCAGCCGATCCCTTAGAACGCGTTTGAGCACTTTGCCGTTGGCGTTGCGGGGCAGGGCATCCACGAAGACCACCCGTTTCGGCGCCTTATAAGCGGCAAGACGCGACTTGACGCAGCGGATGACCTCGTCGGCGTCAAGGTCCGCCGTCTTGCGAACGACCACCGCGGTGACGGCCTCGCCCCAGCGAGGGTCTGGAACTCCAACCACGGCAACGTCCGCGATGACGGGATGCTGGAACAGAACCCGCTCGAGCTCCGCCGGATAGATGTTCTCGCCGCCCGAGACGATCATGTCCTTCAAGCGGTCAACGAGAAACAGGTAGCCGCGCTCATTGCGATAGCCTGCGTCGCCAGTCCGGAAATGTCTACCGTGGAAGCTGCTCTGCGTCAACGCCTCCCGGCGCCAGTACCCGCTCATCAATGAAGGAGACCGGATGCAGATTTCGCCGACATCGCCGGGCTGCTTCTCGTGACCGCCGGCGTCGAGTATCCGCAGATCGATCGATGGCAGCGGACGCCCGCAGGAGGCGAGAAGCCGCGTGTCACCTTGCAGGTGATCGGCGGGAGTGAGATAGCAGATCGTGCCGTTGTTCTCCGTCATGCCGTATATCTGCACGAATGAGCAGCGGAAAGCCGCGAGCGCGCGTGTCAGGAGCGCGGGCGACATCGGAGCGCCCCCGTAATAGATCACACGCAGCGAAGACAGATCCAGCGTCGGTAATGCCGGGCTCGCCAGCATCAGGTCGATGACCGTCGGCACCGCAAAGAGTTGGGTTACACGATACCGAGGAATGGCCTGGAGGAATGCCCCGGGGTCCACCTGCTCCTGCACGACGCAGGTCGCCCCGCGGGCGAGCCATTGCAACGCCCAGCTCGTGCCGCTCAAGTGGAAGTTGGGGAGAGCCACGATGGCCACGTCGTCCGCGCTCCATTGCATCCAGTCCTCTGCGGATTCGACCTCCATGCGCCGCATCGCGCTCGAGGAGCGATGCGAGATCTGCACTCCCTTCGGATCCCCGGTCGTTCCGCTGGTGTAGAACTGGATCATGATGTCTTCGGGCGAGACAGGAGTGAGGGGATCGACAGCGCTGTGCGCCGCCCGCCAGGGCCCCAGATGCAACCCGACATCGCCGGTTGCGGGGAGCGGCGCGCCGGTCACGATGACGTGAGCGAGCGTCGGGCAGCTCGCCCGCAGCTGCGGCACCACGGGTGCAAACGTGTCCTCCACGATCAGCGCCTCGACCGCGGCATCGCACAGGATAGCCGTGATCTCGGGCACCGCGAGTCGCCAGTTCAGCGGCAGCACGGTCATCCCGGCCTTGAGGATTCCAAACAGCAGCTCGAAGAAGTCGCTCGAGTTCTTCGCGAGGATGGCGACCCGTCCGCCGCGGGGGACGGACAGGGCGCACAAGCCGTTGGCGATCCGGTTGGAGCTCGAGTCGAGCTCCCGGTAGGTCGTCACCCGATCGCGAAAGACGATCGCCGGATGATCGGGTCGTTGCTGCGAGTGATATCGCAGCGCATCCGCTTCGGTGAGGCGCTCGGGCGCCATCAGGAGAGCTGCATGCCGCCCGCGGCGCGAATCGTCTCGCCCGTCACGTACCGGGACTGATCGGACAGCAGGAAGCAAACGACATCGGCGATATCCCGGGCCTCGCCGGCGCGCCGCAAGGGGATCGCCTTGATCATGCGTTCCACGTACTCGCGCGTGTGCTCATGCACGGTCGTGAGACCCAACCCGGCAGCGATATAGCCGGGCCCGACACAGTTGGCGCGGATGCCATTGCGGCCTTCCTCCCGGGCAACGCCGCGAATCAACATCTGGATCGCCGCCTTGGGTGCCGCCGACAGGATGTCTCGCGGCGGCGAGCGATCGACGGCGGCGGTGACGAGCGCCACGATGGAGCCCGACTTGCGTTCGCGCAGATGAGGCAGGGCCGCCCAGAGGAGATTGAAGCAGCCGTTGACGTCCGCGGCCATCACCTGGGCCCACGTCTGCGGGGAGATCTCATTGATGTATGCGAATTCGATCTTCGGTCCCGCTGCGTAAACCACCGAATGCACATGCCCGAAACGCTCGATCGCCGTATCGACCAGCCTCTTGACGGCCGGTGGATCTTCGATGTCGCAGCCCAGCGCTAGCGCCTTCGGGCCGAGCGTCTCGATGTCGGTCACCACCTGCTCGGCCGCAGCGCGGTTGGAATGGTAGCTCAGCACCACCTGGCTGCCCGCACGGGCCAGTGTCCGGCAAATCTCGGCGCCCAGTCCGCCGCTGCCGCCGACCACGACCGCCGCGCCGTCTGCCGGCAGCGCCGGGGAGCCTTTTGATGTGGCAGTGCTCATGATCTCGTTGGCTCCCGAGGTACGAAACACGGATAATGTATCATCCGCTGCCGCGCGACTCCAAACAGTACGTCCATGGACACATGGGCGGCGTTTCCCCCTGAGTCCACTATAATAGACCAATAGAAAGAGGTCTCGTATACTAGACTCATGAATCTATTATCCATCGGTTACTTGATCGCACGACAGCGGCGGGCCAAGGGGCTTACGCTCACCGCGCTCGCCTCGTCCGCCGGCGTCGGTCGTTCGACTCTTGCAGCCCTCGAGTCCGGCAAGCTTCCGGAGCTCGGCTTCGTCAAGGTGGCGCGTCTGTGTGATGCGGTCGGGCTCGTGCTCGAAGCTCGGCCGTTGGAGCTGGATACCCCGCTCATGCCGCACCGACATCTCACGGAGGCGGCGGGCCGCGACCTCACGAAGGCCGCCATTGAGGATGTCATCGTGCGCGGCGACATTGCAGCATGGCGGGGATTGGTTCGCGCGATTCGCGCTCGCCCACGAGGCGGCCTCGTCAATCGCGTACAGCAGGTTGTCGCGGCTCTGGATCGGGATGACCCCAAGGTCCGTGCTTTTGCCGCACTCCTGCCCGACGTTCGGCGAAGCGCGCAATCCGACTCTGAGTATGCCTAAAGCGCGGAAGATTCCCGACTGGGAGCGGTTGCTCGCGGACGCCGCGTTGTTGCAAGCGAAGCTTCCGGGGGCAGTGCTCGTGGGTGGCACGGCGGCAGCGGTGCATGCACATCATCGCATCTCGATCGACCACGATCATGTGATCAGAGATCTATCGAAGCGCTACGACACTGCGATTGCCGCACTGGAATCGATTGTGGGCTGGCGCACGAAGCGCCGCATCAAGGGCAAGCTCGTTCTCGGGCAAATCTACGGCATCGATGCGGGCTTGAGGAATCAGAAGCGCTCCGCGCCGCTCGAGACCGTTACGGTTGAGCTTCCGGGCCGGCGCAAACTCAAGCTCCCCACAGTCGAAGAGATGCTGAGGATCAAGGCCTATCTGGTGGTTCAGCGGAACGCGACCCGGGATTATCTGGATACGGCTGCACTCTCGCACCACCTGGGCCAGCGCGCGAGTGCCCGGGCGCTGGACAGGATGAACGAGCTGTATCGTGAGTTTGCCGGCGAAGGCGGAGACATGCTGAGCTCTGTGGTCGTCAAGCTTGCGAAGCCGGACCCGTATGATCTCACACAAATCGACTTGACCGAATACAAGGGCATCGTTGCGCCGTGGAATGACTGGCGTGCCGTTGAGGCTCAGTGTCGCTCAGTGGCGCTCGGCTTGCTGGAGCAGCCGTCCGAAAAGGGCTGACCGCGGGCTCGTCCCTCACAGCCAGACTTCAGCGGGCCACGCGTCTCGGCTCCCCCCGCGGATCAGCGCAGGGTTCGATCGAAGAGGGCGCGCGTACGCTCGTTCGCGAGCTTGGCCGCCTTCGCATCGTAGTGCACCCCTTTGTGCCGAGCGAAGGCATGCTTGCACCCCGGATAGCCATGAACCTCCACCAGCGGGTTCTTCCCGAGGCCCGCTTTGATCTTGGCCTGAGCGTCCTTCGAGATGTACTCGTCGTCCTCCGCGAGATGTAACACGGTCGGTGTCTTGAGCTTGCGCCCTTCCTCCACGTGCTGATCAGTTCCGCCCCCGTAGTAGCTGGCTGCACCATCCACGTCGCAGCGGGCGGCGGTGAGGAACGTGAGGAGGCCGCCGAGGCAGAAGCCCATGACGCCTACTTTGCCGGAAGTCCCCTCGAGCTTGCGTGCTAACGCCAGGGTGGCACCGATGTCACGCACCGCGCGGTCAAGATTGAGCGACTGGTACAGCTCGAAACCGCGCTGCCATTCTTTCTCGTCGAGCTTGTTCAAATCGATACGGGGCTCGGCACGCCAGAAGAGGTCCGGTGACAGGGCAACGAATCCCTGCGCCGCGAGCTCATCGCAGGTGGCACGCAGGTCGGCATTGACTCCGAAGATCTCCTGGATCACGACGATAGCGGGCGCCTTCGTCGCGGCGGCTGGACGCGCCACGTAGGCAGCGAATTTCCCGTCTTCTGCGTTGATCTCGATCCACTGCCCCATGGTGTCTCGCTCCGAATGCCTGTCGCTTTCGCATCTTATCAGCGTCCGGGCTGTGTGGGGCGGCTGGACCCCGCCGACCCGGAATGTCAAGATCGCGGGCCAATACTGATGCACAGCGCGTCATGACAGCCCGCACCAGCCGGGGTTCCCGCCGCACCGAGTCCCGCCGGCCCAGGACGGGCACGCGCGACAGGATCCTTCGCGAGAGCATCGCTCTCTTCAACCGCCAGGGTGTGCAACATGTAACGGTCGAGGACATTGCCTCGAGCATGGGCATCAGCACCGGCAATCTGACCTATCACTTCAGGCTGAAGCGGGACTTGCTTCACGCGGTGTTCGATCGCATGCAGGAGCGGCTGCGGGTCGTTCTGAAGCCGAGCCTGCCCGCTCCGTCCCGGGAGGGCGGCGAGTACCTGGTCGTGATTCTGCAGACCTTCTGGGAGTTCCGCTTCTTCTTCAACGGATTGATGTTCCTCCTGGCGCGCGACCGGCTGCTGCGCGAGAAATATCTCGCTTTCCAGGAGTGGGCCATCACCGCTCTGGAGCAGGGCATTCGCGACATGATCGCCGGTGGCGGCTTCCGTCAGGTGCAGCCGCCGAACAGCCCGCGCTTGCTCGCCGAGAATGTGTGGGGGCAGTGGCTGCACTGGCTGCTGATGCAGCAGCTGTCAGGGCCGGCCGTGAGGGTGCCCGCCGGCCAGGCCATGTACCGGAGCGCTCTGCACCTGTGGAGTCTGCTGCATCCGTACTTCACCAAGGAGTATGCGGATGGCCTGCTGCCCGTGTACGAATCGATGCTGCTGACTCCCGCCCGGCGGCGAAGAAGCCGGGGCGCAGCGGCAGGAGACGCGCCGGGACGCGCTCGGCGCAGGGCGTCCGCCGAGGACGACCGGGCGTAGGGAGACAGTCCTCTAGCATAGCCATCCTAGCGCCCATATATAGCATAGCTATCCTAGAATTGGTTTGGCGGTTAATATATTCGCGCCCCGGGGCGCGAGCCGTGCGGCGCCCGCGGGTACTCTGCGCTGCCACGGCGCCGGCCAGTCAGGAGGAGCCATGCAAGTGCGAACCCCCGATATCGGACTGGGTGAAGGTCCGCTGTTATGGTCGAAGATTCCCGAGTTCGCGATCGCCTACAACGGCTATTCAGTCGTGATCCCGGTCGTGGAGCACTACCTGAACAGCATCATGAACCGGGTGCGCAAGGAGGCCGGTGGGATTGACCCGGAGCTCGCCGATGCGCTCGAGATCTTCATCGACCAGGAGACGCAGCACTCCAAATATCACGTGCGTTTCAACAAGCGCATGTTCGATGAGGGCATCGAGGGGCTGAAGCCGCTCATGGACCGGATGGTCGCGGACCTGCGCAAGCAGCGCGAGACGAAGTCCCTGGCATTCAATGTCGCGTACTGCGCGGGCTTCGAGAGCATCGCCACGTACGATGCTATTTATATCTACACGCAATGCGATCGCTTTCTCGAAGGGGCCGATCCTCGCGGCGCCAACCTGTTGCTATGGCACGTGGCCGAGGAGTTCGAGCATCGTTCCGTATGCCATGATGCCTTCCAGGCCGTGTCAGGCAATTATTTCCGCAGGGTGTCCACACTGCTGTATGCCTTCTGGCATGTCGGGGGCGCGTTCGTGCAGGCGGAGGACCTGGTGCTGGCGCACTATCGCAAGCGCATGTCGCCCGAGGAGGTGAAGGCCTCCGAACGAATATCCAAGAGGCTGTTCTGGAGGCAACTGCGCTACGTGGCGCCACGCATGCTCAAGATTCTGCTGCCGTGGTACAACCCGGCGAGGTTGCCGACACCGCAGCGGATGCACCGGGCACTGCAGGTGCTCGCCGGTGAGGCGCCCATTCGCACGGCGGTCATCGAGCAGTCGGTGCAGGCGACGGCCTGAGCCGGCAGGTCGGCGCGACGCTGGCGCGCGCGCGAGGCGCCCACGGCTTCAAGCCGCCGGCACGGGGACCAGCTCGGGATGGCGCTCCTGCTGGCGAATCGCGCTGAGCAGCGCGACGGACATCACGATCAACCAGGCGAAGAAAGCGCTGGCCGCCAGCCAGAAAGCGATCAGTCCGTTCCAGGCAAAGGGCCCCGTCCGGAAGAAGTAGGACAGCGCTCCGGGCAGAAACAGCAACCCGATCCACAGGTTGAAATAGGCGATCCAGCGAGGAAACACCGGCGCGGCGCTGCGATCCTGGAAGATCCCGGCGGCGATCGCGCCGAACTGGGCCACGAACGTCGGGAAAGCCGGAATGATGATCAGCCAGCCGGAATCGTTCAACAGTTGGGTGAGCGCCGGGTCGCGCTCCGGTCTGAACGCGGCGACGGCAAAAATCATCGCGGGGAACATCACCGTCAGTATGCCAATCGATCCTGCTCCGGTCTGCAGGTATTGCGGCATGCGGCTCGGCCCCTGCAGGCGCCGCAGCTGCGCGGAGATGGCGCCGACGAGAGCGGTGTACCCCGCGAATCCGACGAGAGCCAGGATCATGCCCGCGCGGATGGCGGTTGCCTTCGTCTGGTAGAGCAGCGCGATTTCCGCGGCGCTCAGCGTGGGCGCGGGCGGCGGCACGAAGCCCGCGATCAGCAGGCCGGCTCCCAGGAACACTGCGCAGAAGGGGCCGCCCCACGCGCCGATTTTCTGGTCGATCAGGGTCATGCTGCGAGCTCCTCATCCTAGCGCTGGGCGCAGTGCGTCGCACCGCGCCCAGCCTCGGCGGCAAAGTTACTTGGCCATGTACTGGTCGAACAGCTTGTGCCAGTGTTGGATCAGAAACTCCTGATAGCGCCCCAGGTGAGCGTGGTGCTGGGCCGGGTCGGCCGCGCGCAGGCCTTTCTGAATCAGAGGCATATTGGACATGTCCTGATCGAACACGTAGGCGAGGATCTGGAAGTCCGGCGCCTTGTCCATGACCTTCTCGTCCGGTGCGATCTCCACGGCCGGCGCGGAGGGCGGGCGCGGCTTGCCCTTCGGGCACGGGAGCAGCATGCGCACCTCGAAATAGCTCTTCTGCGGGTCCGTCGGGTGCGGCGTGAACTGATATGTGAACGGGAGGGCTTCGGACAGCCAGAACGTGGAGTGCGGGAACACGAAATACAACAGGCTGTCGATCATCACGGCGTCCGGCACATCGCAAACACGGCCGGTGTTCCGCTCGATGACGTCACGATACCATTGCGCCGCCTGCACCCGCGGGTCCTTGTTGGGGTCGAGCGTCGGCAGCTTCTCGTGGGGATAGTGCCAATCGCGCATTCCCTGCATGAATACTTCGGCCGCCTTCAACAAGGACGCGTCGGGGCCCGCGTGCATGCTGGGAACCGCTGACGGAGTCGCATTGCGACCAACGTGTCCGCGCGGCGCATCCCAGATGTCGTATTGGGTCTGGCTGTCCCCGTTGTACGGAACCGCCTCCGGGTGCGTCGCATACAGGTGATACGACTCCATGAAGGCTTCCTGCGATACCTTCCAGTTCGCCAGCACGAGCTTGCGGAAGCGCGCCGCCGTATAGCGGTTCTCCATGTCGAAGTCGCGGAAGTGCTGCGGAATCACCTGGAGCGCCTCCTCGATCGTTCCGGACTTCGGGTCGGCGTTGATGAATAGATTGCCGCCCCAGCGTCCGACCTTGACCTCGCGCAGCGATCCGTTGGCACGCGTGACACCGGTGAAGTCCCAATGGCTGGGAATGAACTTGAGGGTGCCGTCGTTGTTCCACTCCCATCCATGGAAGGGGCAACGGATCTCGGTGCCTGACTGGTGCTTCGAGCACAACTTCGTGCCGCGATGCAGGCAGGAGTTGTAGAAGGCCTTGAACTCGTCCGGCTGGGAGCGAACGATGAAGAAGGACAGGGGACCGACTTCCAGGGGAATCCGATCGCCGACGTTCGGTATGTCCTCGTCGCGGCAGGCGAACAGCCACGACTTGAGCCACAGTTTCTCCAGCTCCTGCTTGAAGTAGTCCTCGTCGTAGTAGCGCTTGTAGTCGACCAGAAGATTGTGCGGGTCGAAGTTGCCGGCTTCCGCCAGAGCCGCAGCTCGCGGTCGGGTATCGCGATCCCACAACTCGCGCGCGATCGGCCGGTCCTGGGAGCCGCGTCCGCGTGAAAAGGCCGACTGCGCTGCCGCTTTAGTGCTCATGACCAATTTTCCTCGTGTGACAACCCCTTACGGATTTGCGGATCGGCCGGCGGGGCGCCGTGGACACCATCCATTACCGGCCGTATCGCTTGGGTGCCTCGGGATTGTACTCTAGTGAACGGCAATCGGCGATTGAGCCTTCGGGTGCCGCCGTTACTTGGGATAAGTCAGCCGGTCCTGGATCGCGAGCAGCACATCGTGCCGGGAGACCTCTCCCAGCAACGTATTGCGCCACTGTCCCGGAGTCACTGGCAGGACGGTCGCCTGCTCGCGCAGGAACTCATCCAGGGCCGCACACAGGGACATATCGGGAGTCAGTGTTGACCTGATGGGGGTGGCGACGGACCCCACCGGGGTATCTCCCCCGATCTCCTGCTTGCTGACCTGCTCGAGGAGTTGACGGGGATCGAGCCACGCGGTGATCTGATCGTCCTCGACCACGTAGACGCGGTTGATCGGTCGCTTGGGTAGCTGCGCGAACATCTCTTGTAGAGGCGTCTGTGGAGCGACCACGGCGACCGCGGGTTTCACCAGAGACTCGACCGTCTTCAGACGCCAGTCACCGCCGGACTCATCTGGCACTCTTCGACTGAGCGCCGAAGCATGGTACACCGACTCCCCACGCCGATAGACCTTCGCCGTGTAGTGGGCCGTGACACATGCCAACATGAGAGGCAGTACGATGTCGTAATCGAGCGTCATCTCGAACAACATCAGGATCGAAGTGAGCGGAGCGTGCGTGGTGGCGGCAAGAAACCCACCCATCCCGATCAATGCGTATGCGGCGGGTACAGATGTCCACGTTGGCAGCAGGGTGTGCAGGCCCTCTCCCACCAGGGCCCCAAGCGCACAACCTATGAACAGGGTCGGCGTGAATACGCCTCCGACCGCGCCTGAGCCGACGGTCGCTGAAGTGGCCAGCACCTTCGCCGCCAGCACTGCCAGAAGCCACAGCCCAACCAGTTGTCCGGATAGGATCGTGCCGACGACGCTGTATCCGTTGCCCCAAACCTGGGGCACGAAGATCGACAGAGCTCCGACCGTCAAGCCTCCGAGGCCCAGTGTCCAGTAGGGTGCGAGCCGCAAGCGGGCGAAGTGAGTTTTCGCAAGATCGAGCAGTCCCAAAAAAGGAGGTGCCAGATGCCCGAGTAGGACGCCGAGAATGATGTAAAACACGAGCTCCCAGTTCGAGGCGAACTGGACGTGCGGTACCACGTACACCGGTCCGTACCCGAGGAAGCGGTGGGTCGTAGCACTTGCAGTGACGGAGGCGACCACGAGAGGGCCGAAGCTCTCCATGGCAGTGGAACCCAACACGATCTCGGAGACGAACAAAGCTCCCGATATGGGCGCGTTGTAGGCGGAGGCGATACCGGCCGCTCCGCCACATGCAACCATCAACCGCAGACGCGGCACGGGAGCGCGGGCAAGAAACCCCAGCTTCGATCCGAGCATGGCGGCGAGCTGCACCATGGCGCCCTCGCGGCCGATCGACCCGCCTGACCCGATCGTCACGAGCGATGAGAGACTGTTCGAGAGGGTCGTGCGCATCCCGATGCGACCGTCCCCCACGAGGATGGCTTCCATGTAGTCGACCGCCCGCTCCAGGCCGAGTCGGCGTCGCGAGCCATAAAGGATGAGACCCGCGACCAGGCCGCCCAATAGCGGCACGAGCGCACGGTGCCACCAGACGAGGTCCGATGCGGCATGCACGAGCCCCATCGACTCACCCGTGAACAGGATTTCCACCAGATGGATGCCCTCACGGAAGGCAACGCTCGCCAGTGCTCCGAGGAAGCCGATCAGGGCCGCCCAGAACACGATGCTGGCCAGGTCCTCGTGACCCAGCAGGATCAGCCTCAGCCGCGTGAGTAGCGACAGAGGTAGTCGCGCGAGATCACGGACCTGTGCGTGGACGCTCGACAGCGGCTCCTCCCAGCTCACCCGTCTCGTAATTCAGCTCGGACTGCTGCATCAGTACATCATACCGGGCATTGGCCGCGCCGATCTGGGCGGCAGTGAGCTGCAGCTGCGCCTGGCTCAGCTCCACGATCGAGCTGCTGCCCGCCCGGTAGCGGGCGTCGGCGAGCTGATAGGCATCCGCGGCGTAACGGCTCAGCTCCTCGGTGGTCCGCAACCGCTGCCACGCATTGTTGAGGTTGAGCCATGCAATGCGGACATCCCGGCTCACCTGGTCCTCGGCCGTGCGCAACGTCTCCGCTGCGGCCTTCGCTCGCAACTCGGCCTCGTGCTGGCGAGCCGAATAGTACCCGCCCGCGAACACCGGAACGCTGAGCTGAATGCCGCCTGCAGCGTAGTTGCCCGGCAGCCGGTCATCGTGTGAGGGCGCATCACCCGCATCGATGACAGCCGACAGCGTTGGTAGCCGCGCATCGCGCAGGGAACGAGCCAGACGCAGCGCGGCATCGCGCTGATCGCGTAAGCTCGCGAGCTCCGGGCGCTCGTGCAATGCCTGGTCAATGAGAGGACTCACGTCGGCTTCCAATGCGTCCGCAGGGGCGGCGCGCTCCACGAGATTGTATCCCTGCTGCTGCGGCAAACCGAGGGCGGTCGACAAAGAGGCCATGGAGGAGGCGTAGTCGTTCTGCGCCTTCTGCAGCAGCAACTTGGCGTCGTCCAGCGCGACATGAGCGAAGCTGACGTCGAGATCGGACTTGAGTTTGTTCTGTGCCAGGACGGAGACCCGATCGAGTAATAGCTGGCGGGTATCCGCCGTCTGTTG
Organism: Steroidobacteraceae bacterium; assembly: GCA_035277965.1. Taxonomy (GTDB): domain Bacteria; phylum Pseudomonadota; class Gammaproteobacteria; order Steroidobacterales; family Steroidobacteraceae; genus 13-2-20CM-66-19. The sequence continues at coordinate 13,639 of DATEJM010000013.1, read as the reverse complement.
CGCGACGTTCTCCACCGCCTGAGCCTCGAGGGCCGCAAAGTACGCGCGGTCCACGTCGAGGAGCACCTGCTCACGCGTTGCTTGCGCGTTCTGATCCTCGGCGCTGGCTTGCAAGCGCGAGCTCGCTGCCAGGTTCGAGGTCCGGCCAAAGTCCGTGATCAACTGGCTGAAGCCCACGCCGACGGCCGCCCGATTCAGAACACTCGGGTTGTTGATGCCGCCGGCCAGGATGCGGGTGTTGGCGGACTGCGCCCGGACGGCGGACCCATACAGACTCAGTTGCGGCAGGAGCCCCGAGCGCGCCTGCTTGAAGAGCTCGTCGGCGGCGAGAGCCCGATAGTCTGCCGCGGCTATGTTGGGATGGTTCCGCAGAGCGAGCTCGTGAGCCCGCTCGAGAGTGAGTGTCTGCGGCTGATCCGCGGCGGCCTCGGCTCTTCCGCCCGCTTGCGCCCACGTTGCGGGTACCAGGCTGCCGAGCACGGCAGCCAGTGCAATCGACCCGTGGCGCTTCATGTTGCCGGTTCGGCCTTCACGTCGCGCCGGTGAACGATGTAGTACGCGGCGGGCACGATATACACCGTCAAAACCACCGAGACCGCGAGCCCACCGATGATGGCGCGGGCCAACGGCGCATAGGCTTCGCCGCCGGTACCCAGCTTCGCTGCCATCGGAATCAGTCCGATCAAGGTCGCAAGGGACGTCATCAATACGGGACGCAGGCGCACGCGGCAGGCCAGTGAGACCGCCTCGCGCAACGAACGGCCTTCCTCGCGCAATCGGTTCGTGAACTCAACGATCAGAATGCTGTTGGAGACGACGATGCCGACCATCATCACCACGCCCATCAGAGACATCACATTGAGCGTCGTCCCGGTGACGAACAGGGTCACCAATACACCGGTCAGTCCGGTCGGAACTGCGAGCAGGATCAGCAGTGGATCGACGAACGATTTGAACTGGGCGACCAGAATCAGGTAGACGAGCAGCGTGGACAGAATGAGGCCAACCCCGAAGGCCGAGAAGGATGCCTGCATCGCCTGGGCCGACCCCCGAACCGTGACATGTACCCCGGCGGGCAGCTTGAGCCCGCGGATGATCTCCTGCACATGACTCATGACTGAGCTGAGGTCCTCGCCGGCGGGAGCGACGTAGACGTCCATCTCGCGCCGCAGCTGATAGTGATCCGCTTCGGTGGGCGACTCGATGTGCCGCAGCGCGCTCACGGTGTCGAGCTGCGTCGCGCGCTGGGCCCGGCTGCCGCGCAGCGGCACGGCGGAGAGATCCGCGAAATTGCGGATGAAGTCCTCAGGATATTGCACGGTCAACAGATAGTCGTTGCCGCTCTTCGGGTCTACCCAGTAACTCGGCGCGATCATCTGGTTGGAGGTCAGGGCTGTGATCACGTTGCCGACGACCTCCTTCTCGTTCAAGCCGAGCTCGCTGGCCCGAACGCGATCGATGTCGAGCTCGAGGGAGGGGTAGTCCACGTCCTGAGGGACCAGCACGTCGCTGACACCGGGCAGCGCGCGCGTCTCGCGGGCGATCTGCGTCGCTATGCGATGCGTCGCCGCGAAATTGCTGCCGCTCACCTGGATGTCCACAGGCGCCGGCAGGCCCAGGTTCAAAACGGCGTCGACGAGGCCTCCTGTCTGGAAATACGCGGCGAGCTGCGGGAGCTGCGCCCGCAGGCGTGCGCGCACCAGATCCATGTACTGGAAGCTGCTCAGCGTATGCCGGTCCTGCAAACCAACCTGAACGAACGCGGTATGCGGCCCGGAGTTGGACGTATACATGGACGAGAAGCCGGGCGTCGTCCCGATGTTGGATACGATGATCTTGAGCTCGGCGCGCGGCACCACGGAACGGACGATCTGCTCGACCTGGCCCACGAGCTGATCGGTGAGCTCGAGCCGTGTCCCGGTGGGAGCCTTGAGATTGATGACGAATTGACTGGGATCCGTGCGCGGGAAGTAGGATTTTCCGACCAGGGGGTAGAGTCCCAGGCTCAAGATGAAGACACCGGTGATGCCGAGCACGGTCGCCGCGGGCCGCAGTAGTGCCTGCCTGAGCGAGCCTTGGTAGCGGTCGAGCATGCGCGTGAACTGCCCGTTGAACCAGGCGTTGAAGCGCGATCCCCTGGATGCACGTGGGGTCGCTGGCGATGCGGCCGGACTGTGCTGTGCACCGGCGTCGGCCGTGGTGTCGGGGCCGTGTGCGCTCTTGATCCACTTCGCGCAGAACAAGGGCACGACCGTCATGGCCACGAAGTACGAGGCCACCAGGGACAGGACGACCGAAAGGGCGAGCGCCGTGAACAGGAAGCGGCTTACTCCATAAAGGAATGTCACCGGAAAGAAGACGATGGCCGTCGTGAGAGTTGCCGCGAGCACCGGCAGCGCCACTTCCTGGCCGCCGCGCTCGGCCGCGACTTCCGGCGTCTCGCCGAGCTCCATGTGCCTGAAGATGTTCTCCAGCACGACGACCGAGTTGTCGATGAGGCGCGAGAAGGCGAGGGCAAGGCCGCCCAGGATCATGGAATTGATCGTATTGTTCCCGAGGGACAGGGCGATGAAGGCCGCCAGCGCCGATAACGGGATGGATAGGAACACCGCGGCGGTTGCGCGCAGGCTCCCCAGGAAGATCAGGATCATGGCGCCCGTCAGGATGAGTCCGATCAGGCCTTCGTGGATAAGATTGTCGATGGCGCTGCGCACGAACTTGGACTGGTCGAACACGACATCGGCGATGAGCTGCTTGGGCACGTCCAGCAGGTGCGAGACGCCGGCCCTGATGCCGTCCACGACCGCGATAGTGTTGGCATCGCCGCCCTGCTTGAGCACCGGAAGATAGACGGATGGCTGTCCATCGACCCGCACGATGTTGTTCTGGATCTGCGCTGCATCTTCCGCTTTGCCAACGTCGGCAACCAGAACGGAAGCGTTGCCAACCGTCTTCAACGGCAGCCGGTTGATGTCCGACATGGAGTTGATCTGGCTGTTGGCGTACAGGTTGTAGTCGTAGGGGCCGATCTTGACGTCGCCGGCCGGGAGGATGAGATTGGCCTCGTTGACGGTGCGTACGACGTCCATGACGCTCAGCTGATGGGCCTGCAGCTTCAGCGGGTCCACATAGACCATGATCTGCCGGTATTTGCCGCCGAACGGCTGGGGCACCGAGGCGCCCGGCACGTTCGCGATCTGATTGCGAACGTCGTACTGCCCCTCGTCACGCAGCCTGGCCTCGCTCAGGCCGGCTCCCTTCAGGGTGACCAGGCAGACGGGCAGACTCGAGGCATCGAACTTCAGCACCACCGGCGGCAGCGTGCCGGGAGGCAGCTTGCGCAGATCCGCCATGGCGAGGTTGGCGACCTCGGTGACCGCGGAATCAGCATCGAAGCCCGGCTGGAAGTAGATCTTGATGAGACTCACTCCGGGGAGTGAGCGCGATTCCATGTGATCGACGCCGCTCGCGAGCGTGAAAAAGCGCTCGAACCGGCCGGTGATGTCCGTCTCGATCTGCTCGGGAGGCATCCCGTTGAAGAACGTGGCGACCACCACGACCGGAATGCGAATCGCCGGAAACAGATCTACCGGCATCTTGAGGAGGCTCGTAACCCCCACGACGCAGGTAATCAGGCAGACCACGATGATCAGGTAAGGAAAGCGGATTGCAAAGCGTGACATGCGACGCGGGCCCTCTCATTGGCGGGCGAGGGCGACGGTCAATCGCGGGTCCACCTTCTGGCCGGCAGTCAGCTCGGCTGCGTTGCCTACCATCACGAGATCCCCCTCCTCGAGCCCGGCGAGCACCTCGTACATCGCCGGCGTCTCCAGGCCGAGCTGCACCGGTCGCTCCTCGAGCCGGTGGTCCCCGCCGACGAGGAGTACGCTGTGCCCTCCGGGCGGCACGGCTTCGATCGGGATCGCGAGCGCCTGTTGACGCGTGTCCACCTTCAGCGTTACGTGCGCATACATGCCGGGAACGAGCTCGAGCGTTGGGTTCGGCACTTCCATTTCCACCATCATGGTACGGGTGGTGTCGTCGACCCGCTCCGTGAAACGGGCGATCTTGCCTTCGAGCTGCCGGTTACCCAGAGAGTCCACCTGCACGCTGACGGGCGAGTCGGCGCGAATGTTGCGGACGTAGTCAACGGATACCGGGAAATCCAGGCGCAGGAGATCGTTGTCCGACACGCGCACGAGCGGCATTGCCTGCGTCTGCGACGTGGTGCCAGCCTGGATAAGCGCTCCAGGGTCCGCGTAGCGCTTGGTGATGACGCCACCGAAAGGCGCCGTGATCCGTGTGTAGCTCACCAGGGTCCGGTACCTGCTGACATCCGACTTGGCAGCCGCGAGAGCTCCTTCAGCGGTGGCGTCGCGGGCTTCGGCCGTATCGAGGTCCTGCTGGGCGACCAGATTGGGATGTTGCTTGTTGACCTCCACGAGCCGGGTGTAGGCGAGATGCGCATCCTTGTAGTCGGCCGCCGCTCGGCGCTGCGCGGCCACCGCGTGGTCCAGCTCGTCTGCGAGCTCGGGAATCTCCAGCACCGCGAGCAGTTGACCCGCTTTCACCTTGTCGCCGAAGTCGACATACATCTTGCGCACGTATCCGGAGACTTTCGCGTGCACGTCGACCTCGTTGTAGGCGCGAAATTCCGCGGGGATCGTGATTTCCCTGGAGAGATCCTCGCGAGCCGCTTTCGCGACCGCGACAGTCGGGACGCTCGTTGCGGATGTGCCCGCTTGGGCGGTGCCGTGCCGAGACCGGACGGCGAGGAAGCCTGCGATGAGGACACCGATCAGAATCGACAATCCCCAACCGAACCGGTGTCCCGTCGGCGGGCGGCGCGTGGCTCGAGAAGTCTCGGCTGGTGGCGTAAGGGTGTTCATAACGGTCACATCTAGTAGGAAACGACCCGCGGACGACACTCGATCACTGCCCGCAGGCCCGGATCGGCGTCCTCCAGCACCAGCTCGAAATCGTGGAGACGCATGATGGCAGTGACCACGCTGAGACCGAGACCGGACCCTGCGATCGGGCGGTTGCGCTCGCCGCGATAAAACCGCTGCAGGACTGCAGCGCGCTCATTGATGGCGATGCCGGGACCGTCGTCCTCAACGAGGAGCCGCGGGCGAGTGGGGTCTTTGCCGACACGAACCTGGACCGTGCTCCCCCGGCCTGCAAACTTGATGGCGTTGTCGATGAGATTGCTCAGCGCTTCGAACAGCAGCTTCGGGTCGGCCTCGACGCGACTGCCGGGCTCCGCTCGGGTGATCAGCCGTACGCCGGCTGCTTCGGCAAGCGGCCCGTAAAGGTCCGCGGCCGGTGCGACGACTTCGGCCAGATCGACATTCGCAAATCCAGCGCGTCGCTGACGTGCCTCGAGCTCCGCAATCCGGAGGATCGCGCGAAACCGCTCCAACACCTCGTCGATGCGTGTCGCGACGCGCGCGATGCCTTCCTGCTCGGGGTTCTCGGCCGCCTGTAGCCTGCGAAGCTGCAAGGTCGCGTGGGCAAGCGGACTCAGCAGGTCATGCGCGATGACCGCGGTCGTGCCTTTCACCTCCGACATCAGACGCTGCACCTCGCCGATCATGTGGTTGACGGTAGCGGCGAACATGTCGAGCTCATCGTGGCGTCCACTGGTCGGCATGCGACGCTCGAGCTGCCCGCGCGCGATGTCGTGCGCAACGGCTTGCAGTCTGCGGAGTCTCTTGATCGGACCGAGGCTGAGGGCGGTACCGCACGCGAGTCCTATCAGCAGGATCGCGACGCCGCTCCAGATGAGGGCCGACGTAATGATGCCGCGCATCTCCTGCAGCTGACTGATATCCCGGCCGATCACCAGGGTCTCACCGGTGGACAGCCGCCGCGCGATCAACCGCGCGCTGGTGGGAAACTGCGCCGTCGCCGGGTACTCGATCGGCTGTCCGTTCGTGTGTAGCGATGCGGGGATAGCGTCGATGTTGCCAGCCACGCGCGTGCCGTCTGCGCTGAACAGCCCGAACACGTTGTTGCGATTGCCGTTCAGGGCCAGCTCCTCGATCACGCGCTGGCGAAGGCCCGGGCGCGGCGAATGCACCAGGGCATCGGCCTCGGTGTTGAGGATGCCGTCGACCCGGCTCGTCAGATAGACAGCCGAGCGCAGGTAGACGAGCCCCAGCAGCGCGATCGTCCCCACCGCGAACAGCGCTCCATAGAGCACGGTGAGACGAAATGTGGTGGTGCGCCAGAGATCTCTAAAGCGCATGAAGTATGTAACCCACACCGCGCTCGGTCCTGATGAAGGACGACCGGCCCGGCTGGTCGATCTTCTTGCGCAACCGCCCGACGTGCACGTCGATGAGGTTGGTTCCGGGATCGAAGTGATATTCCCACACGTGCTCGAAGATCATCCGGCGACTGAGCAGGTGCCCCGCGTGGCGCATCATGAACTCGAGCAGCTTGAACTCCATCGGCAGCAACTCGATGAGACGCCGCTGGCAGCGTGCTTCGCGGGTTACGAGATCCAGCTCGAGATCCCCGACCTTGAGGAGCAGGTCGCGATTGCGAGCCCGAGTGCTCCGGCGCAGCAGCACCTCCAGCCGCAGGACCAGCTCGCTCGGCTCGAAGGGCTTGATGACATAGTCATCGCCGCCGCTGCGCAATCCGGCCAGCCGATCGTCCAGGTCGGACAGGGCACTCAGAACCAGAAGAGGGGTGTCGAGGCCGGCTTCTCGCACGGCTTGCACGATCTGCAGGCCGTCGAGGCCGGGCAGCATTCGGTCCACGGTAATGGCATCGAACCGCCCGCTCAAGGCCAAGCCAAGGCCCTGAGTCCCATTGAAGCAGGGCTCCGGCTGGAAGCCGCTGCTCGACAGGCAAGCGGCAATCTCGGCCGCCATGTCCGCGTCGTCCTCGATTACGAGGACATGCGGCTGAGGCAGGTCTTCCGATGGCGTAGCGGCTCTCAAAGGGCGGTCCGACAACCTCTGTCTGCTCGTGGTGACCATAGACATCGATACTCGAGCCTGAGTTCGACTGTGGCGCGGTCGGGCGGGCGAGTTCTGCCGAAGGGTGACTCGCCCGCCGCTGGGCGCGGGCTCAGTTCACGGGGTGGTCGATCGAGTAGAACGTATCGTCGAGACCTTTCACGCAGCTTTGGAACGTACCCTGCGTCGGCTCGAAGCCCAGAGCGGCGCAGGCCACCTTTTCCCGGCGCACGGTCTCGCCCGGCGATGCGCGGAAATAGGATTTCGCGACCGGTGGGATCTCATCGCTCACGGACACCATCATGGCGGCGGACGGCGCGGCCGAGGCTGGATGGTCGTTGACCGTCCGCAGCACGCACAAGGCGAGGTTCGCAGTGCCCTCCTTCAGGCCCTTGGCGCGACAGTCCTCATCGGCCCGCTGGGCGATTTTCTCGTCCGCCACCTTCTGAACCGAGTCGGAGAGACTGAGGACGCACCCGCGATAGTGGCTGGTCCAGTAGTCCAGGCGGTCGTTGCCGAGCCAGTTGCCGCCGTCGAGCGGCTCGGAGGGGCTGAGTCCCATGACCTTCTGACAGATTTCCGCGACGCGCTCGTAGCGCACCGAATCGAGTTTGTCAGGATTGTAGGTGGTCGGGGTGGCGGCGCAACCGCTCACGCTCGCGCCCAGCATCGCAAGCGAGGCGAGTGCGGTCAGCGGATGCCTCAGCGCGGTGCGCTTGACGAGCGAGGGGACTGCAGCGGGGAAACAGTCGGCGTTCATCGATTCTCTCCACGAAGCGCGCGTCTGCGCTCGGGAGGAATCCTAACCAGCAGCGAAGGCTGGACCCAGTGAAAGAAGTTTTAACGAATGCTCAAGTTGTAAATCGAGCGCTCCGCCGACCCACATCGGCGGAGCGCCCGTCGCGGCAGCAAGCAGATCGAGAACCGCCGCGAAACCGGACTCGACGCACAATTGCGTCCTGGCGTGCTTCCGCCGGGCGGCTACTTCTGATACGGGTAGTAGCGAAACGACAGCAACACGATATTGATGCTCGTGGACGGGCTGCCGCCGACTCCGGCGTAGATCGTGCGACGGATGTACGTGTCGGTGGCGCCAATCTGCATGTTACCCAGCTCCCCCTGGTAGAACTTCCACCAGCCGCCGAGCGTGCCCGACTCGATGGAGGAGGTGTTGGCGGCGCAAGCGGCCGCCCCTTCGATTTCGCAACCGGCGTTACTGAAAAGCTCGCTGCCGTAACCGTACCCATAGGTCGCGGCCGTCGGCGTGGTTACCGTAACGTCGTACGAGCGCTTGCTGACGTGCTCGACACCGGCGTACGCAAACATCGTCAGCTCGGGAACCGCCGCCGGCTTCAATACCAGTCCGCCGAGGGCGTGGTAGCCATGCAAGGGCGCGAGGCTTCGGTCGTTCGGATCTACCGTGGCATCCGGTAAGCCGGCAGAGCCATAGCGTCCGATACCCTGGCCAGTCAGGAAGCTGGCCTGGAAGTCCAACGTCTTCGGTACCAGAGGGAGCAACACGCTGCCGCCGACGCCGAAGCCATGCGTCGTGCGATTGTCCGGTATCGCTGACCCGATGTCGCGGCTACGAAACCAACGAGCGAGGCCGAAGACTTCGTAGTGGCCCCAGCCCGGGTCCAGGGCGGCCTTCGCAACGACGTCCGGTACCGAGTCCGTGCTGATGTTGGTGGTTGGCGCGAATGCATTGCCCGCGCCAGGGGTATTGTAGTAGGCGCCGTTGTTCAGATTGGCGGCCGCAGGCGCGGTGGTGCTTGCGGAGACCTGCGCGGCCGGATTCTCGGCCGATACGGCAACGGCGAATGTATTGCCGAAGCTCTTCACGAGCCGGATCTGCGACACCCGCAACCAGTCGAAGCCCGGCACGTACTGGCCGTCTATGGTGAGCGGGATGTTTTCCTGGCGGGGCATGATGCCGGACTTCGAAGCCGTCACCAGACTCCACGTCTGACCGAAGAGCAGCTGCCAACCGTAGTGCAGATTCCGGTAGTCCGCATAGAAATGGCGGACGCGCGGGCTGAAGCTGCCGCTCTGGTTGTTGTTGCCGTTGGTGGTCGAGCCGCCGAAGTCCGTCTCGACGTAGGCTTCAGTCAGATAGTTGGCATCGTGCGGGCCCTGGGCGAGGGCCTGCAGACGGCTCTGCCGCTCTGTCAGATGGAACTCGGACAGGTCGTAGTTGTGCGAGCTCGGGAACGGAATTCCGGTGTTATAGTTGGATGCCCAGTCGGCGGCCTCGTTGTGACTGCGGCTGATGGCCATCAATTCGACGAAGCCGCCCAGCGTGACTTGCACGGGACCGGCGAAGAAGGAAGGTGCATTGCCGGCCGGCGCTGCCTGTGCAGCGCTCTGCGTGTGCGCGGCAACGTCGGGGTGAGCGGCTCTCTCGCGCTGCGCCGCGTCGAGCTGATCGATGCGGCGCTGAAGCTTCTCAACCTGCTGCTTGAGAGCCTGGACGTCGGTGTCATCCGCGTGAGCCAGGGGGCTCAGGATGAGCGCGACGGCGACAGCAATCGACGGGCTGGCCGGCAGCCTCTTGACGGTACGGAAAAGGGGGGTCGAACGAGTGGCTTCGAGTGCTCTCAAGGTGCATTCCTTCTAACGGCGGGGCGCCTTTTAGGGGGCGCAAAACTCGCGTGAAATCCTACGGATAGGCGCGCCGAGCACCACTAAAAGAAATTTCATGAAGAGCCCGAAGATCTGTCACAAAGACGTAGTATTGGCCGATCGCGGATGACGCCCGGCCGGGGTTGATACTCGCGCGGGGTATAGGGGCGAGGGCTATACGGGCGAGGGGTCGCAGTGGATACCGACGTGCTCATCGTGGGCGCTGGCCCGACGGGTTTGATGCTCGCGAATCAACTCACGCGCCGAGGCGTGCGCACCCTGATCATCGACAGGCACGCGGGCCCCGCGCGCGAAACTCGGGCCCTTGGTGTTCAGGCCCGCACGCTGGAAATCTATGCGCAGCTCGGCATCGCGGAGCGCGCGATCGAGCTCGGCAAGATCGGCACGGGCGCCAACATCTGGTCACGGGGAAGACGCACGGGCCGCATCGTGCTCGGAACGGCCGGAGCGGCGGTGACTCCTTATCCCTTCATTCTGATTCTCGGCCAGGACGACAACGAGCGCATCATGGGTGAGCGCCTGCGCGACTTTGGAGGAGGGGTCCGCTGGAATACGGAGCTCGTGGGGTTGCAACAACACGCCGAACATGTCGAGGTTGTGTGCAAGGATGAGCACGGCGCGATTCGGAACGCGAGCGCGCGCTGGATAGCCGGTTGCGATGGCGCGCACAGCGCAGTCCGCGATCTCTGCGGCATTCCTTTCCTTGGCGCCGCGTACGAGCACGTGTTCTATGTCGCGGACGTGGAGGCAATCGGCACCATGGTCCCCGACGAGGTTAACGTGTACCTGTGGCCGGATGGGTTTCATTTGTTCTTTCCGATGCGGGGTCCCGACCATTGGCGCGTGGTCGGCATCCTGCCGGGCGACCTGCGAGCGAAATCGGAGGTGACATTTGACTCCGTGGTCCCCTCCATCCGTCATGAGGCGGGCGCCAGCCTCGACTTCAAGTCCTGCTCATGGTTCTCGACCTATCGGATCCATCATCGGCGCGCAGCGCAGTTCCGCGATCGGCGATGCTTCCTGCTCGGGGATGCGGCGCACGTTCATAGTCCCGTCGGTGCCCAGGGGATGAATACCGGACTGCAGGATGCCCACAACCTGGCCTGGAAGCTCGCGCTGGTGACGACAGGGCAGGCCGCGACGGTGCTGCTCGACTCCTACGAGGCCGAGCGAATGCCGGTCGCCAAGCGGCTGTTGAGCACGACCGATCGCGCGTTCCGCGTCGTCGTCTCGGATCGGTGGCTGGCGGGCTTATTTCGCACCCGCATCCTCGCGCGAGTGGCCGGTCTCGCCATGCGCCAGGAGAGCATCCAGAGGCTCGCCTTCCGCACGGTCTCCCAGACGGGCATTCACTATCGCGGCAGCGAATTGTCACAGGCGCTTGCGGTGCCCCCCGCTGATGCGCCCCAGTCCGGTGACCGCTTCCCGTGGCTGAAGCTGCGAATGGCGCCGGGGGCACCGGTTGAGGATCTTTACCGCAAGATGAGCGATCTGCGGTTCCATCTGCTGATCTTCGGCCAGGAGGCTGCTGAAGCGGCTGAGCTGGGTGACCTCGTGGAGAGCCACGTCATTCCGGAAGACGCGGACAACGAGGCTGAGCTGCACCGCGCCGGGATTCCGCCCGTATCGTTCTATCTCGTGCGTCCGGATGGTCACGTCGGGCTCTGCGGCGAGAGGCTGGATACGACCGGGGTCCGGCGCTACCTCACGGATCGGTTACGAATGGCGACCCCGTGAGCCTGACGTCCCCGTGAGCCTGACGTCCCCGCGAGCCTGACGTCCCTGTGGGCCGGCGACGGTCTCGATTGCTCATGGCGCGTCTGTGAACGTTCGCGTCACGTGTCGCGCGACGTAGTCGGGGCTGCCGTATGTTCCCTGAGTTGCCGTCGAGTCGAGGACGTAGTCGTGAAACGGCGTGGTAAAAGGCGGGTTGGCCGCGGGATGTGGATTAGAGCTGCAGTTGACCTGCACCACGAATCCGTTGAGGGCGCCATCCAGATTCAGAGACTTCGTCGGCAAGCAGATCTTGTTGATGAGCGCCTGGTTGGCCCCGTATTCGATGCCCGCCAGAGCAGCCTGCTGCGCGCGCAGCTCGATGACGGTCGCACCGGCGGTCTGCTCCTCTCCGGCGCCCACACGGACCGCGAATGTGCCCAGGAGCGCCAGGACCACGATCACGAAGATTGCGGCAATCAGTGCGAATCCGCCCTGGCGCTGGCTCGGCGGACGCGCTCCGCGGGCGCGATGCGCTCCGCGGAAGGTCACGGGATGCGCTCCACGGGGATCTGGTGGAACAGCGGCAGAGAGTCATTCCCATTCACCAGCTGGACGCGGACGCTGAGCAGCCCCCCGTGGTAGTTCGTGCCGTCCTGAAAGTCGAACTGACAAGCCGCCGGGTACATCGCTACGAGCGCGCTGGTCGCCCCTGCCGCGTTCAGTTTCGCGGCAGTGTTGCGCTGAGTGATGTTTGGCGCAATCGAATAGCCGCTATAGCGGGTGAGCGTGCGGGCCGTCTGGTCGCAGAGATACGCGACCGGCTGTGTCATGACGAATACGGTGTGTGTCGGGGACGCTTGGACGAATTTGAATCCTGGAGCAAGCGTGATGGGATCTTCACCGTTCGCCGTCGCTCCCAGCGTAACCGAGGTCTTCGGCGCGACGACGTTCGCAAGCTGGTAGGCCGTGTAGCCCGCATTGCGGGTGTTGTTCACCACGAGGTAGAAGCTCTTGGCAGGCAGCCCGTGCACCGCGGCGTTGAAGGCGCCCAAGGTCGAGAACTGGGTATCGGCAGTCGTGAAGTCGAGCACCTGGGCGGAGTTGTTCGACTCGTTGACTTCCCAGTACCGCTGCGCGTCCGCGGTGGCCAGCAGCTCCAGTACCACGATGTTGCCATTGACTCCCAGTCGCAGGCTGTTGGGCAGCGCAGTGCGGACGTCAGCGTCAAGGTTTCGTACGATGGCTTCGGCGGAGTCCACCAGCGCGGCGCGGCTGGTTTGCGAAAAATAAGCCTGGACGGGTGTCGCCAGCAGTGCGGCGATGAAACCGGCTACGATGGAGGAAACGACGAGGGTCACAACGAGCTCGACGAGGGTGAAGCCACGGGCGCGACGCAATTCCGTGCGGTTGTTGTGCGTGTGGCCGTGGGTGCTACCGGGGTGGCTGCGAGCATTTCTGGTGAAGTCGGTCACGTTGGTGTCTCAATACCGGGCTCGATAGCCGCTCAGCGTGACGCTGACACCGGAGGAGTGGGTGGCTGTTACGTCCACCCGCCGCACCTCTGCGGCAGCCACATTGGGGAAGACGCTAGCGCCGGGCGAGGTGACCTGAACGGTGACGGTGAACTGATCCAGGTTGGGAATGGGGCGATCGAACTGATCACGCGCACCCACGTTCGTGAGGCCCGCATAGTCGAAGATGTCGTCGAATAGATTGCGTGCCGGCTCTACCGGGATTGCGTCTGGATCGGCGTAGGACTTCTGGAGTACCTCGTTGAGGTAGGCGGATGCGATGCTGGCCGCTTGCTGCCGGACGAGGGTCTCGGCGCTACGGGATCCTATCGCGGTCAGGGTGCCGAGTACCGCCGCCGCCGCGATTGCTACAATAGTAATCGCGACGACCAGCTCGATCAGGGTCATGCCTCGCTGGGCCGTATCTCTCTGTGCGACGCCTCGCAGCGCAAGCGCCCAGAGTCGAGGTGAGAGCGACGACGCCACGACTCACCGAACGGTTACGAGGCCGCTTCCGGTCACGACGCTGACCGTTGCGGAACCGATGGCGAGAGGGGTCAGCGGCGCACTCGAGACGCGTCCTTGCGAGTCAAAGATGATCTGCTGAGGAGTAGGTGAAGCGGTGACATTGGCAGGAGCTGTTCCCGATAGAGTAGTGCCGTCCGTTAGGGGTACTGGCACGGTCCATGCGCCAGCCGGCGAGCACGTGCCACCCGCGGCCGCTCGTTGCATTGCCTGGTATGAGGCCGCGCTGATGGTTACCTCGACCTCGCAACCGCTGGCAACGGCCCTGTGTTG
>DATEJM010000012.1:0-5791 GCA_035277965.1 Steroidobacteraceae bacterium | reverse complement strand
TTCGAACCGTGTGATGCGGTCAACAGCCAGCGACGTCTTGCGGACATAATATCGAGTCGACATCGTCGAGGAGCCTGCGATGAAGAAGAATGGTGATGGCCGGGACGCCGATGCGCCCTCGTGGTTGCAACTCATTCTCCGTGGGGTGCTGGGGCCGCTCTTTCGGGTCCGAGTCACCGGCGACCGGCGGGAGTTCTACAACGAGCGCACGCTGATCGTTGCGAACCACGAGTCGTTCCTGGATGGAGCGCTGCTGGGCGCCTTTCTGCCGGTGCGGGCGACGTATGTGGTTCACTCGCAGATCCTGGCGAAATGGTATTTCAGGTGGCTGCTGCGTTACGTCCCGCATCTGGCGGTGGACTCGGCGAGCCCCCTGGCCATCAAATTGATCTGCCGGCTGGTGGAGACGGGCAGGCCGGTGGTGATCTTTCCCGAGGGAAGGCTGACCATCACCGGCTCCTTGATGAAGGTCTACGATGGGGCGGCGTTCGTGGCTGCCAAGACGGGCGCTACCGTGGTGCCAGTGCGTATCGAGGGTGCGGGGCGCAGCTATTTCAGTCGTCTCGCCGGCGTCTATCCGCTGAAATGGTTGCCGCGGGTCAGTATCGCGATTCAGCCGCGGCGGCAGATCCCGATGCCGGCGCTGCCTTCGTCCAAGCTCCGGCGGCGCCGGGCTGGCGAGCTCATGAGGCAGATCCTTCTCGACATGCTGGTCGCTACGCGCCCGCAACGAACTCTGTTCGATGCCTTTCTCGACGCGAAGGACAGCTTTGGCTCGCGTTACCGTCTCGTGGAGGACGTGCGGCTGGTTGAGGAGTCGTACGGGTCATTGTTGAGGATGGCCCTGGGTCTGGCGCGTCTCCTGCAGCCTCTGACGTACGAGAAAGAGGTGGTCGGCGTTGCGATGCCCAATGCGGCGGCGGCTCTCGGACTCATCTTGGGCCTGTCGTCCACGGGACGGGTGCCTGCGCTGCTCAACTACACTGCAGGCTCTGATGGAGTCGGTGCAGCCTGCACCGTGGCCGGGATCCGCAACATCGTGACCTCTCGGGTCTTTCTGGAGAAGGCACGGCTGACACATCTCTTCGAGAAGATGGACGGCGTGCGAGTCCACTATCTGGAAGATCTCAAGGCGCGCGTGACCCTGATGACCCGGCTGTGGGTGCTATGGCACGCGTGGTTCCCGGGTCGTCTCGCCGCTTCTCAGAATCCCGATGACGCGGCAGTGGTGTTATTTACGTCCGGCTCGGAGGGCAAGCCCAAGGGTGTGGTTCATTCCCACGCGTCGATTCTTTCGAACGTCGCGCAGGTCCGGGCGATCGCGGACTTCTCGCCGCTCGACAAGTTCATGATTGCCCTGCCGGTCTTTCACTCGTTCGGGCTCACTTGCGGGGTGATCATGCCTCTGGTGTCGGGCTGCAAGGTCTTCCTATACCCGAGCCCGCTGCACTATCGGATCATTCCGGAGCTGGTCTATGACCGAAACTGCACGGTCCTGTTCGGCACCTCGACGTTTCTGGCCAACTACGGCAAGCACGCTCATCCCTATGACTTCGGTCGCCTGCGCTACGTGGTGGCGGGTGCCGAGAAGCTCTCCGAAGAGGTGCGCAAGTTATGGATCGAGAAATTCGGGATCCGCGTTCTCGAGGGGTACGGTGTCACCGAATGCGCGCCGGTGATAGCGGTCAACGTGCCGATGGCTTGTCGCAGCGGCAGCGTGGGCCAGTTCGTGCCCGGTATGCAGTATGAAATCGAGCCGGTTCCTGGAATAGACCCCGGTGGCGTCCTGCACGTCAGCGGACCCAACGTGATGAAGGGCTATATGCTGGCTGACAACCCGGGAATCGTGCAGCCGCCGCAATCGGTGCGAGCTGGATGGCATTGTACGGGCGACATCGTGACCGTGGACGATGAGGGCTTCGTGCATATCACCGGCCGCGTGAAGCGCTTCGCGAAGATCGCAGGGGAGATGGTGTCATTGGAGGCGGTGGAACAGATTGCTGCTCGGGCCGCGCCGGGGTTTGCGCATGCTGCTTCGACCCGTCCGGACCCCGGCAAGGGCGAGGCCATCGTGCTGTTCACCACGGCTGCGAGTCTGGCACGAGAGGACCTCCTGGCCGTCGCCAAAACCCTGGGTGCGCCCGAGCTCGCGGTCCCGAGACTGGTCAGGTGCTTGCGGGAGATCCCCGTGTTGGGAACGGGAAAAACCGACTACGTTCGCCTGAAGCAGCTCGCGGAGGGCGATCTGTCCTCCGCGGCCGCCTGATCGAGACATCGGACATGAATCCAAGCGCAAGCCCTGCGTCTCTGTGGTCCCGCGGAATGTTTGCCGTACTGAGCGCGCAGTTCCTCTCCGCCATGGCGGACAACGCCTTGCTCTTTGCCGCCCTGGCGCTCCTGCGCGCAGATCACTATCCCGCGTGGTCCGCTCCGGTGTTGCAGGAGTTTTTCGTCGTGGCTTACATTGTGTTGGCTCCCTTCGCCGGGCCATTCGCGGACGCGCTGCCGAAGGGGCGCGTGATGCTGCTGTCCAACGGGCTCAAGATGATCGGCGCGCTGGGAATGTGCGTGGGTCTGAATCCCTTTCTGGCTTACGGCCTGGTCGGCGCGGGTGCGGCGGCCTATTCGCCGGCGAAATACGGGATACTGGGTGAGCTCACGAGCGTTCAGCACCTCGTGAAGGCCAACAGCCTGATGGAATCCTCCACCATCGCAGCCATTCTCGTCGGCGCGATCGCCGGCGGCACGCTGGCAGACTGGAGCGTCTCCGGGGGCCTGGCCGTCGTCACCGCCTGCTACGCCGCCGCCGCCGCCGCCAATCTCCTCATCCCTCGATTGCCGCCCGCGCATTCGGCGGGAGTGGGCTCGCTTGGCTTCATCCTCGAGGACTTTGGACGGGCAGTGCTCACACTGATCAGGAACCCGGACACGCGCTTCTCCATGACAGGAACGAGTCTGTTCTGGGGCGCGGGGTCCACCATGCGCTTTCTGTTGGTCGCCTGGGTGCCGGTGGCGTTGGGCATCGCAGGCAACAGCATGCCGGCCTATCTGAACGGCATGGTCGCCGTGGGCATCGTGATCGGAGCCGCGCTGGCGGCGAAATTCGTGACGCTCGAGCGAACCGAGCGGGCACTGCCTGCGGGCGTTCTCATCGGCCTCGCCGTATGTGTGCTCGCGGTGACGACGGCTCTGCCAGTTGCGTTCGTCGTCATGTGCATCGTTGGGGCGTGCGGCGGCTTCTTCGTTGTTCCGCTGAATGCTCTGCTGCAGGAGCGTGGTCATCGCAGTGTCGGGGCCGGTCATGCCATCGCCGTACAGAATCTGATGGAGAACGTCGCGATGCTGCTGATGCTCGGGCTCTACACGCTCGCGATGCACGGTGGTGCATCAGTCATCTCGATCGCTGTCGGCTTTGGCGCCACGCTCTCGCTCGCAATGGCATTGCTGTGGCGCGATCGCTCGAAGAGACGCGTCAATCCCTCTTTCGGCTGACGCTCTCATCCTGACAATGGCAGTCGGAGTTGGATTCGTGCATACGAGTCGCATCGTCATATTTCGCATGCGCACGCCGCGGGTGCGCAAAAAGACTCGATTGAGCCATCACAGTGCGTAATCTCGTCCACTCGCGAGATGCCTATAATCATACGATTGGAGGTAAGTCCTTGTCGGCAATGAGGTCCGCTAAAACGTGAATTGCTGGCACGTGGATTGCAATATAGAAACCATCGGACGACCGATCATCGTTCGATACAGCGCGCCGCCGGTTTCAGCTCGTGACCCCCTCGCGAAAAGATTCCGGCGGCGCTTTTCTTTGCGCGCGAAATTCCGGCTCTGCCTCGGCAACTTTGCCGGGCCAGCTTGGCCGGGATAGCTCCGCCGGGCCAGCTTGGCCGGCGTCCGCGAACCTGCTCGTGAAAATCCGTTCGTGTCCCCTTATACGGTGCGCACACGTTAGTCGCGTGCACCTTACGCCGTGATCAAACACGTCGCATAGCCGCGCGCGCGGGAGTGTGAGATCCACGACCGCGAGTGTGAGATCCACGACTCCAACACTGTCTATCGACCCACGAGGGGTCGTATGCTATGACATGCCGACCAGGAAGCGCCGCATTCCCGACCTCAGCCTCCAGCAAGTCAGGATAGGGGAGGTTGTACGCCATCTTCGCCAGGTCCAGTCCGCTGTGATCGTCGCGGCCGCAGCCCTGCGCAGCCAGAACTGCGAGCTCGATGCTGACGTGGCCAATGTCCTGCAACGAAGCGTGTCGGACCGTCTTCATGAGCAGCTGCGAAGGCTGGATGAGATCATTTCGAGCCTGCCGGCCGGGGCTCGCGGCCCACGGGCCGGGAGGCGTGATCGATATTGATCAATGATGATTGACAACGATTGGTCCAAGTGCGAGGGTCCTCCTCATAGCCCCTGGGATGCACCGGGGCACGGGCAGTGGGGGAAGCCGCATGACGCGCTCACATTTCGCCGATCCACTCGATTCGGGCGTGATTTCCGACGGCAATGGTCCTTTGCAAAAGGACCTTTCGGCGGACTACGACGCGCTCGCAGCTACCTTGGCGCGCCGTGGTGTGGATATAGACGCCGTGACACAGGCGGTCGCGCGGTTCGCCGTAGCGATCCCTTCCTGGGGTGTTGGAACAGGAGGGACGCGGTTCGCGCGGTTTGCGGGACCGGGCGAGCCGCGTGATGTCTTTGAGAAGCTGGAGGATTGCGCTGTCATCCATGCCCTCTGCGGAGCAACGCCCACGGTGTCCTTGCATCTGCCGTGGGATCGGACGGAAGACTTCCGCGCCCTGAGGGACCGGGCGTCGGCCTTCGGCCTCGGATTCGATGCGATCAACTCCAACACCTTCCAGGACCAGCGCGGTCAGGCATGGTCGTATCGTTACGGCAGCCTCGCGCATACGGATGCCGCAGTCCGCGCCCAGGCCGTCGAGCACAATCTCGATTGCATCCGGATCGGGCAGATCCTGGGGTCCAAGGCGCTTACGCTGTGGATCGGCGACGGGGCGAATTTCCCGGGACAACAACATCTCGCCAGGGCGTATGAGCGGTATCTGGCCTCCGCGGCCTCGATATACCAGGGACTGCCCGCCGACTGGCGGTTGCTCATCGAGCACAAGATGTACGAGCCGGCTTTCTACGCGACGGTGATCCAGGACTGGGGCAGCTCGTTGATGGCTGCGCAGACTCTGGGGCCCAGAGCATTCTGCCTCGTCGATCTCGGACACCACGCTCCCAACGTCAACATCGAGATGATCGTCGCGCGCCTGATTCACGCGCAGCGGCTCGGTGGCTTCCACTTCAATGATTCGAAGTACGGCGATGACGATCTCGATTCCGGCTCGATCGAGCCCTTCAGGCTGTTTCTGATCTTCAATGAGCTGGCCGATGCCGAATGGCGCAAGGTGAGCGGCCTGCAGCTCGCGCACATGCTCGATCAGTCGCACAACGTGACCGACCCCATCGAGAGTCTGATGACGAGCGCGATCGAGTTGACTCGGGCGTATGCCCAGGCACTCCTCGTGGACCGTAAAGGGCTCGAGGGATTTCAGGAGGCGAATGATGTCCTCATGGCTGCCCAGACGCTCAAACGTGCCTTCACGACCGACGTCACGCCCATTCTCGCGCGTGCGCGTCTGAGCAAGGGGGCCGCGATAGACCCGGTTGGCCTGTATCGCCAGAGCGGCTATCGCGCACGCTGTGCTCAACAGAGGCCTGCGGCGTCGGGCAGCCGCAGCGGAATCGTCTGATGAGGGGACAGCGGCTGCTCGGGGCTCG
>DATEJM010000011.1:0-73605 GCA_035277965.1 Steroidobacteraceae bacterium | reverse complement strand
TGAGGATTGGTATGCTAGCGCGACTAAGAATCATTCGCATTAGCATTCATGTCCATTTTCAGGGAGCTCGTGGCGCGCGGCGCGCAACCATTCCTATCGCTTGGCGCGTCTGCGGCCGCGGTTGTGGCGCGGGCGTGTGGCGTTCTCGCACTTTTTCCCATCCTGCAGTTGGCGGGTTGTGGCGGGACGGCAGGCCCCGCGGTGGCTCCCACCCAGAGCAGCGAGCTGTCACCGCTTGCAGCGCTCGGCGAGAAGATCTTCAGCGATCCTTCCTTATCCGCGAGCGGCCAGCAGGCCTGTTCCACCTGC
The DNA here is from genome assembly GCA_035277965.1 of Steroidobacteraceae bacterium. Classification (GTDB taxonomy): domain Bacteria; phylum Pseudomonadota; class Gammaproteobacteria; order Steroidobacterales; family Steroidobacteraceae; genus 13-2-20CM-66-19. The sequence continues at coordinate 73,296 of DATEJM010000011.1, read as the reverse complement.
CACGAGCCGAATCAGGGCTATGCCCAACCGACGGCGAGCGGGGTCCCCATGGGCGGCCCCAACCTCGACCGGCCCGGTGTGCGCAACGCGCCGTCCCTCAAATATCTGAAGTTTACACCGTCGTTCTTCTTCGACACGGATGGCACGCCGACGGGAGGATTCGATCGCGACGGGCGGGCGAAGGATCTGGCGGAGCAGGCCATCAGACCCTTTCTGACCGACTTCGAGATGGGGAATGCATCCGCCGCCGACGTAGCAACCAAGCTGGCCCACGCCAGCTACGCCGCCGAATTCCGCACCCAGTTCGGCGATCAGATTTTCAATGACTCCGATGCCGCATTCGCCGCTGCACGCCAGGCGCTGAGCGCCTACGAGCGCGAGGACACCGACTTCGCTCCCTTCACGAGCAAGTACGACTATTTCCTGTCCGGCCAAGCGCAGCTCACTGCTGCGGAGCAAAGGGGTTTCGCGCTTTTCAATGATCCGGCCAAAGGCAATTGCGCTGCGTGCCACCCAAGCGCTCGGGGCCCCGACGGCTCGCATCCGATGTTCACGGACTTCACGTACGACAACCTCGGCGTGCCGCGCAACACGGCCATTGCCGCCAACAATGATCCGACGTACTTCGATCTCGGTATCTGCGGGCCGTATCGCACCGATGTAGCGAGCCACACGGAGCTCTGCGGCGCCTTCAAGGTCCCGACCCTGCGCAACATCGCTCTCACGGCGCCGTACTTTCACAACGGGCGGTTTCAGACGCTGGAGGATGCGCTGGGCTTCTATGTTCGGCGCGACACGAGTCCGGAGGAGTGGTACCCGATCGGTTCCGATGGTGTCGTGCAGAAGTTCGACGATCTTCCTTCCGAGTATCACAAGAACGTGAATACGGAGGAAGTGCCTTACAACCGTCATCCCGGCCAGCTCCCGGCGCTGTCGGCGGCGGAGATTCAGGACGTCATCGCGTTTCTCGACACGCTGACGGACGGTTATCAACCTTGAGGTTTGTTTGATGTCATCTGATGCTTTGCGTTCGTTGGCGCCCCGTGCATCGATTCGGGGTTGGTTGCTTGCTGCGGTGGCGGTGGTTTCGGTACCCGCATGGGGGGCCGGCGCTTCCCAGGAGCAGCTCGAGAAGCGCGTGGATGCCCTGCAGCAACAGCTCGAGGCCCTGCAGGCCGAGCTGGCCGAGATCAAGAAGGAGCGCGCAGCGGAGCAGGCCGTTGCCAGCGCGAAGCAGGGTGCGCTACCGACACCGGGCGCTTTGCCGGCTACACCGGGTGCTGGCACGCAGACGCAAGCTCAGACTGCCACGCCCGGTGCTGCGAATTCATCGGCGCTGCCGGACACCGGCACGGCCATTCCTCAGGATGCGGACTACGCTGCGCCCCTCGCGCAGGCACGCATTCATGTGCCGACGTTCTTCGGCTACGGGGAGCTGAACTACTCGCATCCTCGCGAGAATTCGTCCGACACGTTCGCCGATGTCGCGCGCTTCGTGCTTGGTGTCGGCTACCGATTCGACGACAAGACCCGGTTCGTCAGCGAGTTGGAGCTCGAGCACGGTGTCAGCTCCGCGAGCGATCCCGGCGAGGTGGAGGTCGAGCAGGCCTACATCGAGCGTGACTTCGGCGGCGGCACGTTCGGGCGGGCGGGCCTGATCCTGATTCCGAGCGGCATGTTGAATGAGTCGCACGAGCCAACGCGGTACTACGGCGTGTTCCGTAACTTCGTCGAGACCGCGATCATCCCGTCCACCTGGCGCGAGGGCGGTATCTCTCTGGAGGGCAACACCGAGAGCGGCTTGCGCTGGGATGTCGGCGTGACGACGGGCTTCGACATCTCCAAATGGGACGCGGCTTCCGGGGATGGTCACGAGTCGCCGTTGGGCGCGATTCACGGTGAGCTGGCGCTGGCGCACGCGCGCGATCTCTCGGGCTTCGGCGCCGTCAATTACACCGGTGTCCCGGGCCTGCGCGTGGGAGCCTCCATCTTCGGTGGCGGCGTCTCCCAGGGCCAGCCGGATACGGCGAAGTCGTCACTCGTCCTGTGGGAAGGGCATGCTCGTTGGGCGCCCGGATCCTGGGATCTCGCGGCGCTCTACGCTCGCGGTCACCTTACGGGCACCGGCGAGCTGAATCAGGCGCTGATCGGCAATCCGACGCTGATCCCGGAGAATTTCTTCGGCTGGTATATGCAGGCGGCCTATCACTTCCTGGACAATGGCACTCGGTCCGTTACGCCGTTCATCCGCTATGAGCGTTTCAATACCGCGTCCGCCTTCGCCGATCTCGGTCAAGGTCTGACGCCTTCAGTGACACCTGACCGGAAAGTGTGGACGGGAGGCGTGAACTGGATGATCGCGCCGGGCGTGGTGATCAAGGCCGACTACCTCGACTTCGAGAACACTTCGATCGGGGACCGATTCGACCTGGGCATCGGCTACCAGTTCTAGATGTGGCAAGCTAATGCATGCTCGATCGACGCTCGACTCTCCTCGCTGCAGCCGGTTTCGCCTCCCTGGTGGCCGGCCCTCGCGTGCTGGTGGCCGCCGAGTACATGTCGATCGATGCGGCCCAGCGCGCGGCCTTCCCGAGCGCCGATCGTTTCGAGGAGATCGCTCTTTCTCTGACGGCTCCGCAGCGCCAGGCGGTGGCCGCGCAGGCCGGTCCTCAGCCACCGCATCGGTCGCTGCGAGCCTGGAGGGCGACGCAGAAGGATGCGCTCCTGGGCCATGTGTTTGTGGACGAGGTGATCGGGCGAGAGGACTTCATCACGTACTCCTCGAGTATCGACGTGGCGGGCAAGCTGGGCCCGGTCGAAGTGCTTGCCTATCGTGAGAGCCACGGCGGCGAAATTCGAGGGGCGGCCTGGCGCGATCAGTTCCGTGGCCGGGACGATCTGTCCGGGCTGCGCTTCGGTACGGATATCAAGAACATTGCTGGAGCGACTCTCTCGTGTGAGCACGTCACCCAAGGTGTGCGCTGGATTCTCGCCCTTTGGCAGGTCTCACTGCGGGCCGCGGCGAGCGGCGCTTCGTAGAAGTCGATATGGCTGATGCCTTCCCGCTGCGGATGTCGGCAACGGTGCGAACGGCGCTGCTCACCGTCTTCGGTCTCCTGTGGATAAGCGGTTGTGCGTGGCTCGTCGTCCACTTTTTTTTCGAGCCGAAGGGTCCGTTTGGCTCGATTCCGCACCCCTGGGAGCCTGCGCTGCTGCATCTCCACGGTTGGCTCGCAGCCGTCGGGCTATTTCTGCTGGGATGGGTCGCCAGTGACCATGTGTGTACGCGTTGGCCGCTCGGTCGGAAGCGGGTGTCAGGCATCTTGATGAGCGCATGGGCCGGCATCCTGAGCATCAGCGGCTATGCTCTCTATTACACGACCGACCGGGCGCACGACTTTTCAGCGGCCGCCCACGAGACGATGGGCGCTGTAGCGATTGCCATAGCGCTGGTCCATTGGCGGCGGTACACGTTCCCCGAGCGCCGCTGAGGCCCCCCTGGCTGCTTTCCGGTGAGACAATATGCCTGCGCCGGGCGTTCAGCCCCAGTTCACGGCCTGGGGCGTGGTATTGAGGCCTGGAGAATAGGAGGGGTGGCCGCAAGTGCGCATGACTCATCGATTTCTGAACCGCGAGCTCGTCGTGCTCGTCCTGTGCTCCCTCGGAGCGCTCGGGTCGGCCGTTGCCGAGAACAATGAAAGCGATCCCCCGGATCGCGTCGCACGGTTGAGCCTCACCAAGGGCGCCGTGTCCATGGAGCCCGCCGGGAGCCAGGATTGGGGCGATGCGACGCTCAACAGGCCGCTGACTACCGGCGACAAGTTGTGGGCGGACCAGGATGCACGCGCCGAGCTGGATATCGGCTCCGCCGCGATCCGCCTCGGGTCCAACACGGGCGTCTCTTTCCTGAACCTCGACGATCGTACCGCGCAACTCAACGTCACGGCGGGCACCGTGATCGCGCATGTGCGCGACCTGCAGCAGGACGAGGTGTTCGAGATCGATACCCCGAACATTGCACTGACGGTGCAACAGCCGGGCGACTACCGTGTCGAAGTCAACGACGCGGGTGACACCACGATCGTCAAGGTCAGCAACGGCCAGGCGCAGGCGGTCGGCACGGGCCAGTCGGTTCCCATTCATACCCAGCAGGCGGTCACGTTCCAGGGAACGGATCAGCTCGCTGTCAACGTCGGCTCGCTCAGTGTTCCCGATGCCCTCGATGAATGGTCGCTCGAACGGGATCATCGCGCCGAGTCTTCGCAGTCGGCGCAATACGTGGCTCCCGATGTCGCGGGCTATCAGGATCTCGACGACTACGGGACGTGGGAGTCGGAACCGGACTACGGCAGCGTGTGGGTGCCGACGACCGTCGCGGTCGGGTGGGCTCCCTATCACTTCGGCCGCTGGGTATGGATCTCTCCCTGGGGCTGGACCTGGATCGACAATGCGCCATGGGGCTACGCGCCGTTCCACTACGGCCGGTGGACCTACCTGCGCGAACGCTGGTGCTGGGTGCCCGGCCCCCGACACATCCGCCCCGTGTACGCGCCCGCTCTCGTGGCGTGGGTGGGCAGTCCCGGGGTGAGTGTTTCCGTTGCGGTGGGCGCCGGGGTGGGTTGGTTCCCCCTCGCGCCGCGTGAGGTGTATGTCCCGAGCTATCACTCGAGCGAGCGATATGTGCGGAGCGTAAATGTCTCCAACACCACGATCATCAACAACACCTACATCACGAATGTGTATCGGAACAACGTGAACGTGGACTATGCGAACCGTCGCGTGCCCGGAGCCGTGACGGCGGTATCGCACACTGTATTCACCTCGGCGCGGCCGATCGATGGGCACACCATGCGGATTCCCGAGAATCAATTCGCGAATATGAGGCCGACCGCACGCGCTCCAGCCATCACGCCGCTGCGCCAGAGCCTGGGGCCAGCGACCAGCGCGAACGTCCGCCGGCCTCCACCGGCACTGCTGAATCGGCCAGTGGTGGCGAGGACACCGCCGCCGCCCGCGCCCGTGGGCTTCGACCGCATGCGCGATGCGATTCATGCCAATGGCGGTCGCCCGGTGGGGCGCGGCCAACTGTCGCAACTCTCGACCGGCGCGCCGGCTCAGTCGGTGCGAGTAGTGAATCCGACCGGTCCCAGCGGACGTCCCGGGTCGGGGACCCCGAACCGGCCGGCGTTGGGCCCAAACTCGCGGCAGGGAATGGCGCCCAGCGCGCGCCCGTATGATGGCAATGCGCGCCCGTATGATGGCAAACCGCCACAGAACCAACCTCCGGATCAGCGCTCGCTACCTGAGCGTGAACGGGCGTTGCGTGAGACGCCGATTCCGCCGTCATCAGCCCCTCGCGCGCCTACGCGACAGGAAGATCGCCCCCAGCGAGAAGAGCGCTTCCCGCAAGAGGATCGCTCGCGGCGAGAGGACCGACCTACGCGACAGGACCGACCTACGCGACAGGACCGACCTCCTGCATCCCAGAGTGCGCCCGCATCGGAGCCGCGGGCCATTCAGGAGCCCCGCGCTTTTCAGGAGCCCCGCGCCTATCCAACACCGCGGTCAGTACCCCAGGCGCATCCCATGCCGGAGGCACGGCCCATGCCCGAGGCTCGATCAGTGCCCGAGGCACGGCCCATGCCGGAGGCGCACCCGATGCCCCAGGCCCGGCCGATGCCGGAGGCGCACCCGATGCCCCCGGCTCGGTCAATGCCGGAGGCGTATTCGATGCCCCAGGCCCGTCCGACGCCGGAGGTCCGCCAGCAGCAGCCGGAAGTCCGGCAGGTGGCTCCGCCTCCACGAGCGATGCCCGAAGCACCGCGCGCAGCGCCCGAACCTCCACGCGCCGCTCCTCAGGTCGCACCTCCTCGAGTAGAGGCACCTCGGCAAGAGCAGCGTCCGCAGCCTCGCGCGGAGTCTCCGCGTCAGGACAGGAGTGAGCCGCCGCGCGGTGGGGATCGTCGCGGAAGCCCGCAGAGTCGGCCGTAACTGACCTAGCCTGACGCTCGAGCACAGGGAGTCAGAGTCCGCAAAACGTGCAGCCCCTTCTGGCGATCGTTGGAGCCTTCGTGGGCTTCTGGCTGGCGAGTGGCTCCCACGCGCTGCTGGGCTTGTTGCTGGGTGCCGCTGTTGGGTTTGCACTGGGCGAGCTCGGCGAGCTGCGCAGGCGACTGCAACTGCTCGAGCGTGAGGTTGCTCAACTGCGCCGCGACGCGCCAGGCTCATTCGCTGCGACGGGCCGAGCTTCTGCACGCGCACCGGATGTGGCGCGATCGCCAGAGCCGATGCAGTCACCGCAGTCGGCGCCACCAGGCCCGATGCCGTCACGAGCGCCCGCGTCCATAACAGAGCCACGTCCCATCGGGCCAAGCGCGAATGTGGAACCTGGCGGTGGCCTTCCGGCACCGCTCCGCTTACTGCGTGATTACTTCACAGGCGGCAATACACTCGTACGGGTTGCCGTCGTCATCCTGTTCTTCGGCGTCGGATTCCTGCTCCGGTATGTCGCCGAGCACACTCGCGTGCCGATCGCACTTCGCCTCTGCGGTGTTGCTCTCGGAGCGCTCGTGCTGCTCGCGCTCGGGTGGCGGCTGAGGAGCAAGCGCCCGGGATACGCGCTGGCTCTGCAGGGCGGCGGATTCGGGATTCTTTACCTGACCGTATTCGCGGCTCTGCGTCTGTACTCGTTGCTCTCGCCGGGAGCCGCGTTCGGGCTGTTTGTCGCGCTGGCGGCCGCGTCCGCCTCGCTGGCCGTCCTGCAGAGCTCGCAGAGTTTTGCGCTGCTCGCGGTCACGGGCGGCTTTCTCGCGCCTCTGCTCGCTTCGACGGGGCACGGAAGTCACCTCGTCCTGTTTGGTTACTACAGCGTCCTCAACGCGGCGATCCTCACCATCGCGTGGACCCGGGCATGGCGCGCGCTGAATCTCGCCGGCTTCCTGTTTACTTTCGTCATCGCGACCGCTTGGGGCGTGCTGAGCTACCGCCCCGAGCTGTTCGCGACGACCGAGCCCTTCCTGATCCTGTTTTTCCTCATGTATGTGATGATCGCCGTGCTGTTCTCCTCACGGCAACCACCGCAGCTGCGGGGCTTCGTCGACGGCACTCTCGTCTTCGGAACGCCCATGGCGTCGTTTGCTCTCCAAACCGGGATGTTGGAGGGGCGGCGGCTCGCGCTGGCTTGCAGTGCGGCTGCGCTTGCGGCTTTCTATCTGGCGGTTGCCGGTAGAATGCGGGGCTCGCGGGTCGGGCAGAGGCGCCTGGCCTCTCGAGGGCTTCTCGCCGAGGCGTTTACTGCTCTCGGGGTGGTGTTTGGCACTCTGGCGGTGCCGTTTGCATTTGAGGGCCGTTGGACGGCTGCAACATGGGCATTGGAGGGGGCCGCGCTCGTCTGGGTCGGATGCAGGCAGCTTCGGGCGGCGCCACGCGCGTTCGGCGCCGCTTTGCAGCTGGCTGCTGGCTGGATCTTCTGGCAGGAGCTCGGCGACGCAATACCTGTCCACCTCCCCCTACTCAACACGGACTGTCTGGGAGGCGTGCTGTTGAGCGTCGCCGCCGTCTTCTCGGCGGTCCTGCTGGAGCGTCTCGGTGGCCAGGCCAAGGGCTATGAGGGACCATTCTCTGCGGTGCTTTTCTTCTGGGGCCTGCTGTGGTGGGTATTCCGCGGCCTGGTGGAGATCCAGCGGTGGGTCCCGGACCGGTATTCCGCCTCCGCGAGTCTCGTCTACCTCGCCTTCACGGCGCTTCTCTCGAGCCTGCTCTGTTTGCGTGGCCCCCTTCCAGTGGCGCGGTTGCCGGCACTGGGTCTGCTTCCTGTCATGGGGTTCTACGCGGCGCTGGCCGCTGTGGAGGTTCATCACCCGCTGGCGGATGGGGGTTGGTTCGGGTGGCCCGGTGCTTTTGTTTCATTCTATGTCGTGTGCGGTCGTCATGAGGGTCCGCCGGAAGGGGTCTTGGCGCGCAGTCTGCATGTTGGAGGCGGCTGGCTACTCGTCGCTCTCCTGACGTGGGAGTGGGTGTGGAGGGTCGATAGCGGTACGGCGGGGCAGGGGTCCTGGGCGACGATTGCCTACGCTCTACCGGCGGCGGCAGCGTTGTTCGCGGTCCCGCGGCTCATTGAGAGATTCGCTTGGCCTTTCGGGTGGCACCGCGTTACCTATGCGGTGACCGTGGGCGGGGGGCTCGGTGTATATCTTGCTTACTGGGTGCTCCTGACCAACCTCTACAGCGCGGGAGACTCCTATCCCTTTCCCTACGTTCCGTTGCTCAATCCGCTCGATCTCGGCGAGGGCCTGGCGCTGCTCATCCTGCTGCGCTACTGGCTGTATCTGCGGGACGCTGCCTATCCGGCGTATGTCCGTCTCGGAGCAAGACCCATCGTCATCGCGCTGACCGCCCTCGCGTTTATCTGGCTGAACGCCGTGCTTCTGCGTACCTTGCATCATTGGACGGGCATTTCCTATCGGCCGTGGGTCCTGGCGCGCTCGACTCTGGTCGAGACCTCGCTTTCGATCTTCTGGACCGCCATCTCGCTTGCGACGATGTTGATGGCGACGCGGCGAGGCGCTCGGACGGCCTGGTTGACGGGCGCAGGTTTGCTGGCGGCCGTCATCCTGAAGCTGTTCATCGTCGATCTGTCGAGCACCGGTACGATCGAGCGCATCGTCTCCTTCGTCGGGGTGGGATTGCTGATGCTGGTGATCGGCTATTTCTCGCCGTTGCCACCGCTCAGAGCAGCTTCTCCCACAGGCGCCAGAAGTGCTCGCTGACCTTCGTCCAGACGGAGCGCTTGCGCCATGTCGGCAGATCGATGGCGTGAGCGTGTTGCAGCTCGCTCTCGAAATTCTGCGTCAGGGCAGTGCCCGTCTCGTGGCCGATGACGACGGCGTCGACTTCGTCGTTGAAGAGCACGCTGCGATGATCGAAGTTCGAGGAGCCGGTGATGGACCAGACCTGATCGACCACCATCGTCTTGGAATGGAGGATACCGCCCTCGCGCTCGTAGATCTTCACCCCCGCCTTCAGCAGGTCGGTGTAGTGGGAGTGCTGAACTTTGAGGACGACGGATGAGTCGCTCTGGGATGGCAACAGCAATCTCACGTCCACGCCCCGGCGGGCCGCATGGATGAGGTCTTCCTTTTCCTGATGCGTGGGCGCGAAATAGGCCGAGCTGATCCAGACGGTGCTCTCGGCGTTTCTGATCGCCGACAGGACCGTGACGTAGTAGCGGGATGTCAGTCGCCGGGGAGCGCTGCCTAGAATACGAACGATCTCGCTTCCCTGCTCCGGCGATCCACCAGAGGCCGGTACGGTGTCCTCGAAGGAGCTCTGTTGCTCGCGCCAGTGCTCACGGAAGAGGCGCTCGAGCTCGGAGACAACCGGCCCTCGGACCTGCAGGTCCAGATCGTGCCACACGGTGCCCGCAGGCGCCGGCTCGGACGATCCGGAAGGCGCGCTCTGGTACGTCGAGCTGAGATTCACACCGCCGATGATGGCGGTCTGGCCGTCCGCGATCAGGATCTTCCGATGATCCCGATCGTTGAGGGTCATGCGCCAACCGGTGCGCAAGGGGTTGACCGGGTTGAACTGCAGCACATGGATGCCTTCCGATTGCAGCCGATCGAAGAACGCCGAAGGAGTGCCGATCGATCCGATCCCGTCATAGATCACATCGATATGGACACCGGCGTGGGCTCTCTCCACCAGCAGATCCCCGAGCTGCCGGCCATTGCAGCTCACGTCTTCGAAGATGTAATACTCGAGGTAGAGGTAGTGTTGCGCGCCCTGAATGGCGGCAAACATGGCCGGGAAGGTCTCGCTGCCATCGCGCAGGATCTTGACCTCGTTGCCGAGAAACAGCGGGCTCTCGGCGACCACCTGCTCGACGGCCAGATGGCGCTCCAGAGCCCCTACGACCGGTGACTGAGAAGCGAGCCGCTTCAGAACGGCTTTCGACTGTCTCTTGGAAAGGGGGCCGCGAGACCCGACTACTTCGACCTCCGACGGGGAGTGCGTCGGGCTCAACGTCTCATCGACCACTGGGACGCTCACGCAGCCACACACGAGTGCGCCGAGCATTGCCATAACGACGAGTCGAATCACGACAAGTCGGTCTCGAGACCTTTGACGAGGGCCTTCACTTCGTCGCTCGTGCACTGCCCCGTTTCGAGCAGGGCGCGCATCAATGCCGTGAGATGTGCGCCGAGCGCCGAGGCCACGATCAACCGCGGGTACGCATCGAGCGTCTCGATGCATTCATCGAGGCGGTCGATACATTCCTCGAGATCGGTGCTGTTGCGGTCTTCGCTCACGAACTTGCCTTTGCTCGCAGGTCGCTGCAGAGCTTTTTATTCAAGTGGATCTGACGATACGCTCTTTAAACGCACTCGTCCCGCAGTAGTTGCATTTCTATGCAAACACAGCGCGGCCGCGGATTCGCTCGTCGGCCGTCGCTCCCTAGACTGTCTGCATGCACCGAGTGTCGGTGCCCGCACTCAAAGGATAGCCATGAACAGCTTCAATCTCATCGCCGTGGGAAATCTGGCGCGCGATCCGGACTTCGTGACGAAAGGCGAGGTGGCCTACGCGCGCTTCTGCCTGGTGGGGAATGATTATGCCGGCCGGGACGAGGGCGGTGCTGCCCGTGAGGTCGTGACGAGTCTGTGGTTCGTCGCATTCGGCTCGCTCGGCGAGGCGATCGCGAGGAATGCCCGGGTGGGCGATCAGCTCATCGTCGAGGCGCGCATCCGAGCCAACAACTGGACCGATCCCGAGGGCGAGCGTCAATACGACCATTCGTTCATCGTCCAGGGCTTCAGGTTCGGCGCTCCGGGGAAGACGAAGCGCGAGGAGTTCGAGGCGCGGCGTGCCGAAGGGTCCGAGCCTGTCGAAGTGGAGGTGCCATGAGCCTGAGGAGCCCCCTGTGGATGTTGGATCGCGCTGCGGGCACGTTCGTCGCCACCGCTGCGGTCCTCCCGCAGATCGCACTCGCTCAGGCCTCGCCCTTCATGACCGGCGTCACCTCGTTGCAGACCAATATCCTCGCGTGGCTGACTCCGATCGCCATCATCCTCGTCATGGTGCTGGGCGCCATGGCGATGGCGAATCGAATGTCCTGGGGTTGGTGCATCGGCGCGGTCTTCGGCATCGCCATTGCGTTTGGCGCGCCGCAGATTGTCGCCTGGGTGCGCGGAATGTTCGGAGTCTAGACCGTGCCAACACGCAGACGCTTGACCGCGGATCCGCTGTTCGTGGGGGCCACCCGGCCGCCGATGCGATGGGGTGTCACCTACTCGGCTCTGCTCTTCAATCTCGTGCTGACGATGGAGGTGTTCCTGTTGACACGCAACCTCCTGCTCCTGCTGCTCAGCTTGCCCGTGCACGGCGTCTCGATGCTCCTGTGCGGTCAGGACCCGCGCTTTTTCGACCTGTTGGGGCTCTGGGCACGGACCCGATTGCCCGCGCGACTGGGAAACTGGCGCATCTGGCAATCGAGTAGCTACAGCTCACTCGATTCCGATGGCACCCGCCATGTACGGCACACGGGCGATGTTCCGTTGCGCGCGGCCGATCCGATCGAGGCAGGTGGCCGATGACGATGCGGGCGCGTGAGGCCGCTCTTCGACGCGAGCGCTCCATGGCAGAGCATATTCCGTACACGGCGCATGTCGCCCCCAATGTGCTGAGGACGGTCCAGGGGGACTATCTGCAGGCGCTTCGCCTCGGCGGCGCGAGCTTCGAGACCGCCGACGACGGTCAGCTCAATGCGTGGCAACAGAGGTTGAATCTGCTTTGGCGGAGCATCGCCACCCCCACCACGGCGATCTGGACGCATGTCGTTAGACGGCGCGAGATCCCGGTCGCCGGTGGGAGCGCGGCGGATGGTTTCGCCGCTCGCCTCAGTCGCAGATACCTGGGGTGTCTCGCGGGCGAAACGCTCATGACGAATGAGATCTATCTCGCGATCGTGTATCGCCCGGTTACCGGGGTGACGGGAACGGTGTTCTCGCGGGCGCTGTCACGGGCTCGTGAAGAGGCGTTGCGTGCGGAGCTCCGGGATTCGCTGGACGTCTGTGAAAAGCTGTTGGACACGGTTCGGGCGTCGCTCGCGCGCTACGAGCCGGAGGTGCTCGGATGCTACCGGGCCGGAAGCCGGTGGTGCTCGTCGCTGCTGGAGTATCTGGGCTTGCTGACCAACGGGGAGCTCAGGCAGGTTGGACTGACACGCCGGCCGGTACGCGAGGCGCTGGCGACATCGCGTCTCCTGTTCGGAACCGAAGTGATTGAGTACCGCACGCCCACTCAGACGAGGCTCGGCGCCATGCTGGGCCTCAAGGAGTATGCCACACCGACGATGGTCGGCATGTACGACCGTCTGTTGTCGGCGCCGTTCCCCTTCGTCCTGACTCAATCCTTCACCTTCCTCGCCAGGGCGACCGGCCAGGGGCTGCTGCGCCGGCAGCACCATCGCATGTTGAATGCGGGCGATTTCGCGGTGTCCCAGGCGGAGGAATTGACTCGGGCGCTCGATGCGTTGACGAGCAACGAGTTCGCCATGGGCGATCATCACTTTTCCCTGCAGGTCCTGTGCGATCTTCGCCACGAATCCGCGCACGAGTCCGCGGAAGGCTCACCACCCCTCAAGATCCTGAACGACCGGATTGCACTTGCTCGCAGTCTGTTGGCGGACACGGGAATGACCGTCGCACGGGAGGATCTCGCTCTCGAGGCCGCCTTCTGGGCGCAGCTTCCCGGCAACTTCTCCATGCGTGCGCGCAGGGCTCCGATCACGTCCCGCAACTTCGCCGCGATGGCAGGGTTCCATAACTACCCGACGGGACGGGCGGAGGGCAACCACTGGGGCAGGGCGTTGACGGTGCTGATGACGAGCGCACGGTCTGCCTATCATTTTTCACTGCACGCGAGCGACCCAACCGACCCGGGGGGCATCGGCCGTCGAGACGCAGGTCATACCCTCATTTGTGGTCCGACCGGATCGGGCAAAACCGTTTTCATCGGGTTCTTGATCGCCATGCTGAGCTTGCAGGGCGTTACGCAGGTCGTCTTCGACAAGGACCGGGGCCTCGAGATTCTCGTGCGGGCTTTGGGAGGGGAGTATCTGACGCTGAGCAACGGTGCCCCGACGGGGTTCAACCCTTTGCAGCTGCCGCCCACCGCATCCAACGTGGAGTTCCTCAAGGCGTGGCTGCGAGCGCTTGCCGGTGCCGCTACGACAGTCGCGGAGTGGGCGGACGTGGAACAGGCACTTCGCGGGACTCTGGAGCTGGAGCCTGCGGCACGGCGCCTCTCCCGACTGCTGGAATTTCTGGACTCCACGCAGTCCGAAGGGATCTACGCCCGACTGGCGCCCTGGTGTCACACGACCCGTGGGGACTATGCGTGGGTTTTCGACAACTGCGAGGACTCCCTGGTGCCGCGGCTTGCTCATCGCAGCGTCTTCGGGGTCGATGTGACCGAGTTCATTGAGCACGACGTCGCACGCACGCCCGTGACCCTGTATCTCTTCCATCTGGTGCGTCAGCTGCTCGATGGCCGCCGATTCGTGTGCTGGCTCGACGAGTTCTGGCGCCTGCTGGGGGATGCCGCCTTCGAGAGCTTCGCGAACGATGCTCCCCGCACCTGGCGGAAGCTCAACGCCGTCATGTGCCTGGCTACGCAGAGTGTGGCGGACGTCCTCGCAAGTCCCATCAGTCGCACCCTGATAGAGCAAACGCCCACGAAGATCTTCTTCCCGAATTCCAATGCCCGTGCCTGCGATTACATCGAGGGCCTCGGTCTGAGCGAGCGGGAGTTCCGGATCGTCCGGGACGAGCTCGAGACAGGTGCGCGAGCCTTTCTCGTGAAACAGGGCTTGCACAGCATCGTCTGCCAGCTCGAGTTGCGGGGATTCGAGGCGGAGCTGGCCGTGATCTCGAGTCGTGCGACGGCGCTGCGCGAGATGGCGACCCTGATGGGGGAAAAGGGAGCGGCGCCATCGCAATGGCTGCCGGAGTTCATGAGGCGCGCGGAGCGAGGTTCGTCGTCGAGCCAATCGTGAGGCTCTCGTCCTCGTGGGTGTCTGGATTGACTGCACGTTCTCAGGAGGTCTGTATGTTGAATCGCCTGGTATGCGGGGTCCTCGTGTGGGTGGCTGGGACGTCGATGGCTCATGCTCAGTTTGCGGTCATCGATGTCGCTGCGATCCAGCAGCTGGTCGCGCAGGTTACGACGCTGGAGCAGCAACTTGCGACAGCGAAGGACCACCTGGCGCAGGCTCAGCTCCAATTCCAGTCGCTGAGCGGAGCCCGCGGGATGGAGCGGTTGCTGAGCTCGGTGGATCGCAACTATCTCCCCGGAAGTCTGGATGAGCTCCTGAGTGTGGTGCAAGCGGTGCCCAACGCGTACGGAGGTCTTACCCACGAGGTTGGAGCGGCCGTCGTCGCAAACGCGGTGTTGACCGACGGCCGGCTGCAGAGTGTGGGAGCGAGTGAGCGCGAGCAGATAGATGTATCCCGGCGTGTCGCCGCGACCCTTCAGGGAGTCACGGCGCAGGCGCTGGCGACCACCAGCAGCCGCTTCGCATCTCTCCAGGGTCTCATTGCAGCGTTGGCGAAGACCGGCGACCCCAAAGCGGTATTCGATCTTCAGGCTCGCATCAGCGCGGAGGGCCTGATGCTGCAGAACGAGCAGACGAAGCTCTTGTCCCTCTACGAGCTCGTCGACGCGCAGAGACGAGTCAATGAGCAGCGGGGCCGGGAGCGGGTCGTCGCCGGCCACGGCATGTTTGCCTCGAGGTTCCAGGCGCGGCCCTGATGAGAGCCGCCCAGGGTTTCATGCACCGGGAGGGTCGCGTGCCATTCTTCGAGACGTTCTGGACATGGTTGAGCACACAGCTCGCGACGTACATCGGCGACAACACGGCCCGCGTGGCCGCTGCTCTCGAGCCGGCGGTGGTGGGCCTCGGGGGCGTGTATGTCATGGCATGGGGCTATCTGCAGCTCATGGGACGGATCGACGAGCCGTTTCACATCGGCGTGAAGCGAATCGTAACGCTCGTCATCGTGCTGGCGGTCGGACTGCGCTTGTGGCTCTACAACACGCTGCTCGTCGATACCTTCTACGACGCGCCGACCCAGCTCGCCGCGGCGATCGTGGGCGCGCCGGATCCGGTGAGAATGATCGACTCGATCTGGGAGCAGGGCGGATCGGTTGCCGATGAGCTGTGGAACCACGGTGGCGTTCTGAACGGGGACTTCGGCTTCTACATCGCCGGCGCCGTCGTGTGGTGCTTCATCGGACTGCTGTGCATCTATTCGATGTTCCTCATTGCGCTATCGCATATCGCCGTGGCCTTGCTGCTCGCCCTGGGCCCGCTGTTCATCGCGCTCCTGCTGTTCGACTCCACGCGCCGCTTCTTCGAGGCCTGGCTCGCTCAGCTCGCGAACTATGCGTTCATCACCCTCCTGACGGTGCTGAGTGCGGCTCTCCTGCTTCAGATCGTCGCAGCGTATGCCTCGCAAACCGCGGCCCTGGGCAGCGCCATCGTCACCGTGGACGCGCTCAACATGGTGCTGGTTGCCGTACTCGTCTTTCTGCTGATGCGTCAGGTCATGCCGATCGCATCAGCGCTGGCTGCGGGCGCTGCGCTGAGCACCTATGGCAGTGTCAGCCGTGCGATCGCCTGGGGCATGAGGCGCGGCGCCGCGACTGCGCGATTCGGATCGGAAGCGGCGGTCGAGCTGCTGACACGAGGGAGGGACGAATGAGACGGGTCTGCGGCGGAGGATGTCTGCGAATATTGTGGCTAATCGTGTGGATAGCGGCTGGATGCGCCACGCATCCCGTGCGCTGCACGGGAAAGTGGCGTCCCATCAACTCGGCCACCACCGGGTCCGCGTATCCGCCGGAATCTTCCGCCGCGCGGAAGGAGCAGCCGTGACGCGGGACGCAGTTCTCGATGCCTATCTCGTCGAAGGCACCGATTGGGACAGGGATCGCGCCCAACAGCTCGCTCGTAATGCCTTGCTGGCCTGGCGAGTCGCCGCGGCGGGTTGGGCGTGTGCGGTGGCGAGTGCTGCTGCCCTCGGGCTGTTGATGCCTTTGAAGCGCGTCGAGCCTTTCGTGGTACGGGTCGACAACACCACGGGGATCGTGGATGTGGTGCCCGGATATACCGGTCAAGAGCCTATCGACGAAGCGGTCACGCGCTACTTCCTGGGTCGCTACGTGAGCGTCTGTCAGCGTTTCCTATTCGCCACCGCGGAGAGCGACTACGAGGAATGCGGTGCCTTCAATACGCCGCAGATGAACCAGGCCTGGTACGCCCTGTGGACCCAGACGAACCCCGCGTCTCCACTGAACCGCCACAAGGATGGCAGCAGCGTTCGCGTCAACATCGAGTCCATCAGCTTCCTGCGCAGGGCTGGCGGCGCGATCGATCTGGCGCAAGTGCGTTTTCTGAAGCTGGAGCGTGCGAGCGACGACGCCCCCGATCATGCGAGCCACTGGATCGCGACGATGCAGTTTGCATACGGGCCACCGGCGTCCGATCCGCGGCTGCGGCGCTGGAATCCTCTGGGCTTCAAGGTCACGCATTTCGAACCCGAGCCGGAGGTGCTGCCGTTGCCGTCCGCAACCGCGACTGCAGCAGGCGCGCAATGACAGGACGGCACCGCGCACGGGTTGCAGCGCTAGTCGGGTTCGCGTTCCTGCGGTGCGCGGATGCAGCCGCGGAAGCGATTCCTGACAAGGGTATTCGGGATGACCGATTGCGTGTCGCCGTCTATTACAGCGATCAGTTGTACCGATTGCGGGGATACGTGGGATACGAGCTCGATCTCGAGTTCGAGCAGGGGGAAAGCTTCCTGGGCCTGGGCAGCGGCGATCTGGATGGAGTCAGCTTCGTGGCTCAGGACAACCACCTGTTCCTGAAGCCCAAGGTCGCACAGCTGAGCACCAACCTCACTGTTCTCACGAACCGACGGGCCTACCAGCTCGAGTATTCGGTGTCCGGCGGGCGGCCGGGCCCTGTCCAGTCGGATCTCATCTACGCACTTCGTTTCATCTATCCGCCCGCTGAAGGAGGGGTCACAGTGCCGAGCGAGTGGGGACGTGGGCAGTCGGGGGAGACGGAGCGCAACACCGATTATTGGTATTGCGGCGCCGCGACGATCCGGCCGGTAGGCGCCTCCGACGATGGGGTTCATACGCGTCTGCGCTTTGCAGATCGCTCCGAACAGCCGGCGGTCTTCGTGCGCAACGAGGACGGAACGGAGTCCCTTCTCAATTTCAGTGTCCAGGCGGGTGAGGTGGTCGTACATCGGGTTGCGCGCGAGATGATCGTCCGACGCGGCAAGCTGGTCGGGCTGATCGTCAATCGCAGCTATCACGGCTCGGGTCGCCGCCTCGACTCCGGGACGATCTCTCCCCAGGTTGAGCGGGCGATCCCGGGTGGTCGCCCGTGAGATGGCCGGGTGGCAAGAGGGCCTCGGGCGAGCAACGCGCTTCGACTGGCCCTGACAGCGCCGGCGGACTGGCATCGACGGCTGCCGGTATTCATGGAGAGCGAACCACGGCCTTGTGTGCGGCGAAGCGCTCCTTTGCATCACGCATCGCGAGCCTCATGGCCAGCGGTCTCGTGGCTCTGATTGGTGGTGGCTTGCTGGTGATGTACTACGTTCACGCAGCATCGTCATCGGCCGCTCCTCACCCACCACGCCCCACCGCGTCGGAGCATGTTCAAGGCGACCTGGCCCTACCGTCGTTGGGTCGGATCCAAGGTCCACCGCGATCGACGGTCATCGATCCTGCGATCCTCCCCTCGGTTCCGGGGGTGGAATCGGCGAGCGAGCCTCCCGGAGGCGTATCCGAGGGCACTGTGAGTCCGCGGAAGCAGGTTCTGGACCGGAGGCTGACCGGGAGTGTGTTCGAGGGTAGCGTGTCGCGCGTATCCGCCGTTTCGACCCCCGGAGCCGTCCCATCAGTCGGCGTTGTCAATGCGCCGGCCGTTGCCGGAGTGGAAGTCGGGTCGCTGTTGCACGCGAGTGAGCCGGTAGCCGCCAGGGCATACCTGGTGCCCACTCGGCGTCTGCTGCTTCCCAAGGGAGCCTTTATTGACTGCACGCTCGAGACAGCCATCGATTCGACATTGCCGGGGATGACCACTTGCATCACCGCAACAGACACCTTCGGCATGGATGGAAGCACTGTGCTTCTGGAGCGAGGTACGAAGTTGATCGGCGAGACTCGCGGGCAGGTGCGGCAGGGATCGGCTCGTGTATTTGTCGTGTGGACAGAGGCACGGACACCTGCTGGCGTGGTCGTCCCCCTCGATTCACCGGCTACTGACGAGCTTGGCCGCTCAGGCCTCGCGGGCGAAGTCGATCGGCACTTCTGGGACCGATTCGGAGCCGCGATCCTCATCTCGATCATCGATGGGGCGGTCCAGTCCGCCGTGCAGTCGAGTAGTCATGGCGGGAGCACTATTCTCTACAGCCCGAGCGCTTCCGAGGATATCGTGACCGAGGTCCTCAAGAGCACGGTTGAGATCCCCCCTACCGTGCGCAAGAGCAATGGCGACCGGGTGCAGGTGCTCGTCGCTCGCGATGTGGACTTCCGGGGTGTTTATGAGCTCCGCTGAAGCACGCAGCGGTCACCTGGAGGTCCCCTCGAGAGTCGAGGCGTCGGCGCTCGATCTCACACTGCGACGACTCCAGCCGCTGCTTGCGGATCCAACGGTGACCGAGATCTGCATCAATCGGCCTTGCGAGGCGTTCGTCGAAACCGCTGCCGGGTGGCGTCGCGAGCCGCTGCCCTTCGCGGATTTCGATTGGTGCCGGCGCCTCGCGAAGCTGGTAGCTCATTCCACCCGACAACGCATCGATGAGTCAGCTCCGGTGTTGTCTGCGACTTTGCCGGGTGGAGAGCGCGTGCAAGTGGTGCTGCCCCCGGCAACGACGTCAGGTTGCGTCGCCATCACGATACGATGTCCGAGCGAGGAAGCCTGGTCGGTCGCGGACCTGGCGCGTGGAGGGATGTTCCGCCTGACCCGCCGCAGCAGCGAGCGCCTGGAGGCCGTCGAGACCGAGCTCTTGCAACTTCTTGCGGCAGCGCAGTTCGAAGCGTTCCTTCGTCTCGCCGTCCAGAGTCGGCGCAATATCCTGGTCTCGGGTCCGACCGGCTCGGGAAAGACGACGTGGACGAAGGCGCTGATCCGGGAGATCCCGGCCGACGAGCGGCTGATCACGATCGAGGACGCGCAGGAGCTCGTGCTGGATCGGCACCCGAATCACGTACGGCTCTTCTACAGCAAGGACGGCCAGGGGCTCGCGCGGGTCACGCCGAAGCAACTTCTCGAGTCCTGCCTGCGCATGAAGCCGGATCGCATTCTCCTGGCGGAGCTGCGTGCGGAGGAGGCCTTCGACTATCTGCGAAACGTCAACTCCGGGCACCCGGGGTCCATCACGAGCGTGCACGCCGCGAGTGCGGAGCTGGCATTCGAGCAGTTGGTCCTCCTCGTCAAGCAAAGCTCCGGCGGGCGCGATCTTCCTCGGGCAGACATCAAGGCGCTGCTCTATCTGCTGGTCGATGTAGTCATCCAGTGCGGGGTCGAGCACCACGCGCGCTTCGTGCGCGAGATCTGGTATCAACCGGAGCGACGGCGCTCCCCGCATTCTCGAGTAAGCGACGGCCATGCCAGCTCTTGATCTGTCCACAGGGGCCTCCTGGCTTCGAGGATGGCTCGGACTGGGCGTCTCGTACGCGGCCGTGCAGGTGCCGTTGGCCGCGGGAATGCTGCGGCGAGGGGCGAGGCTGAGTGCCATCCTGGCATCGCCTTTGGTTGCCTTGCCGCTCACTGTCGCGACGGGGATCGGTCTCGCCGCCGCGGCTCCCTGGGTCAGTGCTCTCGGGTCGGGTCAGGGCGGCGCGATGCCGGTTCTGTTCGGGATCGGGGCGAGTGTTTGCGTCGGGTATGGGGCGGGGCTCAGGCTCGGTCGCTCGCGTGCCGTCTCCAATCTTCATCAACGCGGCGCAAGGGTGGAGACCGGGAGCGACGGACAGCCGACCCGATCCGGCTCGCGCGCCTTGCGGCGCGAGGCGCAGCGAGCTCGTGGCGACACGCTCACGCTGGCTGGCCTGTCTCTGACGCCTTCGGACGAGACCAAACACTTCAAGCTCATCGGGACGACCGGAACGGGAAAAAGTACGGCGATCCGTGAGCTGCTGGCCGGCGCCCTGAAGCGGGGAGATCGCGCGATCATTGCCGATCCGGACGGCGGCTACCTGCAGCGCTTCAGACGAGAGGAGCGGGGCGACGTCGTACTGAATCCCTTCGAAGCGACGTCGCTGAAGTGGGACCTGTTCGGCGAGATCGAGAAGCCCTACGACGTCGATCAGCTGGCGCGCTCTCTGATTCCCGAGGGCAGCGGCTCCGATCGCAGCTGGCTGGGCTATGCACGAACCTTCTTTACGGCCGTCGCCACCCAGGCTCATGCCGCCGGTACCACGGATCTGGGCGAATTGTATCGGCTGCTCGTGGTCGCGGACTGTGAGGAGCTGCGTCGGCTCGTCGAGGGTACCCCGGCGCAGCCGTTTCTCGAGCCGCAGAACGGGCGGATGTTCGATTCCATACGCTCAGTCACCAGCTCTGCGGTCGGCGCCCTGGAGTATGTCGCGGAGCAGCAGGCGGCTCCGCTGTCGATACGACAATGGGTCAGGCAGAGCAACCGCCCTCGCGGCGGGATCTTGTTCATGCCCTATCGGGCGAGCCAGATTGCGGCGCTGCGCTCGACGGTCTCGGCCTGGATGCGCCTCGCCATCTTCGAGGCGATGAATCAACCCGAGGGCGATCAGCGGCTGTGGTTCATCGTCGATGAGCTCGACGCACTCGGGCAGATCGATGGCCTGAAGGATGCCCTGGCTCGGCTGCGGAAGTTTGGCGGGCGCTGTGTGCTCGGGCTCCAATCGATCGCGCAGGTATCCAGTACGTACGGTACGGGCGAGTCGCAAACGATCGTCGAGAACTGCGGCAATACTCTGATACTGCGCTGCTCGGGCAGCGAGCATGGAGGCACGGCTCACTTTGCATCGCGACTCATCGGGCAGCGTCAAGTCCTGCGGACGCAGGTCTCTCGCAGCCGGCGGCCCACCGAAGTCCTTTCGTCGAAGACCGTCTCGCAGCAGATTGCGATCGAGCCGGCCGTCATGGACGCGGAGATCGAGCAACTGCCGGATCTCGGCGGCTACCTGAAGATCGCCTCGCGTCCGGAGTGGCGGCGCATCACGCTGGATTCGGGGAGAGCCGCGGACACCCGGTCTGCGGCGTTGGATACCTGGCGGGCGTGGCGAAACCGGCACAGGCCTGCAGGATTGCAGGGCGTCAGCACAGCGCGCTCATCCCCAGGTCAGGCTTCACAGCGAGGCGGCAGCTCGCGGCCTGAACTTGACGCGAGCGAGGGAGCCGATCGCGCATGACCCACATGGCGAGCGTAGACGCCGAGGGGGTCAAGGCCGGCCTGCTCCTGGAAGCCATCGAAGCCCAGCGAAAGCTCGCCGATGACAGTCTGCGCCGACTGAAGGCTCAGACACGCGCTTTGGCGACGATCGTCCGCGAGTCCGTCCGCCAGACACTGGCCGAAGAAATCAGTGGACTCGCGACCGAGAGCCGACAGGCCACGGAAGCAATGCGTGCGGCGCGCCGGGCGGCGAGCGCGCGGATGGCTCTCTGGAGCTCGGGGGTCACGGCCCTGACATCGACCGTATCGGTGGCGGTGATCTCCTGGTGGCTGCCTTCGCAAGCTCAAGTAGAGGCTTTGCGCGCGACTCGCGATCGATTGGCGGCCGCGGTCGCCTCTCTCGAGCAACGGGGTGGACGAATCGATTTGAGGCAGTGCGGCGGCAACGGCAACCGCCTGTGTGTGCGTGTGGATCGGGGAGCACCCGCTTTCGGACAGAACGGTGAATACCTCGTCGTGAAAGGATACTGACGAATGGAGATCTACAAACGCGGCACTCGCATCCGAACGGCTCATCACGGGCTATGCCGATGGTTGCGCGGCACGTCAGCGTGCCGGTCAGCCCGTATCGCGATCGGTGGAGTGGCCGTTACGGCGCTCGATGAGACCAAGCACTTCAAGCTCGTCGGAACCACGGGCACGGGTAAGTCCACCGCGATTGCCCAACTATTACGGGGAGCGCTGGAGCGCGGCGATCGGGCCATCATTGCCGATCCTGATGGAGGCTATCTCAGCCGGTTCCTTCTGCGGGACCGCGGCGACACGATCTTGAATCCGTTCGAGCCCGATTCGCTCAAATGGGATCTCTTTGCCGAGGTGCACAGTTCTTACGATGTCGATCAGCTTGCGAGCGGGCTGATTGCGACCTCGGATGATCCTTCCGGCCAGGAATGGCGTGGCTACGCGCGCACCTTCCTGGCGGCCGTCATCAGGAGATGCCACATCCGTGGCAGGCATGACGTTGCGGAGTTGTGGAGGCTGTTGACCGTGGCTTCGGCGCGGGAGCTGCGGTCAGTCGTCTCGGGGACGCCCGCGCAACCTTTTCTGGAGGCCGAGAACGCGCGGATGTTTGGCTCCATTCGCTCCGTCGCCAGTTCCGCCGCCGCGGCGCTCGAGTTCGTACAGGCGCAGCGCGCACCGTTGTTCTCGATCCGTCGGTGGGTTGAAAGGGGACGGGGAGTGTTGTTCCTTCCTTATCAGGCGCAACAGATTCCCGCCTTGCGATCGATCATCGCGACGTGGATGCGCCTCGCGATCTTCGAGGCGATGAGCCGTCCCGAGGAAGACCAGCGACTGTGGTTCGTCGTGGACGAGCTGGATGCATTGGGTGCCATCGATGGGCTCAAGGACGCCCTCGCTCGTCTGCGCAAGTTCGGCGGGCGCTGCGTGCTGGGCTTCCAATCCATAGCCCAGGTAGCCACGACCTACGGCAGCGGCGCGGCTCAGACGATCGTTGAGAATTGCGGCAACACGTTGATACTGCGGTGCTCCGGCAGCGATACCGGCGGCACGGCGCATTTTGCGTCGCGGCTGATCGGGGAGCGCGAGATCGTGCGGACGCAGCGTTCACGGGGACGCGACCGCGAGGGCTTGCTTGGGATGCGAGGTCGGCGGCACTCGACGAATATCAGCGAGCAACGAGTGACCGAGCTGGCGGTGTTGGCAGCCGAGCTCGAGCAGCTGCCCGATCTGACCGGGTACCTCAAGTTGGCTTCTGCGCGCGCTTGGGAGCGCGTGGCACTCTCACGCTGACCGGCCGCCTCATGGCCATCTTTCGGCTGGACATCAAATCGATCGGTCGCTCCGAGGGGCGGCATGCCACCGCGGCCGCTGCCTATCGCTCCGGCGAGCGCATCCGCGACGAGCGGACCGGACAGGTGTTCAACTACTCGCGACGCAACGACGTGATTCACAAGGAGATACTGCTTCCTCAGGAGCTGGCGGAGCAGCCTATGGAATGGGCGCGCGACCGCGTGCGCCTGTGGAATGCCGCGGAGCAGGCCGAGACGCGCAAGAACGCCCGCGTCGCACGGGAGCTGCAGATCGGTCTCCCGCCGGAGCTGTCCGCCGAAGATCGGTTGAAACTGGCGCGGGCCTTCTCGCAGGAGATCTCCGATCGCTATCGAGTCGCCGTGGATCTCGCTGTGCACGCTCCTCGTACGGGCAGCGATCCTCGCAATCATCATGCCCATCTGCTCCTGACCACGCGCGAGGCCACGCCTGCCGGTCTCGGAGGGAAGGCGGGGATCGACCTGAGCGCCGCCGAGCGCGAGAAGCGCCGGCTACCGAGTCATTCCTCGGAATACATCGCCCTACGCGAGCGCTGGGCAACGGTGGCCAACGAGACTCTCCGTGCGGCAAACATCGACGCGCGTATCGATCATCGCTCGTTGAGCGCTCAGGGGCTCGATCGCCAGCCGCAACATGTCCCTTTGCCTGCGCTACATCAGGAGCGTCGCGGTGGGCACAACTCGATCGCAGAGCGTGTCCGGGCGAACCATCTGGCGCGCGAGCAAGCACGCGTGCAGGATCGCCCGGAATCATCGGTCAGGTCGTCGGCTGCCGGGCCGATCCCGCCGTCCCCGGCGCAACCGCCAACGCAGCACCCGCCCCAAACGGCGTTGACGCTGGCGCAGATCAGGCGACGCGCACGAGAGGCCTGGCTCGAGCTTCGCGCCGCGCAGACAGCAGGATCGGACACCACCCGGAGCGCTCAGGTCGAGCGGCCCGTCGAACGTGCAATGGTGCAACCGCCGCAGGTCCCCCAGGCAACACCCGACCCGGCACGGGCGCAAGTCAGCTCTGCAGCCGACAGACACGGTGCCGACGACGACTACACGCCGTAGGTCACTACACGCCGTAGGTCACTACGCGCCGTAGGTCACTACGCGCCGTAGGTCACTACACGTCGTAGGTCATCTACGCGCCATAGGTCATCTACACGCCCGTAGGTCATCGCAACATCGCACTGCGACCGCTGGCGCGGGATTTGCATCCTCGAGTCGGTGTCCGGCTCTTGTATGGATTTAGGGATGACTTCGAGCGCCCGCGGCTCACGTGGCAGCGCTCGGGCGCCTGCGCGCTGCCCGCGGCACGAACTTGACCGCCGCCATGGCCCAACCGTCAAAACTGACTTCAATAGTATGATTTAATCCGCCATGAGCCGTGCTGCCCGTCATGAGCCGCCCTGCGGGCTGTCCGGACGAGTGCAACCCCGCCTCGAGGACCCGCAACTCGCGTGTCATACACGCAATTGCCCGCGATTGGGCGGCTGCCGATCAGTCCGAAGTTGTGTCCGGCACCGCCTGATGCGGCTGCGAGCCCCGCCGTCCCGCATGACCCGCCGCCAACAACGCCCCTCGGGGCGATGTTTACGCTCGTCCGGCGTGTGAAATCGCCCGTTGAAAAGTCACCGAGTTTGTGCCGGAGGGCCGACTATCAGGCTTTCCAGGGGCCAATCTGTCTGTAGGTAGCGGCCAAACACGCGGCGGGAGGGCGCGCGTTCCGCAAATTGTGACGGCCCTTCTCGCCCCGGCGGGGTGGTTTGGGCGGGGGGAGGGGGCCTCGGCGGCGCCGCTGCGCGATCGTTTCTGAAGTGTAGGCAGACACTAACCTGACACATCAGCTTCTCCCGTGTATGATTGCCCCTTCGTTCAACCCGCAATGTCGAGGAGATGAGAATGGCCAAACGTCCAGCCAACAACGGAGCATCCTGGAGCGCCAGCGAGCTGCGCACCCTGAAGGCGCTCGCCAAGTCCGGAACTGCCCAGGCCGCTGCGAAGCAACTCGGGCGCACCCCGGCAGCCGTGCAGCAGAAGGCGATGCGCACAGGAATTTCGTTCCGCGCCGCGACGCGTGGCCGGGGCAAGGCTAAGAAGAAGTAAGCCGCGCTTTTCGCTGGAGGACCCGGGTTGTTCGCGAGGACCATCCGGGTTTTCTCGTTTTGGGGCGGTAGCCGGCTCGCTCAGGGCGGGATCGCGCGGAAGTGGCCAACGAGTCTGACGATCCAGACGAGAGTGGCCAGGAAGAAGGCCCCAAGTCCGCACAGGAACCAGGCCGAGGGCAGCAACGGCGGGCTCTCGGCGTTCGCCCGGACCACCAGCCAGTTGACATAGGCCAGGAAGGTCACCAACAGGGAGCCGAACACGGCCATCGCATCCATGATGTAGCCGACCGTGGACGCGCGCCTCTCGTGGCCGAGCCAGAACTGCGCATGGGGAACGTTGATCCGGGCATGCGGATTGCGCAGTGCACGCCGCGATGAAAAAACCACCAGGAGCGGCAGTCCCACGGTGAATAGCAGCATGCACCCGACGTAGGTTGCTCGCGGCATCGAGCCATTGGGCCGGCCGGCACTGTCGAAGTGCGAAGCGACGATATCCGGAAGTCTCTGACTGCTGAAGAGGACCAGTACGGCGGCCACCGCGGTGAGGGCGACGAAGACAGTCGCAGCGCCCCCGCCCCGTGCTCCCGGTTTCGTAGTGATACCCTGACCCTTCCCAAAATGACTACCACCAACACCGGATCATCGCACGCCGCGCGGCCCGATGTGCATGCCCTCGATATCGGCGCGCGGGATGCTGACTGCGGAGCAATCTCTCCTTCGCGGCGTTCCCGCGGAGGATCATGGTTGTGGTCGCTGGATTAATCAATCAATTAATTATAAAGTACCGACTCTTTCTCGGCTGACCGGACTATGAACACCGCCCTCAAACCCCGTCCTCAACGTGCCCCTGCGATGCGCACTCGCGTCGCGGAGTTGCTGGGTATCCCATATCCGATCATTCAAGGGGGCATGCAGTGGGTCGGACGCGCGGAGATGGCCGCCGCCGTGTCGAACGCAGGCGGCCTGGGAATTCTCACCGGCCTCACTCAGCCGACTCCCGCAGCACTGGCAGCGGAGATACGCCGCTGCCGGGCGATGACCGACCAGCCCTTCGGCGTCAACATGACGATGTTCCCGTCGATCAAGCCGCAGCCGTACGCGGAATACATCGATGCGATCATTGAAAGCGGCGTCAGGATCATCGAGACCGCAGGCAACAAGTCGACGGACTACTTCGAGAAGATCCGTGCTGCCGGTGTCAAGATCATCCACAAGTGCGTGGCGGTGAGACATGCGCTGACGGCCGAGCGCCTCGGCGTGTCCGCCATCAGCATCGACGGGTTCGAATGTGCGGGTCATCCGGGCGAGGAGGACGTGCCGGGGCTCGTCCTGATTCCGATCGCGGCGCGGCAGCTCAAGATCCCTGTCATCGCCTCGGGCGGTATTGCCGACGGCCGTGGCATGGCGGCCGCGCTGGTGCTGGGCGCCGAGGGTGTGAACATGGGCACGCGCTTCCAAGTCACCCAGGAAGCGCCCATTCACGAAAACATCAAGAAGGCGCTCGTCGCGGCCTCCGAGCGCGACACGCGCCTCATCTTCCGCACGCTGCGCAATACGGCCCGGGTATGGAAGAATCAGATCTCCGATCGGGTAGTTGCCATCGAGCAGAAGGGCTGCACCTTCGAGGACATCAAGGACCTCGTCGCGGGCTCGCGCGGGCGCGCTGCTTTGGAGAAAGGGGATCCGCAGGACGGTGTCGTGGCCGCCGGCTTGGCCATCGGGCTCATCGACGACATTCCAACCTGTGACGAGCTCATCCAGCGAATGGTGCGAGACTGCATCGAGCGTCTGGATACCGTGCGCGGGAGTTTCGCGGACCGGTAACACCCGGGATCGCAGCAGGAGGTTCTGCTCGCGTTTTTGCGACCGGGTCTGACCTCCTTGGGGTATTGCTTTTGTGAGATAATTCGACGATTCTGGATTCATGGAATCAACGAGGGCCGTCGAAGCTCTGGGCGCGCTGGCTCAGATCAGTCGTCTGCAGGTCTACCGACTGCTGGTGCAAGCCGGACCTCGAGGCGTTGCTGCGAGCGACATCGCGGCGCAGCTCGACATTCCGGCGAATACCCTGTCCTTCCACCTGAAGACGCTGAGCCATGCCAACTGGGTGCAGTCGCGCCAGGAAGGGCGGTTCAGCTATTACTCGGCCAACTATGAGCAGATGAACACGCTGCTGGCCTTTCTCACGGAGAACTGCTGCGGGGGCCGCAGCTGCGCACCGGCGGCTGTCCGCAAGAGGAGTGCGTCATGAATGTCTACAACGTCCTCTTTCTCTGTACCGGCAATTCCGCCCGGAGCATCCTCGCGGAAAGTCTCCTCAACCAACTGGGCGGCGGTCGCTTCCGCGGCTTCAGCGCGGGCAGTCACCCCAAGGGCGCGGTGCATCCCATGGCCCTCGAGCTCCTGCAGAGCCTCGAGCTACCGACCGATGGCCTGAGGAGCAAAAGTTGGGACGAGTTTGCGGCGCCGGGTGCGCCCCGTCTCGATTTCGTGTTCACGGTGTGTGACAACGCGGCGGGAGAAGTCTGTCCGTACTGGCCAGGACGGCCGATGACCGCTCACTGGGGATTGCCCGACCCGGCGGCCGTCCAAGGGTCGCACCTGACGCAACTCCAGGCGTTTCGCGAGACTTACCGCGCACTGGAGACACGCATCAAACTGTTTATCGGGTTGCCTCTGGCGTCGCTCGAGCGCATGCGGCTCAAGGAGCGGCTGGACGAGATCGGGAAGCCGTCGGGCGCGGGCACGACCTGACGATGCTGCGGCGACTGACCTCGGAAGCTCTGGGATCGCTGCTGCTGGCCGCGACGGTGATCGGTTCGGGGATCATGGCGCAGCAGCTCGCGGCGGGTAATGCTGCGATTGCACTGCTTGCGAATACGGCCGCGACCGTGGCGGTCCTCGCAGTGCTGATCGGTCTGCTCGGACCGATCAGCGGGGCTCACTTCAATCCGGCAGTTTCCATTGTTCAAGGCCTCCGAGGGGTGCTGCCGTGGCGAGAAGTGGGTGCGTACTCGGTCGCTCAGATCGTCGGCTGCTGCGCGGGTGCTGTGCTCGCGCACGAGATGTTCCAGCTGCCCCTTCTGCAGTCTTCGCTGCACCCGCGCATGGGAGCCGGACAGTGGGTGGCCGAGGCGGTTGCGACTGCCGGTCTGATGCTCGTCGTGATCGGGCATCGGCGTCCATCCGACGCACCGTGGATGGTTGCGGGCTGGATCGGCTGTGCGTACTGGTTTACTTCCTCCACATCCTTCGCAAACCCCGCCATCACGATCGCGCGCTCGCTGTCGGATACCTTCGCGGGCATCCGTCCGGTGGACGTTCCAGGATTCATCGCCGCGCAGCTCGTCGGGGCACTGATCGGCCTGCTGCTCGCCCAGGTTCTGTTCTCGATCGAGTCGCGGGTGGTCCAGCGCGAAACGTGAAGGCTCAGTTGGCTTGCAGGGTTGCCGTCTCCCGCAGGCGTCTATCTGCTCGCAATAGCCGGTAGGCAGCGGGTATGAGCAGCATCGACAGGAGGGGAGCCGACAGCATGCCGCCGACCATGGGCGCAGCAATGCGACTCATCACCTCGGAGCCGGCGCCGCTGCCCCAGAAGATCGGCAGCAAGCCCGCCACGATGACGGCAACCGTCATCGCCTTTGGGCGCACTCTCAAGACCGCGCCGTCGCGGATGGCTTCATCCAGAACGGCGGGCGTCAATTCCTGTCCTGCGTCGACCCGAGCAGCCATGGCGTGTTTGAGATACAGCAGCATGACGACCCCAAACTCCGCGGCGACGCCGGCGAGCGCAATGAAGCCCACGGCCGTGGCGACCGAGAGGTTGTAACCCTTGAGGTAAAGGAACCAGATGCCGCCCGTGAGCGCGAAGGGCAGCGTTCCCATGATGAGCGCTGCTTCATCGACCCGCCGGAATGTGAGGTAGAGCAGGACGAAGATGATCACGAGCGTTGCCGGCACCACGAGCTTCAGGCGTTCGTTCGCACGCTCGAGGTATTCGAACTGTCCGGAGTAGTTGAGGCTCATTCCAGGTTTGAGAGGGACGCGCTGAGCCAGGGTCTTTTGCAGGTCGCCCACGATCGAGGCGAGATCTCGCCCGCGTGCATCGATGTATACCCAGCCCGATGGGCGCGCGTTTTCGGTCTTGAGCATCGGAGGGCCGTCGCGCAGGATGAAGCGGGCCACCGTTCCGAGCGTGATTTGACCTCCCGTCTGGGTCAGAATCGGAAGGTCCCGGAGCTTCTGCACCGAGTCGCGCAGCTCGCGGGGATAGCGAACAGTGATCGGGAAGCGTGCCAGGCCTTCCACCGTCTCGCCGATGGTCTCGCCCCCGATCGCGGAAGACACGATCGATTGCACATCCGCGATGTTGAGTCCGTAACGAGCGGCAGCATCACGGTCGATCTCCACGTCCACGTAGCGCCCCCCGGTCAGTCGTTCCGCGACGGCCGAGCTCACTCCAGGCACCGCCTTCGCCGCCTGCTCGATCTGCTGGGCAATGGCATCGATGTCGGCGAGGTCAGGGCCGGTGACTTTGATCCCAATGGGACTCTTGATTCCCGTCGCCAGCATGTCGATGCGATTGCGTATCGGGGGGACCCATATGTTCGTCAGTCCGGGTACGCGTACGGTGCGATCGAGCTCATCGAGCAGCTTCTCCGGTGTCATCCCCGGTCGCCACTGATCGCGGGGCTTGAATTGCACCGTCGTCTCGAACATCTCCAGGGGCGCCGGGTCGGTGGCCGTCTCCGCGCGTCCCGCTTTACCGAACACGGTGGCTACTTCGGGAACGGATTTGATCATGCGGTCGGTGAGCTGCAGCAGCTCCGAGGCCTTGGAGGCCGGCAAACCCGGAAGTGCGGAGGGCATGTACAACACGTCCCCCTCGTTCAGCGGTGGCATGAATTCGCCGCCCAACTGACTCAGCGGCCACGCCACCGTTGCGAAGAGCGCTGCGGCGACTGCCAGGGTGAGCTTGGGATGGCGCAAGACGCCGTTCAGCATTGGACGATACAGCGCGATCAAACCGCGGTTCAGAGGATTTCTCAGCTCGGGCGGGATGCGCCCGCGGATCCAGTACCCCATGAGCACCGGTACCAGGGTGATGGCCAATACTGCGGCGCCGGCCATGGCGTAGGTCTTGGTCATCGCCAGGGGACGAAACAGGCGGCCTTCCTGAGCCTCCAGGGTGAACACCGGGATGAAGGACAATGTAATGATGAGGAGGCTGAAGAAGAGCGCAGGCCCTACTTCGACCGCCGCTTCGGTCATGATCTCCCAGCGGGTCGGGCCCGTCAGCCGCTCGTCGGGATGGGTGTGCGCCCAGTGCTCCAGGCGCTTGTGGGCATTCTCGATCATGACCACCGCGGCGTCGATCATCGCGCCGATGGCGATGGCGACTCCGCCCAGGGACATGATGTTGGCGCTGACATCCTGGTACCGCATCACAATGAGAGCCGCGAACACCCCGAGCGGCAGTGAAATGATGGCCACCAGCGCGGAACGCAGATGTCCCAGGAAGAGCGCACAGACCACGGCGACCACGATGAGCTCCTCGATCAACTTTTCGGTCAGGTTGCCCACGGCGCGACCGATCAAGTGCGAGCGATCGTACGTCGGCACGATCTGCACTCCGGCGGGCAGACTGCGACCGAGCTCGACGAGCTTGGCCCTGACTGCCTGGATCGTGGCGCGCGCGTTTTTGCCCGAACGCAGTACGATGACGCCCCCGGCAACCTCGCCTTCGCCATTCAATTCGGTCACGCCACGGCGCATTTCAGGTCCTAACTGCACGACGGCCACATCACCCACCCGGATCGGAATCCCCGCAGCGCTGACACCGAGCGGAATTGTCCGGAAATCATCGAGACTCTGCAGGTACCCCGAGGCCCGGACCATGTACTCCCTTTCCGCGAGCTCGAGCACCGAGCCGCCCGCCTCGTTGTTGGCGCGCTGAATCGCCTCGATGACCCGATCCTGCGGGATGTTGTAAGCGACGAGCTTGGCCGGATCGAGTACGACCTGATATTCCCTGACCATCCCGCCGAGGCTGGCCACCTCGGCAACGTTGGGCAGGGTCTTGAGCTCGTATTTCAGGAACCAGTCCTGCAGGGCGCGTAACTGACTCAGATCGTGGCGGCCGGTGCGATCCACCAGGGCGTATTCGAAGATCCAGCCCACTCCCGTCGCATCCGGTCCGAGGGATGCCTTCGCGCTCGCCGGCAGCCGGCTCTGCGCCTGGTTGAGATATTCCAGCACGCGAGATCGCGCCCAATACAGATCCGTTCCATCCTCGAACAGTACGTAGACGAACGAGTCGCCGAAGAAGGACAGTCCGCGTACCGTCTTCGCCCCTGGGACCGACAGCATCGTGGTCGCGAGAGGGTAGGTCACCTGATTCTCCACGATCTGCGGCGCCTGGCCCGGATAAGTGGTGCGAATGATGACCTGAACGTCCGACAGATCAGGCAGTGCATCCACGGGGGTATTCTGCAGCGCCCAGGTGCCCCAGGCAGCCAGAAACGCCGCGGCCAGCAGCGCGAGCCCGCGGTTCCGGACCGATGCTCGAATGATATTTTCGATCACGGCTGCGTCCCGGACCCGGTCGCATCCGTGTCAGACTCCGGCGTGCTTTGCGTGAGCCGTGAGAGCACCCCTTTGAGGCTCGCCTCGGAGTCGATCAGGAACTGGCCGGAAGTCACGACCGTCTGACCTTCCGTCAGTCCGCTCAAGATGACCGTTTTGCCCTCTACATCCGCTCCAGGCTGCACTTCCTTCGGAATGAAGCGACCCCGCTCGTCAGTCGCAATCACGATGGCACGTGTCCCCGTGCGGATGACCGCTTCTGAGGCGACGTATATCGCTGACGCCTGAGTGTTCGTATCGAGGTGTACCTGGGCAAACATCCCAGGCCGCAGCCGTCCATCGCGGTTGTCCAGTTCGATGCGTACACGCAGGGTACGTGTCTCAACATTGGCCTGAGGCAGCACGCCGATGACCCGCCCCGCGAAGCGCTGGCCCGGGTAGGCAGTCAGTCGAGCCTCCACGTGACTTCCGAGCTGAGCGAGAGCGGCTCGTGCCTCGGGCACAGCGGCCTCGATCCAGACGGTCCGGAGTCCGTTGATCTTCGCAAGCGTCGCGCCGGCAGAAACGGTCATTCCGTCACGGGCTTCGAGCGTAGCGATCATGCCTGCGCGCGGGCTGCGAATGGTGATGGTCGTGCGCAGCTCGCGAGTCGCCTCGATGCGCTCGATGAGCTGAGGAGGCATACCCAGTAGCACCAAGCGTTGGCGCGCCGCGTCGGTGAGGTCGCGGTCGCTGCTCTTCAGGAGGGCCAGAAACTCGGTCTGAGCTGCGGCCCACTCTGGAACGAGCAAATCCACGATCGGGGCGCCCTGGCTGATGACATCGCCAGGGGCGCGGGCATATACCCGCGTGACGAAGCCATTGCTGCGTGCCTGGATGATGGCGATGTCGCGCTGGTTGAACTCCACACTGCCGATCGCATCGATTCTCTGGGGGAGGGAGCCGCGTTCAACTCGTCCCAAGCGAATTCCGAGATTTTGGACAATGGCCGGATCAATCTCGAGGGCCGCCTGCTCTGCGTCCCCACCTGCAGCGGCGTACTTCGGGATGAGCTGCATGTCCATGAAGGGAGATTTGCCCGGCTTGTCGAAATGTTGGTCCGGCCTCATGGGGTCATACCAGTAAAGCGGCTGGCGAGCACGGGCAGCGGCCGATGACACGGTCGCGGAGTGGCCATGCGATTGAGCCATCCGGTACCCGGCCCCGGCGCTGAGCGCGGCCAGAAGAGCGGCGCCAAGAGCGATCGCGGGCAGGGGCGGTCGTAACGGGTTCATCGGGGAGCCTCCGCGGAATCCGGGGCATCGACGGCGCCGGCGCCGTAGAAGTAGTAGAGCTTGGCGGCCACCGCCGCGTGTTTGCCTTCGAGCTCGATCTCCTTGAGTCGTTGGAGGATGAGTTCGCGGCGGGCCGCGAGTACGGAGTTGAGGTCTGCCTTGCCGGCGCGGTAGCTCGCGAACTGGTAGTCCACCTTTTGCCGTGCGAGTGGCAGGTGCACATCGCGGAGTCGTGAGAGTTGACGGGTCACCACCTCGTACTCGGCGAGGTCGCCCTCCAGCTCCTCGGTGTGCTCGCGAAGCATGGCATCTCGCTCGCTCTCCACACGGGCCAGCTCCTGTCGCTTGCCTTGAATCGTCGGGTCCTGCCGAGTCCTCGAGAACAGAGGCAGACCGACCGTGAATTGCAGGGTGACCATGTCGCTGTACGCGGCCCCGCGGCGACCGTACGCAAGCTCGACTCCCCAGTCCGGGCGCTTGGTCGCCTCCGCTTCATGGACTTGGGCCTGGGCCATCTGGGCCATCGGAACGAACACGGCGAGGTCAGGATGCTCGTGAACGTGTTCGCGCAGATGTTGCGAATCGAGCGTCAATGCCGGCGGCTCACCCTGTAACGGATCCTCCGCGGCCGCTCCGACCCAGCGCTTCAGTACGGCTTTCGACTTTGCGATCTCGGCCGCGAGCTCATCGCGCTGATCAGCGATCTCGGCGGCTTCTTGTCCGGGGATGACCGTATCGGCGGGCATTCCCCGGCCGCCGGCGAGCTGCGCCTGCACGGTCTGGGCGAAGAGTTGATTCTCACGATCCAGCGCCTCGAACAGCGCACCGCGGCGTTCCAGGTAATACCGATTGAGCCACGCGCGCGCGGCGTCGCGGCGCACTGTGAGAATACTGACCCGACGTTCCGCCTCCGCTCGGGCGATGTTGGCGGCCGCGGCATCGGTCTGGGCCCGGCGCTTGGCCCGGTTGGGCAGCTCCTGCATGACCCCGATCTTGCGCATGGTCATGAAGTCACGAGTCAGGCTCCACTGGTCGGGTCCGGTGACGGGAAGATTCTCGATGCCCACGTTAAGCTGGGGGTCGGGCAGCCGCCCGGCGGAAACGGACGCCGAACGGGCTGCCGCCACCGTCGCGGCCTGTGCGGCAATGTCCGGTGAGGACCGGGTGGCGATCTCCAGTGCGGCGGCGAAGCTCAGTGGCTCGGCACGCGCCAGCTCGGCCACCCCTATGAATGAAACCAACAGCATGCATCTGAACATGATGACCCTTCCGCGTCTCAGGACTCGCGCCTCGCGCGACTGCGAATCGCGCGGGCGCGCACAGCCCACCCGGAGGTCTCAGGGATTCCTGCGAGCGGGAACGCAGGCAAACGCCTGCCGGGAGGTCAGTTGAGCCGAGGGGGTCGCCACAGTCCGTCGGGACTGTGGGATGACAGCAAGGACGGGACGTCTGCTGACGATGTCGTGGCGCCTGCCGTCAGCATCCACACGAGAGCCGGGCCCAGCTCGTACGATGGAGGGCTCTTGCAGCCATGGCCCACTTTGCAGAGGGGGCAGGAGCTCTTGTTCCCCGGCGGGCTCCCGCCGAGGCCCTTGCAGTGAGTGCCCGGAGCGTCCTGCCCCTGGCAGCAGTCGCCGGCGAGGACGACCTGGGTCGAGGCTCTCATTTCGTCCTGACAGCTGCGCTGCGCAAAGGCTGTGAACCCATAGCCTGGCAGCGTGAGCAGCGTCAGAAATACAACCAGAGAGCGAAGCATCTGCGGATGGTATCGCCGGGACCGCTCAGCTACAAGGACCGCTCAGCTACAAGCAAGACTAACCTATTGCTCCCCTGTGCTGACTCAACGATACTACGGCGGTGAAGGTTTCCAGCTCCAGCTCCACGGTAGGTCGCTTTTTCCTCTATCTGGCGTGCGTGTGCCTGATGGTCGCGCGCCTCAGTGGAACTCATCTGCACCTGTGCTTCGATGGAAGCGAGCCCAGGGCGAGCGTTCACCTCGTAGAGGATGGGGACGCCGACTTTCACCTGGGAGCGCACAGCCCTCACGAAGATCTGGATGTCAGCCTGGTTGGGAACGTCCTGCTCGAGCACGACATCGCGGGCGTTAGTCTGCTTCCCGCGGTCATCGGCGTGATGGTTCTTCTGGGACTGCTCTGGACAGGCACCGTTCGACTGCCGGTTTTGCGGCAGCACGCGCCTTGCCCGACTTCGATATTGCGGTTTCGGCCGCCGTCCCGCGCCCCACCTGCCTGAGTCTCCGCCACCTGTTCCTTTGAGTGGTTGAACAGGCCCGTGCCCCTGGCATGGGCGCCGCTGTTTTGGAGACATTCCATGAGTTTTCCCTCCGCACACTTGCAACGAGTGTGTGCCCTCGCATGCGCGTTGAGCATGCAAGGCGCGGCTGCCGCCGCGCCGACTGCAGAGTGGCCAGGCGTACTGACGCTGGCCGAGGCTATTGAGACTGCGATCTCGCGCAATCCGCAGTTGCAGGCGAGCTCGTATGAATTGAGGGCGGGGGATGCTCGCATCACCCAGGCTCGTCTGCGTCCCAATCCCGAGTGGGGACTCGAGATCGACGGCATCGCGGCGCACGGCATCGCCGCATCATCGGACGAGCGGCAGGCCACGCTCAGCTTGAGTCAGGTCCTCGAGCTGGGTGACAAGCGCGGCCGACGGGTGGCGGTCGCCCGCTCTGACCGGGATTTGGCGGGCATCGAGCAGCAGGCCCGGCAACTGGATGTGTTGGCGGAGGTGACCCGTCGTTTCATCGATGTGGTGGCGGCTCAAGAGCGAGTAACCCTGGCCCGGCAGACGGCCAACCTGGCGCAGCGGACGGCCAAGGCCATCGCCGCCCGCGTTGCAGCGGCCCGCACACCTCAGGCTGAGCTGAGTCGTGCACGAATCGCCGTCATCCGCGCGTATGCAGACGAGCGGCAGGCCGAAAGTGTGCTGCGTGGCTCCAGACGCTCTTTGGCGGCGATGTGGGGTGCGAGCAATCCGCAGTTCGAATCCGCCCGCGCGGATCTTCTGACACTCGAGCCGCTCGATCCGTTCGAGGCGTTTCAGGACCGCATGACCCGAAATCCCGACCTCACTCGATTCGCCTCCGAGGGGCGTCTGCGCGAGGCTGAGCTTCGACTCGCTCAGTCGCAGGCGCGTCCGAACCTGACCGTGGGTGTTGGAATACGCCGCTTCCAGGCGACCGGCGATATCGGGCTCACGGCGGGATTCTCCATGGCGTTACCCCTCTTCGACCGCAACCAGGGCGCGATAGAGCAAGCACAGGTGAGGCGTCAGCAGACTCGAGCGTC
The DNA here is from genome assembly GCA_035277965.1 of Steroidobacteraceae bacterium. GTDB lineage: Bacteria > Pseudomonadota > Gammaproteobacteria > Steroidobacterales > Steroidobacteraceae > 13-2-20CM-66-19. The sequence goes on along the minus strand of DATEJM010000011.1, from coordinate 36,728 downwards.
CGAGAGGGCGGTGACCATCCGGGTGCAGGCCGAGGTATTTGCCCTATATCAACAGCTACTCTCCAGCCGCGATCTTTTACTCACGCTGCAGAACGACGCGCTTCCGCAAGCCCGCGCGGCACTGGACCAGACACAGACGGGGTATGACCGCGGGCGCTTTTCCTACTTGGAGCTGGGCGTCGCTCAGCAGGAGCTCGTCAGCCTCCAGGCGGCCGCCATCGACACGGCCGCGGACTATCACCGGCTCACGGCGGAGATCGAACGACTCACCGCAGAGCCCATCGTCAGTCCGTCCACGACCTCGGAGCTGCCATGAATCTGTTTACAGGAAATCCCATGAGGGCGCGTGTGCCGACCTGGGGACGGATACCGGCGGTCCTCGCGCTCGTCGCGGGGCTTGCACTCGCCAGCGGCTGTTCCAAGGAACCCGTGTCCGCTGCTGATTCATCCCGGGCCGATCAGAAAGCGGAGGCTGCAGGTGGCGCGATTTCTCCCGCGGCCGCCGCGATTTCTCCCGCGGCCGCCAAAGCTGCCGGGATTGAAGTGATGCTCGCGGGTCCCGCTCGCATCCGAACCGCTCTCACCCTGTACGGGACTATCCGCCCCAACGCCGAGCGCGAGCAGGACGTTCGAGCGCGCTTTCCGGGGGTAGTGCGGAGTGTCAGCAAGCGAGCCGGGGACCCGGTACGACAAGGTGAGGAGTTGCTGACGGTCGAATCGAACGAGAGCCTGCAGACTTACTCCATCCGGTCGCAGCTCAACGGCCGCCTGCTCGATCGCAAAACAAACCCCGGGGATGCCGTCGACAGCAACACAGTATTGATGCGCGTGGCGGATCTTTCCACCATGTGGGTCGAGTTCTCCGTGTTTGCCCGTGACCTCGATCACGTGCGGCCGGGAATGAGCGTATTGATCCACAGTGCGGATGAGGATGCGAATGCCGAAGGTCGGATCAGCTACGTGGCGCCGACGGGCGAGACGGACAGCCAGAGCGTCACCGCGCGGGCCGCGATCGACAACCAGGACGGGCACTGGGTGGCGGGTCAGTTTGTGACCGGAGGGGTCGTCATCGGCGATGCGCGGGTGCCGGTGGCCATCCTGCCGGCCGCACTGCAGGAGCTGCAGGGCAAGGCAGTCGTGTTCGTTCAGAGGGGAGATCGGTTTGAGCCCCGCGTGGTCGAGTTGGGACGCCGATCGACCGACGTCGTGGAGATCCTCGAGGGGCTCGACGCCGGCGATCGGTATGCCGCCCGCAACAGTTACCTGATCAAGGCAGACCTGCTCAAATCCGAGACGGCGGAGGACTGACATGATCGATCGGATCATTCGCTTTGCCATCGAGAATCGTTGGCTGGTCCTGGCGGTCATGATCGGCTTCGGGGCCTATGGCTATGCGCAATATCAGCGCCTGCCGATCGATGCGGTGCCCGACATCACCAACGTGCAGGTCCAGATCAACACCCAGGCGCCCGGCTATTCGCCGCTGGAGACCGAGCAGCGCGTGACGTTCCTGGTCGAGACCGCGATGGCGGGGCTGCCGGAGCTCGAGAGCACCCGTTCGATATCCGCCTACGGCTTGTCGCAGGTGACCGTCATTTTCAAAGACAGCACCAACGTCTACTTCGCCCGGCAGCTCGTCAACGAGCGGCTTCAGGAGGTCAAACCGCAGCTGCCGGTCGGCGTGAGTCCCGAGATGGGGCCGGTTTCCACCGGGCTGGGCGAGATCTACCTGTACACGGTCACGGCCGAGCGCGGCTCCCGCAAGCCCGATGGCACCGCTTACACGCCCACGGACTTGCGCAGCATCCAGGACTGGATCATCCGACCGCAGCTGCGGCAGGTGCCCGGTGTGTCCGAGGTGAACAGCATTGGCGGCAACGCCAAGCAGTATCAAGTGGCGCCCGATCCGGCCCGCCTCCTGGCCTTCGGCGTGACCTTGGGCGATCTCATCGCCGCGCTCGAGGCGAACAACGTCAATGTCGGCGCGGGATACATCGAGACCAACGGCGAACAGAAACTGGTGCGGGTGCCGGGGCAGATCGCGGACATCGAGGCACTGCGTCGCACGGTCGTGGCGAACCGGGATCACCTCCCGGTTACGGTGAGCGACGTGGCAGAGGTCGGCATCGGCAAGGAGCTGCGCACGGGTGCGGCCACTCGCGACGATGCAGAGACCGTCCTCGGCACGGCGATGATGCTGATTGGCGAGAACAGTCGCACGGTCTCGCAACGGGTCGGTGCCCGACTGGCCGAGATCAATCAGACCTTGCCGCCCGGCGTCGAGGCTGAGGCCGTCTACGACCGCACCGTCCTGGTGAACGACACCATCGCCACCGTGCAGAAGAATCTCCTCGAGGGAGCCCTTCTGGTCGTTGCAGTGCTCTTCCTGTTCCTGGGCAACTTGCGCGCCGCTTTGCTGACCGCACTCGTGATCCCGCTCTCGCTGCTCGCCACCTTCACCGGCATGGTCCACAACCGTGTCAGCGGAAATCTCATGAGCCTGGGCGCCTTGGACTTCGGCCTCATCGTCGATGGTGCCCTCATCATGGTCGAGAACTGCATTCTCAGGCTATCGCAGGCTCAGCATGCTCGAGGTGGGCGATTGCCGCGGTCGGAGCGCTTGGAAGTCGTCCATCGAGCGACGCGCGAAGTATTCGGGCCCAGCCTCGTCAGTGTCGTCGTCATCGTGCTGGTCAACCTGCCGATCTTTGCCCTGACGGGAGTCGAGGGCAAGATGTTTCATCCGATGGCCTTTGCCGTGATAGCGGCACTGATCGGAGCCTTGGTCTTCTCCGTCACGTTCGTTCCCGCGGCCTGCGCGCTACTGTTGACGGGGAAGATACGCGAGGGAGACAACTTCCTGGTCGCGGCGGCCAAGCGCGTTTATGAGCCGCTGCTGCGCGCAGTCCTCAAAGCGCGTTGGGCGGTCACGGGGGGCGCGATCGCCCTCGTGCTGGTTTGCGGATGGCTGGCCTCCACCCTGGGCGCAGAGTTCATTCCCAACTTGGATGAGGGGGATGTGGCGGTGGAGGCCATTCGACCACCCGGAGCGGGCGTGGAACAGGGCGTGAGCATGCAGCTGATGCTGAATGCGGCGCTAGGGAAGTTGCCGGAGGTCAAGACCGTCTTTGCCCGCAACGGGACCGCCGAGGTGGCCACCGATCTCATGCCGCCGGCCAGGGCCGACACGTATGTCATGCTCAAACCCCGGGCACAATGGCCCGATCCGGACAAGCCCAAGGCGCAACTGCTCGAGGAAATGGCCAGGGCGGCGCAGTCGGTGCCGGGAACGGCCTACGGGTTCACGCAGCCGATTCAGTTGCGTTTCAATGAGCTGATTTCCGGGGTGCGCAGCGATGTGGCGGTCAAGATCTTTGGCGATGACCTGGGAGTGTTGCTGAAGCTCGCTGGCGAAGTGCAGCGATTGATAGAAAGAGCGCCCGGGGCCGTGGATGTCAAAACGGAGCAGGTTGCAGGCTTGCCGCTCCTCACTATCGAACCGCGTCGCATTGAGTTGTCGCGTTATGGGTTGACGGTGGCGGACGTCCAGGACGCGGTCTCCGTGGCGATGGGTGGACGCGAGACCGGGCTCATCTACGAAGGGGACGCTCGCTACCCCCTGGAGGTCAGGTTGCCGGAGCGGATGCGAATCGACCCCCAGGCGCTCGCCAGGCTGCCGATTCCTCGGCCGAACGGCCAGTACGTTCCGCTTTCCGAGGTGGCCTCGATCCACTCGGTGGAAGGTCCGAACCAGATCTCGAGAGACAACGGCAAGCGCCGCATCGTGGTGGCGGCCAATGTTCGCGGTCGCGACCTGGCTGGTTTTGTCCAGGGAATCGGCAGCAAGATCGACGCCGAGGTAAAACTGCCTCCGGGCTACTTCGTCCAGTACGGCGGCACTTTCGAGCAACTCGCTTCGGCGGCCGACCGGCTGCGGACCGTGGTACCCGTCTCGCTGCTGCTGATTTTCGGCCTGTTGTTCATGACCTTCCATTCCGTCAGGGACGCGCTGTTGGTATTCTCGGGCGTACCGCTCGCCCTCACCGGCGGAGTCCTCGCGCTGTTCCTGCGCGGCATTCCTCTTTCGATCACAGCGGGCGTGGGCTTCATCACGCTCTCCGGCGTGGCCGTGCTCACCGGCGTCGTAATGGTATCCGCCATACGCGACCTCCTTCGGGACGGCGTGCCCCTGGAACAGGCCATCACGCAGGGAGCTTTGCTACGCCTGCGACCCATCTTGATGATCGGCCTGGTCGCCTCGCTGGGGTTTCTACCCATGGCGCTGAACACCGGTACGGGAGCTGAAGTGCAGCGGCCACTGGCGACGGTCGTGATGGGCGGCATTCTTTCGGCGACGGCGCTGAGCCTCCTGGTGTTGCCCGCGCTATACCGTTTGACCGGGGTGTTGGCACGGAATCGATTCTGTTATTCTAATTCGTAACCCGGATATCTGTTGATCTGATCAATGGCCGGCGGACAACGGGGGGCTGTGCATGCGCCTGGATCGCCTGGATCTGAATCAGCTGATCTGTCTCGATGCCTTGCTGGCCGAACGAAGTGTGACCAAGGCGGCCGAACGCGTATTTCTGAGCCCCTCGGCGATGAGTTGCGCATTGACGCGCTTACGGCAGCACTTTGAGGATGACATCCTGGTGCAGATTGGCAGGTCGATGCGCGCCACGCCGTTCGCGGAAAGTCTCGCGAAGCCGGTCCAGAACCTCATTTTGCAGGCGCGGGCGCTCGCGGCGAGCCGTCCTCATTTCAGACCGGAGGAGGCGGATGGCACGATTCGAATCGTCTGCTCCGACTACATCACCTCCGTATTGTTGATGGACATCACGCAACGAGCGTGGACCGAAGCACCGGGGCTCAAGTTCGAGATGCGACCGTTCAGCCCGAGCTATCAGGAAGAGCTCGAGCGAGGCGATGCGGATCTGCTGATCGGCACCAAAGGGTTCGTTGCGCCCGATCATCCTTCCGAGTCGCTGTTCGACGATCATTTTGTCTGTGTCGTGTGGGAACACAACAGTATCGTGGGCGAGCAGATAAAAGCCGAGGATTTCGTGAGCCTCGGCCATGTCGTGCCGATGTGGGGACATGGACTGTTGGGATCGTTGGGGGACGAGTTGCTGAAGAGTATGGGTGTCATCCGTCGGGTTGAGCTCACGGTTCCGAGCTTCACTCACCTCGCCCAGGCAGTGATCGGCACAAATCGCATTGCGGCCCTCCAGGGACGCCTGGCGCGCGCGGCCAGCACGATACTTCCGATTCGGGTTCTCAAATGCCCGATCGACATTCCGCCCTTCACCGAAGTGGTTCAATGGCACTCTTCCCGCACGAACGATCCGTCGATCACGTGGTGCCGGGATCTCATCGTGCGCGTCGCGCGGGCGAGCGACCACCCCAGTTGGACTGACCATCAATATAAGCGGGAGAACAAAATCCGCGGGTCCGCACGCGTGCGGCCCTCGGGTATCGCCCGACGATCCGGGTGAGGGCGCGCGCCGGGCAACGCAGTCCTGGCAGGCGACGTCTGTACCCGGCCGCCGCTAGCGCGTTTCCCTCGTGCTGGAGCGGCGAAACAGTAGCGAGATCGTGAACAACAACGTTCGCAACGAAATCATCCGCAGTGCGGAGCGCACAGTCTGCGGCGGAATCTTCATTGCAATCGGCATCGTGCCGAAGATCTTGCCCTTGACCACCAGGCTGCCCCCGTCCCGATCGATCGCCGTGACGAGCATCAGCTCCTTGTCGTCCGCACCGTAGATTTTCACCGTCATCCTTTGCCACCGGCGACCTTGTCGAAATCCATTTTCAGATCATCGAACATCTTCATCGCGGTACCCCTGCCCGCGCCGAACACGCCGCCGCCGGGGTGTTGTGCCGGCCCCACGAGATAAAAGCCTGCGAGTCCCGGCACGGTATATTGCCCCAGCGCGGGCGTGGGCCGATGCGATCCGAATTGATGGAAGTACGGCGCCAATCCATGGACGTCGCCCTGCTGGAAGCTATCGGAATCGCGCACCATGTCGAGCGGGGTGTCAACCGTACGGGCGAGGATGTTGCCGGCATCGAGGTTGATGACGTACTCGCGCATAGCCTCGATGATGCGATCCGCGACCTGTTCGCCAATCTCCTCCCACCTCCGAGAGCCGCCTGCGGCCAAGTGAAAGGGCAGGAAGGAGCCGCCCCACATCAAGGCTTTGCCGGGCGGTGCCCGCGTGGGATCGAATACCGAGGGGCTGACAATCGCAAGCAGGAGCTGCTCGGGTATTTCCCCGTAGCGTAGCGCGTCGAAGCTGCGTCGGGTTTTCAACATGTCCGTATGAAGCAACTCGATGATGTAACCGTTGGCAACTTCCGGTCCCGCACGGTACTCCAGCGGCGCGTTGAGAGCAGCATGGATGGAGAGAATGCTGAACATGGCCACCTGAGTGTTTTCCGCGTCGCGAGCCACCTGCGGATCGACGCTTTCGATGTACCGTCGCAGCAGATGCGGATGGATCGATCCGATCACGGCATCCGTCGCCCGGATTTCGCGCCCATCGTGCAATCGCACGCCAACCGCACGACCGCCGCTGACGAGCACGCGGGTGACTTCCTGGTTGGTTTCGATCGTTCCGCCGTTTGCCTCGATGCAGGCCACCAACGCATCGGAAAGCTTGCCGCTGCCGCCGCGAGGAGTCGCGATGCCGTATTCTTCCATGAAGCCGACAAAGACGAACAGTCCTAACGCGGTGCCTTTCTCCTCCGGTCCCGCGAAGTTCTCGCTGATGACCTTCATGAAGTGCAGCTTGACGCAGTCGTTCTCGAACCATTCGCTCAAGAGGTCCCATGCGCTCATCTGCAGGGCGCGAAAAATCAGTCGTCCCGCATCGCTCTGATCGAGCATGGCGAGCATGGCGCCGTTGGGCGGCGGCGGCGTATACAGCGACGCGAGAAAGACCGGCAAAAAGGAGCGAGTCAGCTCGCAGAAGCGCAGATACGCCTCGGCGTCCCGGTGCGAGAACTTTGCAATCTGCTCGGCGTTCTTGTGCCGATCCCTGAAGAAACACAAGACGCGACCGTCTTCGAAAACCGAGGACCAAGGTTGATCCGGATTGACATAACTTAGGCCGTACTTGGCCTGAAGACCGAGCTCATCTTGCGCGATCAGCGGATTGGCCAGGATCATCGAATGGCCGGTGGCGTGGGTATCGTGCCGAAAACCGGGGAGGGTGACCTCGCGAGTGACCACACCGCCGCCCCACCACGGATTCTTTTCCAGCACCCGCACTTTCTTGCCCGCCTTGGCCAAGTAAGCTGCGGCGGTCAACGCATTGTGCCCGGCCCCTATCGCGACGATCTCGTAAGTCTCAGTCATGCGGGCGTCTGTTTATTTCAAACCCTGGCTTGCAGTGCACGTGAGTTCCGGGACGAGCGTACTGCAGCTCCGCGAGGCAATCATATGGTCCTGTCAACGCGGCGCGTTTAGGAAATCAAATTTACAAACGGGAAGGCGGTCTCGACCATGCGCTCAACTCAAACGGCGCGAGCGGCGCGCCGACGACCGGCGGGAATTCGAATCAATGATCAGTGCGTGGGTCTTCAATTTCATGCAGGCGCTTGGGCGCGCGGAGCCCAATTACTCGGATCCGAACGTCCTGCAGCAGACCTACGATTGGCACATGAACATGTGCGTGCGGGCAGAGGAGCTGGGCTTTACGGGAGTCTTCTTCAGTGAACACCATTTCCTGAATTTGTTCAATCCGAGCCCGAATCTATTGGTCGCGGCGCTGGCGCAGCGTACCCGGAAACTGCGCATCGGCGTGCTCGGTAACGTGCTGCCTCTGCATCAGCCCTGGCGGCTCGTGGAGGAGATCGGGATGCTCGATTATCTTACCCATGGGCGTCTTGAAATCGGCTATTCCAATGGATCGGGGACGGGAGAGTTCGCCGGTCTGGGCATCAAACCCGAGGAGATCAGGCCACTGTTCAGCGAGGCGCTCGATTTCGTGGAAGCGGCGCTGGAGCGCGAGGCCATTACTCACCAGGGGCGCTACTGGAATTACGACAACCTGCACCTCACTCCGCGTTCAAACCGAGCACGCAGCGGTAAAAAGTGGCTGACATCTCTGAGTCCTGAGTCTGCCGCCCTGGCGGGAAAGCGCGGGTTCCGGGTCTTCAGCGCTTTCCTGTCCTGCGAGGCAATCGCGACGGCGTTCGACGCCTATCGGCAGGCCGCGCGTGCCGCGGGGCGGACGGTTCGGCCTGAAGACATGGGTATCCGGCGCACGATGTTTCTCGCGGATACTGATTCACAAGCAGAGACGGTCTTCAGGGAAGCGCAGCGCCTTCAACTGGAGCGGTTCACGCGCACCGCGGAGAATGCCCTGCCGGCCAATGGGAACAAGGCACTTTCCGAGGGCGCGCGGAGCACGGGCGCGGTTGATGCGGGCTCTCCGGCCGCGCAGAAGGTGCAGAGTTTCTTCAGCGACAAAGAAGAGTTCATCGTGGGATCGCCGCGCTCGGTCACGGAGCAAATCATAGAACAATGCCGCAAGACGGGCGCGGGCAACATCGCGGCGATGAGCTTCCCCACTGTGGAGCCGGAGGAGCTGACTCACAGCTTCGAGCTTTGGAAAGAAGTCATTCCGGTTCTGAATCGGACCGAGATTGCGGCGGGCACCGCGGTGCGCTGATGGCCCGGGCAGGAGAAACAGATGGGCCAACATGCGGGCCAACTCGCGGGCAAGACCGCCAGTGTCTTGGGTGCGAGCGGCCAAGGTAACATCGGCCAGCAGATCGCACGGCGGTTCGCGCAAGCGGGCGCGCGCGTTCTGGTAGCCGGCCGCCGCGAGTCGCCGCTCAAGGCGCTCGCAACGGAACTGGGTGGGCGGTACGTACTGTGCGATGTGCGCGAGCGCGATCAGGTGATGGCCCTGGCCAAGGTGGCCAAAGAGTGGACAGGTCGCCTCGATATCGCGGTCAACGCCGTCGGCCTCCTGCATATCAAGCCGTTTCTTGAAATCACCGAATCGGAGCTCGAGCGGATGCTCGACGTGCAGTTCAAGGGCCCGTTCCGTTTTCTGCAGGCGATGGCGGCATCCGTCGAGCGTGGCGGGTCGATCATTCAAATCAGCTCGGTAACATCCGTCGTAACGGGTACGGATCACGCACACTACTGCGGCACCAAAGCCGGTATCGATCACGTCGTGCGGTGCGTAGCCAACGAGTTTGGCTCCCGGGGAATCCGTGTCAACACGATCTCTCCCGGAGTGACACGTACACCCATGACGGAGTTCGCTTTTCAGGTGCCCGGGCTCGTGGACAGGCTGCTCGCCAGCTACCCGCTGGGGCGCTTGGGAATACCCGATGACATCGCATCGGCCGCGCTGTGGCTGGCCAGCGATGACTGCTTCATGACGGGGGAGAATCTACAGGTCAGCGGTGGGCACTTGCTGCGCGTCGGCGCAGCCACGCGGTGAGGCGGCCAGTCGTTGCGACTTCAGTTGCAAACGGTCATGGCACCGTTGCGGGTACGCGTTGCGAGCCGAAGGGATCACGCGCAAAGGCTCGATGCATTGACCTAATCAATCTCGGCATTTTAAGTCGTCAAGTTTACAAAGCATATCCATGCATCAATCATTCTGAAGCGACCGCGACGCAGCGGTGCCCACGGCGGAGGAAATTGCAATGACTCAAGTGACCGGTGTGGCTCGCTCGATCCCGCTAAAGAGCGGGATGGCTCCGGAAGTACGCGAAGTCGTAACCCAGATTGCCACCACTTATCGTTCCGGCTTGGCGGAGCGCGCGCGGGTTGTGGGCTACCACAGGGAGGTGATGGTTTTACAGACCGGAGGACCGCACGGGGAGTTCCTCAACGTCTACCTGGATTTCAACGACGTGAGTGATATCGGCAAAGCCGGCGCGCGGATTGCCGAGTACGGAACGAAGACACCCACGCCCTTCACACAGTATTGGAGTGGGCGGTTCGCGTCGATGTCTTCCGAACCAAACGCTCGAAGCGAGGTCGTGGAAACGTTGGTGAGCTGGGAAGACGACGGTGCGGACCAGAGCCGGCGTGAGCCGTCGATGATGTGCTGTCCCATTCAGCAGTCCAAGCTCGGAACACTGCAATTGCTCTTGAAGGATCTGCATGCCGCGGAGCGCTGGGAGGGATGGGTGCAACGCGCGCGCGCCGTCGGGTGCTACAAGGAATTACTCTGTGTCCAACACGCCATTCACGGTCCGCGTCTGGTGGTTTACCGGGAGGGGAGGGATGCGGAGCTCGGCCGTCGGCTCACGGAGTACGACAAGAGCGCCACCGACTTCAGCCGTTGGTGGTACCCGCACTGGAACGCGCTCCTGGAGGGCGGTAGCACGTGGTCCGCAACGGAGCGCTACGAGAAATTGCTCGACTGGACGGACGAGCAACGGCGGACTGCCTGACGGCGACGCGGCGCCGGAGAGCCCAACCTTTGATGAGGTCAACACTATCTGTTGAGATCATAGCATTTACTTCCGCAATGCCCACGTACGAGCATGTGCAGCGGGCTCTGTCGGACTACGTTGACGCGTAGGGAGGCAGCTGCCACATCAAACGACGAGGCTGTCATCGGGAACCGATCGCGGCCGGCAATTGGGGGGGATATACATGAAGGTAAGAGCAGCGCTTCTTGTCAGCGCCTGGTGGACTGTCACTTGTTCCGGTGCCGCCCTCGCTCAAACTACTACGGCTGGCACCGAAGGGAAAACCACCGAGCTCGAGGAAATTGTCGTGACCGCGCAAAAGCGGTCGGAGAATCTCCAAGACGTTCCCATTGCGATCACCGCGCTCAGCGGCGGGGCGTTGTCCGCTGCGGGCGTGACCAATACTTTGGATCTGCCGACGCTTGCGCCAGGACTGCAAATACACCTCTCCGGCGGACAGATATTGCCGTACATCCGCGGCGTTGGCCAAACCGCCACCTCCATCACGCTCGAGAACGCGGTTGCGATCTACGTCGATGGCGTTTACTACGCGTCCACCGCGGGCGGGATTTTCTCCCTGAACGATATCGAGCAGGTTGCGGTTCTCAGGGGCCCGCAGGGCACGCTTTTCGGCAGGAATGCGACCGGTGGCGTGATCGAGGTCACCACCCGCGATCCCTCGTCAACCGTCGGGGGAAAAGCGGAGCTGACGATCGGCAACCTTCAGACCTATGGGGGCAGTTTTTACGTGACCGGTCCTTTGGAGAACAACGTATCGGGCGATCTTGCCGTTCGTTACAGCAATCAGCGCCAGGGATTCGGCAGGAACGTTCTGACGGGTACCGAGGTCAATGATCTCGATGATCTGAACGTCCGCAGCAAGCTCAAGATCGCAATAACGGATCAGGCGACGCTCACGATTGCGGGTGACTATGCGCGCACCCTCACAGCGAACCCCGCATACCGGCTGTTCGGTGCTTCCGTGCCCTCGGCTCCCAACCCGCCGTACCCTCCGTCTGTTGGCCGATTCGATGTCTTTTCGAATGTCAATCCGTCTACGAAAATAGAACAGGGAGGCGGCAGCGCGACCCTCGTTTACCAGTTTGACTTCGCCACACTGACCTCGATCAGCGCATACCGCCGCACGACCTGGGATTTCGCTTTCGATACCGACGCAGGTCCGGCTCCTCCTTCCGCGAGGGGAGGCCAGAATGAAGCGCAGTTGACGCAGGAGTTTCAACTTGTATCGCGCACAAACGCCCCCCTGCAATGGACCGCCGGTGTCTTTTACTTCGACAATCGCGGATGGTTTTCTCCGCCTGTTCAAGTTGTCTTGCCGACACCGACGAATTCGCAGCTGCTATTCAGTGCCCATCCGGAGGCCACTTCGCTCGCCGGCTACCTGCAGGGTACTTACGCGCTGACTGACAAGCTCAAAGTCACCGTCGGAGGCCGCTACACCTGGGAGAAGCGGGAGATCTCAGGTACGCAAACGCTCGTTCCGATTCCCGGGCTGCCAATCCCCGACATCGTCATCACCGGTCATCACGAGCAAAAGACCGAGACCCGGCCCACATGGAGATTGGCGTTCGACTATCGGTTCAATGATCAGACGCTTGGCTACATTTCATACGATCGAGGTTTCAAGAGCGGCGGCTACAATCCTACCGGGATCACTTCCGATAATCCCAATCCCTTCGTTTCCTCTACCGGTCACTATAACGTGTTCAACCCGGAAGTCATCGATGCCTACGAAACCGGACTGAAGCTCGATCTCATGGATCGCCGCCTGCGTATCAATCCCGCCTTCTATTATTATAAATACGACAATCTTCAGGTGGCGGTCTACCAGAACGGAACTCAGGAGACACTCAACGCCGCGAAAGCGACGATTTATGGTGCCGATCTCGATGCGACCGCACGCATTACTTCGCAGTTCGATATGACGTTTGGCGGGGCCTGGACACACGGGCGTTATGATCAATTCGACGCCGCGGTGTTCTTTACGCCGCTGACGCAAGCGCAAGGAGGCGGCAACCTCCTTACAACCGGTAACGCGGCGGGCAACCAGATCGCCCCTACGCCGCAGTGGACGCTCGATGTCGGGGCCCATTATGCGATCCCGCTGGGCTCCTCCCGGCTCGTGCTCAACGCCACCTACTATCGTAACGGCGGATGGTTTGCGGACCCGCAGAATCGCCTGAAGCAAGCGGCATACGATCTCGTCAACTTGTCTGCGACCTACACCCGGGGTGCCCTGGAATTGTCGATCTGGGGCAGGAACATGGGCAACACCGTTTATTCGCAGGAAATGTACTCCTCACAGGCTGGAGATTTTACGGGAGTGTCGCCGGGCAGGACGTACGGCGCCACCCTCGGGGTGAAGTTCTGATCGCAGCCGTCGCCGATAGCGGGTCGCGTGTGTGGACGCATTCGCAGATGGGCTTCTCGTTAGAAGCAGCACCGGGTCATTGGAAAGAAGCGGCACCGGGGGCGACTGCGCGATCTTGACAGGTGTTCATTTATTCTGTATCTTAAATTCACTAATTATCGAACACTGTTCGTCAAACGGCGTTCGATGCTGATTGAGCCCCCCACCGGGTCGAAAATCTATGGGAGCGAGCAATGGGTTCTGATCACACCAAGGGCATGGCCCGCGCAAGCGACGTGAGTATTGACTTCAAAGCGTTCCGGATGAACAGGGATGGTCCCCACACGCTGCCCCACAACCGCTTCACGTCGAAAGAGTTCATGCAGCTCGAGTATCAGAAGTTGTGGCCCTGTGTCTGGCAGTTAGTCGGCCGGGAGGACGAGCTTCCCAAGGTGGGGGACTACATTGAATACAGCATCGGCCCATACACTATCCTGATCATTCGCAGCGCCCCCAACACTCTCAAGGCGCTCAGCAACACCTGCCGTCACCGGGGCCGGCAATTGCGCGAGGGCCGGGGCAATGCAAAGGAATTGCGGTGTGTAGCCCATGCGTGGCGCTACAACCTCGATGGAACGATCAAGGAAGTCGTCGACGTCCAGGAATTCGACGCGGAGCTCGTCGAGCCGAGCTGCCTCAATTTGCCTCAGTACCGGCTCGAAACGTTTGGCGGATGGATCTTCATCAACCTCGACCCCAACGCCATATCGTTGCTGGATTATCTGGATCCGATCCCGGCGTGGCTCAACCTCGACATGTCGAAGTGGGTCACGACCCGGCGCCGCTCGACGATCATACGCTGCAACTGGAAGCTGGGGATGGACGCTTTCCGGGATGCCTACCATCTTCAGGGCACTCATCCGCAAAGCACGTTGTATAGCGGTGGGGACCTTCCGGTCGAGATCCAGGGCTTTGAGTGCTTCGGTGGCCTGACGGCCTATCAGAGCAACGGCAAGGGGCCATTCTCGAATCATGGCCACGGTCATATGGGGCCTCCCAAGGGGGATATGGCTTGGGACCTCGTGCTGGCTCCCGCACCGAGCGCGCGTCTCGGCTCTGCTTCAGATCCAAAAGCCGATGTGCGCGAAATGATCCGCGGTTATCTCGCAATGCTGGTGGAGGTCGACGACCCCTTCCGTCTCGGCAACCAGGACGCGGTCAATGCCATGGCCGATAAGCTCGCCAAAGAGTATCCGCTCGATGCGCCGCCGCCGGTGCTCGGCAAGTGGTGGGCCGATCTGCGGCGGAAACAATATGCTCCGTCAGGGGTGGACCTGTCGCGCTACACGGACTCCGAGCTGATGATCGTAAAGTTTGGCATGATCGGCCCGAATCTGTGGGCTGCCAATTGCTCCGTGACGGACGGAAATTTTTTCACGTTCCGCCCCAACGGCATGGATCCTGACACCTGCATCCTCGATGAGTGGCTGGCCGAGCTGGTGCCGGACCCGGAAGCGGTGAAAAAGCAGAGGATCAAGCCGGAGTTTTATCCCGACTTCCATGCCAATAAGAACTGGGGCACGTTCCTGTCGCAGGATCTCGGAAACGTCATGTATATGCAGCGGGGCATGCACCACCCCACGCAGGACTTCATGCGATTTGGAGCCAAAGACGCTCTCATGATCCATGGTCACGCATCGATCGATGAATATCTGACGAAATAACGACGCGTCTGTTCATCTATTCAAAGACGGGTGGAGGAAATCGTGAAGACGAGCTGGAGGGTGGTAGTGGGAGCAGAAATGGAGCAGTGGCAGGATATTCATGGGTTCCTGCTGGATCCGCTCTCGGAGTCTTGGATAGAGGCTCCGGACAACATCATTCCTGGCTACAAGCAAAAGCTCTACGAGACGGAGCCGGAAGCGAATGCCATGGCGAGGCGTCTGCGAGCCTATGGATATGTCAGCGCCACCGAACGGGCCGGCTGATACCTTCGCGGTCCGCGTGGAACCCCTGGGTGCCGTTCTGTACGTGCGCGCCGGCGAGACGCTCATGCAGGCGGCGTCCCGCCAAGGCTATTATTGGCCATCGATTTGTCAGGGGGAGGCTCGCTGCGGGCTGTGTTTCATCGAGGTGAACGCAGGAATGGACAATCTCGGCCCGCTCGAACGGCATGAAGCGGTGGCCATTGAGCTGTTGTTGAGGCCACGTCCGGATCAGTTGCCCGGCCGGTTGCGCCTGGCCTGCTGCGTCCGACCGACGGGCGATGCTGTCGTCGTGAAGCGAGGCGTTCGCTACAACGGCACACGTCCGCAGGAAGACCAGGATCGCGAAGCGCTTTTGCAGCCGCCCGTCTGACGTCCGGGAATGCAATGAAAACAAGTCAGCAAGAGATTGTCGCCGTCGCATTGGCGCTGGTGGACGAGAAAGGCCTGGAGAGCCTCAGCATGCGTGCGCTTGCCGCACGCCTGGACGTCCAGGCGTCGACGCTCTATTGGTATATCGGCAGCAAGGAGGATGTGCTCAACTCCATGGCAAGCACCTTCTCTCGCCGGGCCATGGCCGCTACCCCCGTCAATCTCGGCTGGCGTGAGTGGCTGATGGCTTTTGGCCGTGCTTTCCTGGCTGAGCTTCTCGCGCACCGCGACTCTGCGCGGGTATGTGCCATCGCGCGACCGGTGGATAGCGCTACGCTCGAGATGAACGATCGCCTGGTCAAGCCGCTCATCAGCGCGGGCCTGAATACGCATACTGCGAGTTGCTATCTGGGTTCCGTCATCGCGCTGTCGCTGGGCTGCGCCCTCGCCGAGCAGTCACGCGGGCTCCGTGCCCCCTATATGATGGAAATTCACGAGGTTCACGCGACGGGCCTGTCGTCCATGGTCGCCGGGTTTCCGGAACCCGCCGCGCTCGAGAAACGAGCGGGATGAGGATCAGCCTTCCCCCCAGGCATCTACTCCGCTCCCCTACTCAGACGTGCCGAGCGAGAAACCGGAACATGAGCTCGTGACCTACCCGCATTCCGTCGAGATCCGAGAACTTCATGAAGTCATGCGGCATATTCTCCAGGAGGTGCAGCTCGTGCGGAATTTGCGCTTCCTGTAATGCCAGACTGAACTTCAGCGTCGGGATAGCGGCGATGTCGGCACTGCCCGTGATCAGCAGAGTCGCGGGCATTTTGACGCCGGCAGAAATCGCGACCTGCGGGCTGACCCGAGGGTCCGCCAGCATGGACGCGTCGACGTTTGGGCCGAGGTACGCCTTGCTCATGTAGCTGTCCGGTCCACCGAAGTAGCTGTCTTCGCGTCGATCATACACACCCTCAATGCCGACAAAGGCAGCAATGCGTGGGGCATTCGCCTCGCCGGCAAGGGCAAGAACCACTCCGAGCGCGAGAGAGGCGGCCATGGAGTCGCCGCATATCGCCAGCCGGGTTCCGTCGCCCTTGAACTTATCAATGTGATCTCGTGCCCAGTGGACGGCGGCTTTCATGTCTTCGTGCGCTGCGGGAAAGAGATGCTCGGGGGCCAATCTGTAATCCGGGGTCACGGCGACGTAGCCCCCCCGAGCGAGATCCGTCGTGAACCTGCGGTAGCTCCTTGCACTGCCGGTAATGAGGCCATTTCCGTGGCAGTTCATCATCACTGGGAACAGGCCAGGGCCGGTTGGCGCGGCGATATCGGCGGTCAGGCCGGGGGATATGTGCACCGACTCGAGATACTCCACCGGGCGATCATCGCCGCCCATGTGTTTGTTGGGGTCGATGATATGGGCGATGAAATGACGATAGTCCGCAACGTCCTGCGGGAGGCCGCAAGCTGCGACCTTCTGCCCGAAGGCTCGAATGAACTGGATATCTCGGTGTGAGGTCATGGGCAGAGCCCTCGTCGGTGGGCGGTACAATGCAATCGTCTACCGAGGCGCCTCTCGGGGGCTGCCTGCCGTGCAGGCTGGCACAGGAGACCTGTTCGAGTAAATGTTATGGTTTCAACGAATAGCGTTGACCTCATCAAAGACTGCGCGCCTCAAACGCAGGCGAATGCGCTCGAGCGCCGAGGGGTCAGAGTTTGAGCACCCGCTTGGCATTGCCGCCCATGAGCTTTGCGCGGTCCTCAACGCAGAGCGGCAGGGACTGCGCCCATTGCACTCCCTTCACGTTGTTCATGAAGGGATAGTCCACCGAGAACATCAGCCGATCGATGCCCATCTCTTCGAGACAGCAGTTGAAGGCTGGGGTGGAGAACTGGCCGCTGGTCGTGAAATGGAAGTGCCGGCGGAAATAGTCGCGCACGCTGTTGACGAGATTAGAGTTCGCCGCAGCCCTGCGCTCGAGCTGTAGAGTCTGATCGAGGCGCCAGAACATATAGGGCAGCGTCTCTCCCAGATGCCCGACCAGGAATTGCAAGCGGGGATAGCGATCCAGCACGCGGCTCAACACCAGGCGCAAGGCCTGCGTGGCCGTTTCGATGTTGAATCCCCAGACGCCGCGGAGCGTCAGCTGATATTCTTGCATGTATTCGCCGAAATAAAGCTCCGCTACTTTCGGGTGCGGCCAGGAAGGATGCAGATAGAGAGGCACGTCCAGCTCGTGGGCTCGCTCGAGCAGAATCCAGAAGCGTCGCTCATCCAGGAACGATCCGTGCGTCAAGCCATTAATGATGCCTCCTTTGAATCCAAGCTTCGTGACTGCGCGCTCGAGTTCGTCCGCGGCTGCCTGCGGGTGGGCCGTCGGCAAGGAGGCAAAAGCGGCAAAGCGCGTTGGATTAGCGCGGACGACGTCATGGAGACGATCGTTGGCTCGTTGCGCCAGTCCAAGTGCGCGCTCGGGGTCAACCATTTGCAACCCCGGTGCGTTTTGCGACACGACTTGCAGATCGATACCCGCTTCATCCATCTCCTTTAGACGCAGTTCTCCGAAGCTGTGCAGCCGTTCCACCAGCGGCTGAACCTGGATGCGCTCCGATGTCGGATAGCATGCCTCGACCTCAGCGTCCGAGTAGTGTTCTTCGATACCGATAATCGGGTGCCCAGGATTCATAAGTGCTCTGACCTCCTTCACCGGTTCAGGACCCGACAGTATTGGATCGCCGGCGCAATCGGTAAATTTGAGTCCCTCAACGGGCCTGATTGATTCTATCAATCTGTTTCGTGTTGCCGTTAGCGCCGTCGCCGGGAGGTCATCCGGGACGGGGGCGCTCGTCATCCCATGTTCATCGTGAGAATTGACTCATGAGTCATTTTTTACTAGCGTAGTCGAACCAATCGGGGACCAAGGAGCCCGGGTCTTGTCGAATAAGGATCGCGCCTCGGGCATGACGTGGTCAGGCATCCCACTGCGCCACTCGTACGGCCCTGCCGAGGCGCGCCCGCGCGACTATGCCACGGAGCTCGGCGAGCCGGGCAGGCCCCCGTTCACGCGTGCGGGCCACGCGGAGATGTACCGCAAGCGTCTTTGGATAACGCGTCAGCTCGCAGGACTCGATACCGCCGCCGCAACAAACGCGCGGCTGCGTTACCTGATCGAACACGGCCAGACCGGACTTGCGATCGTGCCGGATACGCCCACGCAGCTAGCACTCGACAGCGATCATCCGCTCGGGGCGCGGTCGGCCGGCACGCAGGGTGTACCGCTTTGCACAGTGGACGACATGGAGCGAATGCTCGAGGGCATCGATCTTCAGAACGTAACGGCGTCGTTTTCCGTCCCGGGCGTGAGCGTTCCGGTGTTGTTGGCCCAACTGCTCGCTGTGGCCGACCGGCGGGGCATTCCCTACAGCGCCTTGCGCGGCTCGTTCCAGAACGACCCGCTACAGGCGACGCACACGAGCTACGACGCCGGCACGCCACTCGATCTCGGCATGCGCCTCTGTGTCGATACAATGGAGTACTGCGCCCGCTCGGTACCGGGGTTCCATCCGACGACGGTGAACGCCTACGATCTGCGGGAGAGCGGGCTCAATGCGCCGCAGGAGATCGGCGTCGCCATATCGATGGCGAAGGCGTACATCGAAGCGACGCTCGAGCGGGGCGTGACGATCGACCAGGTGGGCCCGGGCATATTGTTGATCTGCGGCGCGCACATCGATCTTTTCGAGGAAGTGGCGAAATTCCGTGCGGCGCGACGCATCTGGGCGCGCATGATGCGCGATCACTTTCACACCGCGGACGAGCGTACCTGCCGCCTGACGCTCGCGGTGCATACCGCTGGTTCTTCTCTCTACGCCCCACAACCCATCAACAATGTGATTCGCGGCACCGTGGAGGCATTGGCCGCCGTCCTGGGCGGCTGCCAGGGGTTGGATCTATCGGCATACGATGAGCCCGTTGACCTGCCGTCCGAGCAGGCAGCCATGGTGGCTCTGCGTACCCAACAGATCCTGGCTCTCGAGGCGGGCGTGGGCAACGTGGCCGACCCCTTGGGCGGCTCGTGGTACGTCGAGGAGTTGACCGATGAGGTCGAGCGACGAACGATCGCGGTGATGAATGAGATCGATTCACTGGGGGGAATGGTAGCAGCGGCCAAGGCGGGCTGGCTGAGGCGCTTGATGGATGAGGGCCAGTGGGCCCTGCAGAAGAGCATCGAAACCGGAGAACGCCCGATCGTGGGCGTGAACTGTCACCGGATTCCGCCTGAGCGCGACACGTTGCTCACCTTCCGCGGTGAGCATCCCGCACCTTCCCAGGAGCAGGTAGACATTGTCCGAAAACATCGGCGCACGCGCGATGTGGGTCGAGTTCGCGACGCTTTGGGCCCGCTCGGTGCCCAGGCGAAGACCCGGGAGAATCTCATTCCTTCCATCAAGCTCGCCGTCGAAGCGGGTGCCACCGTAGGAGAGGTGCTCGGGACGATTCGGGTGGCAAACGGTTTGAGCTATGACCCGGTGGGTGCCATCGATGCGCGCACGACTCTGGGAGGTTGTTGACTCAATGAATGCACCGCAAGCCGCCGCGCACCCGATACGAGTCGTTCTCGGTAAAGTAGGTCTTGATCTTCACGATTGGGGCGCAAAATTCGTTGCGCGCGGACTGCGTGAAGCCGGCATGGAGGTCATCTATCTCGGACCCTTCCAGACGGCCGCGACTATCGTGGGTGCATCGACCACGGAGGACCCCGATGTCGTAGCGGTCAGCAATATCTCGGGTGAGTACATGCAACACGTGCCGGAGCTGATGGCGAAGCTGCGCGAGCATGGACTCTCGCCGGTGGTCCTCGTCGGCGGCCTGGTGCCGGCCAAGGACAAGGATCGGCTGCTGGCGCTCGGCGTGGATGCCGTATTCGGACAGGGGAGCAGCATGGGGGAGATCGTGAAGTTCATTCAGGAGGCGGTGAATGACCGCGCTGTGGCGAGACGATGAACTTCCAACTGACCGAACAGCAGCGCAGCATTCGTGACGAGTACCGCCGGTTTGTGTCCGATGTCATAGAGCCGGGCGCTACCCAGCGTGACCAAGTCGGTGAGTTTCACTACGACCTGATACCTAAGCTCGCCGACAGCGGAATCTTTGCCCTCCCGTTTGCGGAGGAGGTGGGCGGCCTGGGTGGAAGCGCGGTCGAATACGCGCTCGCGCTCGAGGAAGTGAGTCGCTCGGACATATCGGTTGCGATGACGGTGGCTAATCAGGTCGGCCTTTCGGCGCTTCCGATTGTCGCATTCGGTTCCCCTGCTCAGAAGGAGCGATGGCTCGTCCCTCTGTTTCGCGGTGAAACCCTCGGCTGCTTCGCGCTCACCGAGCCCGGCGGGGGTTCCGACAACCGCGGCATGAAGACCACGGCTACCCGCGTGAGCAGCGGCTGGAGCATCTCGGGATCGAAGCTGTTCATTACGAACGCCGGGACTGACATGACCGGCTTCCTGATCGTCGCTGCGCGCACCGGCACGGCAGCCGACGGCAGACCGCAGATCGGCGCGTTCCTCGTGGAGCGCGCCACCCATGGGCTCACGCTCGGGCCTCCTTTGAATAAGACCGGCTGGAGATCCTCGGACACGCGAGCCGTGTACCTCGATAACTGTCTCGTGCCCGAGGATTCCGCCTTGGGTGACCCGCAGCGTGGATTGCGCACCATGCTCGGGACATTGAAGTTCGGGCGTATCCAGATTGCAACAATGTGCGTCGGGTTGGCGCAGCGCGCGCTCGAGGAGGCGGTGTCCTATGCGACCCAGCGCCGTGCATTCGGCAAGCCGATCTCCGAGTATCAGGGAACCTCTTTCAAGATGAGTGACATGGCTCTGGGTGTGCACGCCGCTCGCCTGTTGACCCTGGAGGCAGCTTGGCGGCGTGATCAGGCCCTCGAGTATGGACCCCAGGCCGGCGAGGCGAAGCTCTTCGCCAGCGAGGTGGCGATGAAATCCGCGCACGACTGCGTGCAGATCCACGGCGGTTCGGGATTTATGGACGATACGGTCCCGTCCCGACTATTCCGCGACGCGAAGGGCCTCGAGATCGGTGAGGGTACCTCCGAAATTCAACGCATGCTGATCGCGCGGGAAGCTCTGGGAGGCAAGTTCGCATGAGACAGGGTGAGCCGATCGCGGCGATCGTCGGCATCGGTGAGGTGCCCACCGGCAACTATCCAGATCGCACGGCGCTCGAGGCCGCAGCCCAGGCGGCGCGCATGGCGGTACGCGACGCCGGACTCGCTCGTACCGACATCGATGTGATCATGCCTACAGGCGTGATCTACAGCCGCGATTTCAACAGCGATTTGATCTTCGGACGGCTGGTCGAGGAGCTGGGCCTGAACGGCATTGCACACGCGAACCTGCAGGTGATGGCCGGAGGCGCCAGTGGCAGCACGCTCTTGAAGGTCGCTTCGGGCCTCGTGAAGGCGGGGCTCGCAAAGAATGTCCTTTGCGTGCATGCCGATAAGATTGCCAGCGGTCTGAAGATCGAGGACGCCATCGACGTCTTCTCGACGTTGGGGATTCCGGCCGAGTGGGAGCGCCCGTTCGGCCAGCATTTCAGCTCCATCGCGGCTCTCATCACACGGCAGTACATGAGCCAGACCGGCACCACGGCCGAGCAGGTGGCCTCCGTGTGCGTCGCGCTGCGCAAGTGGGCGGAGCTCAATCCGAATGCGATGTTTCGCAAGGCCTTGACGGTCGAGGAGGTGTTGAGCTCCAAGATCCTGTCGGACCCGCTCCACGCCAAGGAGTCCAATGTCTTGGCCGATGGGGCCTCCGCGTTCGTCGTGACCTCGCCGGAACGAGCGGGAGATTTGACCGAGAAGCCCGCGTATCTACTGGGTGCGGGCGGGCGCGTGACGCATTACGCGTTATCCCAAGAAGCGGACATGTCCCGTTTCGGATACCACGAGGCGGCGCGCGATGCCTTTGCAATGGCCGGCATCGATGCGAAGGATGTCGACATCGCGGAGATCTACGATTCCTATCCGGTGATCAACCTGATTGCCCTCGAGGAGATGGGCCTGGTCGAGCGTGGCGCTGCCGGCGCTTTCGTCGCGGCCGGTAACACCTGGCCGGGCGGCAGGCTACCCATGACGACCAACGGAGGCATGCTCTCCCAAGGCCATACGGGAGCCGGAGGCGGCGTTGCGGTACTGGTGGAAACGGCCCGCCAGCTCATGGACAAGGCGGGATCGCGTCAGGTGCCTCATGCGAGGATTGCAGTCGAGACCAGCACAGGAGGCTCCTATATGGATGCACAGGTCCTGGTTCTGAGTAACGAGGTGCGGTGATGGAACTGATGCGAATCGCACGTCCGTACTTCGAAGGCCTCTCGCGTAGGGAGCTCCTGCTGCCCTGGTGCGCCTCCTGTGGCAAGCCTCACTTCTACCCGCGCTCCGCTTGTCCGCATTGCTGGGGTGAGGAATATACCTGGCGCACCGCGAGCGGTCGTGCTTCGGTGCATAGCGTTACTCAAGTGCGTGCGAACCCGCCAAGCAAGTTCAAGGCCCTCCTGCCGTACTGGATCGCGATTGTCGAGCTCGAGGAGCAGGTACGCATGCTCACGAATCTCGTGGACGACGGCCGTGCATTCAGCGTGGGTGATCCATTGCATTTGCAGTTTGCCGACCGCGACGGGGAATCACTTCCCATGTTCCGCCGTGCCGCAGACGCGGAGTCGTTTCCCAAGTTCCGCCGCACTACATGAGCGTTGGCTGGGAAGATTTCCCGGTCGGGCGACGCATCGTCACCCCTGCGGTCACGATCACCGAAACCCACGTCGTTCAGTTCGCGACCCTGACCGGGGATTGGTACCCCCTGCACATGAATGAGCAGGCGGCGGCCGCCGGCCCATTTGGCGGGCGCATCGCGCACGGCCCGCTAACGTTCGCCATGGCGGTTGGTTTGATGTATCAAAGTCAGATCTACGGGGACGGCATCATCGCGTGGCTCGGTGCGGACAAACTTCGGGCGACCGAGCCGGTGCGCTTCGGGGACACCGTGCACGTCGAAGCCAGTGTCCTCATCTCTCGGCAGTCGAAGGATCCCAGCCGGGGTGTGGTTACGCTCGCTTACGTGGTCGTCAACCAGCACTCAAAGCCCGTGTTCTCCTGCGAATTCAGCCTGCTGATGAAAAGTGCCCGTGAATGACAGCCCGTCACCCTCGCGCGTGGAGCTCAGCCGGATCATCAGCTCGATCGAGAACGGAGCGCTCTCGGGCGAGCTCCGGGCGCGCCTGCGCGCACCGCCCGCGAGTCGGGTCATCGGAATCACCGGCCCCCCTGGAGCCGGTAAGAGCACGCTCGTCGATGCATTGATCGGGCTGTATCGCCAGACGGTGTCCCGCCTTGCCGTGATCGCCGTCGATCCCAGCAGTCCTGTGACGGGCGGGGCTGTCCTGGGCGATCGCGTACGGATGAATCGCCACGCGGCCGACGAGGGGGTTTTCATCCGCAGCATGGGTAGCCGCGGCCGTACGGATGGTTTGAGTCCGTCGGTACGTGATGCCACCCGGCTGCTCGCGTGCTCCGGATATGACCCGGTGTTCGTCGAGACCGTGGGAGTCGGTCAGATTGAGCTCGGCGTCGTCGAATGCTGCGACATCCGGGTTTTGGTACTGGCCCCTCAATGGGGCGACTACGTACAGGCGGTCAAGGCCGGGCTCATCGAGGTGGTCGATCTCATCGTCGTCAACAAGGCCGACATGCCCGGTGCGCGCGCACTCTTGCACGAACTCGAACACGCAGTGCACGCGAAAGCGGGCGGCCACGTAAAGGTCGTTGCGGCAACGGCGGGGCAAGCCGAAACCGGCGCCACTGAGGTGCCCCCGGCCATCGATGCAGTATGGCAAGCTCTGCTTGCGAATGGGCTCTACGAGCGGCGAGTTGCGGCGGCGCGCGCGGAGCTCTCGAGCCGCGCGCAGGCCGCCTTTGCTGAAGGCCCGCTGCAGGCAGCAACCGCCGACGGGACCCTGCGTCGACTGGCCGAAGCGTTGACTCGCGGCGAGGTGTCCGCATGGCAGGCGAGCGAGGAATTGCTCGCACGGGCGATCGACTACACGCGTAGATGAGCCCCGCCGTTTCGACGCCCATTTAGCTCGTGCGCCGGGTGGCGCGCCACGTCTCATATTCTCGACGAGACTCGGCTGTCGCCGGATAGAGGCCGATCAGCGATCTGCCTTGTGCCAACTGGGCTTCGACGAACTCATCGTACTCGACGATGGCAATCGCTCCTTCGGCAACCTCCTCGGCACGATCGAGGGGGATGACCACGACGCCGTCGCAGTCACCTACGACGACGTCACCGGGATAGACGGCGACGCCGCCGCACCCGATTGGCACGTCCATGTCGACGGGGTGGTGCGCGAGGAATGTCGGAGGCGCGGCCGATCCTTTGAGGAACGCTGGAAAGCCAAGGGCGCGAATGGGGCCGACATCCCGTAAGCCGCCGTCGGTCACGACTCCCGCGCAACCACGTTGTTTTAATCGGGTGAGAAACATGTCGCCGGCGCAGGCCGTGCGTGTATCGCCTCGCGCATCGATGACCAGCACGTAGCCCTCCGGACAGTGCTCCAGCGCCCGACGTTGCAATGCATCATCGCGACTGACGGCCGCCATCGTGTCGATGTCTTCGCGGGCGGGTATGTAGCGCAGCGTGAATGCTTGCCCTACCATCGTTGGTTGGTCGGGCGAAATCGGGCGAACCTCCGACATGAATGCACTACGCAGGCCGAGGCGCGTCATGACCGTGGTGATGGCAGATACGGGACAGCGCTTCAGAAGCTCGCGCGTTGCTCGGCTCAACTGGCTCATCCCTTGCCTCCAATCACCGCTGTCATGTCGCAAACGACGAAGGTTCCAGGCGCAAGCTGCCCGGGTCGCACCATCCGCGTCGGGCGCCGCTGCGGGTCCGGGAACGCTTCGACCCAGGCTTCATTGAGCACAGTGCGATCCGACGGATCCGCGAGCCACACGGTGACCTTGACGATATCGTCGAGTTTTCCTCCGGCCGCCTCCATCACGGCCGAGAAGTGTTTGAAGATATTCCTGCATTGTTCATCGAGCGTGGCGGCGACCTTGCCCGTGGCCGGGTCCGAGCCGTGGATACCGCCCGACATCACCAGGTTTCCAACCGCAGCGGCGGCCGGCACCGGATTGGAGTGGCTGAATCCCGGAATATAGATGCTGTGAGCCATCAGCGATCGAACCGCCGGCGGGGGCCGCGGATACCGCCGTAGGTATGCCATGAGCCTGTGACGAGCCAGCCATTCTCGACCGGAAGGTTGATGCCGGTGATGGCCGACGCATCGTCGGAGAGCAGGAACGCCACCGACTTGGCGATCTCGATCGGCATGACCATGCGGCCCAACGCGGAGTTCTCCTCCATCACCTTGGGATCCCGCAGTCCTCTGGCGATGGCTTCTTGGAGGATCGGCGTGAGGACGTAGCCGGGGGAGACGGCGTTAACGCGGATGCCGGAACGACCCCATTCGGCGGCGAGGGTCGTCGTCATGTGGATCACACCCGCCTTGGCGGCGCCATACGCGTGGAGGGGCGCGGAGCGCATCCCAGCGACGGATGCGATGTTCACGATCGATCCGCGACCGCGTTTTGTCATGTGCCGCGCGAATTGCGCATTGGTCAGGTACGCGCCTCTGAGGTCGAC
This sequence comes from Steroidobacteraceae bacterium, assembly GCA_035277965.1. GTDB lineage: Bacteria > Pseudomonadota > Gammaproteobacteria > Steroidobacterales > Steroidobacteraceae > 13-2-20CM-66-19. The sequence goes on along the minus strand of DATEJM010000011.1, from coordinate 10,835 downwards.
CGCCATGATCGTGTCCCAGGTCGCCAGGTCGAGCTCCTCGGGCATCGCAGGAGTGCTCTGGATGATTCCGGCGTTCGCGACCACCATGTCAACCGGGCCAATCTCATTCTCGATGCCGTCGGCGAGTCTCACCATCTGCGCGGGGTCGCTCACGTCGGCGACACGCGCTTCGCCGCCCAGTGCGCGGGCAACGGCCAGGGCACCCGGTTCGTTGCTGTCGACAATGACGACGCGGGCGCCGCGCTCTGCGAGGACCTCAACGCACGCCCGCCCGATTCCGCTTGCGCCGCCTGTGACCACCGCGATGCGACCCGCGAATTGGCCAGCTTGCCCGATCATCCGTCACCTCCAACGTCGACGGTGGACGCTTGATGCCCGCTACTCGCATCCCGAGGCGATGGCATATGATAGAACCCGCCGCGCGCCGCGTAAATGGAACGGTGAACCGTATTTCACCGATGCCAGGTTCCGCCAGACGGCACGTCGTGACTGGGGTGACTTGGTTGCTCCTGCCCTGATCCTCACGAACTGAATTGTGGATAGAAATGAAACCAACTCGAACGAAGCTCGACAGGGAACCGCTCGAACGCCGCGCAGTCCGTGTGAAAAAACCGAAGCTGACACGCGCGCAAAAAGCCGAGAGGATCAAATCCGCCCTGTTCGAGGCCGCCGCCAAGGCTGTTGGAGCGCACGGCTACCTGAATGCGATGATCCAGAAGATCACATCGCAGGCGGACGTTGCGAACGGCACTTTCTACAATTACTTCGAGACTCGACAGGAGCTTTTCGATCAGCTGCTGCCGCATCTGGGCCGCGAGATGCTGACCTTTATTGGCGATCGATCGCGGGACGGCGCCGGCGAGTTCGAGCGCGAACGAAAGCGCCTGTTGGCTTTCTTCGAGTTCCTGCGCGAGCGCCCGGAGTTCTATCGCATCCTGTATGAAGCCGAGGTCTTCGCGCCCGCGGCTTTCGAAGAGCACGAGAAGCTCGTGCAGAAGCGCTACCTGCGCTTGCTGGAGCGGGCACTCGAGGCCGGAGAGATCACCGGGTACACACCGCGGGAGCTGGAGGCGGTCGTGCTCATCCTCATGGGCGCGCGGCATTACATGGCGATGCGCTACGGGCCTCACAACGGGCGCGACGGCAAGCTCCCGGACTACGTAATCAAGGCCTACAGCAAGTTCATCGCCCGCGGCCTGCGCGCTGCGCAGGAGGATTGAGGCGGATTTCACCGAGTGCGAGACTCCGCTGCCCATTCAAAAGCGGCGATCAGCGACGCGCCGGCCCGATAATCTGGTAGACGTTCTCGCGCGAGATGAGCCCGTCTGTGATGTGGAAACTATGAGTGAGGCGCATCCGCACTGGCTCCCCCTCCTTGATATTCAGTCCCGGCATGGGGAAGGAGCCGAGATCGGTGACCGTGAAGATAGCCTCGCGATCGTCGAAGACGCGCGTCGCCGTCGCGTAGCGGTCGATCGGGCGGAACTCGAACGTGGTGAGGTCCAGGACGGCGAATGTCTGGCGGTAGTTCTGGATCACGTCACGTTTACCGTGAAACTCGATGCCGGCCGAGGGCAATTCCCAGACGATGTCGTGCGTGTAGAGCTCGCCGAGCATATCGAGCTGCTGAGGATTCTCGAACTTGAAGTGCCAGTGAACGAGCCAGTCGGCGTGCTCCGGCGTGCCCAGGGGCGGTGGCGCCGAGTAGGCGTAGGTCTCGTCGATACGGGGGGTCTTCTCGGCCATGTTCGGGGACTGCATGTCAGCTGATCATGGGCTCGCCGGAGCCCGCTTCGACCCGGTTCTCGATCGCACCCAGGCGATCGATTTCGACCCGAACCACATCGCCCGGTTTGAGAAACACCGGCCCCCCCGGAAAGTGCAGCCCGACGCCCATGGGCGTTCCGGTGAAAATGACGTCACCCGGCTCCAACGTCATGGCCTGACTGAGATACGCCACCATGTCGAAGACGTTGAATACTAGATGCCGGGTGTTGGAGCTTTGACGCTTCTGGCCGTTCACGAAGCTGCGGATCCCGAGCGAGTGCGGATTGACGGCGTCGGCGGTGGTGATCCAGGGGCCGATAGGAGCCGCGTGGTCGAATGATTTTCCCAGGCACCATTGGGTCGTCAGCAGCTGCCAGTCGCGCACCGAGACATCATTGCCGACGCAGTAGCCGAAGACGACCTCCTGCGCGCGTGCCTTCGGCACGTTGCGGCAGCGATGGCCGATGATGGCGACGAGTTCCGCCTCATAGTCGAGTTGCTCCGACACCGCCGGCCGCTCGATTGAGTCGAATGGCCCGTTGATCGACGATCCCGCCTTCGTGAACCAGGTCTGGTGTTCCGGTACCGCCAGCCGCGCCTCCTGACAGTGGTCGGCATAATTCAGGCCGATGGCGAAGATCTTGCCGGGCCGTGTCACGGGGGCGAGCAGCCGGACCTTGGCGAGCGCGAAGTCCTGTTCGTGCTCGCGGATGGCCTGCAAGGTTGCCTGGAGGGCATCCCAGCGGGCCATCAATTCGAGCATGTCCGTGACATCGAAGCGGGAGGTAAGGTCGACGAGGCTCTCCCCCTGCACCAGTCCGACCCGCGGGCCGTTGCCCGAGGTGAATTGCGCCAGTTGCATCTTAGGGGGCCTCCCGCGGTGGTGTGATCCGGACCTCGACGCTACCGAGCCGGGTGAACTCGATCCGGGCGCTGTGGTTGTGCGTCTTCACGATCTGCGGGGCTGGGAGCGATCCGGTCATGATGATCTGCCCGGCTTTCAGGCCCTGCCCGGCGGTTGCGAGGCGGCGCACGACCGCAGCGACCACATTGAGGGGGTTGCCCATGGCCTCAACCCCGCACGCCGAGCCCTTCACCTCCCCGTCGATGCTGGTGATGGCGCCCTCCGTGCGCAGATCGAACCCGGTGGGGGAGGTTAGTCGCGAGCCGAAGAGAACGTAACCGCCGGGGGCCTTCTGCACGGCCAGCAGGTGCTGCGCGCTCCACTTGTTGTCGAACAACCCTGGGCGGACCGGCGCGACCTCGAGGGCGGGAAAGTAGGCTTCCACCGCAGCGAGGACGTCCGCCGTCGTGGTGCGCGCGCCCTCCAGGTCATGCTTGAGCAGAACCCCGATCTCGGCCTCGACAAAGTTAATATCGTCGTCCAGATCTACTGTCGAGCCTTCGGGCCGCTCGAGCGACGCGAGGAGGGTGCCGACCATGGGTGCCGGGATATGGGGCATCGTCCGTTGCGCACCGGATGAGGTCAGCGAGGCCTGGTAGCCGATCACGCGATCGCCTGCGGCGACCCGCCGCTGCTTGGAGGCCAGCTGGAGTCGGAACGCGTCGTCGTAAGTGATCTCGGGCGCAAGGTGGATGATGTCGTCCTCGAGGCGCTTGTCAACGCCCGACTTGTCGAGATGTTCAAGGAGTTCTTCGAAACTGGCCATGGGGGACCTTAGTGCCACCATCGGGCGAAGCATGTCAAGATAAATGAACGACGAGCCACGATACACGATCGAGGAGAAGCCTACATGCCGGGCCCCGGACTCGAGCAGGATTTGACCCTCGGCGCGGCGCTGCGCCGGACCGTCGAGCGCTTCCCCGACCGCATCTTTATTCGCTTGGGCGAACGGGAGATCACCTTCCGTGACGCAGATCGGCAGGTCGATCGTCTGGCGAGCGGTCTGCTGAGCCTCGGCGTCAAACGGCACGACCGGGTAGCCCTCTGGTTGCCAAACACGCCCGAGTGGGTGCTGCTGGCCTTCGCCTGTGCGCGGATCGGGGCGATGATCGTGACGCTCAACACGCGCTATAAGGGCGAGGAAACCGCCTATATCCTGCGCCAGTCGAAGGCCCGGCTGTTGATTATGCTCGACGCCTACTGGGGCATCGACTACGCGGATCTGCTGCGGGCCGGCTGCCCCGTCTTCAGCGGACGGTCGGGGCCGTTGTCCGAGAATCCGGAGCTGCCGCACTTGAAGACCGTGGTCGTTCTCGCCGGGGCCGACTTGCCAGGCAGTCTCTCTGTATCGCCACTGCTCGCCAGTATCGTGCCGCGGGAGGTGCTCTCGGCCGCTGCGGGAGCAGTGGAGGTATCCGACTCGGCCGTCGCCGTCTATACGTCCGGGACGACGGGCTACTCGAAGGGCGCCGTGCATTCCCACATCATCATCCGCAATTGCCGCAACATCGCTCGGGCGCTGCACGTGGAACCCGGTGACATCATTCTGGGCCATATGCCGCTCTATCACATTGCCGGCCTGTGCACCGCGATGATCGTCTGCGCCGCGCTGGGCTGCACCTACGTCGCGGTCCCCCACTGGCAGCCGGACGAGGTGGCGGTGCTGATCGCCCGCCACAAGATAACCATCTTTGGCGGCATCCCGACGCATTTCATCGACCTGAGTGACTCGATCGAGCGGCTTGGTCTTGACACCTCGTGCCTCAAGAGTGCCTGGATCGGAGGCGCGACGGTGACGCCGGATGTCGCGCGGCGCGCAAAAGACGTCATCGGACTGAGCGCGTTACAGTCGGTCTACGGAATGACCGAGACCACCTCGACGACGGTGCTCAGCCGGTTCGAGGACCCTATCGACATCGTTTGCGAGAACAAGGGCGTTCCGATCGGCGATTTCGAAGTCATGGTCGTCGACCCCGCGACCGGAGTGAGGCGCCCCACCGGTGTAGACGGCGAAATCTGGGTCCGCGGCTACATCGTCATGCAGGGCTACCTCGACGACCCCGAGGCGACGGCCCAGGTCATGAGCGCCGACGGCTGGTTCAAGACCGGAGACCTAGGCCAATTCGACGCCGCCGGCTACCTGAAGGTCACGGGCCGTCTCAAGGACATGTTCATCGTCGGCGGCAGCAAAGCCTATCCGGCGGAGATCGAGCGTGTCCTGCAAGCTCATCCGTTGATACGCCAAGCGGTCGTCGTCGGCGTTCCCCATCGACGCATGGGCGAGATCGGCTTCGCCTTCATCCAGAAGGAGCCTGGAGCGCACCTTACGACGGCGGACGTGCTCGCCTATGCCCGGCAGAATCTGGCCGACTACAAGGTGCCCCGTCACCTCAGGTTCGTCGAGGAGTTTCCGCTCACCAGCACCAACAAGATTCAGCGCTTCGTCCTGGCCAAGCAGGCGGCCAATCTGGTGACGGTCGAAGCTGGGTAAGGGCGCGCGGCGCGCCCAGCCTCCGCCGCAACCTCATCGTCCGTAGTCAATATAGACGTATCGTGACTCACGGTTCATAATTGCTGAATCGGTCATTGATGGCATTATCGCGACGGGAGGAGCTCGAGTGACCAAGAGCCTGGGCAAGCTGCGATCCATGCTGTTCGTGCCAGCCGACCGGCCCGATCGAATCGACAAGGCACTCGGATGCGGGGCTGATGCGCTGATCTTGGATCTGGAGGATTCGGTCGCGCTCGGGGCAAAAGAGCTTGGGCGCCGGACGGTTCGCTCGGTTCTCGAGCGTAGCGCGCCCCGTGCCGTCCCGATTTTCGTGCGCATCAACGCTGTGACATCGGAGCTGGTCGGCGCCGATCTGGAGGCGGCGAGAGGGGCCGATGGACTGGTGTTACCGAAGGCCGAAGGAGCTGCATCGTTGCGGCGACTCACTCAGATGCTGGGGGAGAATCCAACTCCGATTCTGCCGATCGCCACCGAGACGCCCCGCGCCATCTTCACGTTGGGCGAGTATACCGAGGTGTCCTCCAGACTTTGTGGGCTGAGCTGGGGCGCGGAGGACCTTCCGGCGGCCGTCGGCGCCCTTACGAGCCGGGAAACCGATGGGCGCTTCACGGCGCCATACGAGGTGGTTCGAGCGCTGACGATCTTTGCCGCCGCGGCCGCGGGGGTGTCCGCTCTGGAGACCGTTTATCCGGACTTCCGTGATCTCGAGGGGCTCTCCGCCTATGCGGCACGCGGTGTCCGTGACGGCTTCTCCGGCATGCTCGCCATTCACCCGACTCAGATCCCAGTGATTAATGCGGCTTTTACACCACCAGATGCTGCAGTGGCTCACGCTCGAGCAGTGGTCGCAGCTTTCGAGGCCAATCCGCATGCAGGCGCCCTTGCGCTGGATGGCAAGATGATCGACGCGCCGCACCTGCGGATCGCGCGGCAGATTCTGGCTCGATCTGCCTAATAGAAGCCCGTGATAACCGAGGGAGGAATGCCGGCAGCACGTTTCTTTGCTGTATTGATACAGCAGCAGCCGGGTTCGATCGGGGCTCTTCAAGCCGACAGGAACAGGGCTTTTGTCTCGAGGAACCCGTCGAGCCCCTCCTGACCCAATTCGCGCCCCAGACCCGATTTCTTATACCCGCCGAAGGGCACGCTGATATCGATGTGGAAACCGTTGACGCTGATGTGGCCGGTCCGGATGCGCCGAGCAATTCGTTCACCACGAGCCACATCGCCGGAAAACACCGAGCCGCTCAGCCCGTAATCGCTGTCGTTCGCGATGGCGATGGCCTCTTCATCGCTGTCATAGCTCATCACCGACACCACCGGGCCGAAGATCTCCTCGCGCGCTATCCGCATGTTGTTCGTGACACCCTCAAAAATGGTGGGGGAGACATAGTAGCCGCGATTGAAGCCGGGTGGCTTGCTCCCGCCCGTCACGAGCTTCGCCCCCTCCCGCCGGCCGATATCGATATAGCCGAGGACGCGATCCCGCTGCCGCGCCAGCGAAACCGGTCCCATGTGGGTGTCTGCATCCCAGGGATCACCCAGCTTCAAGTGCCCGGCATACGCAGCAAATGCGTCGACGAATTCGTTGTGACGAGTGCGCGGCACGAGCACCCGAGTTTGTGAAAAGCAGATCTGCCCGCTGAAAGGCATGGTGAACGGAGCCACTGTCCGCATCCATGCATCGATGTCGGTGTCGTCGCAGAGAATCGACGCCGACTTGCCGCCGAGCTCGAGGCTGACCCGCGCCACCCGATCCGCGCAGACCTTGGCGATGTGGCGGCCAGCGTCGGTCGAACCGGTGAAGCTCACCTTGTCAACGCGCCGATCGCTGATGAGCGTGTTACCCACCTCCCGCCCGGCTGGGACGACGTTCAGCACACCCCGCGGCAGACCCGCCGCCTCGGCGCATTCGGCCAGGATCAGCGCATCCAATGGAGTCTCGGGGCTGGGCTTGACTACGATCGTGCAGCCGGCCAACAGCGCTGGTGCGAGCTTCCCCGTCAGCAAGGCGAGCGGAGTATTCCACGGGATGATCAACGCCGACACGCCCACGGGTTCGCGCAATATCTTCACCGTTGCACCGGCGGACGGACGCACCTCCTCAAATGGATAGCTCTTGGCCAGTTCCGCGTAGTAACGAAACTGGTGCGAAGCCACCCCAATAAACGCACTGACGAACCAACTCGGGGCGCCGACCTGCGCGATCCAGACTCGCTTGAACAGGCCGAGCCGCTTGTCGATCTCGTCCGCGATCCGGAGCATGTAGCGCGCACGATCCGATGGCGACAGACGCGGCCACTCCCCTTGGTCGAAGACGCGACGGGCCGCGCTGACCGCCGCGTCCATATCACCGTCCGCACCGGCGGGCACGCTTAGCGTAAGCTCCTCGGTAACCGGCGAGATCAGGTCGAAACGCTCGGAGCCGGCGGGCTCCTTCCAGGCGCCGTCAATGAAGAAGCACGTTCGAACATTCTCCGAAAGCTCTACCCGAGGTTGGAAGGGTCGTTCATTCATAACTCATAGCCTCGGCTCGGCGGCCATGCCCGTGCTAAGCCATCATGGGTCGCCGGACGGTACCTAGTAAATGCGATGGGTTCAACGGGTCGAGTTGACACCATCAAAGAGATGAGTGGTGAAGTGACCTTGGGCGTCGATCCGGAAAAGGGCCGGGCGGATTCCGGTGATCTCGAGTCCGACCTGAAGGACTTGCTCATCGCACTGGGAGAAGCGGGTCGGGCCGCCGATCGCCCGATCGCGCTGCTGATCGATGAGCTTCAATATCTGCCCAGACTCGATCTGGCTGCATTGATTCGCGGCCTGCATGCGGTTGCCCAGGAGGGGCTCCCCCTTGTCCTGTTCGGGGCCGGGCTGCCTCAGCTCTTTTCCCAGGTCGGTGCGGCCAAGAGCTACGCGGAGAGGCTGTTTCGTTTTTCCGAGATCGACCGTCTCACACACTCTGATTCCGACGAGGTCGTACGGGGTCCGGTGCAAGAAGAGGGTGCTTCGGTTACCCAGCAGGCTCTCGAGGAAATCTACACGCAGACGAAGGGCTATCCCTACTTCCTGCAGGAATGGGGCTATCGTGCGTGGAATCTCGCTCCTGAAGACTACATCGATATCAAAGTCGCGCGCGAGGCCAGCCGTCTGGCACTCAAAGAGCTCGATCATCAGTTCTTCCGCGTCCGCTTCGATCGAGTGACACCGGGAGAGCGCGAGTACATGCGAGCACTGGCCGAACTGGGTGAAGGGGTCCATCGATCAGGCGAAGTCGCCGACCTCATCGGCAAGGCCACTGGCCAGTGAAAGAAGCAGATCTCGATAAGATCGTTGAGAACACTGGCCGGCTCGGTTTGTTCTTCGCAGCTTTGTTTGTCGTCGTCGCCCTGCTCAATGATACGCACAGCGGCAAAGGGGCTCTGACGCTGGAGATCATGAACGTCCTGTGGTTCTATTTGTTCATCTATCGAGTCCACCGCCAGCACAGGGGCACACTGTATTCGCATTTCTTTGTCGTCAACGGAGGGTTGATCTCTCTAGGTATCATGCTTGGATCGCTAGCTGGCTTTTTGACTATCGAGGCGTTTTATCAGGGTCACATTGGTTGGCGGAGCCTCATTGCCCTTGGTCTTTTGGCCATACACCAAGCCTATCGCGGCATCCGCTCGGCCCTGAGAAGATGGGGCAGCGCCGAGGACGTGCGGCGCACGCTCTCGCCTACTTCTCTCGCCCGTGCACGCCAATTGCCTAAAGGCTACGATGTCACGTTCTTCGGTGCCGTTGCCATTGCATCCTCCGCTCTTGGCAGGGTAGTGGGAGACAGCGTGCCGGTCCTGCTGACCGCGACCCTATACATGCTTGCCTTTCCGTACCTCTTCGGCGCAATCGCAATGGGTCACGTGTTGCTGCGACGATACTTCCCCACTGATCAACCATTCGCACTGCAATCGTGAGGATCTGCGGAACCGCGTTCAACGGGATGATCGTCGGGCTCGATTTAGCCACTGTTTTAACCTAATAAAGTCTATTCATGAGTAGCCTGTATATTAATGTAAGTATATGATAAAAATGACGTTTATATATTCTATTTTCAATTCCTTATCTATTCATATACTATTCAAGGATGCCGCTATCACCCGACTCCCTTCTCCACGTCTTAGGACGCGGTGTTGCAACCAGTTCAGAGCTCCAGCGCGAGTTCGAAGTGAGTCAGCCGACGCTGTCCCGAGCGCTATCGGACTTGGGAGACAGGATTGTCCGTATCGGCAAGGCCAGAAGTACTCGATATGGCCTGCGGCGGGAGTTGCCACAGATCGGATCGTCGTGGCCGATCTTCTCGGTCAGTACAACAGGCAGCCCGACACTCCTCGGCCGGTTAAATGCGCTGGCACGTGATCAATACTGGTTCGACGCCGTGTCCACAGAGCACAGCGGTGTGAGCGATGGATTGCCTTATTTCCTCCAGGACCTTTGGCCTCAAGGCTTCATTGGCCGCACAGTTCCTAGACGTTTTCCGGAATTAGGTCTTCCTGAGCGAATTACGGACTGGAACGACGCGCACGTTCTGACATATCTGTGTCGTCGCGGCGAGGACTGCATTGGCGATCTGATCGTTGGTGATGAATCGCTGCAACGATTCCTGCGACAGTTTCACCCAGCAAGATCGCTACTGAATCCAAACCAGCGAGAGCGGGAATACCCAAAGTTGGCGGCAGCTGCAATCGCCGGGACAGCACCCGGCTCTTCGGCCGGCGGAGAGCATCCGAAGTTTACAACGTCACTGAGATCCGGCAGACGCATTCGGCATGTCCTGGTCAAGTTTTCACCGGGAGGCGCAGATGCTGGGGCTCGACGCTGGGCCGACTTACTCGTCTGCGAGCATCTCGCAATTCAGGCATTGCGGCGTGCAGAGCTCACTTCTGCGTCCACAGAGCTTTTGGATATCGATGGTCGGATCTTTCTCGAAGCAGATCGCTTTGACAGAACAGGCGTGCGAGGCAGGGTAGGGATCGTGAGTCTTGCGCCCGTTGCGGATCACTACCTTGGTCGCCGGGACAACTGGATAAGCGCGGCAGTCAGCCTTGCTCGTACTGGGGAGATCTCCGCAGGTGATGAGCAAGTCATCCGTCGGGTCGCAACATTTGGTCGGCTCATCGGCAACACGGACATGCACTTTGGGAATCTGTCGTTCTTTTTCTCTCTGGGCGCTCCACTCTCGTTGGCCCCTGTCTACGACATGCTGCCCATGCTCTATGCGCCTCTAGCAGGCGATCAGCTGCCTGATCGGACGTTCGAGGCGCCGTTGCCCAGCGCGGATACTCTCCACATCTGGGGGGAGATCGCTGATCTTGCCGCACGGTACTGGAATGATGTCGCCTCCCACGAACTCGTTTCCGAGGAATTCTCGGAAATGGCGAGGGCGAATGCTGCTCTCGTAACCGAGGCAAAGGCTCTGGCTTCGTAGATGTAACACCGGCACGGTATTCACTCTGGTCTTCAATCGGACTCTGGTTAGTCATGCCTATGACATGGGCTGACCGAACCGAACCACCGAGACCTCCTCCTCTAGCTGTTGTCTTGTAGAATCGCACTATGAGCACGAAGATCTCGGAAACAAACCCAGCCGGATGCGATCGATGAGCCCAATGCGAG
>DATEJM010000010.1:0-17242 GCA_035277965.1 Steroidobacteraceae bacterium | reverse complement strand
CGGGATGGACGCACCTCTGGTGTTCCGGTTGTCACGCCAGTGGCACTGCCGGGTAGCTATGTGCGGACGGGATAACCGCTGAAAGCATCTAAGCGGGAAGCCCCCCCCAAGATTAGATCTCCCTGGGAGCTCGACTCCCCTAAAGGGCCCACGAAGACTACGTGGTTGATAGGCTGGGTGTGTAAGGCCAGTAATGGCTTCAGCTAACCAGTACTAATTGCCCGTGAGGCTTGACCATATAACCTCAAGCAGTTTGTTAGGCTTGAGTGATGCAAGATGGAGCTGTCCGTTTATAACGTGACGGACTCGATTCCATCGTGAACGCGACAAGCGTCGAAACGAAGAACTCTTCAGCACGAAGGCCGCGAGGTCGTCGCGCTGGAGGCCCGGATTGGAGGCGGGTGCAGCAGGGCGAAAGCCCTGCTGCGTCAGTCTCAAACAGTTTGCCTGGTGGCCATAGCGAGCGGGAACCACCCGATCCCATTCCGAACTCGGAAGTGAAAACGCCCTGCGCCGATGGTAGTGTGCCTTGCAGGCATGCCAGAGTAGGTCACCGCCAGGCTTCCCACCGAAGCCCCTCGAGGTCCGTGAGGATCCCGAGGGGCTTTTTCGTCTTGCAGCCTGGCCGGCGTGAGCGGGACGCCCGCCACCCGGACCGAGTGGGGTGTGATTGCCAGCCGGTTACCCGTGGCTCACCGTTCGGCAAGCGCCTCGATCGCCTTGCGGATTCCGTCAGGGTCCAGCCCCTGATATCCCATCTGCTGCCATAGCCCGCCGGCGCCTTCCCGGTGCGTGCCGATGTGGTTGTATCGGCCTTTGAAGCCGGCCTGCAACAGATAGCTGCCGAAGCGGCTGCCCAGCCCGGTCTTCACGTTCCAGCCTTCCGTGACCAGCACGAACGGCGCGGCCGCCAGCCTTTTCATCATGGCCGCGTCCACCACATTGAGGGTCGACTTGTTGACCAGGTTGACGTGCAGGCCGCGCTCGCGCAGCGTGAGAATCGCATCGAGCGCGCGGTACACGGTCTCGCCGACGGCAACCACATAACCGCTGCCCGCGGGCGCCTCGCGGAGCAGATCATCCTTGCCCGGCTCGAACGGCTTGCCTCGATAGAACGGCTCGCCGTCCTCCCCCAGGATATCGGGCACCGCCGCGCGGTTGGTGAACAGGAACCGCAGGCCTTCGTCGTGGAAGATCCGCTTCACGCAAGCGGCGAACTGATGCTGATCCGCGGGGAAATACAGACGCGTCCGGTCCTCGCCGTGTCCGGGCGTCAACCCGCCGTCGGCGAACATGCTGTTGATGCCGAAATGGCAGGTGTTGTCCGCCATATCGTCCACGCCACTGTGCGAGAAGTGCGCCAGCACGTTGGAGAAGTTGAGTCGCGCCATGGTGATCTCGCTGACGCACATCTCCAGGAACGCGCTGAAAGTGGCGTAGATACCCTGCTTGCCCCGGCTGGCGCCGAAGCCGGCTGCGGCGGAGTAATTGCCGCGCTCCATGATTCCGCCGCGCACGAATATTTCAGGATGTTTCTTGCGGATGTGATGCAGCCCGCACGAGCCCTCGAGGTCGTTGTCGAACACGCGCACGCTCGCCAGGCGGGTCTTCTCATCCATGCCGTCCAGGATTTCGTTGATGATTTTGCCGAAGTCATCGCGATTCTTCCCGACACCGGAGGAGCCCTTGTACGTCAGCGGGCTCTTCTCGGGCTTCGCGGCCTGCAGCATCGCGATCGCCTCTTCGTAGCCGCCGCGCTTCTGCAGGTATTTGATGGCCGTCCCGGCCTCGAGCACCTCGTGCGACTTGGGGCTGCCTTCGGCGCCCTCGATCCCCGGTGCCATCGGACGCTTGATGATCAGCGCATGCGGTCTTTCCTCGCGGAACACGCGGCACAGATCTACGTACAGTGCATCCAGGTCTTCGCCCATCGTGGTCTCGGTGAGCAGACCATAGCCCGCCAGGGTGCGTGTCAGGTCGTAACCCGGCATGTATTCCTGAGGGTGACCGGCGATGGTGACGTTGTTGTCGTCGACCAGCACCTTGACGTTCAGATTCCTAGCCACGGCGAGCCTGGCGGCTTCCGCGTTGTCGCCTTCCATTTCGCTGCCGTCGGAGCCCAGCAGGATGACGGCCTTGCCCGGGTTGGCCATCGCCACGCCGTTGACGAAGGCCCACAGGTGACCCAGGCGGCCCGAGCTGAACTCGACGCCCGGGGTCAGAAGCTTCTCGGGATGGCCGGGCAGACCGCTGTCGAACTCCCGGTAGTGCAGCAGCTTCTCGGCGGGCATGGCGCCGTTCAGAACGCTGAGAAGGTACTGGGTGGCCACGCGGTGGCCGGCTTCATCGTAGAAAACGGGAACGATGGGCACGCCGTACGCGATGAACGCCCGAATGATCATGAGCTCGGGCACCGTGTCGTACGCGCCGCCGGTGTGTCCCGACAGTCCCTTCGCGCCGGCGAGGGCTGTGAAGAACACGATCGAGTCGCGCGCCAGTTGAATATTGTGCCTGAGGGTGGCCTTCTGCTCATCGCTCAAGGAGGACTTGCCTGGATCGAGCTCGAGCGGCTTCAGGCGAGCGAGGTCAATGGGAAAGCGTTCGGCGGGCATTTTCGGAAGCTCCTCGATGGCTGCGCAGGCGGCCAAAGTTGCACCTTTTGCCGCCGCAAACGAAACTGATTTCCGCAAAGGCGCTGCAGCGCCTTTTGCCGATGGACTAGTCTACTGGCTCCGTGTGTCAGTGCGAGGCGATCGGCGCGCCCACGTAGTCGTGCAGGGTCTCGACGATCGCTCGCGAAGACTCGTCACCGCAGCGGTTCGCGGTGCGAGGAATGCCCGCCAGGCCGTCCAGCCAGTCGTGCTCGCGGGGCTGCTGCTCCCATACGGAGAAGAGCGTCAGCTCTGTCTCGTGCGGGTACGCGCCGCTGCTGCGCACCGCGATGGAGATCAGGAAGAACGCGGAGTCGGCGATGTCCGAGCCCGAAAACGACAGATACCGCCAGGGCGAGAGGCTCGGCAGCGCTTGGGCTCGGTAGATGATGCGGGCGACCCGCTCGAAGGGGATCGTCTGGACCGTCCGCCAGAGCCACAGCCACCGAGTCGTCACGACGAGGCGCTGCTTCTGACGCTCCACACTGACGCAGCGGCAGTACAGGTACAGACACAGCAGCCGCGCAATCCACGGCGTGCACCCGTATAGTCGCTCCGCGGTCTCGTCGATACGGGGAATGATGCGCAGCGTAGCCATGAGACGAGGGTAGTGCGCACTCGCTACCCCGCGCAACCGCACAAATTGTGCGCAGCGCACCTCTGATCTCACGGGTGATCCGCCACACTTCACCCACACCCGCAGGAGGAAGTGTGATCCAGGTCTCAACCGGTCCCGCGTCCGAGACGAGCTCGTCGCGGCTGGCGGCGCCCCGACGATGAAATCCGGCTTGGGCAGATGGAGCAGATGGCTCCGCTCACGTGCATCCGTGGCCGTCGCCGCCCACCGCGCGGCTTTCGAGCAGTCTCCGAGCGGTATCCTGATGGCAGATCCGGTGACCCTGAAGATTGTCGACGCGAATCCTGCCTTGCTGAGCGGGCTGGGCTACTCGCTTCCCGAGCTGCGCAAGCTGTCCCTCCAGCAGGTTTTCACGGATCGGGGCGGCGATACGGAGGCTTTGCTTCGCCGGCTGCGCGATCCTGATCCGCGCCTGCCCTTCGAGATCACACAGCGCTGCAACGGCGGCACCACCGTGACCGTCGAGATCACGGGCCAGCGGCTCGAAGTGAGCGAGCGCCACCTGCTGGCGTTCACGACGCACGACATCACTCTGAAGCGCAAAGCCGAAGCGCAGCTCCTCGAGAAGCAACAGCACCTCGATCATCTGGCGCATCACGACCAGCTCACCGGGCTGCCGAATCGGCTGTTCCTGGCGGCCTATCTGCCGGGCGCCCTCGCAGAGTCGGCGCGCTCCGGCGCGATTCTCGCCGTGCTGTTCCTGGATCTCGACCACTTCAAGCACATCAACGATTCGCGCGGCCACGAGGTCGGCGACAAGCTGCTGCAATCGGTCGCGCAGCGTATCCAGGCGACCGTTCGTCGCGAGGACGTCGTCGTCCGCATGGGCGGCGATGAGTTCGTGGTGGTGCTGAGGACGGCCAAGGGTGCCGATCAGATCAACGAAACCGCGGCGCGGATCAACGAAGCGCTGTCCGGTCCGATCATGGTGGACAACCGTCCTCTGGTCACCACTGTCAGCATCGGGGTGAGCCTGTATCCGCGGGATGGCGCCAACATGGGCGAGTTGCTGCGGCACTCGGATGCGGCGATGTATCAGGCCAAGGACCACGGCCGCAACAACTTCCAGCTGTTCAGCCCGATCATGGATCGCAAGCTGAAGGAGCGCCTCGCGATCGAGGCCAGTCTGCGCGCGGCGCTGCAGGGCCGCCAGTTCGACGTCCACTATCAGCCCATCATCGATATCCACACCAACCGGATCGTCGCCCTCGAGGCGCTCCTGCGCTGGAAGCATCCGACGCACGGGTTCCTCTCGCCAGCCCGCTTCATCGCCGTGGCCGAGGAGACCGGTCTCATCGTGCCCATGGGAGATTTCGTTCTGCGCCGCGTGATCGAGGACGCCGTGCGCTGGCGGCACGACGGCGCCCAGCTCGTGCCCATCGCGCTCAACATCTCCGCCGTGCAGCTGCAGCGTACGAATCTGGCCGCGAGCATCGTCGAGCTCACGAAGGCCGCCGGGCTCAGCCCCTCGATGCTGCTGCTCGAGCTCACCGAGACCGCCGTGTTCGAGCGCCAGGGGCGCACCGGCGAGTCGAACGAGGAGATCGTCGCGAAGCTGCGCGAGCTCGGCGTGTTGATCGCCATCGATGACTTCGGCACCGGCTACTCGAGCCTGTCGTATCTGAAGCGCTGGCGCGTCGACTATCTCAAGATCGATCGCAGCTTCGTCCGGGACCTGGTGACGGACGCGAGCGATCTCGCGATCGTCGGCGCGATCATTGCCATGGCCAAGCACCTCAACATCAAGGTGGTCGCGGAAGGCATCGAGGGCTGGCAGCAGCTCGAGAAGCTGCGCCACCTCGGCTGCTCGCTCGCCCAGGGCCACCTCTTCGCCAAGCCCATTCCTCAGGATCAGTGCGCACCCTATCTGACCGGCACGGCGCTCAATCTGGTCGAGCGCGATCCGCTGCTGGCCGACCTCGACATCACGGGTAATCTGCAGCGCACGGGATCCCTCGTGCGCTAGGACGAAACGCCGGATCGGGGCCTCCTGCCCCGCCCAGCGTGGAGCCGGGCGAAAAGCGTGGTTTCCGCCCGGCTCTCGCCACCTGCGGCGGCGGGCGCTTCCCTGTGCCTGGTTTGCGCGCTCTGGCGCGCTGGCGCTGCGGTACGTGCGAAGATGTGCCCATGGCCCCGGACGCCACCAAGCCCGACTCCCACAGATCCGCCTCGCAGCAGACAGCCGATGCCGTGATGATGGTGCGTCCTGCGGCCTTCGGCTACAACGCCGAGACTGCTCAGACGAACTCCTTTCAGAAATCGGAAGGACCGGCGGACGCGGCGCGGCGCGCGGTGTCTGAGTTCGACGGCTGCGTGCAGGCGCTGCGCAGTGAGGGAATTGCGGTCTGCGTCGTCGAGGACACGGCGGATCCCGTGAAGCCGGATGCCGTATTCCCCAACAACTGGATCAGTTTCCATGCGGACGGCACCGTGGTCCTGTATCCGATGCAGGCGGTCAGCCGTCGTCTCGAGCGTCGCCGGGAGGTCATCGACACCGTGGCCGCCGAGCTGGGCTACCGGGTATCGCGAATAGTAGACCTGACACACCACGAGGCCGCCGGGCGTTTCCTCGAAGGCACCGGCAGCCTCGTGCTCGATCACGTCCATCGCATCGCCTACGCCTGCATATCCCCGCGTACCGCTCCCGAAGTGGTGCAACAGTGGGCGAGCGAGTTGCAGTACGCGCCCGTGCTGTTCGAGGCCCGCGATCGGGCCGGCGCCGCCCTGTATCATACGAATGTCATGTTATGTCTCGGCACTGATTTCGCGCTCGTCGCGAGCGCGTCGCTGCCGGTCGGCGACCGGCGACGTGTGCGCGACAGCCTCCTCACGGGTGGCCGCGAGGTGATCGAGATCGGCCACGAGGAGCTCGACGGCTTCGCGGGTAACATGCTGGAGCTGGCGACCTGGGACGAGGCGCTCGGTGACTGTCGGGTGCTGGTGATGTCGGCGACTGCGCGCCGCGCTCTTCAGCCCGAGTCCTATGCGCGGCTCGCCGCGGCCACCGACACGGTTCTATGCGTCCCTGTGCCGACCATGGAGACGCTCGGCGGAGGCAGCGTTCGCTGCATGATGGCCGAGGTATTCCGGGGCACGTGAGCGAGCTGCTGATCAAGGGGATCGTGAGCTACCTGTTGGGCTCCATTGCCGGCGGACTGGTGGTCGGGCGCCTGCGTGGCGGCGTCGACATCCGCTTGCTCGGCAGCGGCAACGCCGGCGGCACGAACGCGCTGCGGACCCAGGGCAAGCGGTTCGCTCTGTGGGTGCTCCTGATCGATATCGGGAAAGGATGGGCGGCTGTGCGAGTCGTGGCACCGTGGGGTCGCCCGCCAGGCCTGTCAGAGTTGCTGCAATGGCTGCCCGGGGTGTGTGCTCTGGCAGTGATCCTCGGGCATGTGTATCCGGTCTGGTATGGATTCCGTGGCGGGAAGGGTGTGGCGACGCTGCTGGGCACGCTTCTGGGGCTCGCCCCCTGGCTGTTGCTCCCGGTCCTGCTGGTGTGGCTCGCCGCGGTCGCACTCACCGGCTTCGTCGGATTGGCTTCGATGCTGGCCGCGGTGGCGGTCCCTGTCGGTCTCTCGCTGTCCAATGGTGGGCCGCGAGTGCCGCTCGTCTGGTTCGGGGCGGCGGCTGCCTGCCTGATCGTGTTCACGCATCGAGCCAACATAGCGCGGATGCGCGCCGGCACGGAGCCTCGTGCCCGTCGCCTATGGCTGCTCGGCAGGCGCGCGCGGACATGACGACTTCGCTGGTCGCGCGCGTATTTGCAGAGCTCGCGGATGGACGGTTCCACTCCGGAGAGCAGCTGGCGCGGCAGCTCGATGTGAGTCGAAGTGCAGTGTGGAAGGCGGCCAGCTCTCTGCGGGAGCTTGGCGCAACACTGCATGCCGTGCGCAATCGGGGTTATCGCCTCACGGGGGCGGTTACACCGCTCGACGCGCGGAGTATCCATGAGCTCCTGCCGCGTGCCTGCCGCGACCGCGTCGCGCGGCTGGATGTCGAGTGGGAAGTGAGCTCTACCAACACGCTGCTCCTGGATCGGCCCAATCCGCGGAACGGGTCGAGTGAAGTGCTGCTGGCGGAATATCAGACCGCGGGCCGAGGCCGTCGGGGACGAGCCTGGATGGCCCCGCCGGGCGGGGCGATCTGCCTGTCTCTCAGCTGGACCTTTCGGGAAGTGCCCGCCGAGCTCGGGGCGCTGGGCCTGGTCATCGGAGTCTGTGCGTTGCGTGCGCTCGCGAGACTGGGGCTCGCGAACGTGCGGCTCAAATGGCCGAACGATCTGTTGGTCGAGGACCGCAAGCTCGCCGGGGTGCTGATCGAGCTGCGGGCCGAATCGGGCGGCCCGGCCTGCGTCGTGATCGGCGTCGGCGTGAATGTTGCCCTCGGCGATCCGTCGCTCGACCGGATCGCGCGGACGGGTGTGCAGGCGACGGATCTCGTGTCGGCCGGGCTCGCCCGGCCCGACCGCAATGCGATCGCGGCGGAGTTGATTGCAGCGTTCCTGCGCGGGCTTGCGGATTTCGAGACAGTTGGATCGAAGTCGTTCATGGAGGAGTGGCGGTCGGCCGATGCGTTGAGGGGCAGGCCGGTCACGGTCCAGGGCCCGGACGGCGCGGCGCGCGGGATTGCGCGCGGGATCGATTTGCACGGGGCGCTGTTGGTCGAGACGCCTGAGGGCCTGCGACGGTTCATCTCCGGCGATGTCTCGGTCAGGGCGAGCTCTTGAGTATTCTTCTCATCGACATCGGCAATACGCGCGTCAAGTGGGCGCGGTTGTCAGGCAACCGGGTCGGGCGGGCGCGGGCCGCGGTGCACGCACAATGGAATATTCAGCATTATGCCCGGGAGATTCTGCAGCCTGCCGCCCCGATCGAGCGAGTCGTGGTTGCGAGCGTTGCCGATACACGTGTTGTCGATGTGCTCAACGCGGCGGCCGCGCGCACACGCGCCCCGAGCCCCGAGTTCGTGAAGTCCGAGCGCCGAGGCGGGGGAGTCGTCACGGCTTACACCGAGCCGTGGCGCTTGGGGGTCGATCGCTTCGTGTCGGCCATCGGCGCACATCACGTCGCCGGAGCCACTCCGGTCTGCGTGGTCAGCGTCGGCACCGCGCTGACTATCGACCTCGTTGATGCGAAGGGCATGCATCGGGGGGGCTGTATCGTGCCCGGCCCATCCTTGATGGTAGACAGCCTCCTCACCTCGACGAGCGGGATCCGTCGGCGCGCTCGCGGAGGCGCGGACAGCGGGCGCAGCTTGTTCGCTCGGACCACTCGCACCGCGATCGGCCAGGGCGCTCGCTACGCAGCAGCCGCGGTTGTGGACCGAGCCGTAGACGAGGCCAGGACACTTCTCGGGCGCCGTCCGTTGGTGCTCCTCAGCGGCGGGGCAGCGTCGCAGATCAAGCCTCTGCTGAGGACGCCATCGCGCGCTGTCCCGGACTTGGTTCTGATCGGGTTGGCGGTGTGGGCCGGCGTGCGAGTAGTACCCAGCGGACAGAAGTGAACTAGAATTCCGGGCATGCGCAATGCCTGCCTCGCATTGGTCCTGCTCAACGTCCTGTTTCTGGCCTGGGCGCAGTGGATCGATACGCCTCGCGAGCCCGATACCAGCGACTCGATCGCGCGCCTGCCGCGACTGCAGTTAGTGAGCGAGGTCCCCCACGACTCTACAGCGTCGGCCGACGCGGGCTCGGCGCACAGGACTGCCCTGCTCTCGCGACGCGCGATGGCCTGCTATTCGATCGGGCCGCTGGCCGATCTCACGAGGGCGGCCCGGATAGCTGGCATGCTGCACGAGCGGGGCATCACGTCGCGCCAGCGGACCGAGGATGGCGAGACGAGCGAGGGCTTCTGGGTACACATCGATTCGGTGCAGGGCGCGGCCGAGGCATCCCGAGTGATGACGGATCTGGAGCATCACGGGATCGACGATGCGCGCCGTATGGCCGAGGGCGATCGCATCTCGGTGGGCTTGTTCAGCGAGCGCTCACGCGCCGAGCGCCGGGCGAAAGCGGTGCAAAAGCTGGGGTATAACCCGCAGGTCACCGAGCGATCCCTGCCGGGCATCGTCTACTGGCTCGACGTGACGGTCGAGGGCGAGGCGCAGCCTCTGCAGGGCGTTGCATGGAACGATACGCACACGCAGGCCACTGTTCGGCGCTGTCCTCAGGCCCCTGCACAGCAGGCCGAGGACTCAGTGCCCGGTGATGAGATTCCGGATTTCAGCGCTTCGCTGCCGCGCACGACCGTGGCGAGCGCACCTGCGCGCCGCTAGCCCGATATGAGAGACGCCGGCTAGGTGCGGGCGAGCTCGACGGCGGGGACACAGCTCGCCACGACCTGACCCTGCACGAAGTCCACGCCGATGCCGGCGATCTCCCGCATCACCTCGTCATTGTCCACGCCCTTGGCAACTGTGGCGATGCCAAGGGATTTGCCGATCCGGCTGATCGCTTCCACGAGACCGCGATCCACGGGGTGTTGCACCACGTGACCTACCAAAGAGCCGTCGATGCGCAGGAAGTCGACCGGCAGGCTCTTCAGGTAAGACAGCGACCCGAGGCCCGAGCCGAAGTCGTTGAGGCCGAGGCGGCAGCCGCGTGACTTCAACTCGCGCATGAAGGCCGTGGTGTTGGCCAGGCTGCGCGCGACCTCGCTCTCCGTGACCTCGAAGCACAATGCCGCGGCGATGTCCGGCTGCGTGATGTTCTGGAGGATGAAGTCGCTGAACGTACGCTCGTTGACCGAGGCCGCCGAGAGACTGACGGCGAGCAGCGGGAGCGCTTGCGAGCGCTGGCGTCTCTCCTCGAGAAGCTCGAGGGTGCGTGACACGATCCAACGATCGACCGACACCAACACATTGTGCCGGTCCGATGTCCGTATCAGCTCGGCCGGCGACACCAGCCGGTTGTCATCGTCCCGCAATCGCGCCGACAGCTCGTAGAAGGTCGTCTGCGAGCCGGCGGCCACCGGGAGGATCGGTTGGAGGAACAGCTCCAGCCAGTTCTTCTGGGCCGCGCGCTCGATGCGCGGTGCCCACTGAGTCTCTCGATACCGGGCCGGGTCGCCCGCAGCCTCGTAAAGGTGCACCCGGTCGCGGCCGTCATCCTTCGCGGCATAGCAGGCGGCATCCGCCGCGCGCATGACCGCCGCGACGCTCTCCGTGCTCGCGCCGATCTCGACGACACCGATGCTGGCGCCGATCGACAGCCGCGTCCCGCTCCACTCGAGGCGGTAGTCACGAATGGCCTGACGGATCCCATCCGCGATGTGCGTGGCCTGTTCCGGAGTGCAGCGCTCGAGCAGCACGCCGAACTCGTCTCCGCCCAGGCGCCCGATGGCGTCGGAGGCACGGACCCTGGCTTGCAGGACGGCCGTGACATCACGCAGCACATGATCGCCGGCGTGGTGCCCGCAGGTGTCATTGATGACCTTGAAGCGATCCAGATCCAGGTACAGCAGGGCATAGGAGGTCTCGCCGCTCTGGGCCCCCGACACGGCGGCGATCAGTCTGTTGTCGAACTCCCGGCTGTTCAGCAGCCCGGTGAGCGGGTCGTGACGGGCCTGATAGGACAGCGCGCGCTTCAGGCGCCGTTCCTTCGTGACGTCATGAAAGACGACGACGGTGCCGATGACTCGGCCCTGGGTGTCGCAGATCGAGCCGGCGCATTCCTGAATGGCGACTTCCTGGCCGCCGCGGGTGATCAACACCGAATGGTCCCCCGCGCCGCCGCCTTCCTGCCGCTGCAGCGCATTGAGCAGGGGATTGTCGATCGGGTCGCGCGTAATCTCGTTCACGAGATTGAGCACGTCCGCTACGAGACGTCCTCGGGCCTCGTCATGGGCCCAACCCGTCAGCTTCTCGGCGACGGGGTTGAGATATTCGATGCGTCCGGCCGCGTCCGTCGTGATGACCGCATCGCCTATCGACTGCAGATTCACCTAGGACCAGCTCCTCCGCCGCTGCGCGGAGCGGCTCATAGGAATCGAGACGTCAGGTCTCACCTGCGTCATCCGGTGCGGTACGCCAACGCCTCGTGCCTCCTGAGGTTCCTCCTCCCGTGCGATTCTCGACGAAGGTCCGGCTCGATGGGTAGCAGAAGCTGTGCCGCGACTGGGAGGGGAAGCGGCAGGCAGTCGGCGAGCAAATCGGTGAGCAAGTCGGCGATCAAGTCGGTGAGCTGGCTCGCGGCAGGTTCGCGTCGGGCTCTACTTCAGTTCGTAGACGAGATTGATCGTCGTCAAGGTATCGGTCTTCTTGAAGCCGTTCGGCGGTGAGCTATTGCGCCGGACCCCGTATCCCACCGCAACCGCCAGCACCTGCGTTACCTTGAGCTGTACCGCCAGGTCGTTCTGGATGAACGTGTTGTTCGAGCCCGATTCGACCAGGAATTTGTTGGTGAGCTTGGCTGTTGACGTGAGCACTTGCTCGAAGTCCAGGGTGCTGCGAAAAACGGCCTGATTGCCCGAGTCGCCGGCCTCGAGCAGAGCGCCTGAGACGGGATCATGGACATCGCGCGTCGCGAAGTGCTTGTAGCCGACGCCGACCGTTCCGGTGAGCTTCGTTGCCTCGGAATCGACGATGTGCCGACCGAGACCGGTCGAGAGGGTTTCCTGGTAGCGGAAGCCGCTGAAATGATCGTCCTCGTAGCGCAGGGCGCCGAACGCGAAGCTGCGGGCGCTGAAGTTGTAGTCGGACTGCTCGTAGACCTCGAAGCGCTGTCCCGTCGTCGCACCGGCATTCTTTGCGTAGATACCGTCCGCCCCGAACGTGTGCTTCCAGGCGTCGCGCTTCAGCGAGAACTCGAACTTCGCATTGGCCGTCTTCGTATCGGTATTGCCGTTTGCGATCACCAATCCGGCCTCGCCTTTGCCGGTCCACTGAGCCTGGGCCGTGGCGGCCACCGATGACAGCAGCAGTGCGAGGGCGATTTCGCGGATGTGGCGAATTACAAACATGCGTGATACCTCCATGAAATGAGCGCGCGAGTTTACGCGTCATTTATTGCAGGAGTCCACGCATCAGCGGCAAGGTATCCGATGTGGCTTGAGCGCTACAGAGACGGCTGAGCAGGAGCACCGGCGGCGCCGAAGTGCGGGCGGCGCCGGAGTGCGGGCGCAGAGGGGGTGTCAGGATCGAGCGCTCGTGCTCTGGTACCAGGCGACGCCGTGTTGATCCATGCGCCGCGTGACCTGCCCACGCTGCATCAGACAGTTCAGATGCGCGAGGCTTTCGCCCGTGGCCATGCCGAGCAGATCGTCGATGACTCTCCGCCGGAACAGCGCCTCGAAGACATCGACGGCCCGCTTGGGCTCGGCCAGCAGCGTGTGCAGGCTTTCCAGCTTCTCCTCGTGTCCGCTGCGAAGCTGGTCGAGGCGCGCGTGCAGCCCACGAAAGGGCTCGTTATGTGATGGGAGGACGAGGACATCGTCGGGAACGGTGCGCTTGATCGTGCTCAGGGATTCGAGCCAGTCGCCCAGAGGATTCGCATCAGGCTCGGTGGGAAAGACGGAGACGTTCGAGGTGATGCGCGGGAGTACCTGATCCCCGGAGATCAGCACCGCGAGCTGCGGACAATGCAGGCACAGATGCTCCGGCGAGTGACCTCGTCCGATCACGGCACGCCACGTCCGGCCGTCGATCTCGATCTCGTCACCGTCGGTCACCCGGTAAAAGCTGTCCGGCAGCGGGTGGACGTGCTTGCCGAAATCGCCGAATCGGGCCCTGTAGCGTTCGAGTGCCGCCGGCTCCCAGCCGGCCGCGCGATAGAAGAGCACGCCATCGGAAGGCGCCTCGCGGCCCGTGTCCGCGACCAGCATCCGACACGTGATGTATTCGAGGCGCGTCATCCACAGGCGGCAATCGAAACGGCGCGTCAGCCAGCCCGCCATGCCGACGTGGTCGGGATGCATGTGCGTGCTGAACACGCGTTTCACCGCCTTGCCAGCCAGCCCCCCCGTGAAGGCGCTCTGCCAGTCCGAGGCGGTGCCAGCCGTCTGCATGCCGGTGTCCACCAGCGTCCAGCCGTCGCCGTCCTGCAGGGCCCACACATTGATGTGATTCAGGGGGGGCGGCAGGCGCATGCGCAGCCACAGCACACCCGGCGCGACCGGGAGGACCTCTCCGGGGCCTGGCACGGCATCCAGCGGATAGCTCAGGCCCGAGGTCTCGGGCCGCTCGATCGTCGCCTGCTCCATCGTCCGCTCTGACTCACGTCTTGGCCGGGTAGTCACTCTAAACAGTCCGCCGGGGAAATTACCAGCCGATCAGGGCTTGAGCTTGTAGCCGGCGCGGAAGATCCACCAGACACTGACGAGGCACAGCAGCAGGAACACCAGGGTCATGGCGAAGCTCGTCGCGACGTTCACATCCGAAACGCCATAGAAGCTCCAGCGAAAGCCGCTCACCAGATACACGACGGGATTGAACAGGGCGACCTTCTGCCACAGCGGCGGCAGCATCGAGATGGAATAGAAGCTGCCGCCGAGAAACGCGAGCGGAGTCACGATCATCATGGGCACGATCTGCAATTTCTCCCAACCATCGGCCCACACACCGATGATGAAGCCGAAAAAGCAGAACGTCACCGACGTCAGCAGCAGCGAGGCGACCATCCAGATCGGATGAGCGATCGTGAAGCTCACGAACACACGCGCGGTGATCAGGATGATCGTGCCGAGTAGCATCGATTTGACGGCGGCCGCCCCGACGTAGCCGGTAACGATTTCGAACGGCGAGATGGGCGCCGACAGGATCTCGTAGATCGTGCCGGAGAATTTCGGCATGTAGATCCCGAACGAGGCGTTCGACACGCTCTCTGTCAGGATCGACAGCATGATGAGGCCCGGCACGATGAAGGCGCCGTAGCTGACACCGTCAACGTGCGCCATGCGCGAGCCGATGGCGGCGCCAAACACGATGAAGTACAGCGAGGTCGACAGGACCGGCGAGGCGATGCTCTGGAACAGCGTGCGCCAGGTCCGCGCCAGCTCGAATACGAAGATCGCCCTGACCCCATGCAGGTTCATCGGCTCGCCTTCAGCAGGCTGACGAAAATCTCCTCCAGCGAGCTCTCGGAGGTCTGCAGATCCTTGAAGTCCACTCCATACTCGCCGAGACGGCGCAGCACCGTTGCAATCCCCGTCCGCTCGCTCTGCGAGTCGAAGGTATAGACGATCTCGCCGCCGCCGGCTGACAGCTCGAGGGCGAGGTCGGACAACGCCGCGGGAATACTCGCAAGCGGGTGCCGCAGCTGGAGCGTCAGTCGCTTGCGGCCGAGCTTGTCCAACAGCGCGACCTTGTCCTCGACGAGTATCAGCTCGCCGTGATTGATCACGCCGATGCGGTCGGCCATCTCCTCGGCCTCTTCGATGTAGTGCGTGGTCAGAATGATCGTGACGCCCTGGGCGCGCAGCCCGCGCACCATGTCCCACATCGAGCGCCGCAACTCGACGTCGACGCCGGCCGTGGGTTCGTCCAAGAACAGGATCTGCGGCTCATGCGCCAGCGCCTTGGCGATCAGCACGCGGCGCTTCATGCCGCCGGAGAGCGTCATGATCTTCGCGTCGCGCTTCTCCCATAGCGCCAGATCGCGCAGGACCTTCTCCAGGTGAGCCGGGTTGGGCGGCTTGCCGAAGAGGCCGCGGCTGAACGTGACGGTGTCCCAGACGCTCTCGAAGGAGTCCGTGGTGAGCTCCTGCGGGACCAGGCCGATCTTGGAGCGCGCGGCTCTGTATTCCCGCACGATGTCATGCCCGTCAGCCAGCACGGTTCCCCTGGTCGGATTCACGATTCCGCAGATGATGCTGATGAGCGTCGTCTTGCCCGCACCGTTGGGACCGAGGAGCGCGAAGATCTCGCCGCGACGGATCTCGAGGCTCACCCCCTTCAGGGCGTGAAAGCCTGACTGATAGCGTTTCGTGAGGTCAGTGACACTGATGATGGGCTGCAAGACCGCTCTCGTTCCAAGCGCGCCGCGCGGATGAGGTATTGTCGCGTCATTCTGCCCTGATGAGCGAGCCGGCCGCGACTCTCGAACAGATGATTGACGAGCCCACAGACCGCGTGTCGCCTCCTCCGGGTGAGCCCGAGACGGAGCCTGTCGTGGTGCCTCACGAGGAGCTCTCGCCGGAGGCGTTGCAGGGTGTCATCGAGTCGTTCGTGCTGCGGGAAGGTACGGACTACGGCGCTCGCGAGCTGGCGCTCGAGCAGAAGGTTGCGAATGTCATGCGGGAGCTGCGCAGGCGGGAGGCACGGATTGTCTTTGATCCCGCCACGCAGACGATAGATATCGTGACGGTGCATGGCCGACGTTGAAGTTGCCCGATCGACGCGCCGCAATGTTTGCGAGGAGCGTGCGTTCGTGCTGTCGGCCGTTGGAATCGCCAGCAACCTGGTCAGAGACGGCACGTTCTTCGTTCTGACGGTCGACGAGATGGATGCGCAGGCGGCCAGCGCTCACCTGCGGCAGTACGAGCTCGAAAGTCGTCCCGCTCCACCGCCGCCTCCGCCGCCGAGGTTGCATCCTTACGCATGGATCGGAAGTCTCGGCTATGGGCTCGTGTTGCTTGCGGTCGCTTTTGCGAACTCGGCCGGGGCGTGGCGGCTCGATGCCTTCGATGTGGGTGAGCTGCACGGCGCACGCGTGCGGAGCGGGCAGTGGTGGCGAATCTGGACTGCGCTGACTCTGCACGTGGATGGGCCTCACCTCGGCGCAAATCTGGCCGCGGGCGTTTGGTTCGGATATCTGGCAGGGAGGCTGCTGGGCGCGGGCCGCGCGTGGGCGCTGGTCGTGATCGGCGCCGGCGCCGCGAATTGGACCGAAGCGCAATTCGGGCCTCCTGAGCATCGAGCTGTGGGTGCGTCCACGGCGGTTTTTACCGCCCTCGGTCTGCTCGCAGCGTACTCCTGGGCCTATTCCTGGCTGCAGGCGCGGCGTACCGGCATTCGTGCGGGTGTCTCGTGGGCCTACAGATGGGGGCCTCTGGTTGCCGGCGTCGTGCTGTTGGGCTGGACCGGATCGGAAGGGGAGGAGACGGATCTGGTAGGGCATGCCCTGGGATTTGTCGTCGGTGCGATCCTCGGTGCCGGCATCTGCGCACCGCTGGCAGCTCGTTCCCTGGAACGCATTCCGCAGTGGGCGGCGGGTCTTTTCGCGCTGAGTGTGGTCACTGCCGCCTGGGCTCGAGCGTTGGTGAGCTAGCCGGCATCCGGGCTAGGCACGCAGCCGGGGGGCCGCTAGGCACGCAGCCCGGGGGCCGATCAGCCGCTGCCGCGCTTCGGGCGGCCTCGAGGTCGATGCCGACGAGTTGCGCGGGGCACGTCGGCATAGATCGCCGGCGCTTCGGACACAGCGAGCAGGAACGGATTGCGCACCGTCACGCTCCCGAAGACCGCATGGTCCTGCAGATCTTCGGTGAGCAGGACCGAGCAGTTCTGCGCTTGCGCGGCGCTGACGATCAAACTGTCCCACCAGCTCAGCCGATATCGCAGCTCGATCTCGTGTGCACGTTGCGCGATTTCGGCGTCGATAGGCTGCGGACTCCAGGCAAACAGCGGGCGGACATAGTCCCATGCTTCCTCGGCTGCGAGAGCCGGTTTGATCTTGCGACTCAGTGTCACGTACGTCTCGCTGATGACCTGCAGGCTGGTGCGGCCGGTCTGGTCCTTCCACAGCCGCTCGATCCATTCCGCCGCCAGCGGCTGCTTGACCGGCTCGTTCGCCTGCCGCGAGTAGACGAAGACGTTTGCGTCAACGAAGATCGGCGCGGTCATGCAGGTCCTCCCGCGTCGGGCGGCGACCGCCGACAAATTCGAACGCGAAGGCTCGCAGTGCGAGAAAGCGGCGCATGGCCTCGTCGTAGTCGCGGACTTCGTGCATACGCTCCTGCAGCACTTGACCGGCAAACCGCGAGACGCTCATGCCGAGCTTCGCGGCATGAGCGCGCAACCA
>DATEJM010000009.1:0-94789 GCA_035277965.1 Steroidobacteraceae bacterium | reverse complement strand
CAACCCGAGCCAGTCACATCGCTTATGGCTCTCAGTCCCATCAGACCTGACAGAGAGCATGTCCGCTAAATACAGAGGCTTCCAACGCACGCTTCGTTATCTCGCCATAGGACACTTGGTAGCCCAGCCCACCGTGATGGCGGTGTCTGGTACATTTCAGTCCATTAGCTTTCTCACGCACTGTTGCAACCCAGCGCGCTTAAACGGACCCCTTCGCACTCGATTCCTCAACCGAGTCGGATGGCATCACAGCCATCGGTCATTCGCCAGCAGACACTCTCATCGATTACCCGCGCAACCGACAATTGTCGTCATGGCGCACTCAGGTCCGCGGACCAGATGTCGTTGAACTTGTGATCGGCGATGAGATAGAAGCGCTTGACGTCGAAGCCGGTGCCGGTCGGTGGCTGGTCCACTTTCGTGCCCGCGGCGTTCTCGTTCTTCAGGCTGATGTGGCTGAAATCAAAGAAGGCCTGTCCGCCGACCGTGGTGCTGGCGCCGACATCCACCGCGACGGCCGCTGTGGTTCCGGCGCAACCCACCGTTAGAGCGGCTGCCGTGAGGATCTGCTTGCGCATCTGATTGTTCTCCTTAAATGAAGAGGGCACGCAGGGGGCGTGCTGTTAAAAGACCCGAGTCGGCCGGCACCGCGCCCCTGTCTCGGTCGCGCGGCGGTGGGTGGCCAAACTCGTGCGACATGAAGGCTAGGGAAGGTGTATGACAGTACGATGACAGGTGTCGGGGTCGGCGAGAGGGTCCGCGGCCGGATACGGTCGCTAGTGCCCGCAGTCATTTAATAGAGTTTGCGCGACCTGCCCTGCAGGTCAGCAACAATTCTGAAATAGCCGTGCGCCGCTCACCGCCCTCCCTCGAGTGCGAATGCTGTTGAGTGGGTGACACGATATGCGCTCGAGCGTGTGCCCGCAGGGCCGTCCCTGTGGGCAGGCGCGCTCGTGGCGCCGTACGTGGCGGGCAGGATCGTAGGGACCCCGTGGTTACGAAGTCAGTACCTGCGGGGTGACAATACGGTTAGAGCTCGCAAGGGCAAACCCCTGTTGCGCCGGCGCGTCAGGGAGTGATTCGCAGGAGCTCGTTAATCGAGGTCTTGGAGCGCGTCTGTGCATCCACGCGCTTGACGATGATCGCGCAGGCCAGCCCGTAGCGTCCGTCGCTGGAGGGCAGGGTCCCTGGTACCACGACGGATCCCGCCGGCACTCGTCCCTGCAGGATGTTGCCGGTCGCTCGGTCGTAGATACGGGTGCTCTGTCCGATGAACACACCCATCGAGATGACCGATCCCGCTTCGACGACCACGCCTTCCACGATCTCCGACCGGGCGCCGATGAAGCAGTCGTCCTCGATGATGGTCGGGCTGGCCTGCAAGGGCTCGAGCACCCCTCCGATCCCGACGCCGCCCGATAAGTGGACGTTGTTCCCGATCTGGGCGCAGGACCCCACGGTTGCCCACGTATCGACCATGGTGCCCGAGCCGACGTAAGCGCCGATGTTCACGTAGCTGGGCATGAGGACGACGTTCGGGCCAATGAAGGCACCCTTACGAACGATCGCCGCCGGGACGACTCTGGCGCCGGACTCCTGAAAGTCCGCCTCGGACGTCCGTGCATACTTCAGGGGTACCTTGTCGAAGAAGCGCGTGAAGCCCGAGTCCACCAGCCGGTTATCGTGAGTACGAAAGTAAAGCAATACCGCCTTCTTCAACCACTCGTTGACGACCCATTGACCGCCAGTCTTCTCGGCCACACGGGCACGGCCACTGTCCAGGACGTCCAGGCACTCGGTGAGCGCCTCATCCAGGTCGCGAGGGAGTCGCTGCGGCGATAGCTCGGTGCGACGCTCGAATGCGTCCTCGATGAGTGTCCGGAGCTTGGGAAAATCGGCCATGAGAAGTCCTTCAGCAGTCTTTCAACGACGAACAAATTCGGCAATACGCCCGGCTGCCTCCACACAGTCCGCTACGGACGGCACCAAGGAAATGCGCACGCGTCCCACGCCAGGGTGGCCGGCACTCGGGCGGGACAGATAAGTACCGGGCAGGACGGTCACGTGCTGGGTCGCGAACAGATCGCGCGCGAAATGCTCGTCATCCCCTCCCACATCCGGCCACAGATAGAAAGCGCCGCCCGGACGCTCCACCTGCATCACTTCGGAGAGGATCGGGAGCACCTGATCGAACTTCTCCTGATACAGACGCCGGTTGGCTGCCGCGTGCGTGTCATCGTCCCAGGCGGCGATGCTCGCGAGCTGCGTCGGCACCGGCATCGCGCACCCATGATAGGTCCTGTAAAGCAGGAATTGCCTGATGATCCGAGGATCCCCCGCCACGAAGCCCGACCGCAGCCCGGGAACGCTCGAGCGCTTGGAGAGGCTGTGAAAGACCACACAGCGCTCGAAATTCGAGCGTCCCGTTTCGAGAGCCACCTCGAGCAGGCCGGGCGGCGGGGAGCGCTCATCGAGATAGATGTCGGTATAGCACTCATCGGCGGCGATCACGAAATCGTGGCGCTCCGCCAGCTCGCAGGCATGGCGCAGGAGCTCACGGGAGAGCACCGCGCCGGTCGGATTTCCAGGGCTGCACAGGAACAACAGCTGGCAGCGAGCCCAGATCGAGTCCGGCACCGCATCGAGATCGGGCAGGTAGCCGTTCGCGGACAAGGTATCGAGATAGTAAGGCTCCGCCCCCGCCAGGAGCGCTGCGCCCTCATAGATCTGATAGAAGGGATTCGGCATCGCCACCACGGGGCTCGAGGTCGGGTCCACGACCGCCTGCACGCAGGCGAACAGCGCCTCCCGTGTGCCATTCACCGGGAGCACCATCGTCCGTGGATCGATGCTGGCCGCCGCCAGTCGGAAGCGCCTCTCGAGCCAGCGAGCCGCGGATGCCCGAAAGTCCGGCAGCCCGGCGGTCGCGGGATAGCTGCCCAGCTGCCCGAGCTGCGCATGCAGCACATCGAGCACGACGGCTGGCGCAGGATGTTGCGGCTCGCCGATCGACATGGCGATGTGGGTGAGCTCGACCGGCGGCGCCAGGCCCGCTTTCAGTTTCGCGAGCCTCTCGAAGGGGTAGGCGTGCAGCCGCGTGAGGCGCGGGTTCAATGGGGCCACTCCATGCTCATGCCGCCTGCCGCCGATCGAGGGCCTGAGTCAGCCTCTCCTTCAGCCGCTGCGCGGCTTCGGCGTTCAACGGCCGCTCATCGAAGTCGGTGACATAGAAGACGTCTTCGGCGCGCTCGCCGACCGTCATGATCTTGGCGTCGAGAAGCTGGATGCGCTCCTCCATCAGGATCTTGCCGATGTCCGACAGCAGCCCGGGCCGATCCCCCGCGATGAGCTCCAGCACCGAACGGCGGTTGCGCTCGTCCACGCTCAGCACAATCTGCGTCGCGGTGTTGAACATGCGGGCCTGGCGAGGCGCACGCCGCGAGACCATGAACGGCGCGTCCGCGCGCTGCAGGGAGCGCCAGATCGCCCGCTCTATCTCCGCCTGCCGATCCGTGTCCGTGATCGGCGCGCCGTCGTCCTCGAGCACGTGATAGAGATCGAGGCTGAAGCCATCGCCCGTAGGGGTGATGCGCGCATCGACGATGTTGAGTCCGAGTTGGTCCAGCACGGCCGTCGTGCGCGCAAAGCCATGTTTGTGCGGATGCGCGAAGATGAGGATCGCCGTCGTGCCGCGCACGCTGCGGGGGTCCAGTGCGACCAGCGGCTCGTCCGATGCCGCGTCTCGTTCCGCGAGCAGCCGCGTGTGCCAGGCGACTTCGTCCGGCGTGTGGCGCAGGAAATATGCTGCCGAGAAGCGAGTCCAGGCCGCCGTGACCTCCTCGGCGGCCACCCCACGCTCGATGAGCAGTTTGCGCGCCGCTTCCTGAGTCTCACGGACCAGTTGCTCCTGGTCGATCGGACTCTCCAGTCCGCGACGCAGGGCGCGCTTGACCCGGTCGAAGAAGTCATGAAACAGCGACGCCTTCCACGAGTTCCACAGTTTCGGATTCGTCGCCCGCACGTCGGCGCACGTCAGCACGTACAGGTACTCGAGGTGGCTCTCATCGCCCACGCGGCGAGCAAAGGAGGTGATGACCTCCGGATCGCCGATGTCCTGCTTCTGAGCGGTGATCGACAGCTCGAGGTGATTGCGGACGAGCCACGCGACCAGACGTGCGTCGTATACGGACAGTCCCTGTTCGAGGCAGAAGGCCTCCGCGTCCACGCCGCCGAGCTCAGAGTGATCGCCGCCGCGGCCCTTCGCGATATCGTGGAAGAGCGCCGCGAGATAGGCGATCTCCTGCTTCGGAAGCTGCTGCATGATCCGCGACGCAGCCGGCAGCTCGTGGTCATAGCGCGGGATGGCAAAGCGGCGCAGATTGCTCACCACGAAGAGCGTATGGGCGTCCACGGTGTAGGCGTGGAACAGATCGTACTGCATGCGCCCGACGATGCGGCCGAACGCCGGGATGTAGCGTCCCAACACTCCATAGGTGTTCATGCGCCGCAGCTCATGCGTCACGCCGACAGGCGAGCGCAGGATCTCGAGGAACAGCCGATGGTGGCGGGGATTCTGACGAAACTCCTCGTCGATGAGCCACAGGCTGCGGGCGACCGCCCGCATCGTGGAGGCGCGCACACCTTTGATCTCCGGGTTCTGCTGCAGCAGCACGAACAGCTCGAGGAGCGCGGAGGGCGCACGCACGAACACATCGTCGCTCACGCTCTCGAGCGAGTCGTTACGAACCTGAAAGCGCGCGTTGAGCGGGCGGGGCGGCTCGCTCTCCGTCAGGATGGCCTCGCGGAACAGCTGTAACAGCAGCTCGTTCAGCAGGCTGACGTCCATCACTGTGCGGTAGTAGCGCTGCATGAACTGCTCGACCGCGAGGGTGTAGGAGGCGTCCTCGTAGTCGAACGTCTGAGCGAGGCGGATCTGATGATCGAACAGCAGGCGATCCTCACGCCGGCCCGTGAGCACGTGCAGTCCGAAGCGCACTTTCCACAAGAAGGCCTGCGCTTGTTTCAGGCGCCGCAGCTCGGCGGCGGACAGGAAGCCGCGGACGGCGAGACCATCGAGTGTGTCAGAGCCGAAGTGGCGCTTCGCCACCCAGGCGATGGTTTGAATGTCGCGCAGACCGCCGGGGCCGGTCTTGACGTTCGGCTCGAGGTTGTAGGCGGTATCGTGTGCCTTCAGGTGACGGCTGGCCTGTTCGCGCACCTTCGCTTCGAAGAAGTCCTTGACCGGCCAGACGTGCTCCGGCGAGAGCGCGTCGCGCATCTCGGCAACCAGACGGTCGTTGCCCGCGAGCAGGCGGGCCTCGAGCAGTGTCGTCATGACACTGACATCCGCCGCGCTTTCCTGCGCGCACTCCTCGACCGTGCGCACACTGTGGCCGACTTCGAGACCGATGTCCCAGAGGAAGGCCACGAGCCGTTCCACCACGCTGCGGCCTGCCTCGTCGGGCGGCCCCGGCACCAGCAACAGAATGTCTATGTCGGAGCAGGGGTGCAGCTCGCCGCGGCCGTAGCCGCCGACCGCCACCAGAGCCCACGACTCCACTCCGGAGTCGCGATGGACCTGCCACGCCTCGCGCAGAACGACATCGACGAGGGCCGCCCGCGCATGCACGAGGCCCTCGATCGGCTCCTCGGCCAGGAACCGCGCCTTCAGCTCCTCATGGCCCTGCTTCAGGAGGTCGCGATAGGCGGCCGGTGAGCCTTTGGCCTCCGCCAGCAGTGACGGCAACCGCAGCAACAACGGCCACGGGGCCACCCACGCGGCCGTCGGCATCGGTTCCTCGAGGAGATCAACCTCGCCGGCCATTACTTCGCCCCTGGGTCATGAACTGTCAATGGGGACGCTCGGTCGCGCCCAGCGTCAGAACCTCGAAGGCCGAGTCCGTCACGAGGACAGTATGTTCCCACTGGGCCGAGAGCGAGTGATCCTTGGTGATGACGGTCCAGCCGTCCTGAAGCAATCGAACGTGGCGCTTGCCGGCGTTCACCATGGGCTCGACCGTGAAAGTCATGCCGGGTTTCAGCTCGAGGCCCGTGCCCGGCTCCCCGTAATGCAGCACCTGCGGGTCCTCGTGATAGATCCGCCCGATGCCGTGGCCGCAATATTCACGGACGACCGAATATTCCTGATCCTCGACGAAGCTCTGGATGGCATGTCCGATATCGCCGAGTCGAGCGCCGGGATGAACGCTCTGAATACCGCGCCACATAGCCTCGTGACACGTCTCTGCCAGGCGTTGCGCATGAGTGGGCGGTTTGCCGACGAAATACATCCTGCTCGTATCGCCGTGGAACCCATCGCGAATGACAGTCACATCGATGTTGACTATGTCTCCGGCCTTCAGGCGCTTGTCGTTAGGGATGCCGTGGCACACCACATGATTGACCGACGTGCAGATCGTCTTCGGGAAGCCTCTATAGTTGAGATTCGCCGGTACCGAGCGCTGCACGTTGATGATGTAGTCGTGGCAGATACGGTCCAGCTCTTCAGTGGTGACTCCGGGAACGACATGCTCCCCGATCATGTCGAGCACCTCCGCGGCCAGTCGGCCTGCGGTCCGCATCTTCTGTTGTTCCTCGAGAGTCTTGATAGTCACTGGCATGATCTTGGGACGGCTTCCGACAGGGCTCCTGTGAGCACGTAAGGCATTGTTCAGACGGGGTCTTCATGGTATAAAGCGCGGCCTTTTTTGGCAACGCAACTCCACACGTGCATCGCACACCGGCTTGGCTGGGTGCTCTCGCAGCCGCGAACGCAGCTCGAGGGTGGCCGACCGGGATGCACGGAGGCTCAACCCAAACAGGAGATTCTCATGCCCGGCGTGTCCATGCGACAGATGCTGGAGGCGGGTGTCCATTTTGGACATCAGACCCGCTTCTGGAACCCGAAGATGGCTCCCTTCATCTTCGGTGAGCGAAACAAGATCCACATCATCAACCTCGAGAAGACGCAGCCCCTGTACTCGGAGGCGGCAGCCTTCGTGAAGGGCGTCATTGCCGATGGGGGCAAGGTCCTCTTCGTCGGCACCAAGCGCTCTGCGCGCGAGGCGGTCCAGAAAGAGGCCCAGCGCGCCGGCCAGCCCTACGTCAACCAGCGTTGGCTGGGGGGAATGCTCACGAATTTCAAGACCATCCGGCAGTCGATCAAGCGCCTCGGCGAGATCACCGAGCTTGCGACCTCCGGAGCGCTCGAGAAGCGCGGCAAGAAGGAAGCGACCCAGCTGCGGCGCGAGATGGACAAGCTCGAGAGGAGTCTGGGGGGCATCAAGGACATGGAGTCTCTGCCCGATGCCATGTTCGTCGTGGACGTGGGTCACGAGAAGATCGCGATTCACGAGGCCCAGAAGCTGGGTATCCCGGTGGTGGCCGTCGTGGACACCAACTGCTCGCCCGATGGCATCGACTACATCGTCCCCGGCAACGATGATGCGATGCGCGCCATTCAGCTCTATGCGGCAGGCATGGCGGATGCGGTGCTCGAAGGGAAGGAGTCCGTACCGGCCGTCGCCGTGGGCGAAGATGAGTTCGTAGAGCTCGACGAGGCAGGAAATCCGCGCAGGAAGTCCGCGCGGGGTCGGCAGCGTCCCGCTCCGGCTGCCGCAGTGCGCAGGAAGGCGCCGGCGCGGCGTCGCTTGCCGGCGGTCAAAGTTCCGGAAGGTGCGCCAGAAGAGCTCACCGATGAGGATCTCGACACCGCCGAGCCCGTGGCCGACGTCGCAGCCGGAAGCGTTCCAGCGACGGTCGCGGTGGTTCCGCCTGGCGGACGGCGGCCGGGAGGGGGCGGTGCCCGGCGCGGGAAGGGTGGCCGTGGCGATTGAAGCGTCTGACGCGTTGACTCGAGAGACAGGACCGATTTGACATGAACATCACAGCAGACGCGGTGAAGCAGCTCCGCGAGCGAACCGGCGCGGGCATGATGGAGTGCAAGAGGGCACTGGTGGAGACCCAGGGCGACCTCGACGCCGCTGCCGAGCTCATGCGCAAGCAGGGGCTGGCGAAGGCCGACAAGAAGGCGGCACGCGTTGCAGCCGAGGGGGTCATCGTGGTCGCGAAATCGCCGGACAGCCGTACGGCCGCGCTGGCCGAGGTCAATTGCGAGACGGACTTCGTCGCCCGCGAGCAGGATTTTCGGGCGTTCTCTCAGGCCGTCGTCGACCAGGTGCTCGCTGCCAGGCCGGCCTCGCTGGAGGTACTGCTCGCAGCCAGGCTCCCCAGCGGCGAGAGCATCGAGGAGCGCAGGCGCGCGCTCGTCGCCAAGATCGGTGAGAACATCACCGTCAGGCGCTTTGCCGTGCTCAGCTCCGAGGGCGCCCTGGGTGCGTACGTGCATGGCACGCGCATCGGTGCGCTGGTCGCGGTGAAGGGCGGCGATGCTTCCTTGGCCCGTGATCTGGCGATGCACGTCGCGGCGAGCAACCCGAGGCACCTCAGTGCGGCGGATGTCCCCGCGTCCGTCGTGGCGAAAGAGCGCGAGATCCTGACCGAACAGGCGAAGGGGGAGGGCAAGCCGCCCGAGATCGTCGCCAAAATGGTCGAGGGACGGCTCCGCAAGTCGCTGAACGAGATGACACTGCTCGGCCAGCCGTTCGTAAAGGATCCCGATCTGTCGATCGAGAAGCTCCTGAAGGGTGCCCAGGCCGAGGTCACCGGCTTCGAGCGCTTCGAGGTCGGTGCCGGCATCGAGAAGAAGCAGGATGACTTCGTGGCCGAGGTGATGGCTCAGGTCAAGGGCGCGACTCCCGTCAAACATTGATGGGTCGCGAAGCCTGCCAAGACCCCGCCGAGTGCGGGGTCTTTTTTAGAATGGGCGGGGACACGGGACAGGCCGCTGACCGACGAGGATTGACTGATGAATGAGAAGACCCGGTCGCGATACTCGAGAATCCTCGTCAAGCTCTCGGGCGAGGCGCTGCTGGGATCGGGCGACTACGGCATCGATCCCGCGGTGCTCAAAAGGATCGCCGGGGAGCTGCAGGAGATCTTGCAGATGGGCGTCCAGCTCGCGGTCGTCGTCGGCGGGGGTAATATTTTTCGCGGGGCGGGACTTGCTCGCGCCGGCATGGATCGGGTTGCCGCCGATCACATGGGCATGCTGGCCACGGTGATGAATTCCCTCGCCATGCAGGATGCGCTCGAGGCGCTCGGCATGCATGCACGGGTCATGTCGGCGATCCGCATCAACGAGGTCTGCGAGGACTATATCCGCCGCCGCGCCATCCGCCATCTCGAGAAGGGGCGCGTGGTGATCTTCGCCGCGGGGACCGGCAACCCCTTCTTCACCACGGATACGGCCGCATCGCTGCGAGCGATCGAAATCAACGCCGACGTGCTCCTGAAGGCGACCAAGGTGAATGGCGTGTACTCGGACGATCCGGTGCGAAATCCGGCCGCCGTGCGCTACGCCTCCTTGACCTTCGACAAGGTGCTCACAGACAAGCTGAACGTGATGGATGCGACCGCCATCGTCATGTGCCGTGACAACCGCTTGCCTCTGCGGGTATTCAATCTCAACAATTCGGGCGACCTGACGCGGATCGTCAAAGGCGAGGACGTCGGTACGACCGTGACCTTCGAGTAACCGGTTTCATGCGCAGCAGCCGCGAGGATGCACGATGCTAGACGACCTGAAAAAAGACGCGCGCGAGCGCATGGCGAAGTGTGTGCAGACCTTCCAGGCGGACCTCAGGAAGTTGCGCACCGGACGAGCCCACCCGAGCCTCATCGAGCACCTGAAGGTGGACTACTACGGCTCGGACGTGCCGCTGCAACAGGTAGCGAGCATCGCAGTCGAGGAAGGCCGCACGCTCGTCGTGTCTCCCTGGGAGAAGACGATGGTCCAGCCCATCGAGAAAGCGATCCACAAGTCGGACCTGGGCCTGAGTCCGATGACGGCCGGGACCGTCATCCGCATTCCCATGCCGCCTCTGACCGAAGAGCGCCGCCGCGAGATCACGAAAGTCCTCCGGCAGGACGCCGAGGGCGCGCGCGTCGCAGTCCGCAACGTACGACGCGACGTGATGGCGGACATCAAGGAAGCGCTGAAGGAGAAATTGGTCTCCCAGGACGACGAGCGTCGCGCGGAAGTGGACGTGCAGAAGCTGACCGACAAGCACGTCGCGGAAATCGATCAATTGCTGGCCGCGAAGGAAAAAGAGGTCATGCAGGTTTGAGGACGCTGCCGCGGCACATTGCGATCACCATGGACGGCAATGGCCGCTGGGCTGCCGCGCGTGGTGTGCCGCGCCCGGTCGGTCACAAGGCGGGTCTCACGCCGGTGCGCATGGCGATCCAGGAGTGCGCGCGACGCGGAATCGAGGCGCTGACCTTGTTCGCGTTCTCGAGCGAGAACTGGCAACGTCCAGCCGACGAGGTGTCGAGCCTCATGAGCCTGTTCATCGAAGCGCTGGATCGGGAGATCGCGGAGCTGCATTCGAACGATGTCCGCGTGCGCTTCATAGGCGATCGCACGGCGCTGTCCATGCGCTTGCAGACGCGTATCGCGGCGGCCGAGGAGCGCACCGAGGCCAACACCGGCCTCAAGCTGCAGATCGCCGTGAGCTACGGTGGCCGGTGGGACATCGTTCATGCGGCGCGGAAGCTGGCGCGCCAGTGCACGAGCGGTGCGCTGCGGCCGGAGGAAATCGATGAGCCCCGCTTTGCCTCGGAGCTCGAGCTGCGCGGCCTGCCGGACGCCGATCTCCTCATACGCACCGGCGGCGAGCGGCGCATCAGCAATTTCCTGCTATGGAATCTCGCCTACGCGGAGCTCTACTTCAGCGATCGCCTGTGGCCGGAATTCGATCTGGCGGAGCTTACGGCCGCGCTCGCGTTCTTCGCCGGGCGCGAGCGCCGCTTCGGCCGCACTCAGAACCAACAGTCAGTCCGCGCGGATCGCGAAGCGGTGAAAGTGCGGGAGCCGTGAGCGAAGCTCTGCGCAAGCGCGTGGCCACCGCCCTGGTCCTGGCCGCGGCGCTCCTCGCTATCGTGTTGCTTTTCCCGCCGGTCGCGACGGTCCTGCTCCTGACCCTGATGGTGCTGGCGGGCGGTTGGGAATGGTCGGCTTTCCTGAGGCTGCGCGGGCACATCGCCCGAGGCGTCTACGTGCTCCTTCTCGGGGCCTTGCTCCTGGCCGCCTGGCGCATCGCGCTGAGCGCCGAGGGACGCCTGATCATTCTCTTCGGCGCGCTCGCGTGGTGGCTCGCGGCGCTCGCGTGGATTCTGTTTGCTCCACACCGCGTGGCGCGCTGGTCGGCAGCACTGGCCGGTGCCCTGGCGCTGGTCCCGGCGTGGCTCGCGCTCGTGCACCTGCGGCTCGACCCGCCGCAGGGCGCCGAGTGGCTGCTGTTTTCGCTGATTCTGGTCTGGGCGGCCGATACCGGGGCTTTCTTCTGCGGCAGGTGGTTCGGGCGCACCCGCCTCGCACCTGAAGTGTCGCCAGGCAAGACCTGGGAGGGTGTTCTCGGCGGCGTGGCTGCCAGTGCCGCGGTCGCGCTCGTCGGCGGCGCTCACTTCGGACTGCCCCTGGGGATTTTTTTGCCACTGTGCCTGGCCGCGGTTGCGTTCTCGATCGTGGGTGACCTGACCGAGAGCTTGTTAAAGCGTTTTGCAGGCGTCAAAGACAGCGGTACCCTCTTTCCTGGCCATGGCGGCGTCATGGATCGCATCGACAGCGTGACAGGCGCCGCCCCTGTGTTGTTTCTCGGTCTGTCGATGATGGGGGTGACAGGGTGATCGGCGTTGCCGTGTTGGGTTCGACGGGCTCGATCGGGGAGAGCACCTTGGACGTTCTCGCGCGCCATCCCGACCGCTTTCGTCTCGTTGCCGTGGGCGCCCATCGCAATGTCGCGAAGCTCGCCGGGCAGATACGGCGTTTTCGTCCTTCCTACGCTGCCCTGGCGGATGAGAGTGCAGCCCGGGAGTTGACCCGCACTCTCGGGCGTGAGGCCGGCGAGACACGCATTCTCGGTGGCGCTCAGGCGCTCACCGAAATCGCTTCCTCGTCCGAAGTGCAGTGTGTCATGGCCGCGATCGTCGGCGGGGCCGGATTGCGCTCCACCCTGGCGGCTGCCCGTGCCGGCAAGCGCCTGCTGCTGGCGAACAAGGAGGCGTTGGTCATGTCCGGGCCGCTTCTGATGGCCGCGGTCCATGCCTCGGGCGCCACGCTGCTGCCGATCGACAGCGAGCACAACGCGATCTTCCAATGTCTGCCCCGCGAGACCCGTATCGGCCATCCGCCGCCGGGCGTGCGCCGCATTCTCCTCACGGCATCCGGCGGCCCATTTCGCGATTGGCCGCGCGAGGCCCTCGAGACAGCCACTCCGGATCAGGCCTGCGCGCATCCCAACTGGGTGATGGGCCGGAAAATCTCCGTCGATTCGGCGACCCTGATGAACAAGGGCCTCGAGCTGATCGAGGCGTGCTTCCTCTTTGGCCTGCCGCCGGCGCAAGTGGACATCGTGCTGCATCCGCAGAGCATCGTGCACTCGCTGGTGGAGTATCTGGACGGCTCGATGCTCGCTCAGCTCGGCTCACCGGACATGCGCACACCCATCGCTCACGCGCTCGCCTGGCCCGATCGAATCGCCTCCGGTGTAGAATTCCTCGATCTGATGCGGACCGCCCGCCTGGATTTCCGGGCGCCCGATCCCGAGAAGTTCCGCTGCCTCGCTTTGGCGCAGGAGGCGGCGCGGCGCGGGGGCTTGCAGCCCGCGGTCCTCAACGCTGCCAACGAGGTGGCCGTGCAGGCGTTCCTGGAGCATCGATTGAACTTTCCCGACATCGCGGCAGTCATTGAAGCCGTGATAACAAAGGTCTCCGGGGGAGCCGTCGGGAGCCTGGAGGACGTGCTGGCCGCCGACGCCGAGGCGCGGCGGCTCGCCCACGAGTGGCTGGCGATGCCGCGCGCCGTGTTGAAAACGGCGGTCGGAGAAGCTCCATGAATGTCGGCTGGTATCTGCTGTGGTTCATCGTAGCCGTGAGCCTGCTCGTCACGGTGCATGAGTTCGGCCACTACTGGGTCGCACGGCGGCTCGGTTTCAAGGTGCTGCGATTCTCGATCGGGTTCGGGCGACCCGTGCTGCGCAAGGTGGCCGGTGCCGACCGGGTCGAATATGTCGTCGCGGCCATTCCGCTCGGCGGTTATGTGAAGTTGCTGGACGAGCGTGAAGGCCCCGTGGCCGCCAGCGAGCTGTCCCGGTCGTTCACCCGCCGGCCACCGTGGCAGCGCATCGCGGTGCTGCTCGCCGGTCCCGCCTTCAATATTGCCTTTGCCATTCTCGTGCTCTGGGGCATGTTCTGGGTGAGCGGGGTCACCGAGGTGAAGCCCGTCGTCGGGGACATCCTGCAGAGCTCCGTCGCCGCCCGGGGCGGGCTGCGCTCCGGCGATCAGATTCGAGCCATCAACGGCGTGCCGGTGGCCGGACAGCGCGACGTGATCTTCGATCTCCTCGATGCCATGAGCTCGAGCGGCGAGGCCGTCCTCGCCGTGAGAGGCGAGGACGGCTCGAACCGCACTGCCCGGCTGAACGTCTCCGATCCCGATGAGCGGCGTCATCTCACCGAGCCCTCCGCGCTCTTCAAGGGCCTCGGATTTCAATTCTGGTCGCCGCCGATCCCGGCCGTGCTGGGCCAGGTCGTGCCCGATGGGCCGGCGGCACGCGCGGGGTTGAGGACTGGCGACCGCGTCATATCGATCGACGGCGCGCCGGTCACGGATTTCCGCGACATCGTCAGCCAGATCGGCTCGCGCCCCGGAGAGAAGGTATCGTTGACCTACCGGCGCGGCGGCGTGGACACGGTGGTGAGCATCACCGTCGCCAGCGACGAGGTCGGGGGAAAGAGGGTCGGCCGTATCAAAGTATTGCAGCCCGCGGGAGTCACTCTCCCGGAGAGCATGCTCATCCATACGGACCTCGCCCCGTTCGCCGCTCTCGGGCATGCGACGAATGAAGCGTGGAGTATGACCGTGCTGCAGGCACGCCTGTTCTGGCGGATGCTGGCCGGGCAGGTCTCGCTCAAGAATCTGAGCGGGCCGTTGTCGATCGCGGAGTTCGCCGGAGAGTCGGCGGAGGCGGGCGTCTCCTCCTTCATGGGGTTCCTGGTGCTGATCTCGCTGTCGCTCGGATTTCTCAACTTGCTGCCGATTCCGATTCTGGACGGCGGCCAGATCGTCTTTCAGCTCGTCGAGTGGCTGAAGGGCAGCCCGCTGTCGGAGCGGGCTCAGGCATTCGGGCAGCAGGTGGGGATCGCGCTGCTCATCCTGCTGATGGGCGTTGCACTGTTCAACGACATCGCGCGTCAACTTAGTTGATGTTTCTTGAACGGCGGTAACACGCCGGCTAACGAGACGGGGTGGGCGTGTGCCCAACCCGTGAGGGGTTGCGCGTAGCGCATGAAAACTACTGGCACGGCGGCAAGGTGCCGCTACACAGGCGGAGTGCGCATTTGACGAGCTCCGTGAAGGATTGCGCGCAGCGCATGAAAGTCAAAGTTCCTGGAGTCCTGGTCTCGGTTGCTCTGGCCGTGCGTTGCGCTTCGGCGCTCGCGCAGACTCCGGAGTCGGCCACGGCGGCGTCCCCGAGCGATGCAGATTTCACCGTGGGCGATATCCGGGTCGAAGGACTGCAGCGCGTCTCGGAGGGCACGGTCTACAACTACCTGCCCGTCAACATCGGCGACCACCTGAACAACCAGCGGGTGCGCGAAGCGATTCGTGCGCTGTACGCCACCGGCTTCTTTCGCGACGTCCAGTTGCGTCGGGACGGCAATACGCTCGTCGTGGTGGTCCTCGAGCGCCCCTCGATCGAGAGCTTCGAGATCACCGGTAACAAGGACATCAAGACCGAGGATCTGCAGAAGTCGCTGCGCAACGTGGGCCTCGCTACCGGCAAGACCTTCGACCGCTCGGTGCTCGAGGATGTCACGCAATACCTGACCGACCAGTATTACAGCCGCGGTAAATACGGTGTGCGCGTCGACACGCATGTCGAGGAAGAGACCGGCAACCGCGTCAAGATCAAGATCGAGATCAAGGAAGGCAAGCGCGCCAAGATCCGGCAGATCCAGCTGGTCGGCAACAGGAGCTACCAGCAGAAGGAGATCCTCGATACCTTCGAGCTGAAGACCCCGAACTGGAAGTCCTGGTACAAGCAGGACGACCGCTACTCGCGCGAGTCCCTGCAGGGCGACCTCGAGAAACTGCGCAACTACTACATGGACCGCGGCTATGCGAACTTCCAGATCGATTCGACCCAGGTCGCCATCGCGCCGGAAAAAGACGACATCTTCATCACGGTGAACCTCACCGAGGGCGATGTCTTCAAGATCTCGCAGGTCAAACTGGCGGGCACCTTCGTCGTGGCGCAAGCGGAGCTCGAGAAGCTGTTGCTGGTCAAGCCCGGTCAGATCTTCAATCGCAAGCTGATCACCTCGACGCAGGAGTTGATCCAGAACCGGCTCGGCGCCGACGGCTACGCGTTCGCGAAGGTCGACCCGGTGCCGACGCCCGACAACGCCACACATGAGGTGTCGCTCACGTTCTTCATCGATCCGGGCAACCGGGTCTACGTGCGCAACATCACCTTCTCCGGCGCGAACCGCATCAACGACGAGGTGCTGCGCCGCGAGATGCGGCAGCTCGAGGGCGGGTGGCTCTCCAACACCTCGCTCGAGCGATCGAAGCAGCGGGTGCAGCGCCTGCCGTACGTGAAGAACGTGGAGTTCGAGACGACCCCGGTCACCGGCTCGCCGGACCTGGTGGACGTGAACTTCAAGGTGGAGGAGGGTCCGAGCGCGCAGCTGGGCGGCGGTATCGGCTATTCGGAGACCTACAAGTTCCAGCTCAACGGCAGCTACACCGACGCGAACTTCCTCGGCACGGGCCAGCGCGTCTCGGTCGAGTTGAACGGGGGCGCGTTCAGCAAGGTCTACAGCCTCTCGCATACCAACCCGTACACGAGCATCGACGGCGTCTCGCGCACCGAGTCCCTGACCTATCGCGACGTGACCCAGTTCGTGTCCGCATCGTCCAACTTCTCATCGAAGACGGTGAGCGCGGGCGTGTCCTGGGATTACCCGGTCACCGAGTTCCAGTACGTGCGCCTGGGCGGCACCGTGGACAGCTCGCAGCTGCTGACCAACTCGCTGGGCAGCGCCCTGCAGGCGCAGCAGTGGGTGCAGCACAACGGCCACTCGTACCAGCGGTTCGCTCACGACGACGTCTCGAACAACGAGTACGTGTTCTACGGCTCCAACTTCAAGGCGGCCGAGCTGCTGGCCGGCTGGGGCTGGGACACGCGCAACCGCACGCTGTTCGCCGACCGGGGCATGCGCCAGACGGTCGCCGTGTCGGCGACGGTTCCGGGCAGCCAGGTCAAGTACTGGATCGCGAACTACGACTTCCTGCAGTACGTGCCCATCCACGGACCGTGGGTGTTCTCGTTCAATTTCGCCGTGGACTACGGCGCCCCGTTCGGCGGCACCACGGCATTGCCGCCCTACCGCAACTTCTTCGGCGGCGGCCCGGACTCGATCCGCGGCTACCGGGAGAGTCGCCTCGGGCCCAAGGACCAGTTCGGCAACCCCTACGG
Source organism: Steroidobacteraceae bacterium (assembly GCA_035277965.1). Taxonomy (GTDB): domain Bacteria; phylum Pseudomonadota; class Gammaproteobacteria; order Steroidobacterales; family Steroidobacteraceae; genus 13-2-20CM-66-19. The sequence continues at coordinate 78,185 of DATEJM010000009.1, read as the reverse complement.
CGGCAACCTGCGCGTCGTCAACCGGAACGAGTTCATCTTTCCGATGCCGGAAAAGTGGCGCAGCACGGCCCGGGTGAGCGCCTTCTTCGACATGGGTAACGTGTTCTCGACCACGAAGAACCTGCAGTTCTTCGGGCCGGATCAGATCACCCCGGTCAGCTACAAGTTCGATTATCATAACCTCAAGCGCTCGGCCGGCGTCGCCGTGCAGTGGCTGGCACCGCTCGGGCTCTTCCGGTTCAGCTTGGGTATTCCGTTGAATGCGACGCGGGGCAATCTCTATACGAACTGGGGCGATGAGACCGAGACGTTCCAGTTCTCCATCGGCCAGGCGTTCTAGAGCAATATAACGACCCCCGGCAGCCGGTGGCGGCGGGGGAGGAACGGGAAGGCGGCTACTTAACACTCGAGGTGGAATTTCCGTGAAGGGCTCGATCAGCAAGTCGATTTTGGGGGGGTTGGCTGCGGCCGTTGCACTGGCGGCGACGCCGGCGTGGGCGGAGCTGAAGATCGGGGTGGTCGACTACGGTCGGCTCATGGAGGAGTCGCCGCAGGCGAAGTCGGCCCGCGACTCGATCCGCAACGAGTTCATGCCGCGCCAGCGCGAGCTGCAGAACCAGCAGACCGCCCTCAAGAACAAGGAGGACAAGCTGCAGAAGGATGCCGCCACGATGACGGGCGATCAGCGCGCCAATGCCGAGAAGGAGTTGCGCGAGAGCTATCGGGAGCTCGCTCGCAAGCAGAGCGAGGCGCAGGACGACTTCAACGCCCGCAACAACGAGGAAAACTCGCGCCTGCAGAAGATCCTCATCGAGCAGGTGAGGAACTATGCGAAGGCGCAGAATTTCGACCTGATCATCGCCGACGGCGTGATCTACGCGACCTCGACGCTCGACATCACGCCCGCGATTCTCGCGGCGTTGCAGTCGAAGCCCGCGGCGGGCTCCGCGAAACCATCGGGCCAGAACGCGCCTGCGGCACCGGCCTCCAAGCCGCAGTAACCGCAACGCACGGACGCCGCAGACGCGGCCGGTCGCGGACATGGCGATTTCGCTCGGGGAGCTGGCGGTCCGATTCGGCTGCGAGCTGCGCGGCGAGCCGGATGCGCTCGTCGAGCGAGTCGCCACGCTCACCAACGCGGATGCGCGCTCGGTCGCCTTTCTCGCGGAAGAGCGCAATCGGCGGCAGCTCATGGAGACTCGGGCGGGCGTCGTCGTTCTCGATCGCGAGAGTGCCGCGGACTGCCCCACCGCGGCCCTGATCTGCTCCAATCCGCGCGCTACATTTGCGCGCATCGTTGCCCTGTTGCATCCGGCTCCGACGCAAGCTGCCGGCATACATCCGAACGCCGTGGTTGCGCCGAGTGCGCGTATCGATCCAAGTGCCCGCGTTGGAGCATTCAGCGTCATCGGTGAGCGGGTCGAGATAGGGGCCGACGCCGTCATCGGACCCCATTGCTCCCTGGAGCAGGATGTCAAATTGGCGCAAGGGGTTCGTCTCGTGGCCCGGGTGACTCTGTGTCACGGGGTGCAGATCGGAGCGCGGACCCTGATTCAGCCCGGGGCGGTCGTGGGTGCCGACGGATTCGGGTTTGCTCGCGAAGACGGCCAGTGGCTGAAGATTCCGCAGGTGGGGACCGTGCGCGTCGGCCCGGACGTGGAGATCGGTGCGAACACGACGATCGATCGGGGAGCCATCGAGGACACGATCATCGAGGAGGGCGTGAAGCTCGACAACCAGATCCAGATCGGTCACAACTGCCGCATCGGCGCGCATACCGCGATTGCCGGTTGCACGGGCATCTCCGGCAGCACCGTCATTGGCAAGCACTGCATGATCGGCGGCGCAGTCGCGATGGCGGGGCACGTTACGATCGCCGACCACGTGATCATCACCGGCAATGCGATGGTGACCGGCTCGGTGCTGCGCCCCGGCGTATACTCCAGCGGTATTCCGCTCGAAGAATCTCATGTGTGGCGCCGTCAGGTCGCCCGATTCAAGCGCCTCGACCGGCTCGTCAAGCGGGTCCAGACGCTGGAGCGGGGCGCGGGCTCGGCTCAGGGTGAGGATGATGAGTGAATCGATAGTACGGCTCGATGTCTATGAGATCCTGCGGTACCTGCCGCACCGTTACCCCTTCATGCTCGTGGATCGCGTGCTCGAGTGCCGTCCCGGCGAGCATATCCGCGCGCTGAAGAACGTGACCTACAACGAGCCGTTCTTCGAGGGGCATTTCCCCGGCCGCCCCGTCATGCCGGGTGTCATGATCATCGAGGCGCTGGCGCAGACCGCCGGAATCCTGACGTTCGTGACGGCGAACACCATCCCGGATGAGCACACGCGCTTCTACTTCGTCGGGATCGACAAGGCCCGCTTCCGCAAGCCCGTCGTGCCCGGGGACCAACTCGTGCTGACCGCGCAGATCGAACGCAGCCTGCGCGGCATCTGGCGCTTCTCGACGGCCGCGCTGGTGGGCAATGACGAAGTCGCTCACGCCGAGATGATGATCGCCCCCGAGACCAACAAGAGCGCCGCGGATGCGGCCAGGGCCGCGAAGGCCGCGCCGGAGCCGGAGAGCGGCAAGTGATCGATCCACGCGCGGTCGTGGCGCCGCAGGCACAACTTGCGGCGGACGTCTCGGTGGGCCCGTTCAGCGTCGTCGGCCCCGATGTACGCATCGGGCCACGCACGATCATCGGTCCGCATGCGGTGATCACCGGGCATACGACGCTCGGTGCGGACAACCATGTCTTCCAGTTCGCCTCGCTCGGCGATGCGCCGCAGGACAAAAAGTATGCGGGCGAGCCGACGCGACTCGAGATCGGCGATCGGAACGTGTTCCGGGAGAGTTGCACGGTCAATCGGGGCACTACGCACGACAAGGGGGTGACGCGGATTGGTCACGACAATCTGTTCATGGCGTTTTCGCATGTAGCGCATGACTGCGTCGTGGGCGACAAGACGGTCTTCGCCAATTGCGCCTCGCTCGCCGGACACGTCGAAATCGGGGACTGGGTCATCCTCGGAGGACTGACGGCCATCCACCAGTTCGCCAAGATCGGCTCACATGCCTTCCTGGGAGGCGGATCGATCCTGTCACGGGACGTTCCGCCCTACGTCATGGTTGCCGGTAACCCGGCTGTCCCCCACGGAGTGAATTCGGAGGGACTGAAGCGGCGGGGCTTCGACGAAGAGCAGATCCGCAACATTCGCGAGGCTTACCGCATCCTCTATCGATCCGATCTGCGTCTGGCGGAGGCGCTCGAGAAGTTGCGGCCGCTGGCGGCAGAGCACGCGGAAGTTCGGCCGTTCGTCGACTTCGTCGGCACCTCCACGCGCAGCCTGGTTCGATGAGCCGCCGATGATGAGCGAGCAGGCGGGGCAGGCAACGTCCCCGCGGCCCGCGGCCGGAGATCGCTTGCGCGTCGGGATCGTGGCGGGAGAATCCTCCGGTGATCAGCTCGGAGCCGCCTTGATGGCCGCGATACGTGAGCGGCGGCCCGATGCGCAATTCATGGGTGTCGCGGGGCCCAAGATGATCGCCGCCGGGTGCGAGGAGTGGGCCCCGGCAGAAGAGCTCTCGGTGCTCGGTCTGGCGGAAGTGCTGAGGCATGCGCCGCGGTTGCTGCGGCTCAGGACGCGGCTCGCGAAGCGGTTTCTCGAGACTCGACCGGATGTTTTCATTGGCGTGGATGCGCCTGGCTTCAACGTAGACCTCCTTGCCGGACGGCTGAAGGAGGCAGGCATCCCAACCGTGCAGTACGTAAGCCCCCAGGTGTGGGCCTGGAGGCAGGGCCGGGTCCGCACGATCGGTCGCGCGTGCGACCTCGTACTGTGTCTGCTCCCATTCGAGACTCAGTTTTATTCACAACATCGGGTGCGCGCGGTGTTTGTGGGACACCCCCTCGCGGATCAGATCCCGCTTGAAGTCGATCGCGAAAGTGCGTGTACCGCCTTGGGAATCGATCCCAACGCGACCGTGGTTGCTCTCCTGCCGGGTAGCCGGCTCGGTGAGGTGGAGCGGCTGAGCGCGGATTTCGTTGGAGCCGCGGCGTGGCTGGAGGCGAAGCGACCGGGCTTGCGCTTCGTTGCTCCAATGGCGTCGCCCCGCGTGCGCACCGTCTTCGAGCGCCAGATTGGAGCAGCGCCACAGGCGCCCGCGATTCAGCTCTTCGACGGGCAGGCACAGTCTGTTCTGGCAGCGGCGAATGCCGCCATCGTCGCATCGGGCACCGCGACCCTCGAGACTCTGCTCACGGGGCGTCCCATGGTGGTCGCCTACCGGATCTCCGCGCTGTCGGCGTTTTTGGTACGCACACTCGGGCTCGTCAAGGTGCCATACTTCTCGCAGCCAAACCTTCTCATCGGACGGCGGCTCGTGCCAGAGTTCATCCAGGAGGCGGTCACCCCTGCGGCGCTCGGAGCGGCCCTGCTCAACGAGCTCGAGGATCGCGCCTACAGCGATGAGCTGAAACGCGAATTCGCGCGAGTGCACGTGACCCTGCGATGCGGCGGAGCGGCGCTGGCCGCGGCGGCCATTCTGGAGTTGGTGGAGGAAAGACGGGCATGAGACTCTTCATGCGGCGGGCTCGCGGTGAGCCGTTTCGCCTCGCGGGAGTTGATGAGGCCGGTCGAGGTCCGCTGGCAGGTCCCGTGGTCGCGGCGGCCGTCATCCTGCACCCGCGGCGCCGCATCAACGGACTGGCTGACTCGAAGGCTCTGACACCGGAGCAGCGCGCGGAGCTCGCTCCTTTGATCAGGGCGCGCTGCGTGGCCTGGGCGGTCGCCTGGTCGGATCGCGACGAGATCGACAGCCTCAATATATTGCAGGCGACTTTTCTCGCCATGCGTCGCGCCCTCATGCGCCTGCCCGTCTGCCCGACGCATGTGCAGATAGACGGGAACCAGCTGCCGCGGCTGGATGATTTGCAGCTCGGATGTCGGGTGGAAGCCGTCATCGAGGGCGATGCCACGGTGGCAGCGATCAGCGCGGCCTCGATTCTCGCGAAGACGCATCGTGATGCGATGATGGAGCGCCTGGACATCTGCTATCCGGGGTTCGAGCTCGCCGCGCACAAGGGCTACGGCACTCCCGCACACCTCGCGGCGCTGAGTCGCACGGCGCCGTCGCCGTTGCATCGCAGGTCGTTCGAGCCTGTGAGGCTCGCGTTCGAGAAATCGATTCATGCCTGAGTTCGTACATCTGCGCGTGCACACCGAGTACTCGCTGATCGACAGCGTCGTACGGGTGCCGGAGCTGGTTGACGCAGTGGCCGCTGGGCAAATGCCCGCGGTGGCGGTGACCGATCAGAACAATCTGTTCGCGATGGTCAAGTTCTATCGCGCGGCGCTCGGTCGCGGGGTCAAGCCCGTCATCGGCGTCGACCTGTTGGTGCGCGAGCCCGGAGAGCGGCAGCCTGTTTCCCGGTTGACGTTACTGTGTCAGAACCAGACCGGGTACGGAAACATCACGCGCCTCGTCAGTCGGGCGTATCTGGAGGGGCAGCAACGGGGCGTCCCGACGATAGATCGAGCCTGGCTGACGCGCGAGGGGCTTGCGGGGCTGATTGCGCTCTCCTGTGCGACCGAAGGCGATGTCGGCAGGGCGCTCTGCAATTCGCGCGAGCGCGACGCCGAGCGTGCGCTCGATGCCTGGCTCGGGCTGTTCGATGACCGGTTCTACGTCGAGTTGCAGCGCATCGGCAAGCCGAGCGAAGAGAGCTACATAGCGGCAGCCGTCGCGCTCGCCGGCCGCCGGGGGGTGCCCGTCGTCGCCAGCAACGATGTGCGCTTCCTGAAGGCCGATGATTTCGAGTCGCACGAGGCGCGAGTCTGCATCCACGACGGCGCCCTGCTCGCGGACTCCGGCAGGCAGCGACGCTACACGCAGCAGCAATACCTGCGCACTCCGCAGGAGATGGCGGTCTTGTTCGCGGATGTGCCGGAGGCCCTGGCAAACTCCGTACAGATCGCACGTCGCTGCAGCCTGATGTTGAAGTTGGGCGAGGCGCGTCTGCCGCGATATCCGGTGCCGGAGGGCCTGACTGCCGATCAATATCTCATCGAAGAGAGCGAGCGGGGCCTCGTCGCGCGCTTCCCGCAGTTTGCGAGCTCCGATGCGCAGGCGCTCGCAGCCCGCTACCGCCAGCGGCTCGAGCTCGAGCTCGATGTCATCTGCCAGATGGGCTTCGCCGGATACTTCCTCATCGTGGCGGACTTCATCCGCTGGGCGCGCGAGAACGGCGTGCCGGTCGGGCCGGGCCGCGGCTCGGGGGCCGGGTCGCTGGTTGCCTACTCCTTGCGCATTACGGATCTCGATCCGATCGAGTATGACTTGCTGTTCGAGCGCTTCCTCAACCCCGAACGCGTCTCGATGCCCGACTTCGATGTCGACTTCTGCATGGAGGGCCGCGACCGCGTGATCGAGTACGTGGCCGACCGCTACGGCCGCGAGCGGGTGTCGCAGATCATCACCTACGGCACGATGGCCGCGAAGGCCGTCGTCCGCGACGTGGGGCGTGTCCTCGGGATGAGCTACGGATTCGTGGATCGCATCGCGAAGCTCATTCCGTTCGAGCTGGGCATCACGCTGGAGGATGCGCTGACGAAAGAGCCGGAGCTGAAGCGGCTGTACGACTGCGAGGAGGAGATCAGGAATCTCATCGATCTCGCCCGCTCGCTCGAAGGTCTGACGCGCAACGCCGGCATGCATGCCGGTGGGGTGGTCATTGCGCCGTCGGTGCTGACTGACTTCGCACCGCTGTATTGCGACGAGTCCGGCGGCAGTCTCGTCACGCAGTTCGACAAGGACGACGTGGAAGCGGCCGGACTCGTGAAGTTCGACTTCCTGGGCCTGCGCACCCTGACGATCATCGATCGCGCCGTGGCCACGATCAATGCGGCGCGCGCCGCCGGTTCCGAGCCGCCGCTCGACATCGCCGGCCTGAGGATGGACGACGCCAAGTCGTACGCGCTTCTGAAGGCATGCGGCACCACGGCCGTATTCCAGCTCGAGTCCCGAGGTATGAAGGATCTGGTGCGGCGCCTGCAACCGGATCGCTTCGAGGACATCGTCGCTCTCGTTGCGCTGTTTCGCCCGGGGCCGCTGCAGTCGGGCATGGTCGATGACTTCATCAACCGCAAGCACGGCCGGATCGATGGCCCGATCGACTATCTGCATCCCAGCCTGAAGCCGGTCCTGGAGCCGACCTACGGCGTGATCCTGTATCAGGAGCAGGTCATGCAGATCGCGCAGGTGCTGTCCGGCTACACGCTGGGCGGCGCCGATCTGCTGCGACGGGCGATGGGCAAGAAGAAGCCCGAGGAGATGGCGAAGCAACGCTCCGTGTTCGTGGACGGAGCGGTAGCCAGGGGAGTGGAGTCAACACTCGCCGCGCATATCTTCGACCTCATCGAAAAATTCGCCGGTTACGGCTTCAACAAGTCGCATTCCGCGGCCTACGCGCTGCTGTCCTATCAGACAGCCTATCTGAAGGCGCACTACCCGGCGGCCTTCATGGCGGCCGTGCTGTCCGCGGACATGGACCACACGGACAAGGTCGTGACGCTGATCAAGGAGTGCGCGGACATGGGCTTGCAGGTGAAGCCCCCGGACGTGAACCACTCACGATACGAGTTCGCGGTCGCAGACGAGCGCACCATCCGCTACGGGCTGGGCGCAGTTCGTGGGGTGGGTCAGGGAGCCGTGGATGCCTTGATCGGGGAGCGGGAGGCGCGCGGCCTTTACACCGGCATCGAGGATCTGTGTCGGCGGCTCGATCTGCAGAAGGTAAACCGCCGCGTGCTGGAAGCGCTCATCCGCTCGGGCAGTCTGGACGGCCTGGGCGCGAACCGCGCCACGCTGTTGCATCGGCTGCCGGGGGCGATGCAGCTCGGAGATCAGAATACGAAAGCGCACGAGGCGGGCCAGAACGATATGTTTGGTCTGGCCTCGGATGAGCACGCCCAGGTCAGCGTGCCGAACCGCTCCGTGGAGCAGCCCGATTGGAGCGAGACCGTGCGCCTCACCGGCGAGCGCGAGACCCTGGGCCTGTATCTCACCGGCCACCCGATCGGTCGCTTCGAGGCGGGTCTCGCTCGGATCGTGTCGCATCGCATCGGCGATCTCATCAGTGACAAGCCGATGGAGCCCGTGCGTTTCGGTGGCGGCAAGCCCGTCACGGTGGCGGGTCTCATCGATGAAGTGAAGAAGCGCGGGCCGCGAGTGATTCTGAGCCTGGACGATCGCACCGGGCGCATCGAGGTCACGCTGTTCGAAGAAGTCTATCAGCGTCACCGGGAGCTCGTCGTCAAGGACGCGCTCGTGTTGATCGATGGCATGCTGCGCTTCGATGAGTTCAGCGATGCCTGGCGCCTGTCCGCACGCCGCGTCACCGAGCTCGACAAAGTCAGGGAGCAGCAGGCGCGCAGGCTCGTGTTGAAGTGGCAAGCCCGCACGGAGCCTGACGCGTTCCTGGGGAGGCTGGCCGATGTTCTGAAGCCGTGGAGGCCGGGTCCGTGTCCGATCACCGTCGAGTACAAGGGGCCCCAGGCCACGGGGGCGCTGACGCTGGGCCCGGACTGGTCCGTGCGGGCAAGCCGGGAATTGCTCGACAGCCTGGAAGCGCTCGTCGGGCGCGGCGGCGTGGACGTCTTCTATGGCCTGTCGGCCAACGAGCTGGGGGCAGTCTCGGCGGCGGATGGCTAGCCGCATGAGCTTGCGCCGCGGCGGGCACACCCTTACGCTCGCGCAGCATCGCTTCAGACCCATAGGACTCTAATGGCCGTAGCCTTCCTGGACTTCGAGCAGCCGATCGCCGAACTCGAGGCGAAGATCGAGGAGCTGAAGCACGTCACGTCGGAGTCGGAGGTCAACATCCAGGAGGAGATCAGCCGCCTGCAGGCAAAGAGCCGGCAACTCACGACCAGCATATTCGCCAATCTCTCGCCCTGGCAGATCACGCAGCTCGCGCGGCACCCGCATCGTCCTTACACGTTGGATTACATCAATGCGATCTGCAGCGAGTTCAACGAGCTGCACGGGGACCGCATGTTCAGCGATGATCTGGCCATCGTCGGTGGCCTCGGCCGTATCGACAACCGCGCGGTCATGATCATCGGCCATCAGAAGGGACGCGATACCAAGGAGCGGGTACGGCGCAACTACGGCATGCCCAAGCCCGAGGGCTATCGCAAGGCGCTGCGGCTCATGCGCCTCGCGGAGCGGTTCAGTCTCCCGCTCGTCACGCTCATCGATACGCAGGGCGCCTATCCGGGTGTCGGCGCGGAGGAGCGTGGCCAGAGCGAGGCGATTGCACGCAATCTCTTCGAGATGTCCGTGCTGAGCGTCCCCATCGTCACCGTCGTGACCGGGGAGGGCGGCTCGGGTGGCGCGCTGGCGATCGGTGTTTGCGATCGCCTGATGATGCTTCAGTACAGCACCTACTCCGTGATCTCGCCGGAGGGATGCGCCTCGATCCTCTGGAAGAGCCAGGACAAGAAAGAGGCTGCCGCGGAGGCGCTCAATCTCACGGCCGACCGCCTCAACAAGCTCGGGCTCCTCGACGAGGTCGTCGAGGAGCCGCTCGGCGGGGCACACCGCGACCCTGCGGAGATGTCAGCTCGCCTCAAGCGAGCCCTGGTGCGCCGTCTCGACGAGTTGGAGGCCATTCCGCGCGACGAGCTGCGCGCCGCGCGATCGGCGAAGATCGCTTCGTTCGGCGTATTCTCCGAGACGGAGGAATAAGCCACGGCCGCGCCTGTGGGCGTCACGCGTGACGAGTTCGACCCCGAATGGTTGCACGAGCGGCTTGCCCGCCTGTTGCCGGGGTACCCGGATGTCTCGGTCTGTGTGGCCTTCAGCGGCGGCGTCGACTCTACTGCGTTGCTTGCAGGTCTGGCGGCGCTGCGCGGCGTGAAGTCACGCGTCCGCGCCATCCACGTCAACCATGGCATCCACCCCGACGCAGGGCAATGGAGCGGCCATTGCGAGCGCGTCGCGAGCGAGCTGCGGGTTCCCCTGGACGTGCTCGTGACGAAAGTAGTGCAGTCTCGCGGTACCTCGCTCGAGGCCCGCGCACGCGATGAGCGCTACGCACTTCTCACCCGGAAGCTGGGTATCGGTGAGTTCTTGCTGACCGCTCACCATGAGGATGACCAGCTCGAGACGGTCCTGCTGCAACTGTTCAGAGGAGCCGGCCTGGCGGGTCTGGCCGCCATGCCGGCGGTGGCTCCTTTCGGTCAGGGCTGGCTCGCGCGTCCTCTGCTGACGCAGTCGCGTGCGGCTTTGGAGAAGTGGGTCCGGAGCAGAGGCATCCCCTGGGTGGATGATGCGACGAATGCCAATGAGGAGTTGAGCCGGAACTACCTGCGTCGGCAGGTGCTACCGTTGATTCGCGAGCGTTGGCCCAGCGTCGCTCAGACCGTCTCGCGTAGCGCACGTCACATTGCCGAAGGGCAGCGGCTGCTCGATGAGTTAGCACGCGCGGACGTGGAGCGTGCAGCGGACGGACCTGCACTGAGCGTGAAGTCTCTGCGTGCGTTGTCCCCGCAGCGGCGCCGCAATGCGCTGAGATTCTGGATCGCGCAATCGGGATGGGAGGTGCCGGACACTCGCCGTCTGGAGCAGCTCGCGGGACCGCTCATCGAAGCGCGGCCGGATGCGAATCCGCACATCGCCTGGGGCACGACGGTCATTCTCCGACATGCGGGCCGGCTGATCCTCCAGGCCGCGAGCCGGGCGCCCGGGCCGCGTGTCGAAGCGATACCGTGGTCGTGGCGAGCCGGCGAGCACTGCGAGCTCGGGGCGCTCGGCAAGCTCGAGCTGCGACGCGATCGCCACGGGACTCTCGACCTCGATGCGCTGCCGGCCTCTGTGAGGGTCCGGCGCCGTCTCGGGGGTGAACGGCTGCGCCCCATTCGCAACGGGCCGCGCCGCACATTGAAGAGCCTGCTGCAGGAAGCTCATGTACCGATCGTCGAGCGCGCTCGTATCCCGCTGGTTTTCAACGAAGACACTCTGCTGGCCGCCGGCGATCTGTGGCTCGATGCCTCCGTCCAGGCGGCCCCGGGAGCGCGCCGCCGCGCTCGCCTGATCTGGCATCGCTAGCCGGTCCGGCTCCAGTCGCGGCCGGTCCGGCTCCAGTCGCGGCACGGTGCCGGCCCCAGTCGCGGCACGGTGCCGGCCCCAGTCGCGGCTCCGGTGCCGGCCGCGGACCCGCGCGACCTGACGAAGGACTGGTGCCGTCCCGCCATTGTGGTAACCTGCTTGCCCGTCGTCAGTGCAGCCTTCACGGCAGCGGTCTCAAGCGACGGAAACCCCTGCAGAAACATTTATGACGCGTTTCGTATTCGTCACCGGCGGTGTCGTATCCTCATTGGGTAAGGGCATCGCGGCCGCCTCGCTCGGAGCGATCCTCGAGGCCCGCGGCCTCAAGGTCGCGATGGTCAAGCTCGATCCGTACATCAATGTCGATCCGGGCACGATGAGCCCCTTCCAGCACGGCGAGGTGTTTGTCACCCAGGACGGCACCGAGACCGATCTGGATCTCGGGCATTACGAGCGCTTCGTGCGCACGACGACCGGCCGCAACAGCAACTTCACCACCGGGCGTATCTACGAGCGCGTCATCGCGAAGGAGCGGCGGGGCGACTATCTCGGCGCGACGGTGCAGGTCATCCCGCACATCACCGACGAGATCAAGCGCAGCATCAAGCTCGGTGCCGACGGCGCCGATGTCTGCATGGTCGAGATCGGCGGCACCGTCGGCGATATCGAGTCGCTGCCCTTCCTCGAGGCGATTCGTCAGCTCGGCGTCGAGCTCGGTCGCAGCAATTGCGTCTACATGCATCTCACGCTGGTTCCCGTCGTCGGGGGCTCGAGCGGCGAGATCAAGACAAAGCCGACCCAACACTCGGTCAAGGAGCTGCGCGGCATCGGTATCCAGCCGGACGTGCTTCTATGCCGGTGCAAGCACCCGCTTCCGGAGGAGCAGCGCCGCAAGATCGCGCTGTTCACCAACGTCGAGGAGCGCGCGGTGATCTCCGCAATCGACGCGGATGACATCTACAAGATTCCGATCCTGCTGCACGAGCAGGCGCTCGACGACATCATTGTCGACAAGCTGCGCCTGGAGGTGCAGCCGACCGATCTCGCCGAGTGGCGCCAGGTCGTCACCGCGAAGGCCAATCCGGACGGTCAGGTCGATATCGCCATGGTGGGCAAGTACGTGCAGATCCGCGACTCGTACCTGTCATTGCACGAGGCGCTCATGCACGGCGGCCTCAAGACCCGCACCCGCGTCAACATCCACTACATCGAGTCCACGGACATCGAGAAGCAGGGCACTCATGCCCTGAAGGGAATGGATGCAGTGTTGGTGCCCGGCGGTTTTGGCGAGCGCGGCATCGAAGGAAAGATCCAGGCCGTGCGCTTCGCTCGGGAGCAGGGTGTGCCTTACCTCGGCATCTGCCTCGGGATGCAGATTGCGATCGTCGAGTTCGGTCGCCATGCCCTGGGGCTTGCGGATGCGAACAGCACGGAGTTCAATCGGGCAACCGCGCATCCCGTCATCGCACTCATTTCCGAGTGGCAGGATCAAGCCCGCGGCACTCAGGTGCGCGACGAGACGTCCGTGAAGGGCGGGACCATGCGGCTCGGCGCGCAGGAGGTGCTCATCGGAGCCGGCACCCGTGCGCGCGAGATCTTCGCCAAGGACATGATCATGGAGCGTCATCGGCACCGCTACGAGTTCAACAATAATTATCTCGACCGCTATCGTCAGGGCGGGTTCCGCTTCTCGGGCTTCTCCCGCGACCATCTCGTGGAGGTCATCGAGCTCGCGAATCATCCGTGGTTCGTCGCCACCCAGTTCCATCCTGAGTTCACCTCGACTCCGCGCGACGGTCATCCGCTTTTCAACGGATTCATCCGCGCGGCGCGTGCCTATCGGGCCGCGCAGCTCCCCCAAGCAGCAGGTGCATGAAGCTCGCGGGCAGCGAAGTCGGGCTGGATAGACCGTTCTTCCTGATAGCGGGTCCGTGCGTCATCGAAGGGGCCGACCTCACGCAGCAGATTGCGGGGCGACTCAAGGAGATCACGCAGCGGCTGGGTATCCCGTTCATATTCAAAGCTTCCTACGACAAGGCGAACCGCTCGTCGAAGCAGAGCTATCGCGGACCCGGCATCGATGCCGGCCTGAAGGTGCTGGATGACGTGCGTCGGGCTGTGGACGTTCCGGTGCTCACGGACGTTCACGAGGACTCACCGCTCGGCGAGGTCGCCGCCGCGGTGGATGTTCTACAGACGCCCGCCTTCCTGTGTCGCCAGACCAACTTCATCGTCCATACCGCCGCGCAAGGCAAGCCCGTCAACATCAAGAAGGGTCAGTTCCTGTCGCCGTGGGAGATGAAGAACGTCGTGGAGAAGGCGCGGTCGACGGGTAATCGGGGAATCATGGTTTGCGAGCGCGGCTTCTCGTTCGGGTACAACAATCTCGTATCCGACATGCGCTCCCTCGCGGTGATGCGCGAGACCGGATGCCCAGTGGTCTTCGACGCGACGCATTCGGTGCAGTTGCCGGGAGGACAGGGCAGCGCGTCCGGCGGACAGCGCGAGTTCATCCCCGTGCTCGCGCGCGCGGCAGTGGCCGCCGGTGTCTCCGGTCTTTTCATGGAGACCCACCCTGATCCATCCAAAGCTCTCTCGGACGGGCCCAATGCATGGCCTCTCGACCGGATGGAGCCCTTGCTCAGCACCCTGCAGGCTCTCGACAGAGCCGTCAAAGCCAAAGCCCTCGAGGAATCCCTGTTATGAGTCGAATCGTCGATATCCGCGGCCGCGAGATCATGGACTCGCGCGGCAATCCGACCGTCGAGGCCGATGTGGTCCTCGACTCCGGCGCGCTCGGTCGTGCCGCGGTTCCGTCCGGCGCCTCCACAGGGAGCCGGGAGGCCGTTGAGCTGCGCGATGGCGATGCCAAGCGCTATCTGGGCAAGGGTGTACTGAAGGCCGTCGAGCACGTCAACACGGTGCTCAAGCAGGCACTGATTGGTCACGACGCTGCGGATCAGGCGGGTCTCGATCGCAAGATGATCGAGCTCGACGGCACGCCGATCAAGGGCCGGCTCGGGGCCAACGCGTTACTGGCCATTTCCCTGGCTGCTGCTCACGCCGCCGCGAGCGATGCCCGCGAACCGCTGTATCGATATCTCGGCAAAGGGCGTGAGCCGACCATGCCGGTTCCGATGATGAACATCATCAATGGCGGGGCGCATGCCAACAACAGCCTCGACATTCAGGAGTTCATGATCCTGCCCGTCGGGGCGCCAAGCTTCCGGGAGGCGCTGCGCTACGGTGCCGAGGTGTTCCACACGCTGAAGAAGCTGCTGAACGAGAGGGGCCTCGCGACGTCCGTCGGCGACGAAGGCGGGTTCGCCCCGGACCTCGAATCCAACGAGGCAGCCCTCGAGGTGATCCTGCAGGCCATCGAGAAGGCGGGCTACAAAGCCGGCCGGGACATCTACCTGGGCCTCGATGTGGCGAGCTCCGAATTCTTCAAGAAGGGCCAATACGAGCTCGAGTCGGAGAAGCGCAGCTTCACTTCGGCGCAGTTCACTCGCTACCTGGCGGATCTCGCGGGCAAATATCCGATCATCACGATCGAGGACGGCATGAGCGAGGGCGACTGGGACGGCTGGGCCCAGCTCACGAAGGCCCTCGGTGACAAGGTGCAGCTCGTGGGCGATGACTTGTTCGTGACCAACACGAAGATCCTGGAGGAGGGCATCGGCAAGCGGATCGCGAACGCGATCCTGATCAAGCCCAACCAGATCGGCACGCTGACGGAGACGCTCGCTGCGATCGACATGGCGGACCAGGCGCACTACGCGTCGGTCGTATCCCACCGCTCGGGCGAGACCGAGGACAGCACCATCGCGGACATCGCGGTCGCAACCGCCGCCACGCAGATCAAGACCGGCTCGCTGTCCCGCTCCGACCGCATCGCGAAGTACAACCAGCTCCTGCGAATCGAGGCGGAGCTGGGGAAAGTGCGCTACGCGGGGCGCGATGCGTTCCCTGTGAAGATCTAGAAGGTCGTAGAGAGGCTAGGGCGCCAGGCGCCCGGGATAACCGCTGCGCTCACGGGCCTTCGACCTGGTAACCCTTCGCGCGCAGCGTCGCCAGGATCCCCTGGTCGCCGAGCAGTCGGTCCATGGACTGCACCGCGAGCGTCGACTGATTCTCGCGGAGCGCCTGCAGCGCCTCGGTCATCCAGTCGTCCTCCGCTCGCTCGACGAGCGTGCGGACGCGGTTGGAGGTCGTGATGGCGGAGAGGCACGCGGTCCGGTCATCCGTGTGCGGCAGCTTTCGCAGCGTATCGACATCGCCGAGGGCCCAAGCTCGAGCCCGGGCCTGCATGGGGCCGATGTCGCTCTCGAGACGGGTCACGATGGCCTCCAGGCAGGCGATCTCTCCCTCGCGTGGGGTTTCGCCGAGCTCTTTCAGCACGTCTACCGGATCGTCCACCTTCAGCTTGTTCTGATGGATCTTCACGCCCTGTTTGCGAGCCAGCCGGAGTACGGTTTTCTGCACCTCGTTGCGGAAGGTCAGGCCCGAAGCATCCAATGTGTCATCCAGCAGCCGGCCGGCGGCCAGCATCGGCCGCAGCTCCTCCAGGCGGTCGTCGTGGGGCGCGTATCGGGCCTTGAGAGCCGAGAATCGCGCGTACAGGGCGGACGGAAGCTGGTCCTTCAACTTCATCCGGTCCGGACTCTTCTGGATCTTGCGCCATACGAAGTACAGGTGCAGTGCGGTGAAGGGATTGGCGCCCACCCCGATCGACGGCCACGCGGGCAACACCTCCTGCATCTGCGGGAGCAGCGCTTCGACGGAGCTCGATTGCCAGATCATCTTCCTGGGCAGCGGCGTTACCGTACCCAATATCCACAGCGAGTGGTCGTTCCGAGTGACGCGCCACATCCGTGGCCCTTCGTGCTCCCCGACGACCGTGACCTCCGCGATGGCGGAGTTGGCATCGGCCTCCGTGGCTGAGGCCGGCCCCGCCGGCAGGAGCGTTCCAGAAAGCGCCGCTCCAAGAAGCGTGAGGCAGAGAAACGTTGGCCGTGCTACGCGTCGCACTGTGCCTGACATGGTCGTCGAGCCGGGAGAAAAACTCCAGCGCCCCTTTTCGTGCTTCGCGCGGCGCCTGCGGTCTGATACGCTGTCGCGCTCATGAAATGGCTCACCGCAGCACTCATCGTGGTGACAGTCCTCCTGCAGTACCGGATCTGGCTGTCAGATAACGGCGTGCGCGATCTGGGCCGTCTGCGGAGCGCAGTGGCCGAGCAGCGGGCCGAGAACGACCAACTCGAGGAGCGTAATCGTCAGCTGGCCGCCGAGGTCCGCGATCTCAAGAGCGGCATGGCGGCTCTCGAGGAGCGCGCGCGCAGCGATCTGGGCATGATCGCGAACGATGAGACCTTCTATCAGGTGGTGCCGCGCCGGCAGGAGTCGCCCGCGGGCGGCACGTCTCCCACGCGCACTGCCTCGCGTTGAGTATGAATTGCTCGGGATCGCGGCTTCCCGGTCGCGCCCGGCGCGCGGCGCGCCAAAAGCGTGGCTTCGGCGCCGCCGCCTGAGGCGGCGGGCATTTCCATGTGCCTGGGATCATCCGAGCGATGCGTTACTGGCTAGTCATGCCGGCTGCGGGGTCCGGGCGTCGCTTCGGCGACTCCAAGCCCAAGCAATATGCAACGCTGCTGGGTCGCACCGTGATCGAATGGGCATTGGCGCCCTTCCTCGAGGACACTCGGTGTGCCGGTGCGGTCGTGGTTCTGGCAGCTGACGATCCGCACTGGCCGTCTATCTCCAAGCGACTGCCCGCTGTGACGGTCGTGGTGGGCGGGGCCGAGCGGGGGCACTCCGTGCGCAACGGCCTCGCCGCCCTGTCGAGGCGTGCGCAGGCCGATGGCTGGGTGCTGGTGCACGATGCGGCGAGACCCTGTCTGTCGACACAGGAGAGGGATCACCTCCTCAGTCAACTCGCGCAGCATCCCGTAGGCGGTTTGCTTGCGGCGCGGGGCGCGGATACGTTGAAGCGTGAGACCGCAGGCGAGACACCACCGGCCGTCGCGGAGACCGTCGATCGCACCGGGCTGTGGCGTGCCCTGACGCCGCAGATGTTTCGCTATGGTCGCTTGTGTGAGGCCCTCGATCGCGCCCTGTCGGGCGGGCGGATCCCGACGGATGAGTCGCAGGCCATCGAGTGGCTGGGGGAGCGTCCCGTACTGGTAGAGGGCTCCGCAGCCAACATCAAGATCACCAATACGGAGGATCTGGCGCTGGCTACGGCGCTGCTCCAGGGCCGAGCTGCGGCACTCGCCGCGGGCAAGCCGGCTACCCGGGCGAACCGCGGGGAGAAGACGTGAGAATCGGATCAGGCATCGATGTCCATTCCTTTGGGCCAGGCGACCACGTCATGCTCGGAGGCGTTCGTGTGCCGCACTCCCGGGGAGTCGTCGCGCATTCCGATGGCGATGTTGTCCTGCACGCGCTGTGCGATGCCCTGCTGGGTGCCGCGGGACTGGGCGACATTGGGCAGCATTTCCGTGACACCGATCCGCAGTGGAAAGGCGCCGACAGCCGTCGCTTCATTCTCGCAGTCATGGAGACGCTAGGGTCGCGTGGCCTCAAAGTCGGCAATGCCGATGTGACCGTCCTCGCTGAGGCTCCCAAGGTGGGGCCGGTCCGCAACGAGATGCGCAAGCAGCTCGCTGCGCTGCTGCAGGTCGATGAGGGCGCCGTGAACGTGAAGGCAACGACGACGGAGCGGCTTGGATTTCTCGGCCGTGCCGAGGGCATCGCCGCGCAGGCGGTCGTATTGTTGGTCGACGCGTAGCGCCGCGGGTGCACCCTTTGCTTCTGCCCCGGGCCTGCGGCGCCACGCTGGGCCCCGGTACCCTCCGAGCCCAGCCCGAGGACTTCGTTGTGGAGGAAGAGCTGGGGTTTGCTCCGAGCGGTTCGGGTCAACATCTGTTGCTCCGGGTCCGCAAGCGCGCCGCGAACACACGCTGGATAGCCGGCGAGCTCGCGAAGCTCGCCGGGTGCCGCACCGCCGATGTTGGCTACGCCGGGATGAAGGACCGCCACGCGGTGGCGACTCAGTGGTTCTCGATTCCGCGCGCGCCCGGCTCTCCTCGGGACTGGAGGGAAGCTCGCGGTGCGGACTTCGAAGTTCTCGAGGCTCACATCCATTCACGGAAGCTGCCTCGGGGTGCCCTCGCGGGGAACCGCTTCAGTGTGCGGGTGCGCGACACGACGGTCGCAGAAGACGTGCTGGCCACGCGGCTGGCCGAGATTCGCGAGCGCGGCGTACCCAACTATTTTGGTCCGCAGCGATTCGGTCGCGAGGGGGCCAACCTCGCACGGATCAACGCCGGCCTTCGCGCGTTGCGTCCGCGGGAGCGCGGGTTCGTGCTGTCAGCCGCGCGCAGCCTGGTTTTCAACGCCATTCTCGCTGTGCGTGTTGAAGCCGGCACGTGGGAACGGCTGCAGGCTGGCGATGTGGCCAATCTCGACGGGCGAGGCAGTGTTTTCCCGGTGGACGTGCCGGAAACGAGCCTCGTGGAGCGGTGTGCCCGCCTGGAAATCCATCCGACCGGCGCCTTGTGGGGGCAGGGAGCTCCCGCAAGCCGGGGGGCTGTGCGGGAGCTCGAAGCCCGGTGTGCCGGCGAGCTGCCCGAGGCCTGTCGGTTGCTCGAAGAAGCGAGTCTCGAGCAGGAGCGTCGAAGTCTTCGATTGCCGGTGCGGGATCTCGAGTGGCAGCGCGATGAGGATGGCTGGCTGATTCAGTTCCGTCTCGCGCGGGGCGGCTTTGCGACGGTGGTTCTTCGAGAGGTCTTCGACATCGCTGATTCGGATCAGATCGAGAGCAGCACGTAGACCGCACCCGTGCCCCCGTCCACTGGACGAGCGGACACATAGGCAAGCACGCGGCCCGTGCGCTTCAGAAGGCCGCTGACCGCGCCTTTGAGGACCGGCCCTCGATGACCGGAGCGTAACCCTTTGCCGTGCACGATCCGGACACACTGCCAGCGATGCTCGATGGCCTCGGCGAGGAAGTCGCGCAACGCCTGCTTGGCCTCGGACATAGTGAGCCCATGCAGATCGATGTCAGCCTGCACCCGGTAATGGCCGCGTCGCAGCTTGCGCAGAACCGCGGACTGCACGCCAACGCGGCTGAAGACCAGCTCCTCGCCGCTCGCCAGCTCCGGATCGGCGGTCCCAGGGAGCAGACTCTCCTGAAGCACCGCATGGCGGTCTGCCCTCGTGAACCGCGCACGCGGCGCGGGCCGCCGCGGCTTCGACTGCGCCGGCGCGGCAGTAGACAGCGGCTTTACATCGCGAACGGCCTCGCGAAACAGCCCCGCCTCATCGTCTTCGCCTTCACGCTTCATCCAGGGCTCCCGTCGGCGCCCGCCTTTGGCTTCACCCATGGCTCCGTCAGCGCCAGCCTTTGAAGTATAGTTACGCGCCTTTTGAACACCCCGGCTTCGAGCTTTCTTCGCTGCAGTCGTTTTCGTGAAGATACTGGTGAGCAATGATGATGGATTCCGCGCGGAAGGGATCCAGCAATTGCGGACGACACTCGCGTCGCTCGCCGCGATCACCGTCGTCGCTCCCGATCGCAATCGCAGCGGGGCGAGCAATTCACTCACGCTCGACGTGCCGCTGCGGGTTTTCGAGGCGGAGCAGGGTGTGTACTTTGTCCAGGGCACCCCGACGGACTGCGTGCATCTGGCCATCTCGGGTCTGTTCGACTACGAGCACGACATGGTGGTTTCCGGCGTCAATGATGGGCCGAATCTCGGTGACGACGTCCTCTATTCGGGTACGGTCGCCGCGGCGATCGAGGGGCGCTTCCTGGGCTTGCCGGCGATCGCCGTCTCGCTGTGCACGGCTCCCGGCAGCGGCCGGAATTTCGCGACCGGCGCGGAAGTGGCGCGCCGCCTCGTCGCGCAGCTCATTCGCAAGCCGCTCCAGACCGCCGCGATCTTGAACGTCAACGTGCCCGATCTACCTTATGAATCGATCCGCGGCTTCCGGACGACGCGGCTGGGGTATCGGCATCGCTCCGAGCCGGTGGTGCGGGCACAGGATCCGAAGGGTCGAACGGTGTATTGGGTCGGCGCCGCGGGATCTCAGCAGGACGCCGGACCCGGTACCGACTTTCATGCAGTTGCTGCAGGGTACGTGTCAGTGACTCCTTTGCAGATCGACCTCACGAGGCATGCCGCGCTTGCGATCGTCGACGGCTGGCTGGGTGGCATCCATGGCTGATGTGCGCCTCGCCGGGATCGGCATGACTTCGGCGCGAACCCGGGACCGTCTGGTGCAGCGGCTGCGGGACCAGGGAATCGCGAATCTCGCGGTGCTCGACCGGATTCGCAACGTGCCCCGGCACATTTTCGTCGATGAGGCACTCGGCAGCCGCGCCTACGAGGACACTGCCTTGCCGATCGGATTCGGTCAGACGATCTCGCAGCCGTACATCGTCGCGCGCATGACCGAGGCCCTCCTCGAGGGAGGTGGCGAGTTGCGCAGCGTCCTCGAAGTCGGAGCCGGCTGCGGATATCAGACGGCCGTGCTGGCCCCCCTGGTGGACCGGCTCTACTCGATCGAGCGGATCGAGCCGCTCCTCTTGCGTGCCAAGGAGCGAGTCAAAGAGCTCGGAATCCGCAACGTGAGATTCCGCTACGGCGATGGCAGCCTCGGGTGGAAAGCGCATGCGCCGTTCGATGGAATCCTCGTGGCCGCGGCGCCTCTGACGGTACCCGAAGCATTGCTCAAGCAACTCAAGGTCGGAGGCCGATTGCTGGTGCCGGTGGGGCCGGAAGGGGAGCAGCAGCTCATCCGCTTCACGCGCAAGGAGCAGAGGGTCGATCGCGAGTCTCTGGGTCCGGTTGCCTTTGTACCCTTGCTGGGCGGGACATCCTGAAACTTTCCTCAAGCTACATAGGATGTATCGGCTCTAATATATTGATATTATTAAAAAGAGTTTCCTCGGACAGGCAGGCTCGGCAGATTATGGAAAAAGCCGTGTCAAAACAATGCTCGAGCCGCTCTCAGGCACATTGTCGAGTTCGAGAGAAGGTCTAAAAATCCTTTTCTTCTCAGAGCGCTTGCGCGGCTATCTCTGACCCGTTTAACATGATCTGTGTCTCCCAACGACGACAGCGCCCGGCGGCGGTGGCGGCCGAAGGAAGACACAGCGGGGAGAGTCGGGATAAAAGCAATAACACGGCGACAAGAAAAAAAATAAAGGGCAATTGTTCGAGTCTGTCAGCTTCGAATGATTGTTTGGTTGGTTGAGCTTTCTCCCCCTGTGTCTTCTTGCGGCTGGCGCTGCACCTTTCCCGGGGTTGCCTGCGGGCAACCCCGAGCCCTCCGTCCGACCCCGATGATCTGCAACGGCTGAGTTCTCGAGAGAACGATCCGGTCAGCCGCGGGGGCTCTCTCTGGCGCTATCTCAGGAATAGCATCGCGGCGACCCGCCGCTCCTCCTGCACCAGCACGTTGTAAGTGCGGCACGCGGCGCCCAGCTCCATGGACTCGAGCCCTATGCGGCGCTCAGCGAGGGCCGCCCGAATCGGCGCGGGCGCGAACTGATGTGTCGTGCCGGTAGCGAGCACGATCAGCTCCGGCGCCAGCTCCAGCACGCGGTCCAGGTGACGCACGTCCAGGTCCGCGAACGTCCCGGGCTCCCAATCGGTGATGAGCGCGTCCGGGGTGACGATGCAACTGCGCCGCACCTCCCGTTCCGCGATGCAAATGACATCCGGAGCGTAGGAACGGATCAGGTTGGCGCGCGAGTTGGCGGCGAGGGTCAGCTTCACGGGCGCCGCCAGCGGGGTGTGTACGATAGGAACGGGACCTGAGGCATGGGAGAGTTTCGCTTGAGCGAGGTGCTTATCGTACTGTCCGATGCCTATTTTCGGCAGTCGGTTCCCGATGTCCTCACGACGCCGCGGGCTCTGGCCGGGCTCGAACAGGTGACCCGGTTCGGTTCCCGCTCGCGACTCGCACGCGGGTGGCGACCTGAGGTGATGCAATGGACCGGCCGACCCGATCTCGCGGACGAGGCCCCCGCGACTGTCGCTGCTGCCGCATTCACCGCCATTGCCGCGGGTGCGCCGAGCTCACCCATCCCGCGGGCCTGCTGGATCGCAACGCCGGTCCATCTCATCGCCAGCCTGACGAGCGTGCACCTCGACCGTCGCGGGCTTCTGCGTCTGCGCGAATCCGACGCCGTAACCCTCGTCGAGGACTTCAGGACCGCATTCGAGGGATCCGATTTCCAAATGTTTGCGCACCGTGGCGAGCTGCTGCTCGTGGGGCCGCCGCTGACCGCGCGCACTTTGGAGCCGAGCCGCGCGCTGGGCATGAGTCTGGAGGAAGCCGTACCGGAGGGCAGCGACGCCGCGCGCTTGCGCAGGCTGATTGCGGAGATGGAGATGTGGCTGCATGGCCATGCTCTGAACACAACGCGCGAGCAGCGTCGCGAGCTCCACATCAGCAGTCTGTGGCCGTGGGGCGGAGGTTCTCTGGGTGGCTGCGCGCCTCGCGCGATGGACGAAGCGGGCAGGGATCAGTCGCGCACGACCCTCGATGCGAGGGCCCGGGTCGCAGTGTTTGGTCCTGATGCCTATCTGCACGGCGTCGCCGCCGTCAGTGAGGCGAGCCTGCACGATTTGCCCCGGGAGATCGCTCCCGTCTTGGGCTATTCTTCGGCCGCTCGCCTGTGCGTGAGAATAGAGATCGGCTCCATGTTGCAGACTCATCCCGGCTGGACGGTGCTCGAGGCGTTTACGCAGATCGATGAGAGATTCATCGCGCCCGCGGTGCGAGCGCTGCAGGCGGGCTCGGTCTCGCGGCTCGATCTGCTGGCGAACGATGTCCGCTTCAGTGTGCGCGGCGTGGACCGGCTCAAGCGCTGGCGGCGGGTGCGACCTGGCTTGAGCGGCCTGCTGTCGTGATGTTGCGCATCGTGCGCCGCGAGTCCGGCGGGCGAGACACGAGCCTCGGCGCGAGTCTGCATCCCGTGCTCGAGCGTGTGTACGCGGCACGTGGCGTGCGCTGCGCGGCGGATCTGGATGTCTCGCTCGAACGGCTGCTGCCGGTGGGCACGCTCGAAGGAATCGGTCCGGCCGTGGACCTGCTGCTGCGTCACCGAGCCTCGGGCCGGGTGCTGGTCATCGGCGATTTCGATGCCGACGGCGCAACGAGCACGGCGTTGATGGTCCGCTCGCTGCGCGCATGGGGCTTCGCGGCGGTGGACTTCCTGGTCCCGAATCGCTTCGAGTTCGGCTATGGACTGACCCCCGAGATCGTCGAGCTGGCCGCGACGCGCGCGCCCAGTTTGATCGTGACGGTCGACAACGGCATCTCGAGTGGCCCCGGCGTGCTCGCAGCGCGGGCCCGGGGCATCGAAGTGCTGATCACGGATCATCATCTGCCGGGCCCGCAGGTGCCGCCCGCAGACGTCATCGTCAATCCCAACCTGCCGGGCAGTCAGTTCGGTAGCCGGGCGTTGGCCGGTGTCGGCGTCGCGTTCTATGTGCTGGCAGCCGTCAAGCGACGTCTCGATGAGCTGCGCCTGACCCCTTCCGGTGCCCCGGGGGTCGCACAGTTTCTGGATCTCGTGGCTCTGGGAACGATCGCCGACGTCGTGCCGCTGGACACCAACAACCGCGTCCTGGTTGCGCAGGGCATGCGGCGAATTCGCGCCGAGCGCTGTGCGCCTGGCATTCGCGCGCTGCTCGAAGTCGCCGGACGCGGGATCGGCGATCTCGTAGCGGCGGATCTCGCCTTCGCAGTCGCCCCGCGGCTGAACGCGGCCGGCCGACTCGATGACATGACGGTCGGCATCCAGTGTCTGCTGACAGACGATCCGGGCGAGGCCCGCGGGCTTGCCGCGCGCCTGGACCTCCTGAACCAGGAGCGCCGCGCGATCGAGGCTCGCATGCAGGCGGACGCGCTGAGCGCGGTGAAGAGACTGCGCGATCCGGGACCGCGTGCCGTGCAACGCAGTGGCGTGTGCCTCTACGACGAAACGTGGCACCAGGGCGTCGTCGGGCTCGTCGCGAGTCGTGTCAAGGATCGAGTCCGGCGGCCCGTGGTCGCTTTCGCATCCGCGGGAGATCGATGGCTGCGTGGCTCCGCCCGCTCCGTGCCCGGCATCCACATTCGCGATGTCCTCGATGGGGTCGCGGCGGCGCATCCCGATCTCGTGAGCAAATTCGGCGGACACGCGATGGCGGCCGGTCTGACGCTCGAGGCTTCGAAGCTCGATGCTTTCGCGCGTGCATTCGACGAAGAGGTGGCTCGTTGGGCGGCGCGCAGTCCGCCCGCCGATGCGGTGGAAACGGATGGCGAGTTGTCGGCCGAAGAGATCGGTCTCGATACGGCACGCGCGCTGCATTCGGGCGGGCCGTGGGGTCAGGCGTTTCCGGAGCCCTGTTTCGACGGAGTGTTCGCGATCCGCAACGCGCGGGTCGTTGCGGACCGGCACCTGAAGATGTGGGTAGAGGTGCCGCGCACGGGGCGATCCTTCGATGCGATTGCCTTCAACCATATCGACGAGCCCGCCGCCTTCGTGCTTCCGGAAGGGGAGGCGCACCTCGTGTATCGTCTGGATGTCAACCATTATCAGGGCGAGCACCGGCTGCAGCTCCTGGTGGACCACGTGCTGCCCGCCCCGCCGGTGGAAATTGCAGCGCCCGGCGTTTAGCATCTTTTGTATTGCCGGCGGATCGCCGGCATCTGTCATTTCACGGGCAACCCATCACGATGGAAGTCAACGCAGTCAAGCGCCAGCTCAAGGATCTCGGCGAGCGCATCGGCTCGCTCCGGGGGTTTCTTTGAGTACGATCGCAAGAAAGAGCGGCTGGAGGAAGTCGGGCGCGAGCTCGAAGACCCCTCGGTCTGGTCGAATCAGGAGCGGGCGCAGGAGCTCGGACGCGAGCGCGCTCGCCTGAGCGCGGACGTCGAGGAGCTCGATCGGACCACGAAAGGCATCGCGGATGCGGCGGAGTTGCTGGATCTCGCCGAGAGCGAAGGGGACGAGTCGGCGGCTCGCGATATCGAGCGGGATGCGCAGGGCCTCGAGTCGCAGGTCCGGCATCTCGAGCTCAAGCGCATGTTCCGCGGTGAGATGGACTCTCACAGTGCATTCCTCGACATCCAGGCGGGCGCGGGCGGGACGGAGGCTCAGGATTGGGCGCAGATGCTGCTACGGATGTACCTGCGCTGGGGAGCGGCGCGCGGCTTTTCCTGTGAGGTCATCGACTCGAATCCAGGCGAGGTTGCCGGCGTCAAGAGTGCGACCATCGAGGTCAAAGGCGACTACGCCTACGGCTGGCTGCGCACGGAGACGGGAGTACATCGCCTGGTACGCAAGTCGCCTTTCGATTCGGGCAATCGCCGGCACACCTCGTTCGCGTCCGTGTTCGTCTCGCCCGAGATCGATGACGACATCGACATCGAGATCAACCCGGCGGACCTCAAGACGGATGTGTACCGGTCATCCGGAGCCGGCGGCCAGCACGTGAACAAGACGGAGTCCGCGGTCCGCATCACGCACATTCCGAGCGGCATCATCGTCGCTTGTCAGAACGAGCGCAGCCAGCACAAGAACCGCTCCACGGCGATGAAGATGCTGAAGGCGAAGCTGTACGAGCTCGAGGTCAACAAGCGCAATGCCGCCGCCAAGGTGCTCGAGGATTCGAAATCGGACGTGAGCTGGGGCAACCAGATCCGCTCGTACGTGCTCGATCAATCCCGCATCAAGGATCTGCGGACGGGCGTCGAAGTGGGTAACACGACCGCCGTGCTGGACGGGGCCCTGGACCAGTTCATGGAAGCGTCGCTGAAGGCAGGACTGTAGTAGGGCGCCGTGGCAGAGTGCAGCCCTATACCGTCGAGCGGATGAGTGAGACATGACAGCTAGCGATGACAACACCCCCGATGAGAACAAGCTGATCGCCGAGCGGCGTGCGAAGCTCGCGCAGCTGCGCACGGCCGGCGGCGCTTTCCCCAACGATTTCCGCCGCGACGCGCTCGCGGCGGAGGTGCTGGCCGCGTTCGCGGATCGCCCGGCCGAATGGCTCGAAGCGAATCCGGCACGGGTGAAGGTCGGCGGTCGCATGCTCTTCAAGCGAGTGATGGGCAAAGCCAGCTTCGCCAAGATCGCGGATCGCACCGGGCAGATCCAGCTCTTCCTGCAACAGGACGCGCTGGGTGCCGGTTACGAGGCGTTCAAGGGCTGGGATATCGGCGACATCGTAGGTGCGGAAGGAACGCTGTTCCGCACGAAGACCGGCGAGCTCTCGGTGCGCGTGGAGAGCCTGCGCATGCTCGTGAAGTCGTTACGACCGCTGCCGGACAAGTGGCACGGGCTTGCCGACATGGAGACACGGTACCGCCTGCGATACGTCGATCTGATCGTGAATGAGGCGAGTCGTAACGTCTTCCGCACCCGTACCCGCATCGTTCGCTACCTGCGCGATTTTCTGGATGCGCTCGATTTCATCGAGGTCGAGACACCGATCATGCAGCCGATCCCGGGAGGGGCGGCGGCGAAGCCGTTCATCACTCATCACAACGCTCTCGATGTCGACATGTATCTGCGCATCGCGCCGGAGCTGTACCTGAAGCGTCTGGTCGTGGGCGGCTTCGAGCGCGTCTACGAGATCAACCGGAATTTCCGCAACGAAGGGCTCTCCACCCGTCACAACCCCGAGTTCACGATGCTCGAGCTGTACCTCGCGTACGGCGACTACCGGGACCTGATGGATTGGATCGAGAAGGCCATGCGCGGCCTGGCGGACGCGCTGCACGGCACGCGCAAGCTGCTCTACCAGGGCCGGGAGTACGATCTGTCAGCCCCCTTCAGACGCCTGACGGTGGAGCAGGCGATCATCGCGAACAATCCAGGGATCGATCCCCTGTCGCTGCGCGATGCAACCTATCTGCGCAAGATCTGCGAGAGCCTGGGGATTGCCGTGAAGGCGGACGAGGGCGCCGGCAAGCTGCAAATCGAGATCTTCGAGAAGACGGCCGAGCACACTTTCCTCGACCCGACGTTCGTTCATGCCTATCCGGCGGAAGTCTCGCCGCTGTCGCGTCAGAATGACGCCGATCCCTTCCTGACGGACCGCTTCGAGTTCTTCCTGGCGGGACGCGAGATCGCGAACGGGTTCTCCGAGCTCAATGATCCTGAAGATCAGGCTGCGCGGTTCCGTGCGCAGGTCGCGCGAAAGGAGAAGGGTGACGAGGAAGCGATGTTCTACGACGCCGACTACATTCGCGCCCTCGAGTACGGCATGCCGCCGACGGCGGGACTGGGCGTCGGCATCGATCGACTCGTCATGTTCTTCACGGACTCCCCGTCCATCCGCGATGTCATCCTGTTTCCGCACATGCGGCCGGAGGAGCATTGACGCAGCCGCGGAGCGAGGCGCCGGTCGGCGTTTTCGATTCCGGCGTCGGCGGCCTGACGGTGTTGCAAGCGCTGCATGCCCAGTTGCCGCACGAGAGCTTTGTCTACCTCGGCGATACGGCGCGTTTGCCGTACGGCACTAAAAGTCTCGAGACGGTAGAGCGCTACTCCTTGCAGGCGGCACAGGCTCTCGCCGCTTACGACGTGAAGTGCATCGTGGTTGCGTGCAACACGGCGTCTTCCGTCGGACTGGCGGCCATCGGTGACGAGATCGCGAGCATTCCGGTCATCGGTGTCATCGAGCCCGGAGCCGCAGCTGCCGCGGCGGCCTCCCGGTCGGGGCGCATTGGCGTCATTGGAACCGAAGGGACCATCCGGGGCGGGGCTTATCAGCGCGCCATCACGCGTCGTCGTCCAGACGCAATCGTCATCGCGAAGGCGACACCGCTATTCGTGTCATTGGCGGAGGAGGGTTTGACGGCGGGCCCCATCGCGGAGTCGATTGCACGGCACTATTTGGAGCCTATGTTTGCCGGGGACGCTGCACTCGACACACTCGTCCTCGGGTGCACGCATTTCCCCATTCTCGCGGACACCATACGGGCGGTAGTGGGGCCGGCCATGGCAGTCATTGACTCCGCCGCCACAACGGCCGCCACGGTCAAGGGGCGACTCGAGCGGGCGGGATTGGCCAGACGAGCCGGTGCCCATCCCACCCTTCGATTCCTTGCCACAGACGGGCCCGAGCGCTTTGCCAGGATCGGCGGCTCGTTCCTGCAGCGAACGATCGATGCAGCGGAGGTCGAGCTGGTCGATCTGTAACTGCAGCGAATCGTCCAACCGCGACACAGGGCCACCGCCGGCCAACGCAGCACTCAGGCGGCCGGGATCTCGTAGGGGAGGGGGAGCGTGTCGGCGTCGAGGGTCCCACCGGATTCTGCTGCATCGCTGTCGCCTGCCGCCAACGTGGCGACCGCGAGGAACTCGCAACGGCCGTCAGGCCGCTGTGCAGCCTCAACCACTTTCAGACTGCGGCCATCCGCAAGCCGGCCCGTGTCGCCCGGAGCGAGCCTCAAAGGACCCGTGGAGACGAATCGCTGCAGGCGCCGCTTGACGCGTCCCCGGTAGTGGGCGCGCGCGATCACCTCCTGGCCCGTGTAGCAACCTTTATCGAAAGCGATCGCACCCAGGACATCGAGGTTCAACATCTGCGCGACGAACTCCTCGGACGTCGCCGTATAGACCTGAGGCAGACCCGCGGCAATGTCGAGACGACGCCAGGTCTCCCGATCGCCCGCCTCGGCCGCGAGCGGCGATGCCGCCTCGCACGGCGAGATCAGGAGCCAGCGAGGCGAGTCGGTGATGCGCACGACGACGGTATCGCCAATTCTCGTCTGACCGTTCATGCTCGCGGGCAAGTCCTGCCTGTCGCGGCTCGCACGCAAGCCCTCGAGGCGCCAAAGGTTGGATTCATCCGCGAGCTTCACTTTCGCGCGCAGGAGGTATTTCGCCAGACGCAGCTGAACGGGGTGAGCCAGCTCCCGGGGCACGATGGCGAGCAGATCGTCGGCGGCGAGCATCGCGAGCCGGAGCACGGCGATCGTGCGGCCCTGGGGATTGTGATATCCCGCGAGTTGCGACACATCCGTGGCCAGGCGCTCAGTGTCGCTCGAAAGTTGTCCCTGCAGGAAGCGCGTCGCATCCGCGCCGCGGACGCGCAACACACCCAGATCCGCCAGTTCATGGCGCGTCGGCTCATTTAGCATGCTTGCCCGTTGTTTTTCCAGAGGTTTGCAATGGTCCCGGAAGCGGAATTCTGGCAGACTTGGAGCGTATGCAGAATGCCGAAGAAAAGAACGCCGAACCGGCACATTCCCTCGCTCCACTTCCTAGCGCGTCCGCACACACCGTCAAGTCCCCGCCCATCAAGGAGATCGGGGGACCGGAAGGGCCTGAGCCGACGCGCTTCGGGGATTGGGAGAAGAACGGCCGCTGCATCGATTTCTAGGGCTCCTTCATCACGCGTAACGCCACGCAGCCTACGCCGCTCGAGAATGTCCAACTCTATGCGCGAACGACCGCTATCGCCCCATCTGTCCGTGTACAAGTTCAAGTACACGCTCACGACCTCCATCCTGAATCGCTTCACCGGCCTCATCCTGTCGCTCGGGCTGCTGGTGCTCGTCTACTGGCTCATGGCCGTTGCGACGGGACCCGGAGCGTATGCGCAGGCGAGCGAGGTCCTGTCTCACGGGGTCTTCAAGTTGATCTATCTGGGGTTGCTCGCTGCGTTCTGCTACCACCTGGTGGCGGGGGTGCGCCACCTGATCTGGGACACGGGTAGCGGCATGGAGCGGCTGCAAGCCAGGCGCAGCGCGTGGATCGTCGTCGGGGTGAGCCTGCTCCTGTTCATCGGTCTGGGTTACTGGCTGGTGCTGGCCCTGGAGCGTGCGGCATGAGCAGCTTGCGAAGTCCCCTCGGGCGGGTGCTGGGGCATGGAGCCGCGAAAGAGGGTGTCCATCATTGGTGGTGGCAGCGGCTCACCTCGATCGCCCTCGTGCCGCTCACGATCTGGTTCGGGGTATCGATCCTGTCCCTGCCCGCGCTCGACCGCGTCACGGTGAGCGCGTGGATGGGACAGAGCTGGACGGCCGTGCTGCTGATCCTGCTCGTGCTGACGGCGGCGTGGCATTCCCAGCTCGGAGCGCGGGTCGTCGTCGAAGACTATGTTCATGGGGGAGCGAAAACCCTGATTCTCGTCATACTCACGTTCCTGCACACGTTGATTGCCGCCGCGGGCGTCTTCGCGATCCTGAAAGTCGCGTTCGGGGCCACGGTATGAGCGGTTACGAGTTCATCGACCACACCTACGACGTCATCGTGGTCGGCGCCGGCGGCGCCGGCTTGCGAGCGACGCTCGGCCTCGCGGAAGCGGGCCTGTCAACTGCCTGCATCACCAAACTGTTTCCGACGCGCAGTCACACGGTCGCGGCTCAGGGAGGCATCAGCGCCGCCCTCGGCAACATGGGCGAGGATGACTGGCGCTGGCACATGTACGACACGGTCAAGGGGTCCGACTGGCTCGGCGATCAGGACGCGATCGAGTTCATGTGCAAGGAGGCGCCGGCCGCGGTTGTCGAGCTCGAGCACTACGGTGTGCCGTTCTCCCGCACGGATCAGGGCCGCATCTATCAGCGTCCCTTCGGCGGGATGACGACACAGTTCGGCAAAGGGCCTGCGGCCCACCGCACTTGCGCCGCGGCGGACCGTACCGGCCATGCGATGCTGCACACGCTGTATCAGCAATCCATCCGTCATTCGGCCACCTTCTACATCGAGTTCTTCGCCATCGATCTCATCATGGAGGATGGCGCGTGCCGGGGAGTCGTGGCCCTGGACATGACGGAGGGCAAGCTGCATCGCTTCCGTGCTCACCGGACCATTCTCGCGACCGGCGGCTATGGGCGCGTCTACTTTTCATGTACCTCGGCACATTCGTGCACCGGCGACGGCAATGCGATGGTGTTGCGCGCGGGTCTGCCGCTGCAGGACATGGAATTCGTCCAGTTTCATCCTACGGGCATCTATGGCGCGGGCTGCCTGATTACGGAGGGCGTGCGCGGCGAGGGCGGCTACCTCACCAACTCCAAGGGCGAGCGCTTCATGGAGCGTTACGCGCCAAACGCGAAAGACCTCGCCTCACGCGATGTCGTGAGCCGCGCCATGACGGTCGAGGTGCGCGAGGGTCGCGGCGTCGGCGCGGAGCACGATCACATCGAGCTGCATCTGGAGCATCTGGGCCCACAGGTGATCCACGAGCGTCTGCCGGGTATCGCTGAGACCGCGCGCATTTTCTCCGGCGTCGATGTCACCAGGCAACCGATTCCGGTGCAGCCGACCGTGCACTACAACATGGGCGGAATTCCCTGCAACTACCATGGCGAGGTCGTCCAGCCCAAGGGCGGCAACACGGACAGCGTCGTGCCGGGCCTGATGGCCGTCGGCGAGGCGGCCTGCGTCTCGGTGCACGGTGCCAACCGTTTGGGATCCAACTCCCTGCTGGACCTGGTGGTCTTCGGTCGCGAGGCCTCCCGGCATTGCGCCGAGACGTTGAAGCCGGGCGCCTCGCACAAGCCTCTGCCGAAGAACGCGGGCGAGATGGCCGTGTCGCGGCTCGATCACTACCGCAACGCCAAGGGCTCGCGCTCGACCGCCTCGATCCGTCTCGAGATGCAGAAGGCGATGCAGCTGGATGCCGCCGTGTTCAGGACCGGTGAATCGTTGAAGCAGGGCATGGGCAAGATCCGCCAGACCTTCGAGTCCTTCGGGGACGTGCGCGTCCAGGACCGCTCGCTCGTGTGGAACACCGACCTGGTCGAGACCCTGGAGCTCGAGAATCTGCTCCTGCAGGCGACGGCGACGATCCACTCGGCGCACAACAGGCCCGAGAGCCGCGGTGCGCATGCGCGCGAGGACTTCCCCGACCGGGACGATCAGCGCTGGATGAAGCACACGCTCGTCTGGGTCGAGGGACCGGGACGGGTGCGCTTCGACTACCGTCCCGTCCACATGCAGACCTTGACCGATGAGGTCGAGCCGATTCCGCCCAAGGCCCGCACTTACTGAGGCGCGTTCATCTCCTATGGCCCAATTCCGACTTCCGGACAATTCCCGCGTCGAGCCCGGCAAGACGCACAAGGCTCCCGCGGGCTCGAGCGACGTGCGCACTTTCCGTATCTACCGGTTCGATCCGGACTCCGGCGCGAACCCACGCATCGACCGTTTCGAGCTCGATCCCAAGAGCTGCGGGCCGATGGTGCTCGATGCGCTCATTCAGATCAAAGGGTCCCTGGACTCGACGCTCACGTTCCGCCGCTCCTGCCGCGAGGGCATCTGCGGCTCGTGCGCGATGAACATCAATGGCGTGAACGGGCTCGCCTGCACGACCTCCCTGCACGAGCTGGGGCCGCAGATCCGCATCTATCCCCTGCCGCACATGCCGGTCGTGAAGGACCTGGTGCCCGATCTCACCAATTTCTACGCGCAATATGCCTCGGTGAAGCCATGGCTGCAGACGCGCACCCCCGCGCCCCCGGATCGTGAGCGCCTGCAGTCGAAGGAGGAGCAGGAGAAGATCGACAGGCCGGCGGCCTGCATCCTGTGCGCATGCTGCTCGACATCGTGCCCCAGCTACTGGTGGAACAGCGACCGGTTCCTCGGGCCCGCG
Source organism: Steroidobacteraceae bacterium (assembly GCA_035277965.1). Lineage (GTDB taxonomy): Bacteria > Pseudomonadota > Gammaproteobacteria > Steroidobacterales > Steroidobacteraceae > 13-2-20CM-66-19. The sequence goes on along the minus strand of DATEJM010000009.1, from coordinate 45,461 downwards.
GCTCTGCTGGCAGCGTATCGCTGGATCATCGACAGCCGCGATGAAGCGGCCGGCGAGCGGCTCGACGAGTTGGAGGATCCCTTCCGGCTCTACCGTTGCCACACGATCATGAACTGCACGGATGTCTGCCCCAAGGACTTGAACCCGGCGCGCGCCATCGCCGAGATCAAGAAGATGATGGTCGAGCGGCAGTCCTGAGCGATCGGGTGTCAGGCGGTGGCAACGGGTGGCGTGATGAGCGGGTGGCGTGATGTCTGACGTCCTCCATATCGACGACAGGCGTTTGCTGTGGCGCTGTCGCCGGGGCATGAAGGAGCTCGATGTGCTCCTCGATCGCTACGCGCGCGCGGCGCTGCCGGCCGCAACGGCCGAGCAGAAGCGGGCGCTCGAGCGCTTTCTCGAATTGCCCGACCCCGTCCTGGCCGCCTGGCTGCTGGGCGCAGAGCTGCCCGCCGAAGCGGAATTTGCCCGGCTGGCCCGTGACATAACGGCTTGCCCCTGAGGGAAAGCTCCCGTGAGGGTCAGGCGCCGCCCGTACCCGCCGGATGTTAGAATCACCGCTCCTGGCCCGATCCCGCCCGGCCCGCGATGGGCGGGTGCAGTCGAGGTGGGCCTGCGAGCCCTTCCGCGGCCGTTGCCTCGGGTTGAGAGCCGCATCACCATTCATGGGGGATTTCGCGCGTGAGCCGTCTGAACTTTCACAAATGTTCAGAGTCTATTCACCGTGCGGCGCTGCGGCCCTTGGGGCGGCCCTCGAGACGGCAATAGAGGGTGCGGGTGAGTGCCGATGTGTCAGACCTGAGCCTGGTCCGCCGCGTGCAGCGCGGCGACAAAGGCGCTTTTGATGCGCTGGTGCTCAAGTACCAGCACAAACTCGTCAAGCTCGTGATGCGGTATGTGCGCAATCCGGCCGAAGCCGAGGACATCGCCCAGGAGGCCTTCATCAAGGCCTATCGCGCTCTGCCGCAGTTTCGCGGCGACAGCGCCTTCTACACCTGGCTGTACCGCATAGCCATCAACACCGCCAAGAACGCCGTGGTATCCCGCGACCGCAGCCCGATCGACTACGACCTCGACCGCCCGAGCAACGAAGAGTCTTACGACATGCAAGGCCGAATGAAAGATTCAGAGACTCCGGAAGGACTGGTCTTGACGGATGAGATCCGCTCAACCGTCAACGCCGCGATCGACGCTCTACCCGAGGACCTGCGGACGGCCATCGTGTTACGCGAGCTCGAGGGGCTCTCATACGAGGAGATCGCCGCCGCCATGGATTGCCCGGTCGGCACGGTCCGCTCGCGTATCTTCAGAGCTCGCGAGGCGATCGACCGTCGGCTGCGCGATGTCTTCGAAGGGGGCCTGGGCAGAGCGGAGGAGCTCGGATGAAAGAGGAGCTCGACAGTCAGCTCTCCGCCATGTTCGACGACGAGCTGCCGCCCGCCGAGTGCGAGCTGCTGGCGCGCCGTTTGTCTCGCGACGAGCAGCTCAAGGCGCGATGGGGCCGTTACGCGATGATCGGCGCCACGATTCGCGCGGAGGGCAGTGCGCGGCTGAATGCGAATCTCGCCCGGCGCGTGAGCTCCGCGATCAGCGCGGAGCCGGCCTTGTTGTCCGCGCCCGCCAGGCAGAAGACCGCCGCACTCGCCGGCCGGTGGTGGCGCCCTTTCGCAGGCGCCGCGGTGGCCGCGAGCGTCGCCGCCGCATCGATCCTGTGGATGCGTTATGAAGCCGTCGGCGTGCCCGAGGTGGCGCAGAGCCTGCCCATGACGGCGGGCCCGGCGGCCTCCGACACGCTTGCATCGCGCCAGGTGCTGGTCAGCTCGAATACCGCTCGTGCTGCGAGTGCGCCGGACAGCTATGTGGTACCTCGTGCGCATCCTCGCCGCTCAATCGTTCCCTCCGCCGAGCTGGCCAATTACGTCGTGGCTCACAGTGAGTTCTCATCGCCGGTGACCCGGCGCAATCTGCTGTCAACCCTGATGTCGAGCGAATCGGGGGCCGCGGTCGCGACTTCCGCATCGGAAGACCCCACAGAGGATGTCTACGACGATGCCAAGAGCGCGCAGTAGAGAGCGGCTTGGGTGGTTCGCGATTTTCGTAGCGGTGGCGACCGCAGTCGCGGCTGAGGAGCCGAGTCAGTGGCTGGCGCGGATGAATCAGGCGCTGACGACCCGCAACTACGACGGCACGTTCACGCACTGGCATGGCGGCAAAGTGGAGATGCTTCGCATCATTCACCGCGTGCAGGACGGGGCGGTGTCCGAGAGGCTGGTCTCCCTGGATGGCTCGGGCCGTGAGTTCATCCGCTCCGGATCGGACCTCGCCTGCTATTTGCCGGACAAGCACACCGTGCTGGTCGAGAAACGGCCTACCGAGGAGCCGCTGTTCGGGGGCTTTCCGACTCTGAACCCGGACTCTGCGAGCTTCTATGACATTGCGGAGGTGGCACGGACCCGCCTGAATCTGCGGGATACCCGCGTGATCACCGTTTCCCCCCGGGACGACTTCCGTTATGGCTACCGCCTGTGGATCGATGAGACCACGGCCATGCCTCTGAAGACCCAGCTCTGCGATTCGCACGGCCGGGTGATCGAGCAGATCGTCTTTGCGAGCCTCACGCTGTCCGCGCGCATTCCCGACTCGGCCTTCAAGCCCGATGTCTCGACCACGGGATATCAGTGGCTGCGCAACGAGGCGGTACCCGCGAAGGAATCCGCAGACAATGCCTCGCTCGTGTGGAACGCGCTGAAGCTGCCGCCCGGGTTCAAGATGACCACGCGCGCCGCTCAGACGCTTCCCGGCTCGAGCGATCCGGTGTCGCATCTGGTGTTCACGGACGGCCTCGCGTCGGTCTCGGTATTCGTGGAGGCACCTCCGAAGCCTGCAGCCGATGCGAGTCATGAGGAGCCGGTGACGGAAGAGTCCACGCACATCGGATCGTCATCGGTGTATTCGACCGTGATGAGCGGCCGTAAGGTAACGGCGGTGGGTGAAGTCCCTCCCGCGACCGTGCGCTCCATCGCGAGCTCCTTCGCCTCGCCGGGCACACCTCGTCACTAGAGCGGCTCGCGGCGCTGCCTTGCATTCCCGTCTGACAGTCGTGCATCGCCGCGAATGCGACCTGTGCGACGAGCTGCTCCGCGAGCTGCAGGACCTGGGCCGAAGGTTGCCGCTTCCGCCGATCGACGTGGTCGATGTGGACTGCGATCCCGAGCTGCAGCGCCGCCATGGTCTGCACGTCCCCGTCCTGCTCCTGGACGGCACTGTGGTTTGCCGCCACCGCCTGGATGAGCCCGAGCTGCGCCGACTGCTGCGGCGGTTGTGAGGGGCGGCATCGCTCGCTCAACCCCACTGCCGGCAAAAACCGCGCTCTTTGCCGGCAGTGGGCGGTTCGCCCAGCCGGACTCCGCCGAAATCGCCGTGGGCGATTTCAGCCAATATATAATCCGCCGCGCCGCTGACACCCGGGCGCGGCGGACGCGACCATTGTGGATTCATGCGGCTCATACGTAACTTTTCGATCATTGCTCACGTGGACCACGGCAAGTCCACCCTGGCCGATCGGTTGATCCAGCTCTGCGGCGGCCTGCAGGATCGGGAGATGCAGGAGCAGGTCCTCGATTCGATGGACCTCGAGCGCGAGCGTGGCATCACTATCAAGGCCCAGAGCGTGACGCTGTTTTACGACGCGCGCGACGGCGAGCGATACCAGCTCAACATGATCGACACGCCCGGGCACGTGGACTTCTCCTACGAGGTGTCCCGCTCTCTGGCCGCGTGCGATGGCGCTCTGCTCGTGGTCGATGCCTCCCAGGGCGTCGAAGCCCAGAGTGTGGCCAATTGCTATACGGCGCTCGAGCAAGGGCTCGAAGTGCTCCCCGTGATCAACAAGATCGATCTCCCCTCGGCCGACCCCGATCGGGTGATGCAGGAGATCGAGGAGATCATCGGGATCGATGCCACGGAGGCCATGCGGGTGAGCGCCAAGACCGGGGAGGGCGTGCCCGAGCTGCTGGAGGAGCTGATCCGGCGGATTCCAGCCCCCCAAGGCGATCCCGAAGGGCCCTTGCAGGCACTGATCATCGACTCCTGGTTCGACAACTATGTGGGGGTCGTCTCCCTCGTTCGAGTCGTGAACGGGAGCCTGAAGACGGGCGACAAGTTCCGGGTCATGTCCACGGGGCGCAGTCACACGGTGGACAAGCTGGGTCGGTTCACTCCCAAGTCGGTCGTTGAGCGCGAGCTGGCGAGCGGCGATGTCGGGTTCGTGGTCGCGGGCATCAAGGAGATCGATGGCGCTCCCGTCGGAGACACCATCACTCTGGAAGCCCGCCCGAGCCCGGGGCCACTGCCGGGCTTCAAACAGATCAAGCCGCGCGTGTTCGCGGGCTTGTTTCCCGTGAACTCGGAGGACTACGAGAGCTTCCGCGACGCGCTCGCGAAACTGCGGTTGAACGATTCGGCCCTGCACTACGAGCCCGAGGTGTCGGGCGCGCTGGGCTTCGGCTTTCGTTGCGGCTTCCTCGGACTGCTGCACATGGACATCGTGCAGGAGCGGCTGGAGCGCGAGTACAGCCTGGATCTGGTGACGAGCGCGCCAACCGTCGTGTACGAGGTAGCGCGCACCGATGGCGTCGTCGAGTCCGTGGACAATCCGGCGAAGCTGCCCGCCGTGAACGAGATCGACGCGATTCGCGAGCCCATCATCATTGCCAACATCCTCGTGCCGCCGGAGCACGTGGGCGGCGTTTTGAAGCTGTGCAACGACAAGCGCGGCGTGCAGAAGAAGATGCTGTATCTCGGCACGCAGGTGTCGCTGCAGTACGAGCTGCCGCTCGCCGAGGTCGTGCTCGATTTCTTCGACCGGTTGAAGTCGGTGAGTCGCGGCTACGCCTCCTTCGACTATGAGTTCAGCCATTTCCAGGCGGCGCCGCTCGTGAAGCTCGACATCCTCATCAACGGCGACAAGGTCGATGCCCTGTCGATCATCGTGCATCGCGAGAGCGCCTATCAGCGCGGCCGCGAGCTCGTGGACAAGATGCACGAGCTGATTCCGCGCCAGATGTTCGAAGTCGCGGTGCAGGCGGCCATCGGCGGCAACATCATCGCCCGGGCGACCGTCAAGGCCCTGCGCAAGAACGTGCTGGCGAAGTGCTACGGCGGCGACGTCAGTCGCAAGCGCAAGCTCCTCGAGAAACAGAAAGAAGGCAAGAAGCGCATGAAACAACTCGGACACGTGGAGATTCCACAGGAGGCCTTCCTGGCCGTGTTGCAAGTCGGGCGCAAGGAATAGACGCGAGCCTCCCATGCTACAGATCCTCGTGCCGCTCTCCTGGCTGGCGCTGCCCGTCGGCGTCCTCGCGATCATCGACGACTGGTTCTCGAGGCCGCGCCGGCAGCTCGCCGCCGCTCCGCAGCCGGTGGCCGATCCACCGCTCATGAAGGTGGTTTTCGCCATCTTCCCGCTGCTCATCATCGCGGTCGTCCTGCGGCTGTTGCTGGCCGAGAGGCTCGATTTCAGCGCGGTGCTGTTGGGCATCACGGTCGTCACCGGACTTGCGTGGTGGGCGGACGTGGCCGTGTTTCGTCGCGGCCGCGAGGCCGATGCGCGGGCGGCCGGCAAGGACCCCGCCGCGGTTCCCGAGCCTGCGACCGTGGATTACGCGCGCAGCTTCTTTCCGGTGGCGCTCGTGGTGCTGCTGTTGCGCTCGTTCATCTTCGAGCCGTTCCGGATCCCCTCCGATTCGATGATGCCGACGCTGCTCGATGGCGACTTCATCATTGTCAACAAGTACGCCTACGGCCTGCGTCTGCCGGTCCTCAACCGGAAAGTCGTCGCGATCGGGGAGCCGCACCGGGGCGATGTGGTCGTTTTCCGCTATCCGCTCGATCCATCCGTGAACTACATCAAGCGCCTGGTCGGGCTGCCGGGCGATCATGTGGAGATCCGCAGCGACCGCGTGACCGTCAACGGCAAGCCCGTGCCCTTCAACGTCATCGCACCCTACAACGACGGCTGCTACATCAACATGCAGCTCGCCGAGGAGAAGCTGGGCGACCACGTCCATCGGGCGATGTTGTGCCCCGGACGGTTCGAGCGGGCTTCCGACCCGCTGCCGGCCTGCGACCGTGGGGAGCTGCATGGTTATGTCTGCAGCGCCAATTCGCAGGCGCTCGCCAGCATTCTCGCGGCCGAGCCGCCGATGGTGAAGGATGTTCCTCCCGGGATGTACCTCATGATGGGCGACAACCGCGACAACAGCGAGGACGGGCGCGTCTGGGGCTTCGTGCCCGAGGACAATCTGGTCGGCAAAGCGACCCGAATCTGGTTCAATTGGGACATGCAGCGCAAGGGCGGCCCGAAATGGAGCCGAATCGGCTCCGCCATCCATTAGAGGCACCGGCCTCAACACGGGAGAGCAGTCACGATGCGAAGTCGGCAACGAGGTATCACGCTGATCGGCTGGCTGGTGCTACTGGTCCCCCTCGCGGTCGTCGTGTACGCCGGCATCCGCGTCACACCCATCTATCTGAACTACATGAAGGTCGTGCGTACGCTCGACCAGGTTGCCGACGAGTACAAGAACAACGCTGACGCGGCGAATGCGGCCACCCTGCGCAACTCGATCGACAAGCACTTCGACATCGACATGGTCGAGTACCCGACGACCAAGGACATCAAGATCGCAAAGGACGGGCGGGCCTGGGTCATCGAGGCCAACTACGACGATCAGGCGCCGCTTTTCTCGAACATCTTCCTGCTCATTACCTTCGACAAGATCGTGAGGATCGGCAATGCCGCGACGGACTGAGCCGAGCCCATCCCTGCGCCCATGACCGGCGGCTGGCCGGCCCGGTGGGTACGCGACCGGCTGGGCTATGAGCCGCGGGATCCCGCGCTGTTCGCCGCCGCGCTGACTCATCGCAGCGCTTGCGGCCCCAACAATGAGCGCTTGGAATTCCTCGGCGACGCCGTCCTCAATCTCGTGGTTGCCCGGCATCTGTACCGGGCATTTCCGCAGGCGACGGAGGGCGATCTCAGCCGCCTGCGGGCCCGGGTCGTGAGCAGCGAGCCGCTGGCAGAGGTGGCGGCGCAGATCGGGCTCGGCGATGCCTTGCAACTGGGATCCGGGGAGCTGAAGACAGGCGGCTTTCGCCGGCAGTCGATCCTGGCCGATGCTCTGGAGGCCATCTGCGGCGCGCTGTTCCTCGATGGCGGCCTTCCGGTGGCCGAGCAGATCATCGAGACGCTGTTCGAGCCTCGGATTGCCGGCCTGGCGGGCTCCGAATCCCTCAAGGACGCAAAAACACGCCTGCAGGAATATCTCCAATCCCGCGGTTATGCTCTACCGCGCTACTCGGTCGAGCGTGTCGAGGGCGAGCCGCACGCGCAGACCTTCCGAGTCGTCTGCGACGTCGCGGAGCTCGGCAAGAGCGCTCGCGGCAGCGGCTCGAGTCGGCGCCGTGCCGAACAAGCCGCCGCCGAGAGTATCCTGGCGGAAATCCTCTCACCCTCAGCGCCACCGGATCCCGATCGGAACGCCTGAATGACCGAGTCGTCGAACATGTTTCGCAGCGGCTTCGCCGCCCTGGTGGGCCGGCCGAATGTCGGTAAGTCCACCCTTCTGAATGCCCTCGTCGGCCAGAAGCTGAGCATCGTGACGCCCCGTCCGCAGACCACGCGGCACCGCATCGTGGGCCTGTGTCATCTGCCCGATGCGCAGATAGCCTTTGTGGATACTCCAGGGTTGCACCACCATGCTCAGCGCGCCTTGAACCGAGCCATGAACCGCACGGCCGCCACGGCTCTCGAGGATGCGGATCTGGTCGTGCTGGTCGTTGAAGCCCTCAAATGGACCTCGGAGGATGATCTGACCCTGACACGCGTCGTGAAGTCGGGCCGGCCCGCGGTGGCCGCCGTGAACAAGGTGGACCGTGTCAGGCCCAGGGAACGACTGTTGCCCTATCTGGCCGAGCTGGCGACGCGGCATCCCTTCGCCGCTATCGTGCCCGTGTCGGCGCTCAAGGCGGCCAATCTCGAGGATCTTCGCGGCACCATTGCGGCGAACCTGCCGGTCGGCCCCCCTTTGTTCGGTAGCGGCGACCTCACCGATCGCAGTCTCGAGTTCCGTATCGCGGAGATGATCCGCGAGAAGCTCACTCTCGAGCTGAACCAGGAGGTGCCCTACGGGGTCGCCGTCGAGGTCGAGAGGCTGCAGGAAGAGGATGGCCAGCTCGCGGTGGATGCGGCGATCTGGGTTGACAGGGAGGGGCAGAAGCCCATCGTCATCGGCGCCCGGGGCGAGCGGTTGAAGCGGGTCGGCCGCAGTGCGCGGATTGCGCTGAACGGCCTGCTCGCAAAGCGCCTGCACCTGAATCTGTGGGTAAAAGTGCGCGAGAATTGGGCGGACAACGCCCGCGCCCTGAAACACCTCGGACTCGAATGACCGCACCCAGGCGACGTATCCAGCTCGCTCCCGGCTATATCCTGCATCACCGTCCCTATCGCGATACGAGCCGGATCCTGGAAGTCCTGACCCGTGAGCAGGGCCGGCTATCCGTGTTCGCGCGCGGCGCCCGCGGCCCGAAGTCCAAGCTCGCCTCGGCCCTGCAGCCTTTTCAGCTCCTGCTCCTGTCCTGGAGCGGCCGCGGCGAAGCCGCACAGCTCACCGGGGCGGAGTGCGGCGACCCGGGACCGCCGCTGCCGGCAGGGTGCGTGATGGCTGCGTTCTATCTCAATGAGCTGCTGTTGAAACTGACGACACGGCACGACCCGCTGCCGAGCCTGTTCGATGACTACCACGAGACTTTGCAGGCGCTCAGAGCCGGTGCGCCGCTCGAGCCCCGCTTGCGCATCTTCGAGAAGCGCCTGCTCGAGTCGGTCGGCTACGGGTTGGATCTCACGAGCGAGGCCCGCGCCGGCCGCCGCATCGAGGCAGACGAGTACTATCATTTCCAGCCGACTCAGGGCCTGTGCGCGACGGACCCGCAGGCCCCCGGTGCGCTCGCCGGGCGCTCGCTGCTGCGACTGGCGAGCGAGCAACTGACGGAAAGCCGGGATCTCGATGACTCGCGGCGGCTGTTGCAGGCCGCGCTGGCGCAGTGCCTCGAGGGCCGCGAGCTCGCGACCCGCGCCGTTGCCAGATCGCTGGTTCATCGGAAAAACCCGCCAGCGGGGCGCACGAGGCGCAGAGGACTCGCATGACTGACATCTGCATCGCTCTCGGAGTCAACATCGACCACGTCGCGACCCTGCGCCAGGCGCGCCGGGCACGCTATCCCGATCCGGTTCACGCGGCATTGGCCGCGGAGGCCGCTGGCGCCGACAGCATCACTCTGCATCTGCGCGAGGATCGGCGCCACATCCAGGATCACGACGTGCGCACTCTGCGGGGTCTCCTGCAGACACACATGAATCTCGAGATGGCGGTGACCGATGCGATGGTTGCGTTCGCTCGCGAGGTGCGGCCCGCCGACTGCTGCTTCGTTCCGGAGCGCCGCGAGGAGATCACGACCGAAGGCGGGCTGGACGTTGCGAGTCAGGTCGGCCGCATGAAGGAGGCGACGGCGGCACTGATGAGCGAGGGCGTTCGCGTCGCATTGTTCATCGATCCGGATCCGCGTCAGATCGAGGCTGCGGCGCGGATCGGCGCACCCGTGATCGAGCTTCACACGGGGGCTTATGCGGAGGCTTCAGGCTCCGAGCAGGCCGTGGAGCTGGAGCGTCTACGCCGCGGAGCACGGCAGGGCGCTGCCCTCGGACTCGAGGTCCATGCCGGTCATGGCCTGCACTATCACAACGTGCAGCCCGTTGCCGCGATCCTGGAGATCGTCGAGCTCAACATCGGCCACGCCATCGTCGCGCGCGCGGTCTTCGACGGCCTGCGGGCAGCGATCCGCGAGATGAAGAGTTTGATGAGGGCGGCGCGTCCATGATCTTCGGAATCGGCGTGGATGTCCTGGAGCAGAAGCGCATCAGCGAGACGCTGCAGCGCTTCGGCGAGCGGTTCATCGATCACCTGCTGTTGCCGGCCGAGAAGCAGCAGCTGGCGCGCACACGGCGGCCCGAGCGCTTCATCGCGATGCGGTTCGCCGCCAAGGAGGCGATCGTGAAGGCGATGGGGACGGGGTTTTCCCATGGGGTATGGATCCGCGATATCGGTGTCGTGCAGAACTCCTGGGGAAAGCCGGAAGTCGTGTTCTCGGAGCGAGGCGACAAAGTCCGGCGCGGGCTCGGCGTCGGTGAAGGTCATGTGACCCTGACCGATGAGGCCGGTCTGGTCGTGGCCGTGGCGGTCCTGATGAAATCGATGCCAGGCGCCGAATGAACATACTCGTGTTCGACATCGAGACGATTCCGGACGTCGCCCTGGGGCGCACGCTGCACGACCTCGGCGACCTGCCGGATGCTCAGGTCGCGAAAGCGATGTGGGCGCTGCGGCGCCAGGAGTCGGGGCACGAGTTCCTGCCCCACGAGCAGCAGCGCATCGTGGCGATCTCCTGCGTGCTGCGCAGCCGCGAAGGCCTGCGCGTGTGGAGCCTCGGCGACGAGAGCGCGCCCGAGGCGCAGCTCATCGAGCGTTTCTTCGATGGCATCGAGCGTTTCGCTCCCTGCCTCGTCTCCTGGAACGGCAGCGGCTTCGATCTGCCGGTGCTGCATTATCGGGGTCTTCGGGCGGCCATCCAGGCGCCGCGCTACTGGGAGACCGGCGACGAGGACACCGCGTACCGCTACAACAACTACCTTGGCCGCTTTCACTGGCGGCACATCGATCTCATGGACGTCCTGTCCGGATTTCAGTCGCGGGCACGTGTCTCCCTCGCCAACATGGCCGCGTTGCTCGGCTTTCCCGGCAAGCTCGGCTTCTCGGGCGATCAGGTCTGGGACGCCTGGCAAGCCGGCAATCTCATCGGCATCCGCCGCTATTGCGAGACGGATGTCCTCAACACGTACCTCGTCTATCTGCGGTTCGAGCTCATGCGCGGCCGGCTGACTCGCGAGCGCCACGCGGAGGAAGTTGCCCGGGTGAAGACGCTGCTGCGCGAGTCGTCCGAGCCGCATTTCGGCGAATTCCTGCGGGCCTGGGAAGCGCCTGCTTGAGCCCGAGACCGCGCAGGTTGCAGGACGAGGCCCCCGAGACGGGGACGGTAGCCGGACTGACTCACGAGGGCGATGGCATCGTGCGCTGCGGCAAGGCCGTATTCGTCGCCGGAGCGCTGCCTGGTGAGACGATCCGGTTCCGCCGAGTCAGGCGTCACCGACAGCACGACGAAGGAGAGCTGCTGGAGGTACTGGAAGCCTCGGCCCATCGGGTCGCTCCTCGATGCGCTCATTTCGGTGTCTGCGGAGGTTGCGCCCTGCAGCATCTCGCCGCCGACGAGCAGTTGGCCATGAAGCAGACCGCGTTGCGCGACAACCTGGAGAGAGTCGCGCGCGTAACGCCGCGGGAATGGCTTGCGCCGCTCACGGGCTCCGCCTGGGCTTATCGGCGACGCGCGCGGCTGGGGGCGAAGTTCGTCATCAAAAAAGATCGCGTCGTCGTGGGATTCCGCGAGCGCCTGGCGCCCTACGTGGCCGCGGTCGAGCAGTGTGAGGTTCTCGCTGCTCCCGTGGGAGCCCTGATTGCGCCGCTTGCTGCGATGCTGACGCAGCTGTCGATCCGACAGCGCATGCCGCAGATCGAGGTGGCGATCGGGGACAATGCGGTTGCGCTGGTACTACGGGTGCTCGAGCCCGTGTCACCCGCGGACCGGACGGTGCTGCGCGAGTTCGCAGACCGGCACGGCATACGCTTCTACCTGCAACCTGGAGGGTTGGAGAGCGTCCGGGAGCTCAACGAGGAGGGTGGCGGTGGCGAGCCGCTGTACTACAGGCTCGGACGCTACGATCTGCGGCTGGAGTTTCTGCCGACGGACTTCGTCCAGGTAAACGGGCCGGTCAATGAGGCGCTGATCGCGCGCGCTCTCGAACTGCTGGCGCCGACGGGAGAGTCGCGGGTGTTGGACCTGTTCTGCGGACTCGGCAACTTCACGCTGCCGCTCGCGCGGGTCGCGGGAGCCGTCACCGGAATCGAGGGTGAGCCATCGCTCATCGATCGCGCCCGGCACAACGCCCGACTCAACGGGCTCGCGAACACGGAATTCCACGTTGCCAATCTCGCTCGGCCCTTCGATGCCGCAACAGCGTGGGCGGCCCGGCCGTACAGCCACGTGCTTCTCGACCCGCCGCGCGCGGGAGCGCGTGAGGTCCTTGCCGACGTCGCGCGCCTGCAACCGCGGCGGGTGTTGTATATTTCCTGCCACCCGGGGAGCCTGGCGCGCGACCTCGGTGTGTTGGTTCACGAGCATGGCTTCGATCTGCGGGCGGCCGGTGTCGTTGACATGTTTCCTCACACCGCGCACGTAGAGTCCCTGGCCGTCCTCGAGCCTGGTGGACGCCAGAGGTCGTAGCGGATGAGTCTCGGCCCGTTGATGATCGATCTCGAAGGACCGGAGGTGAGCGCGGCGGAGCGCGAGCTGTTGCGGCACCCGCTCGTGGGCGGTGTGATCCTGTTCACACGCAACTACCGCGATCCGAGTCAGCTCACCCGGCTCGTGGCGCAGATCCACGGCGAGCGCAATCCACCTTTGATCGTCGCGGTCGATCAGGAAGGCGGGCGAGTGCAGCGGTTCCGGGCCGGTTTCTCGCGCCTGCCGCCGGCGCGCCGCATCGGGCACGAATATGACCTCGATACGCGCGCCGGACTCGAGCTCGCCCGGCGCATGGGCTGGCTGATGGCCGCCGAGCTGCGTTCCTGCGGGGTGGATATCTCGTTTGCGCCGTGCGTGGACCTGGACTACGGGGTGAGCGAGATCATCGGTGACCGGGCTTTCCACAGCCGGGCGGACGCGGTTGGGCAGCTGGCCGTCGCCTATACGCGCGGGATGAGGGACGCCGGCATGGCTGCCACCGCCAAACACTTTCCGGGCCATGGGGCCGTGGTCGCGGACAGCCACTCGAGCCTGCCGGTGGACCGGCGGCCGCTCCCGGACCTGGCTGACGACCTGGCGCCCTATCGGCGGCTGATGGCCAACGGCCTCGCGGCGGTCATGGTCGCCCATGTGCTGTTTCCGGGGGTGGATCACGCTCCGGCGAGCCTGTCAGGCCGTTGGATTCGCGACGTGTTGCGCGGTGAGCTGCAGTTCCAGGGGGTAGTGTTTGCAGATGACCTATCGATGGGAGGAGTCACGGCAGCCGTGGGCGACATCGTGATGCGGGCACGCCATGCCCTTGCAGCCGGCTGCGACATGCTCCCCGTGTGCAACGACCGGCCGGGTGTGCTCACCCTGCTGTCGGATCTCGACATCGAGCCGGAGCCGGCGTCCCGGCTGCGGTTGGTGCGCCTGCATGGCCGGGACGGCGTCCCCCGAGAGGATCTGGCGAGCCTTCCCGAGTGGCGGCGCAGCCAGGAGCTGCTGGCCCGAACGGATGCGCCGCCGAAGTTGCAACTGGAGGCCGGAGGGTCATGAACAACTGGTCCGCGGAGGGCTGGCGCGCGCTCGTCGATGGCGCACCGGAGGGCATCGTGATCTGCGATGCCGCAGCGCCGGACTATCCGGTCATTTATGCCAATGCGGCCTTCGCACAGATGTGTGGCTACCCCGTGGCCGCGCTGCTCGGCACGAATCTGCGGATGCTTCAGAGCAACGACCGCGACCAGGACGCCAGAGCCCGCTTGCGCGAGGCGGTGGAGCGGGGTGAGCCGGCGAGGGTGCTGATCCGTAACTATCGGCCGGACGGCGCACTGTTCTGGAACGAGATCGTGTTGCAGCCGGTGCGCGATGCGAGCGGCAAGCTCACGTATTTCATCGGCTATCATCGGGATGCCAGCGAGCGTTTGAAGAACGCGGGTCGCGCCGCCTCCGGGCTGCCTCCGTGGATGCGCGAGGACCGGCTGACCGGGCTGCACTCCCGCGCCTATTTCGAGGAGCTGCTACAGCGCGACTGGGTCCTGGCTCAGCGAGATTCGCATGAGATCGGCCTCACGTTGTTCGACGTGGATGATCTCGGTGCCTACAACGACACCTTCGACAAGGCCGCGGGCGATGCCTGCATCCGCCGCGTTGCACGCGTCATCGGGGCCTCCTATCGCCGTGGCGGGGACCTCGTTGGTCGTTGGGAGGGGGGTACGTTCGCTGCGCTGACTCAGGGCGAGGCAGCCGAGAAGGCGTCCCAGTACGCTCAGATCGTCGCGCAGCGAGTCCGCGACCTGTTGATGCACCATCCTCGCAGCGGGGCCACGCGTTTCGTGACGATCAGCGCCGGAGTGGCGAGCCTGGTACCGCCCCGGGAGCTGGCTCTGGATGCCTTGCTCAAAGCCTGTCGCGCGGCGCTGCAGCGAGCCAAGAAATCAGGCAAAAACGGCATCGCCACGGCCGAAGCGACGGATTTCCACTAGTTGAGCTCGGGCCGCGCTGGGGCCTCCCGCTGGGCCGGACACCTTTGTCCGGCCCAGCGCCTCGACAGCCTACTTGGCCTGTTCGTCTTTCACCTGCACATCGCCCGGGTTATCGAGCACGCTCATCACGACGCGCCGGTTCTGTGCCCGGCCCGCCGGGGTCGCGTTGCTCGCGACGGGCTGCGTCTTGCCATACCCCTTCGCGACCACCTGATCCGGTGAGACACCCTGCTTGACGAGATAGTCGACCACCGAGTTTGCGCGCTTGCGTGACAACACGAGGTTGTAGGGCGCGCTGCCGCTGCTGTCGGTGTGCCCTTGTACCTCGACCTTGAAGCGCGGATGTTTGCGCAGGCCGTCCGCGACATTGTCGAGGACCGGGAGCGACTGCTGTGTCAGGACGGCTGAGTTCACTTCGAAGTTGACACCCTCGAGAGTGATCGAGCCCTTCAGCGGGCAGCCGTACTGATCCACCGAGACGCCCGCCGGAGTTCCGGGGCAGCGGTCCTCGCTGTCCGGCACGCCATCGTGATCGCTGTCGGGCGGCGTGGTGGCGACGGGCGGCGGCGGAGCAGGAGCCGGCTCAGCAGGAGGAGGTGGTGGGGGTGCCGCCGCAGGAGCCTCGTGAGCCTTCCCAGGCCCAAACGAATAAACAAATCCAACCGTCCCGAGGTAGTCCCACAACCCCCCATTGCGGTCATCCCACCGAGCCTTCAGGTCGGGGCGCAGCGAGAAGCTCCGAGAAGCGTCCGAGTTCTCCCACAGCTTGATGAACAGACCGCCGCCGGCCTGAGCGATGAAGTCGGTGGTGTGCGAGAACACGCTCGCGTTGTTACGCAACCCGCCGGCGCCCAGCGACAAGTAAGGCGCGACGACGCCGCCGCGGTTGAAGACCGCGAGGCCATCGAGGGTCCCTGCGTAGAGATTGAGATGACCCGGGTCGAAGCGGTCCTTCAGGCGCGTGGTGTTGAAGTTCACCTCGGCGCTGAAGTACTGGCTCAGGTGTTTGCCGAAGCCCAGTCCGTAGAGCCAATCGCTGCGTCGCGTGAGTCGGTCGTTGCTGGCGCGGATATCGCCGATCTGTGGGTTCACATACCAGTGGCCGACCTCATCTCCCGCATTGGCCACCATGGGCGCAAGTGAGAGGGGGGCGAGCGAAACGAGAGCGCAGAGAGCGAGAGATCTCATCCTGAAGGTCCTCGAAGAAAAACAGACGGACCGCACGATACCGGATGAGGAACATCGTTGCTAGCCTGATACAGGAGCTTATTCTGGGCTGTACGACTGTTGAAAATAAAGGAGTTTTAAAAATCGGTTAAATGTCTCTCGGAAGCAACAGTGACTACCGGCCGGCGGGCCGGGGCCCCTGGGCGGGCGTCACGAGGGCGATCACGCCGAAAGCCGGATGATCGTAATAATTCCGCTCATAGAAGCGCACCCGCCGGCTTTCGCTCAGCGTGAAGGGGGTTCCAGGCGCCGCCGCGAGTCCGCTGGCCGGTGAAGAAATGACATAGCTCAAGCTCATGCCGAGGTGCAGATACTGGCCGCGCTCGAGAAACACCGTGCCGGTCAGACCCTCGACGTCGATTCCGAGTTTCTGCAGCGGAAATCCCGCTCGGGTACCCCAGGCACTGGCGCTCTGCAGCCACGCCGCGTGGGCGACTGGCACGTACGCGCCGCTCGCGCGCAACTTGTTCTCCAGGTCAGTGAGCTGAAACTCCGAGGAGGGCAGTGAGCCCAGGAAGTGGCCGACCTGAGCCGATCCGGTGCCGGACTCTTCGTCAACATAGTTGGCCGCCGCTCCGGCCTCCGCACTCCAGTTCTCCGCGGCGCCGGGGGCCGAATTTGCCCGGAAGACGACGAGCTCGATGCGGTACTGAGGCCCTGCTTCCTGCGAGACCGCCGCTACCGCGGTCAGGATGCCGACGAGGAGAGCAAGCCCCACGCAGCGGACTACCGAGCGGACCACGGAGCGACCCGCAGAGCGACCCATGAGACGGCCGGCTGGGCGGCCAACAGCGTGAGATTTCATGCGCAAATTCTACTTCACGGCGCTCGTGCGCGGTTTCTCGGCCAGTCGCTTCAGCAGATCCGCGGCGAACTCGAACCGTGCTTCATCGGTGGGTAGCGGCCGCGAGACGCGCAGGCGCAGAGAGCCCTCCAGCTTGTACTCGCGTGGCGCCTTTTGAATCATCCGTACAACGGTTGCAGGCTCCAGCTGGTTGCGTTCCTCGAAAGTCACGGAGCCGCCCTGCGGTCCAAGATCGAGCCGACGCACGCCCAGGCGGCGGGCAGTCAGCTTCAGCTTTGCAATACGAAGGAGACTGTGGGCGACCGGCGGCAAAGGGCCGAAGCGGTCGTGAATCTCGGCGGTCAACTCATCCACCGATGTCTCATCAGGGGCCGCTGCGATGCGCTTGTACAGGCTCAGGCGCACATGCACGTCGGACACATAACTCTCGGGCAGGAAGGCAGGCAGCCTGAGCTCCACTTCCGTCTCAGCGGCCAGAGGCTTCTCCAGCGCGGGCTCGCGGCCTTCCTTCAGGGCGGTGACGGCATGCTCGAGCAGATCGAGGTACAAGGCGAGGCCGATCTCCGTCATCTGCCCGCTCTGTTGCTCGCCGAGCAGCTCCCCGGCCCCGCGGATCTCCAGGTCATGGGTCGCGAGCACGAAGCCGGCACCGAGATCCTCCATCGACTCGATCGCCTCGAGCCGCTTCGCGGCGTCTCCAGCCAGCGCCTTGCGCGGCGGCGCGACCAGATAGGCATACGCGCGATGATGCGACCGGCCGACGCGTCCGCGGAGCTGGTGGAGTTGAGCGAGGCCCATCCGGTCCGCCCGGTTGATCAGGATGGTGTTCGCGGTGGGGACATCGATGCCACTCTCGATGATCGTCGTGCACACGAGCAGGTCGAAGCGCCGGTGGTAGAAATCGACCATCAGCTGCTCGAGCTCGCGCTCGCGCATCTGACCATGTCCGATGCGCACGGTTGCCTCCGGCACGAGCTGCTGCACTTCGGCGGCGGTCTTTTCGATCGTGCGGACCTCGTTGTGCACGAAGTAGATCTGGCCACCGCGTCGCAATTCGCGCAGCGCCGCTTCGCGCAGCGTCGGACCGTGCCATTCGATGACGAAGGTCTTGATTGCGAGACGCTCGGCTGGCGGCGTGGTGATGAGCGACAGATCGCGCAGGCCGCCAAGGGCCATGTTGAGCGTACGCGGAATCGGCGTCGCGGTGAGTGTCAGGACATGGACGTTTGCGCGAAGCGCCTGCAGCCGCTCCTTGTCCCGTACGCCGAAGCGATGCTCCTCGTCGATGATCAGCAGCCCCAGGTCCTTGAAGCGGGCATGCGAATGCAACAGACGATGCGTCGCAATCACGATATCCACCGTCCCGCGCTCGAGGCCCTCGACCGTCGTCTGGACTTCTTTTGAATTCCCGAACCGCGAGAGGGCCTCGATGCGCACCGGCCAGTCCGCGAAGCGGTCTCGAAAATTGGCGAGATGTTGATGGGCGAGCAGCGTCGTGGGAGCCAGCACCGCGACCTGTTTGCCGGCCTGGACAGCCACGAAGGCCGCCCGCATCGCGACCTCGGTCTTACCGAAGCCCACGTCGCCGCAAACGATGCGGTCCATCGGCCTGCCGCTCTGGAGGTCCGTGAGCACCTGCCGGATCGCCTCCGCCTGATCCTGCGTCTCCTCGAACGGAAAGGCGTTCGCGAACGTCTGGTAATCGAGCTCGGTCAGAGCAAGCCTCAGCCCCTGCTGCGCCTTGCGGCGGGCATACAGGTCCAACAGCTCGGCGGCCACGTCGCGAATCTGCTCGGCGGCGCGTTTGCGCGCCTTCGCCCATTGATCCGTGCCGAGCTTGTGCAGCGGCGCGCTTTCGGGTGCCGCGCCCGTGTAGCGCGCCACGAGATGCAATGAGTGCACGGGCACGTAGACGCGGTCGCCGTCGAGATATTCCAGCACCAGAAACTCGCCGCTCTGACCTGCGATCTCCATGATCTGCAAGCCGACATAGCGGCCGACGCCGTATTCCTCGTGAACGACCGGTGCACCCGGGTTGAGATCCTGCAGGTCCCGGAGAATGGCCTGAGGATCGACGGCGGCGCGCTTTCTGCGACGCTCCTGGCGAGCGCGCGCCCCGAACAGTTGAGCCTCCGAGACGACCGCAATCCGCGGTCGTGTCAGGGTCAAGCCCTCGAGGTCGGGGGCAACCGTGAGTGCCACGGCCGCGTTGCCAGCGGCGAAGGCGTCCCAACCGGCCACGACAGCGACCTCCCGCCGGTCCGCGCGCAGCATCTCGTGCAACACTTCCCGGCGCCCCGGTGAGTCCGCGGCAATCAGAACCCGGCCGTTGAAGCCGTTCACAAAAGCATCGAGGGGCGCGAACGGCTGCTCCGCCCGCATATCGAGGCGCAACTCCTTGGGCGCGGTCGTCGGAAAGTTGCGAACGGCCGGGTCGGTCCCCTGCATCTCGACGTCGACCTTGAATGCGTCGAGGGTTATGGACGCAAACCGCGTGAGCCCGCTGTCGATGCGGCCGGGATCGAGGAAGATCTCCTCGGGCGCCAGCACCGGCCGCTCGATGTCGTGACGGCGATCCTCGTAGCGCAACTCGATGCCGTGCCATGCCTTGCCGAGCGCCTGGCTCAGAGCGGCATCGCGCACGATGACCGCATCGGCGGGCAGATAATCGAATAGTGTCGCGGTCTCCTCGAAGAACAAGGGCAGGTAGAACTCGATACCGGCCGGCGCCAGCCCCTCGCTGACACCTCGGTACAGGGTCGAGCGGGTAGGATCGCCTTCGAAGCGCGTCCGGAAGCGGCGGCGGAACTCGCGCACGGCCTCCTGGTCGAGCGGCATCTCACGAGCCGGCAGCAGACGCACGCGCTCGAGCGAATCGAGCGAGCGCTGGGTTTCGGGGTCGAAGCGCCTGATGGCCTCGATCTCCTCATCGAACAAGTCGATACGCAGCGGCGCGGTCGCGCCCATGGGGAACACGTCGAGCAGCGAGCCGCGCATGGCGAACTCGCCCGGGCTGGCGACCTGGCTGACACTCGCATAGCCGGCTTCGGCCAGTCTCTGTCGGAAAGCCTCGATCGCCAGCGGCTCGCCGACAGTCAGCTCGAACGCGCGCCCTTGGACGTAGTTGCGGGGCGGCAGCCGCTGCATGAGGGTTTCGGCTGCAACGATCAGGCAGCCATGCGGGATGCGGGGCAGCTCGAACAGCGTCCGCAGTCGTTCCGAGATGATGTCGGGGTGCGGCGAGAACAGGTCGTACGGCAGAACCTCCCAGTCCGGAAGAGTCAGCAGCGGCAGCCGCTCGCCGGCGAAGAATCGCAGCTCCGCCGTCAGGCGCTCGAGGGCGCGTGCATCGTCCGCGATCACTACATAGAGGCGGCGATCGGCGCGCGTCGCCTCCGCGAGCGCGAGCGCCGCCGCGCTTCCATACAACTGGTGCCAGCGCAGATCACGGCGTGAGGGCCCCGGAACGGGGGGATTCAACAGTGAGGACAGACCGATTCTTCCAATGAGCAGGCGGCGCCGGAAACCTCAGGCCTCGACGGGCTGGGTCACCTGCAGGCGAGCATGCAGGGGCACGCAATAGATGTCGATGGGGGTCGAGCGACCGCGCAGGACCATCGGCGGCAGCGGCAGGGCGCCCACGTCGAGGCCGTGTGCATCCAGCGATTGCTTGACCGCGCGTGAGAACAGCATCTCACCCGCGCGCGCCCGCTGGCACAGTCGAGAGGCCACGTTGACCGTGTCGCCGATGATCGTATAGCTCATGTAAGCCGAGGAGCCCACGTTGCCGGCAACCACGTCGCCCTCGTTGATGCCGATCCCCAGGCCGGCATCGATGTGATATTTCTGTTTCCACGACTGAGCGAGCGCGGCGAAGCCGTGGAGCATTTCCTGCGCGGTCTTGACGGCGCGGGTCGGACTGTCAGGCTGCTCGAAGGGCACGCCGAAGCCGAGCATCAGGCAGTCGCCCGCCATGTGGAACACCGTCCCGTCGTGACGGAAGGTGATCTCGGTCAGCAGCGAGAAGTACTCGTTGAGAAGCGGCACGACCTGCTGGGGAGCGAGCTGCTCGGTCATGCTGGTGAACCCACGCAGATCCGCAAAAAGGACCACCGCGTGAGTGCGTACGTCGGATGTAGCGGATAGCAGGCTGTCGCGCAGCTGCGCATCCTGCAGGATCTTGTCGGCCAGGCGGGGAGAGACATATCGGCGGAATGTCTCTCGCATCGTGGTCTCACGACGTTTGATTTCTTCTTCCAGCTGGGCAGCTGCTGCCCGCCTCCGAACCGCCCCCGCCCGCATCAACGCTTCTATACGAGTCCTCAAATACTCGTCCGTAGCCACGTGCTGCCCCTTCATTCTTCCCCAGCCCACTGGAGGCTATCACCGACATAGGCCTGTTGCCCACCACAGTTATGGTGGAAAGGTGAGAATGCACTTGAGGTTCGGAGCGCCGGAGGACGCGCTGCAGTGCGTTTCGGGGGGACGAAAAGGGCGAGGCGCCTCTAAGGGCGAGCCTTCGATGCCTGTGTCAGGCGCCCTCCGTGGATGAATCAGCCGCCGATGGCGACGGCGTGTATGACTCGATCACCCTCGAAGAAGACGGAGAAGCTGGGGTAATCCCAACGGGTGATGGGGGGCTTGCCCACCGTAGGATGCCGCTCCGAGGGCGCGCCGTAACGGGCCTCGACCTGGCTCATCGTAATGCCACGCTTGGGTGTCTCGACGCTGGTATCACGGAGTACGACCTGGTCGTCCACCACGAGGGTCTCGGCGACCGCCGCACCGGTGATGGCGCAGCCGCACATCAAAGCCACAAAAATGCGGGTCTTCATATCGGTCCTCCTGCGGGCGCTGCGACTATATCACTGCCGTCATCTGTCAAAGCCCGCGGCGCGGCTTCGCTGGCCGGAACTGTGACCTGGGTCAGACCCCCCCTGGGCTCAGGTCCTTCGGCGGCTGGCTGTACATCGGCCGGGATCGGTCTATGGTTAAATCGCGCACCGATGTTTCACCCCCTGTCCCTCTTCGTGGGTCTGCGATACGTCCGCGCACGTACCCACACGTTCTTCGTGTCGTTCATCACGTGGGCGTCCCTCATCGGGGTCGGCGTTGGTGTCGCCGCTCTCATCGTGATTCTGTCCGTGATGAACGGACTCGAGGACGAGCTTCGCGATCAGCTCGTATCCCTGGGAGCGCACGCCCGGGTCGTTGGGCGTGCGGACGGGCCCGGGCCTTCCGAGGCAGATTGGCGGGCGGCGCAGCAAATGATCCGGAATGGAGAGGGCGTGGAGGCGGTCTCGCGCTACGTCGAGATCCAGGGACTGGCCGTGCGCACGCCGGAGATGCTGCCGATCGTTCTTCGCGGTATCGATCCGCACGAGGAGGCATCCGTTACCGAGATCGCGCGGGCGGTGACAGAGGGGAAACTCGCTGAGCTCAGGCCCGGCACCGACGGCGTCATCGTGGGGGAGGTGATCGCCGAGCGATTGGGACTCAGCGTCGGCGACACATTGACGCTGCTGGTGCCCGTCGTCACGCCAGACGGTGCCCCGGCGCCCAAGTTGCGCGAGATGAATGTCGTCGGCGTGTTCGAGGTCGGACGTGCCGAGCACGACGGGACCTTGATCTTCGGAAACATCGACGACGTGCGCGCGCTGTCGCCCGGGGCCGGCAGCGGCGAAGGGTTGCGCATCCGTTTCCGTGACGCCCTGTCGGTACCGGGCCTCGCGGCCCGGCTGCGATCGAGCCTGCCGGCCAGCCTCGAGCTGTTCGACTGGACCCAGGACAACGCCAACTACTTCCGGGCCGTGCGCAATGAGAAAGCGATGATGTCCCTGATCCTGATGCTGATCGTCGGGGTGGCGGCGTTCAACATCGTGTCGATGCTCGTGATGGTCGTGACAGACAAGCGGACCGACATCGCCATTTTGCGTACGGTGGGCGCTTCGCCGGCGCGGGTCATGGGGATCTTCATCACTCAGGGACTGGTGATCGGCTGGCTCGGCGTGGTTGCGGGAGTAGCGCTCGGACTGGCGCTGGCTCTCAACGTAGACACCGTCGTCCCGTGGCTGGAGCACACCTTCCATTTCCAGATCTTCGACGCCGACGTCTACTACATGACGCAGATTCCCTCGGACGTGCACTGGACCAACATCGCGTGGATCAGCGGCGCCGCATTGGTGCTGACGGGACTCGCGACCATCTATCCGGCGATCCGCGCGTCACGGACCGCGCCGGCGGAAGCGTTGCGCTACGAATAGCCATGAGCGCGCCCTACGAATGGCTGATCGGGACCCGCTACCTGCGCTCGACGCACCGGCGGGGCTTCGTGTCCTTTGTCGCGCTCATGTCGGTGGTCGGGTTGATGCTGGCAGTCGCGACCCTGATCGTGGTCCTGTCGGTCATGAACGGCTTCGAGCGGGAGCTGCGCAGCCGGATTCTCAGTGTCACCTCGCATGCCACCCTCAGCGAGCTCGAAGGACCGATGGCCGACTGGCGCACTCTCCAGCCAGCGGTTGCCCGCCAGCCGGGAGTCCTCGCCGCCGTGCCCTACATCGAGGAGCAGTCGATGCTCGCTCATGGCCCCTATGTGGTCGGCGCCACCGTGCGGGGAATCCTGCCCGGGGAGGAGCAACGGGCCACGCAACTCGGTGAGCGCCTGTTGTCCGGCCATCTCGATGACCTGCAAAGCGGCTCGTATCGCGTCATTCTGGGAAGCGCCCTCGCGCGCGAGCTGCACGCGCGAGTCGGCGACTCGGTCGTGTTGATAGCGCCGGAAGGCACCGCGACTCCGACGGGCGTCGTGCCGCGCATGCGCCGCTTCAGGATTTCCGGACTGTTCGAGTCGGGGATGTACGAGTTCGACCGCGGGCTCGCTCTCGTACACATGGAGGACGCGGCGCGCCTGTATCGCCTGGGCAACAGGGTCACCGGCATACGCCTCGCGCTGCAGGATGCGCTGCGCGCGCCGACTGCGGTCCGGCAGATTGCCCGGCGCCTCGGGGGCGGCTTTTACGTAAGCGACTGGACGGCCAACCATGTCAACTTCTTCCGCTCGATCGAGCTCACGAAATCGATGATGTTCGTGATCCTGCTGATGATCGTCGCCGTTGCGGCCTTCAACATCGTCGCGACGCTCGTGATGATCGTCAAGGAGAAGCAGACCGACATCGCGATACTGCGCACCTTCGGCGCCGCGCCGCGGAATGTCCTCGCCGCATTCGCCGTCCAGGGTGTACTGATCGGGCTCGTTGGGACCGGCCTTGGCGCGCTGCTCGGCGCGGTGCTCGCGGACCACCTGCAGGCCATGGTCGCGGCGCTCGAGCACGCGCTGAATACCCGATTCCTGGATGCGAGCGTGTATTACATGAGCGAGCTGCCTGCGTACGTGGAAGGGATGGATGTGTTACGGGTCTGTAGCGTTGCCTTCCTCCTCTGTGCCGTCGCGACGGTTTATCCTGCGTGGCGCGCTGCGCGCACGATCCCCGCCGAGGCGCTGCGACATGAGTGAGGCGCCGACGTCTGCAAGCCCGGCGGTTCTCGAAGCTCGCGATATCCGCAAGACCTTCAAGCAGGGACCCGTGACGATCGAGGTGCTGCAGGGAGCGCGGCTCGCCGTTCTGCCGGGGGAGCGTGTTGCCATCGTGGGCGCATCGGGGTCCGGAAAGACGACGCTACTGCAGATTCTGGGAGGCCTCGATCGCCCGACCTCGGGTCAGGTGCTCGTGGACGGACAGGACATTCACGGCCTGCGGGAGGACGATCGCGGAAGTCTGCGCAACCGGGCTCTGGGCTTCGTATATCAATTTCATCACCTGCTGCCCGAGTTCTCGGCGATCGAGAATGTCGCGATGCCGCTCCTCGTGCGCCGCATGAGCATCGTGGACGCCCGGGAGCGCGCGCGCGCGATTCTCGAGCGAGTGGGACTCGGTGAGCGCCTGAATCATCGCCCCTATCAGCTCTCCGGTGGGGAACGGCAGCGCGCTGCCGTCGCGCGCGCGCTGGTGACGCGCCCGAAGATCCTGCTCGCCGATGAGCCCACGGGAAATCTCGACGGAAACAATGCCGAGTCGGTGTTCGCGCTGATGCTCGAGCTCAACCGGGAACGCGGGACGAGCCTCGTCGTGGTGACTCACGATCTGCGCCTGGCCGCGCGCATGGACCGCGTCCTGACGATCGAGCGGGGGACACTGGCCGGGAAGCCCGTGCCCTAGGCATTCGTCAAACGGCAGCCATCCGTCGGGTGCGGTAGCGGGCCGTCACCCGCCAGCGCCAGATGAGCTCCAGGCCCATCCAGCCGAGGATGCCCGCGAGCGCCGAGCAGACGAGACAGCCCACCAGGAAGGGCTTCCAGACCGGGCCCAGGCCGTTCTGCAGCCAGTCCCAGCTGAGCTGGAAAGCGAAGCGCTGGGGATCGATGCCGAGGAGAGCGGCTCCGATCCGATAGGCGGCGTAGTACACCGGCACCATCGTGACGGGGTTGACCAGGAAGACCGTCCCGATGATGACCGGAATGTTGAGCCGCCAGGCAACGGCCAGCAGACTGGCGAGCGGCAGGTGCACGGGCAGCGGTATGAAACAGATCGCCAGGCCCAGTCCGAATGCGCCCGTGACGCCGCGGCGCTGCAGGCCCCACAGCCTCGGGTCCGCGATCCGCGATCCGAATGGGCGCAGGAACCAGCGGCTCTGCAGCGAGACCTGCGAGGGCGTGATCCGTTTGAGGAATCTGCGCGGCATGTGCCCCGAAACTCTAGCAGAAACCCCCTTACGGCGGCGCTGACCTCAGGTTCCGTGACGCAGTTATCAGCGCCGGCCGCCCAAGTCGCGCCTCTGGCAGCCGGCCACGAAGCGACTGTCCGGAAAACGGCCGCAGACCCGTTTTTCCAAATGAAGTTGGGACGAGGACGCGAGCGACATATTGCCTTGAGCGCCGAGCCTGCTCCTGTAATATGCCGCGTCGTTGCCGGCGGCTTAGGATCAAGTGGATGTGGGAAATCGTGCGGGCGGGCGGCCCGCTGATGTGGCCGATCATTCTCTGCTCTATCACGGCTGCCGCGATCATCCTCGAGCGCCTGTGGACCCTGCAGGATCGTCGCGTGCTGCCGCGGGAGTTGCCGCAGAAGGTCTGGCAGCTCATCGAGGCCAACCAGGTCAATGACAAGGTGATCGCCGCTCTCGAGCAGAACTCTCCCCTGGGGAAGCTGCTCGCGGCGGGGCTCGCCAACCGGCATCGGCCGCGCGAGATTCTGATGGAGCGTCTGGAGGATGCCGGCCGCCACGTCGTGTACGAGCTGGAGCGCTTTCTCAACACGCTCGGGACCATCGCCGGCGTCTCGCCGCTCCTCGGATTGCTCGGCACCGTCACCGGCATCATCCGCGCCTTCAACGCGATCCAGCAGGGCGGCATGGGCGACCCGCGGGCCCTGTCGGGCGGCATCGCCGAGGCTCTGATTGCGACCGCGGCCGGTCTGTGCGTCGCGATTCCCGCCCTGATCTCGTACCGCTACCTGCGCGGCCGGGTCGAGCGGATCGTGGTCGAGATGGAGAAGCAGGCCATCCGGATGGCGGACGCCGTCGAGTCCGCGGGCACGCGCGAGCGAGCCGCCGCCTGAGGCGCGCAGGTCCGCCATGAACCTCAAGCCGCGCCGTCACGAGGAGCCTGAGATCAACATCGTGTCGCTGATCGATGTGGTGTTGCTGCTCGTCGTGTTCTTCATGCTGTCGAGCCGCTTCACCGATGAGGGACGCCTGCGCGTGCACCTGCCGCAGGCCAGCGCGGTGCCGACCCAGAAACCCGCGGGCGAGCCGCTGGTGGTGACGGTGACGCAGCAGGGCACTTACCGCGTGAACGAGCGCGAGCTGATCAACTCGAGTCCCCAGACGCTGCGCGCGGCTCTCCTGAAGGAGAGCGGTACCAACCGCAATGTGCCGGTCACCTTGCGCGCGGACGGCCGCGCCACTCATCAATCCGTGATCACCGCCATGGACGTGCTGGGCCGCCTGGGCTTCGGCGAGATCAACGTCGCCACGGTCAAGGAAGAGCCGGCGGGTAAGCCTTGAGCGACCCGGCCCGGCTCAGGCCCGCGCCGCAAGGCGGACTGCAGACCTATCGGCGCCTGCTCGGCTACCTGCGGCCGCATCGGGGCGCGTTCGCGCTCGGCATGCTCGGGGGAACCGTCTTCTCGGCCAGCATGGTGAGCTTCGCGCCGTTCGCGAAGCTGTTCGGCGACGGCACGTTCACCCATCCGGATCCCAAGATGGTTTTCTGGGTGCCCCTGCTGCTCATCGCGCTGTTCATGCTGCGCGGGCTCGGCGATTTCACGCAGACCTACTTCACCGGCTACGTCGGCCGGCACATCGTGAAGAAGATCCGGCAGGAGATCTTCGATCGCATGACGCTGCTGCCGGTCGCCTACTACGATCGGAATGCCTCCGCGCTGCTGCTGTCGAAACTGACCTACAACACGGAGCAGATCGGGCAGGCGACGACCGACTCGCTGACGTCGTTCGTGCGCGAGAGTCTGACGATGCTCGGCTCGATCGGCGTACTGTTGTATCTGAATCCACGCCTGACCCTGATAGCGATGGTCATGGGGCCGATCGTGGCGTGGCTGGTCTCGAGCATCAACCGCCGTTTTCGCCGCTACAGCCTGCGTATCCAGAGCTCCATGGGGGATGTGACCCGGGTCGCCAAGGAGACCTTCGAGGCGCCCCGGCTGATCAAGGTCTACAACGCCGAAGGGCATCTGCGCGAGCAGTTCGAGGCCGTCAACGAGTTCAACCGTCATTCCCACATGCGGCTCATCCTGACGAAGGGGCTGTCGAACCCGATCGTGCAGCTGCTCACCTCGGTCGGGCTCGGGACCGTGCTCTCGATGTCGATCTCGGACGCCCTGCACGGTCGCATGACCATGGGCGATCTGCTGGCATTCTTCACCGCGTTGATCAACATCGCGCAACCGCTGCGAGGCGTGGTCGGCGTGGCCGGCCCGCTGCAACAGGGTATCGCCGCCGGGCAGAGCGTCTTCGAGCTCCTGGATACGCCCATCGAGCCGCAGGGCGGCGGTCATGCGGTCCCCAGAGTGCGTGGCGCGGTCGTCTTCGAGGACGTTTCCTTCGCATATGACACGGGTAAAGGCGCGGCGCTCGAGCACGTCAGCGTCGATGTCGCCGCCGGCGAGAACATCGCGATCGTGGGTCGCTCGGGCAGCGGCAAGTCCACGCTGGTCAACCTGCTGCCGCGCTTCTATGACGTGAGCTCAGGGTCGGTCAAGGTGGATGGCCGCGATGTCCGCGACTACAAGTTGAGTAACCTGCGCGAGCAGATCGCCGTCGTCAGTCAGGACGTCGTGCTGTTCAACGACTCGATCCGCAACAACATCACCTTCGGTCGCGAAGTGCCCGACGCGGATGTCGAACGGGCCGCGGAGGCGGCGCGGGTCATGGAGTTCACCGCGGGTTTGCCGCAAAAGCTCGATACCCTGGTCGGGGATCGCGGCGTGCTGCTGTCGGGCGGTCAGCGGCAGCGGATCGCGATTGCCCGGGCGCTGCTCAAGAACGCGCCCATCCTGATCCTGGATGAGGCGACCTCGGCGCTCGACACCGAGGCCGAGCGGTTGATTCAGGCGGCCCTGGCGGACCTGGTACGGAACCGGACCACCTTCGTGATCGCGCATCGTCTGTCCACCGTCGAGTCGGCCAACCGCATCCTCGTGCTGGATGCCGGCGCTATTGTCGAGGTAGGCACCCACGCCGAGCTGCTGGTCCGGGCAGGGCTCTACGCGCAGCTGCATCGACTCCAGTTCAACGATTGAGGCGCGATGGAGGAATGGCTCACGAGGCGCTGGTATGAGAAGGCCGCCGGCTTCTCGTTGCTGCGCCCGCTGGCCTGGATCTACGGCCTCGTTACCCGAACGCGTCGCAGGGCCTATGAGCGTCGCTGGCTGCGCACGTACCGGTCTTCGGCGCCCGTCCTCGTAGTAGGGAATCTCACGGTTGGGGGCACGGGCAAGACGCCCCTGGTGGCGTGGCTCGCTGAGCGGCTCGGTGCAAGGGGTCTGCGCGTCGGTATCGTTTCGCGCGGCTATGGCCGCGCGGGTTCGGCGCCTCGGGCCGTCGACGCGCAGGCGGACTGGCGGGAGGTCGGAGATGAGCCGGTTCTGCTCCAGGCGCGGACTGGTTGTGACATCGTCGTCGCGCGCGATCGTTCTGCCGGTGTTCGGGAGCTGGCGGCGCGCGGCGCGCAGGTGATCATTGCGGATGACGGCTTGCAACATCTGCGTCTCGCCCGCGACTGCGAGGTCGTGGTGATCGATGGCGCTCGCGGGTTTGGGAACGGCTTGCTGTTGCCTGCAGGGCCGTTGCGTGAGCCCGCAACGCGTGTGCGAGACGCTGACATGCTCGTCATCAACGGGCCTCCCGAGCATTCGTCACTGCGAGATAGCGTTTTTGTCGTGAACGCCGTGCAGATGTCGTTGCAGGCAGCCCAGGCGCATCGAGTAGACGGCACATCGCCCCCCGTCCCGCTCGCGACGTTCCGGGGCCAACGGGTACACGCGGTGGCGGGAATCGGCAATCCCGCGCGATTCTTTCGCTCTTTGCGCGAGCGGGGCCTCGATCCGATCGAGCATGCCTATCCGGACCATCATGCATTCCGCGCCGGAGAGCTCGAATTTCCGGATCGGCTGCCGGTGCTCATGACGGAGAAGGATGCCGTAAGATGCCGCGGTAGCGCCGGTCCCCGCTCGTGGTACGTGCCGGTCACTGCGGCCTTCAGCGAGGCGCACTCGCGGCGGCTGCTCGAGCTCGTCGCGCGCAAGCTCGGTCTCGAATCGAACGCTGGAGGTTAGATCGCGATGGATGCCCGATTGCTGGAGATACTCGCCTGTCCGATCTGCAAGGGGCCGCTCACGTTCCAGCGAGAGGCGCAGGTCCTCGTCTGCCGCCTGGATCGCCTGGCCTATCCGGTGCGTGACGGCGTGCCGGTCATGCTGGAGGAGGAAGCCCGACAGCTCGGCGCCGACGATCCGCTCCTGGCGCGTTAGAGGCAGATAGCGTGTTTCGCGTCGTCATCCCGGCACGCTATGCCTCCACGCGATTCCCGGGAAAGGCCCTGGTGTCGATCGCGGGCAAGCCCATGGTGCAATGGGTCTACGAGCGCGCGGTTGCTTCGGGGGCCCGGGAGGTGCTGATTGCAACCGATGACTTGCTCATCGTCAGTGCGGCACACTCCTTCGGGGCGGCGACGATCATGACCGCGGCGAGTCATGTTTCCGGGACCGATCGGATCGCGGAGGTGGCGCGCTTGCGTGGCTGGGCCGAAAGCGATCTGGTGGTCAACGTGCAGGGGGATGAGCCGCTGATCGCGCCCGCCGCGATCGATCAGGTCGCCGGCGCGCTGGCGGACAATCCCTGGGCGGCGATTGCGACGGTCGCAACTGCCGTGACGTCCCTGCAACAGCTCCTGGATACGAATGCAGTAAAAGTCGTCACCGATACCCGAGGCAGGGCCCTGTATTTCAGCCGGGCCCCCATCCCCTGGAACCGTGCCGGCGCGGGAGCCGCGGTGACCACCCAACGCCTGTACGCGGGGGCGCGACGGCACGTCGGTCTCTACGCATACCGTGTTGGTGCGCTGAGGCGTCTGGCCGATCTGCCGCCGAGCGAGCTCGAGAAGCGCGAGGCGCTCGAGCAGTTGCGCGCGTTGGAGAACGGGTTGGACATTGTCGTAGTCGATGCTCTCGAGCCTCCGGGCCCGGACGTCAACACGCCCGAGGATCTCGAGCATGTCGCGGCGCTGTTACAGAAAGATCTCACAGAATGCGCCTCGCGACGCTGACGCGATGCGGTGCGCTCTTTTACAATTCTTAACACTGGAGCGGGCGGAACGCGGCATGGTGCGCTACCGGGGGGGGAACTCGAGCGGCGACACGGGCATCCAATCCGGGTGAGGAGGTCCGGGCACACGGGTCAACCCGAGGACACCCTCTTGCGTTATAGCCCAAGCACTTAGCTGATCTGGGAAGCACCCGATGAAACTGCTCACAGCTCTCATTTCAGGCGTCGGCGCCGTGCGTGCGCTGACCGTCCCCACGGTTGCCGTGCTGCTCGTCGGCTGTGTCACCGAGCCGCCGCCGCGTCCGGTTCGCCGCTACGAGGGGCCGCCTCCGGCTGAGAGACCGAACACGGATGTGTATGCCTATCCTCTGCAGAATCAGCCGCCGGAGCAGCAGGATCGCGATCGGTACGAGTGCCACGTTTGGGCCGTCAAGCAGACGAACTTCGATCCGAGCGCGCCCGGTCTGCCGCCGCACGACCGCGTGCGTGTGGTGTCGGGTCCCCCGCCCGGAACGGGCACGGCTGTCGGGGCCGTCGCCGGTGCGATCCTGGGCGCTGCCGTATCGGGTCCGCGCGATGCCGGCGCCGGTGCTCTGGTTGGCGCGATTGCGGGCGGTGCTGTTGGAACGGCGGCCGATGTCGCAAACGCCAGTCAGGTGCAACAGGTGCGCGCCGCGGATGCGCGCCAGGCTGCCGTGTGGGAACAGAAGGCCTCGAACTACCGGCGCGCGGTCAGTGCGTGTCTGGAGGGGCGGGGCTACAGCGTACGGTGAGGTTATGAAGAGAGGGCTGTTGGTCTCGTCAGTATTGGTTGCGTCGCTGGCGCTCGGAGCGGGCCTCGCGCAGGCCGAGCCTCACGGCCATGGGCCGCGTCCTGGAGATGATCGTCTCGACGCGCGCTTCAATCACAATCACTACTATCCGGCCCGCGGCTACATCGTCCGCGACCTGCCGCGCGAGCGGGTGATCGTCGAGCGCGGTCACGACCGATTCTTTTACTCGAGTGGTGTCTGGTACGCGCCTCGTGGTCCCGGCTTCGTGGTGGTGGGGCCTCCGGTAGGAGTTTTCGTCCCCGTTCTGCCCGCGTTCTACACAACGGTGTGGTTCGGGGGCATGCCGTACTACTACGCCAACGACACGTACTACTTATGGCGTGATAGCAGCCAGGAGTACGAGGTCGTCGATCCGCCGGGGGCCGAGCAAGCAGCAAGCACGCAGGCGCCGGCGACCGACGAGGTGTTCGTCTATCCGAAGAACGGTCAGAGCCCCGACCTGCAGGCACGTGACCAGTACGAGTGTCACAAGTGGGCCTCGGGGGAGACGGGCTTCGATCCGACCCAGGCGGGTGGGGGCGTTCCGCCCGATCAAACGGCCACGAAGCGCGCTGCCTATCAGCGCGCCATGGGTGCGTGTCTCGAGGGACGCGGTTACAGCGTCAAGTAATCTGTGCCGGCCTCAGGCCGGCGCGAGCAATCGTTTACCTGCGCGACGCGCTCGCCTCGTCTTTCGACATGACACACCTCTGAGTCGGCCCTCGGAGCTGGACCGTTTGTATACGTCCGCCGGGGTGGCAGCCCGCGCAAGCGGGGCGGAGGTACAATGGACAGCGCAGATCCGGAAGTACCGGAGGATGAAATGCGGATACTGTTCGTTTGCCTCGGAAACATCTGTCGCTCTCCAACGGCCGAAGCGGTCTTCCGCGAGCTTGCTGCACGTGAGGCGCCCGACCTCACTGTCGAAGTCGACTCGGCGGGAACCGCGGGCTATCACGTTGGAGATGCTCCGGATCCCCGGACGCAAACTGCTGCGCGACGCCGGGGCTACGATCTGTCAGCGCTGCGCGCGCGTAGTGTCGAGACACATGATTTCACGCGCTTCGATCTCATCCTCGCCATGGACCGCAGCAATCTCGAGCTGCTGCGCAGGCGCGCGCCGATGCAGATGCGAGAGCGAATTCGCCTCTTTCTGGAGTTCGCGCCGGATGCGGATGTTGCAGAGGTGCCCGATCCGTATTACGGGGGCGAGAACGGTTTCGAGGAGGTTCTGGACCTGGTGGAGGCTGCGAGCCGCGGGCTTCTCGAGCATCTGCGGCGAATCGGCCGCGCTGCATAGGCTGCAGCGCGCTCGCCGGTCAGCCGCCTTTGCAGGCAGCTGACCGCCTACTGACGCGAATCAGTCCTCGCGATCCCGGCCCGGTGGGCTCGACGACGGCGCCGAGGACCAGACGACATACGGCTTGCTCTGAGGAGCGAGGCTTCCATCGCTGGCTGGCGTGGGCTCGAAGTGCGCGGCCGTCTTGTGCTCAGGCTCTGAATGCACAGGCGTCTCCCGGCGTTCGGGCGAAGAGCCACGGTCTGCCGCCGGCTCACGCGGCTCGGTGGAAGAGGGTTCCGTTCTGCCCTCGGACGGAGAATGTGCACCGTTCCCGGACGATGAGTATGCTGCACCCGCACCGGAGTCACGGCTGCCGATGCTGCTCTCCGTATCGCCTTGAGCAAACTCGCCGTTGGGGGCATTACTCCCCATGGAATCTCGCTGGCCACCGCCCTCGCGACTGCGCCCGCTGCCGCCGCGGCGTCCTCGGCGTCGCCCGCGTCGACTCCGGCCATCTCCTCGTTCACCGCGGTCGCCGGGCTCTGAGCCTGCCTGCGGAGCTCCGCCCTGCGACATGCCGGGCTCGGAGGCGCGATGGGCGGCGGCAAGATCGTCGGGACGACCGATCGGATCGGGATGTCCCCCTGCCTCTGCTCTGGGTGCCTCGCGATGCGAGCTCTCTCTTGGCGTTCCTTCCCGCTGGGAATCCCGGCCGCCCTCGCGGTCAAAGCGTCGCTCGCCCGAGCGCTCGGGGCGCCGGCGATCATGATCACGATTGCGGTCCCGGTTGTCGCTACGCTCGCGGCGCTGTGCCGAGTCCGCATGCCGATGCTGACGACCGTGATCGCGTCTGCCATCCCGACGGCGCTCGTTTGAATTGCGCCGCTCGCCCGATCCTCCCGAGGTTGGAGCCCTCGGCGCTGGTGTGGCTTCCGGCGTCGTAGGGACCGGTGTCATCGCCGGTGCCTCGCCGCCGAAGAGTCGCTTGAACCGACCCCAGAACGTCGCAGGCTGCATCGGCTCGGTGGTCGCAGTCACCGGCTCAGGTGTGGGATGTGCATGCGTATGCGCGGGGGCGGAGGTTGCCGGCAGCAAGGTTGCGACCGCCGGCTGTTCGACGGGAGGCTTCTTATCCCGTGTCCCGGTCGGCTCGCTGACTTCCGGGGCCGTTGGCATGAGATAGCTGACCTGCTTGTTCTCCGGCAGCTCGGTCTCGTCGTCCCGCACCCGGCGGATCGAGTACTCGGGCGTCTGAATGTTTTCGTTCGGGATGATGATGAGCTCCGTGGAGCTCTTGTCCTCGAGCGTGCGCAGCCACTCGCGCTTCTCGTTGAACAGGTAGGTCGCCACGGAGACCGGGACCTGCGCGACGATGCGCGCGGTGCGATCTTTGCGCAGCTCCTCGCCAATCAGCCTCAGTATGGCGAGTGTCATCGACTCGATGCTGCGGATGCTGCCGATGCCCACGCAGCGTGGACATACGATATGGCTCGACTCGCCCAGCGACGGCCGCAAGCGCTGCCGCGACATCTCCAGCAGGCCGAAGCGCGAGAGTCTGCCGATCTGGATGCGCGCGCGGTCCATTCTGACCGCCTCACGCAGTCGATCCTCGACGTCGCGTTGATTCTTCGACGACTCCATGTCGATGAAGTCGATGACGATGAGGCCGCCGATATCGCGGATGCGGAGCTGGCGCGCGATCTCCTCCGCAGCCTCGAGGTTGGTGTTGAGCGCGGTCGTCTCGATATCGCTGCCGCGAGTGGCCCGCGCGGAGTTGATGTCGATGGAGACCAGGGCCTCGGTGTAGTCGATGACGATACTGCCGCCCGAGGGGAGTTGCACCTTGTGCGCGTAGGCCGACTCGATCTGGCTCTCGATCTGGAAACGGGTGAAGAGCGGGATGTCGTCGGTGTACAGCTTCAGGCGCCGCTGAGCCTCGGCGGGCATGAAGCGTTGCATGTATTCCTGGGCCTTCTGGAACGCGTCCTGATCGTCGACCAGGATTTCGCCCACGTCATCCGAGAGATAGTCCCGCATGGCGCGCGTCACCGCGTCGCTCTCCCGGAACACCAGAAAAGGAGCAGGGCGGTCGTTGGAGGCGGCGGCGATCTGTTCCCACTGCGTGCGCAGATTGTCGAGATCCCACTGCAGCTCTTCCACATTGCGACCGACACCCGCGGTGCGCACGATGGCACCCATGCCGTCGGGAATCTGAAGTTGGTTCATGACCTCCCGCATCTGGTCGCGGTCTTCTCCCTCGATCCGTCGCGAGACACCCCCGGCGCGCGGGTTGTTCGGCATCAGCACGAGGAAGCGCCCCGCCAGACTGATGAACGTCGTCAGTGCGGCGCCCTTGGTTCCGCGCTCCTCCTTTTCAACCTGAACGATCAGGTCCTGTCCTTCGGACAGCAACTCGCGGATGTTCATCCGGCCGCCCTGCGGTTGCTGGCGGAAATAGTCGCGCGATACTTCTTTCAGCGGCAGGAAGCCGTGGCGCTGGGCGCCGTAGTCCACGAAGCATGCTTCGAGCGACGGCTCGATGCGGGAGATGCGCCCCTTGTAGACGTTGGCCTTCTTCTGCTCTCGCGAGGGAAGCTCGATGCTGAGGTCAAATAGTTTCTGTCCGTCGACCAGTGCGACGCGCAACTCTTCCTCTTGAGTTGCATTTACGAGCATTCTTTTCATGTGCCCCTTCTGTACGGTGAGGGGCCGACACGAACGCGGCGGGAGGTCTCCCGGCGGAACCCGGGTAATAGCGAAGATTTCGGTTCACGAACAAGTAGGATCGACCCTCATTTGTTACGTCGATGCACGCCTCTTTAGGCGGCACGTGCGCAAACCTTCGGTGAACTCAACCGACGGCGCAGCGGAGTCTCCTGCAGCGGAGATTCGACGCCTGCGCGGCGATCTTGTCGGCCCAATGCGATGGCCTCGATACGGAGGACCAACTAACATGCGGCGCCAGGACGCTCGTGTGAGCGGCACGGCAACGCCAGCCATTGGCCGTCCAATGCCAGGACGGCCAGCCGAGTATACTCCGAAAGATTCCGTAGAAACAATGTCTTACATGCCGGCCGATGCGCCCACGCCACAGCTCCCACAAACCCTGCAACCGGTACGGGTGCTCGAGGTCACCCCGGACCAGGCGGGTCAGAGGCTGGACAACTTCGTGCATCGCCTCCTGTCGGACCTGCCGCGCAGCCGGATTTATCGGTTGATCCGCAGAGGGGAGGTGAGGGTGAACGGCCGCCGGGCAGGCCCCGACAGTCGGCTGCAGGCCCTCGACAAAGTTCGCATCCCCCCGGTTCGCCTGAAGGCCCCCGAGGAGCTCGCCCAGCCTGGAGCGCAACTGCTGCAGTCCATCCAGCGGGCCATCGTGTTCGAGGACGAGCGGCTGCTCGTGCTGAACAAGCCCGCAGGCATTGCCGTTCACGGCGGCAGCGGCGTGAGCTTCGGTGTCATCGAGGCGCTGCGGGCTTTGAGGCCAGGCGACCCGCTCGAGCTCGTTCACCGCCTGGACCGCGATACGAGCGGCTGTCTCATCGTGGCCCGGCAGACCGCCGCCCTGCGGACATTGCATGCTCTGCTGCGCGAAGGCGGGCTCGAGAAGCGGTACCTCAGCCTGCTGAAGGGCCAATGGGAGCTGGGCCGCAAGCGGATCGATCTACCCTTGAGGACGGACCTCCGGTTGGGCGGGGAGCGTACGGTCCGGGTGGATCCCCAGGGCAAGAAGTCGGTCAGTGAGTTTCGTCCGGTACAGTTTTTCGGCAAGCGCGCGACTGTGGTCGAGGTCGCCCTGGAGACCGGACGAACCCATCAGATCCGGGTCCATGCCCAGCATGCGGGCCATCCCGTAGCCGGAGACGAGAAGTACGGGGACGCCGCGTTCAACGAGGAGCTCGAGCGACTTGGGCTGCGCCGCATGTTCCTGCACGCCCACAGTGTGAGCTTTCAGTGGCCCGGCGGCTCGCAGTTCAGCGTCAATACGCCGCTTTCCCCGGAGCTCGCGCAGGTTCTCGATAGTCTGGGTGCTGCCACGACGGCGCGGACGCGCCGTAACGCTCCTTCAAGGTAGCGGGAAGCGCTCCTTCAAGGTAGCCGGAAGCCCGCGGCCCGCAGGGCGCCCGCCAGCCATATCAGGGGCAGGCCGACCAGTGCCGTCGGATCCACGCCGTTGATGTGGTCGAAGAGCGTGACTCCCAGGCTCTCAGCCTTGAATCCTCCCGCGCAGTCGAACGGCTTTTCGCGCTCAACGTAGCGCTCTATCTCGGCGGGAGACAGAACCCTGAAATGGACGCTGGTGCGGTCGAGGTGCATCGCCGGCTCCGAGCCGGGGACGATGACCGCACACCCCGTATAAAAGTTCGCCACGGTGCCACTCAACGACCCGAGCTGAGCGCGACAGCTCTCGGCGTCGCCTGGCTTATCGAGCACCCGGCTGCCACTGGCCGCGACCTGATCGCTACCGATCACGACGGCCTCGGGGTGGTGACGGGCGACGGCCTGAGCCTTCTCCAGGGACAGCCTCCGAGCCCTCGCGGCAGAAGCCTCACCCGAGACAGGTCGCTCCTCGACCGCGGGTCCCACGACGTCGAACGGCACTCCAAGACGCTCGAGGAGCGCGCGCCGATACTGCGAAGTGGAAGCGAGTATCAGCGAGCGCACGTGAGCGCTCTGAGCAGGGCTAAATCGGCTTCCAGAAACAACGGCTTAGATACAAGGTTCATTTTTGACTTGAGGGAATACCCTACCTATTATACGCGCCCCATGTCGCCGCCCTGGTCGAAGCCGCTCGATGTCGACCGGCTGGCAGACGGCGAGGCCGACATCGACTTTGCCGTTCCGCTTGCCGCGCTACCGCGCGTCCGCTCGCAGCTCGCCCGAGAGGACGGTGAAGTGCGCGGGCACGTGCGATTTGCGCGCGAGGCCGGTTTCGTGGTGGCGGACATGACGATGAGCGGCGCTGTGTGGCTGACGTGCCAGCGATGTCTGGATGCCATGAGCGAGACCCTGACGAGCCAGGTGCGCATGGCACTGGTCGCAGCCGAGGCCGATACGAGTCGCGTGCCCGAGGATCTCGAGCCCGTACTGGCGCGCGAAGGGCGGGTCAGCATCGCGGAGTTGGTTGAGGAAGAGTTGCTATTGTCATGGCCGATCGTGCCGGCGCACGCCGAAGACGTGAATTGTGCCGTGTCGCCCGGCAATCGGCTACCAGCGCAAGAGCCACGTGAGGAGGCGAAGACGCAGAAGCCGTTCGCCGCGCTCGGTGAGCTGTTGAAACGCTGAAGATTCGCTTTCAGGAGAAGAAGACATGCCTGTTCAGAAAAGCCGCAAGACGCCTTCACGGCGCGGAATGCATCGCTCGCACGACGGACTGGCGCGACCCGCGCTGTCCACCGATCCCCAGTCGGGCGAGACCCATCTGCGTCACCGTATCACGCCCGATGGCTTCTATCGTGGCCGCCGCGTGATTGAGAAGCCCGCCGACAGCGACGAACAGGAATAAGCGCCGGCTGCCGCCACCGGCACGAGGCACCTCGAGTCAGGTGCGCCCCGGGGTCCCACGAAATTGAGCGTCTTGTCGGACGGACGAAACTACGGAGCGAGAAAAGCTCAATTCCGTGGGGCGATCTCCGGATGACACTCATCGCCATCGACGTGATGAGCGGCGATCGCGAGCCGCGCGACTATGTCGCGGGCGTGCTGCTTGCATTGCAGGCCGATGCGGGCCTGCGTGCTTTGCTGGTGGGTCGTCGGACGGCGATCGAGGGAGAGCTGACTGGCTGGCCGGCTTCCCTGTCTGCTCGCGTAGAGCTCGTCGACGCCTCCCAGGTGGTGGCGATGGACGAGGCGCCTCGCGAGGCGATCCGACACAAGAAGCAATCCTCGATGCGACTCGCTGTCGACCTCGTGAAGGAAGGGCGTGCCGTCGCTTGTGTGAGCGCGGGGAATACCGGCGCACTGACCGCGATGGCCCACTTCGTCCTGAAGACGGTTCCGGGAGTCGAGCGTGCGGCGATCGTCTCGGCCATACCCGCCGCTCATGGACATACGCAGATGCTCGATCTCGGCGCCAACACCAAGGCGACGCCCGAGCAGCTACGCCAATTCGCGGCCATGGGCGCGATCGTGGCGAGGCACATGCAAGGCATTGCCCAGCCGCGCATCGGGCTCCTCAACATCGGCGAGGAGGACATCAAGGGGCACGAGATCGTCCAGGCCGCTCATGCCTTGCTTGGCGGCAGCAACGGCAACGGCAGCGGTGGCAGCGGCAACGTCGGCAACTACGTCGGATTCGTGGAAGGCGACGATATATTCTCGGGAGATGTCGACGTCGTCGTGACTGACGGCTTCACGGGAAACGTGGCTCTGAAGACCATGGAGGGCGCAGCCCGTCTGATCGCCGACCGGGTGCGCCATGAGTTCAATGCATCCTTGCGCGATCGCCTGGCGGGATGGGCCGCACGGCCGGTCCTGCGACGCGTGGCGGCAGGACTCGATCCGAGCCGCTACAACGGCGCCTGCATGGTCGGTCTTGCCGGGATCGTGGTAAAAAGCCACGGTCGGGCCGAAGGTGTTGCCTTCTCGCGGGCAGTTGCGACAGCGGCGCTCGCGGCGCGCCGGGAACTGACGGCGCACGTTGCACAGGCGCTGCACATGCAGGGGTCGTAAGCTTGATTTATTCGCGCATTGTCGGAACCGGATCCTATCTGCCCGAGAAGATCCTGACGAATTTCGAGCTCGAGAAGATGGTCGAGACCTCGGATGAGTGGATCCGGGATCGCACCGGGATCGCGCGTCGGCACATTGCCGCGGACGGCGAAACGACAGTGGATCTCGCCGAGCACGCAGCGCGCCGCGCGCTCGAGATGGCGCAGGTGAGTCCCGCGGATGTCGATTTCATAGCATTCGGCACGACCACACCGGATCTCGTCTTTCCCAACTGCGGGGTACTGCTCCAGGATCGGTTGGGCTGCCGCGGCTGTGCGGCCTTCAGCGTGGAGACGGCGTGCAGTGGCTACTTGTATGCCCTGTCGATCGCGGACAAGTACGTGCGGGCAGGGGAGGCCAAGCGCGCGCTGGTCATCGGCGCCGAGACACTGTCGCGCATCACGGACTGGACCGATCGAGGCACCGCGATTCTGTTCGCCGACGGCGCAGGCGCCACGCTGCTGGAGCCCGCGGCCGAGCCAGGCATCTATTCGACACACCTGCACGCT
This sequence comes from Steroidobacteraceae bacterium, assembly GCA_035277965.1. Classification (GTDB taxonomy): domain Bacteria; phylum Pseudomonadota; class Gammaproteobacteria; order Steroidobacterales; family Steroidobacteraceae; genus 13-2-20CM-66-19. The sequence goes on along the minus strand of DATEJM010000009.1, from coordinate 5,838 downwards.
GACGGCGCCTACAAGGACATGCTCTATTGCGGCAGCGGCGTCTCCCGGGGGTTCAACAAAGACCGCACCCTCGCGATCTCGATGGTGGGCAGCGAGGTGTTCAAGGTCGCCGTGAATACGCTGACCAAGTCGGTGGACGAGGCGCTGACAGCGCACGGATTCGACCGGTCGGCGATCGACTGGCTGGTGCCGCACCAGGCGAATCTGCGGATCATCCAGGCGATCGCGAAGCGGCTCGAGTTGCCGATGGAGCGTGTGGTCGTGACCGTTCAGGACCAGGGCAACACGTCCGCGGCCTCGGTACCCATGGCGCTCGATATCGCCGTGAGGGACGGCCGGATCAAGCGGGGCGATCGGGTGCTGCTCGAGGCTTTTGGCGGAGGCTTTACCTGGGGCTCAGCCTTGGTCCGCTTCTGAGCGAAGCTTGGCAGGGGATAAAAAGAAGACGCCGCGCGTAAATGCGCGGCGTCTTCGTAAAGAGCTTCGAAGAGTCGGCTCTTACTTCGAGATCGAGCGCTTGAACATGCGATCGATCTTCTCGTTGGTGGCATCCACGGCCGATTGGCTGGCCTGAGCAGCCGCCAACGCCTGGTTGGCCGTGCTCTGCGCACCGCTGGCAGCTTGATTTGCCGCCTGGGCAGTGCTGTTGGCCTGATCCGCCGACGCCTTCGCAGCCTGCGTGTCCGACTGCAGTTTCGCCACCTGTGATTTCAGATCCGCGACATCCGCCTGGAGGGGCTTCAGATCCTGACAGCCTGCAAGCCCAGCCACGACTGCCACGGCAGCCACCTTCACAACGCTCGCGCACTTCATAAACGTCCCCTTCTGGGTTGTTGATTCGGGAAGTCCCTGGAACGAATGCGATGGGGGCGTTCAAGTTCCACGCCCCCGTTCGCAGCGCGCAACTGCATCAAATTTGTCACGGGATTGCAACTGCGGCAGACGATTCCATGTCTGCCTCCCGCGACAGTAGTGCGCGCACTAGGACGCGCATGTTAAGAGAACTGCGCATAAACATCGACGTGAATTTTCGATGCGATTTGTGCTGCAGCGGTGCAGCGTCGCGGCCGCGGCGCCGTACCGCTCGATCTGACAGGGGGCTGATGTATCCGAGATGGAGCAACTGCGTGCTTTCTTTCGGGTCACAAATGATGCTCTCGCGCTACAGGGGTCCCGTGTGAAGAAGTGTAAGAAGCTCGGGCAAACGATGCCCCGCCTCGAGGCCATCGAATCGATGAGATGACTTGCCAGGCGTCGCGTTCTGGATATAATCACAGTGACTGTATAGATAAACAGGAGGCGACGATGTCCGACCTGACCCCCCGCCAGACGCAGATTTTGCGCCTCATCCAACGTTTCATCAGCGATACCGGCATGCCCCCGACCCGGGCCGAGATTGCCCGCGAGCTGGGCTTCAGGTCAGCCAATGCCGCCGAGGAGCATTTGCGGGCGCTGGCCCGTAAGGGGGTCATCTCGCTGGTGCCAGGCACCTCTCGCGGGATTCAGCTGAAGGACACCATTCGGGAGCAGATCGGGTTGCCGCTCATCGGACGCGTCGCCGCCGGTAAACCGATTTTCTCCGAGGAGAATTTCGAATCGCGCCTGGCCGTCGATCCCTCGATCTTCCAGCCCCGGCCGCACTATCTGCTGAAGGTCATCGGTATGAGCATGAAGGACGCCGGGATTCTCGACGGCGACCTGGTCGCAGTGCACCGCACATCCGAGGTTCGCAGCCGGCAGATCGTCGTGGCACGCCTGGAGAACGAGGTGACGGTCAAGCGTTATCGGCAAGAAGGCTCCATTGTCTGGTTATTGCCCGAGAACACCGATTTCGAGCCGATCAAGGTGGATTTGAAAGAGGAGCCGTTGCTCATAGAAGGCATCGTCGTCGGAGTGCTGCGTCGAGGAAAGACACAAGGTCTGATGTGACGGACACGCTGTACCTTTCCGCATCCATGGGTGTCGGATGAGGTATCCATGTCAAACGTCGAATGGGCGCGGCTGCTCGAACATCCAGCCATCTGGCGCGGCCGCAGTGTCGCCCGGACGGAATCCCTGGCCACTGGCTTTGCTGCGCTCGATGCGCGTCTGCCCGGAGGAGGCTGGCCGCGCAGCGCACTGATCGAGATCCTGGTCGCTCGCTTCGGTGTCGGTGAGTTGTATTTGTTGCTGCCGGTCCTCGCCACGTTGACCAGCGGTTCCACGGCGCGATGGTCTGCCTGGATAGCGCCTCCCTTGGAGCCTTACGCTCCCGCGCTCGCCGCTCATGGCATCTCGCTCCCGCATGTATTGATTGTTCGAGCCGATCCTGTCCATCGGCTCAGATCCACTCCGAAGAGCTCGAACCGCAGCGGCAGATCCGGCGTGTCCACGAGCGATCCCACGCTCTGGGCATTCGAGCAGGCACTCGGATCGGGTGCCTGTGATGCTGCCATGGCGTGGTTGCGACGGCCGCGGGCGCAAGCCATCCGGCGCTTGCAACTGGCCGCGGAGCGCGGTCGCGCGCTCGGTGTGTTGTTTCGTCCATTCAGCGCCGCTCGGGAGTCTTCGCATGCCTCTTTGCGAATCGCTCTCGAGCCGGTTACGGGAGGAATCCGGGCAACGATTCTGAAGAGTCGGGGCGGGCTGCCAGGCTCCGTCGACATTGCCACGGGAGATTGACTACATGAGACCCCGTGCAGCGCGGCCCCCTGATTTGGCTCTGCAGCAACCGGCTCCTCGCGCACAGCCGCCGGAGACTCTGCGATCCGTGTGGCGCAGCCCCGTTTCCGTAGCTCTGGCGCCGGAGTTGTGGATGGGTGTGCGCGTGCCCGAGCAGTTGCTGGAGCAGCTGGCCGTGCGTGCGCAGCGTTTCACACCGAGAGTGAGCTTGGCGCCACCCGACGGATTGTTGCTCGAGGTGCGAGGCAGCCTGCATCTATTCGATGGCGTGGAGGGTCTGCTCGAGGCCCTGGCTCGCGAATGTACCGACCTTGCCGTGCAGCCGGCGATATCGCTCGCACCAACACCCCTGGCGGCGCTGGTCGGGGCGCGCCTCGAGACGCCTCTGGTTTTCACGGACCGGGCCCGGTTGGTTGGGCAGCTTGCACCCGTGCCGCTCGAGGCCTTGCGGTGGCCACCTGACACGCTCGCGCGATTGGCGCGTATGGGCGTGAGGACAATTGGCCAGGCTTTGCGGTTGCCGCGCGCAGGTTTCGCACGCCGCTTCGGCCCTGAGCAGCTCGCACAGCTCGATCGTCTCACGGGTCGCAGCCCGGACCTTCGCGAGCATTTTCGGCCCCGCGAGCGCTTTCGCGGCCGTTGCGATCTGAGCTACGAGTTGGAGAGCCACGGCGGGATCCGGGCCGCTCTCGAGCCGTTGTGGGTGGATCTGGGGAAATTTCTCGCGGCCCGGCAGTGTGCCGTGACTCATCTGGAGTGTTGGTTGCGGCATCGTCATTCGCCGCCATCGCGGTGCATCCTACGGCTGGCGGCTCCGGAGGCGAATGTCGAGCGGCTCGAGCAATTGCTGTCCGAGCGGCTGGCAGCGCTCAGTCTGCCGGAAGCCGTGCGCTCGTGTGAGCTGCGCTCGGGGTATCCGATCCGCGGCGTGTCGATTTCCCAGCCACTGTGGCAACCCGGGACGCACGGCGGCGATGGCGCAGTCGAGGCGGCCGAGCTCATCGACCGGCTGAGGGCGCGCCTCGGGCCCGAGGCGATCCATGGATTGCAGACACTCGACGATCATCGGCCGGAAAGGAGCAGCGCTGCCGCATCCTGTGGGGCGTCTGCCGCGTCCTGTGGGGCGCCGGGCATCCAGCCGGCAGTTGTGAGGACTCGACGGCCATCCGCCATGAGCCGGGTCGGTAGAGACGCGCAGAATGTCTCCAGGACGTTACGGCGGCCTCTATGGCTTTTGTCGCAGCCCCGCTTGCTCGCCGAGCGGGATGGCATGCCGCGTCGTCGAGGTCCCCTGCGGCTATGCGGTGATGTCGAGCGCATCGAGACTGGATGGTGGGAGGAGGGCGAGATCGGGCGCGATTATTACGCGGCATACGATGCCCATGGAGTGCTCCTCTGGATCTTCCGTGAGCGCGGTGGACCGCATCGTTGGTTCCTGCATGGCTTCTTCGGGTGAGGAAGCGCGAGGCGCCGCAATCGAACCCGTCTGGAACCGGTGAGATGGGGTAGTAGCGCCGTCCGCATGAAAGCCGATCGACTGCCCGCCTACGCGGAGCTGCACTGTCTCACCAACTTCACTTTCCTGCGAGGTGCATCGCACCCGCATGAGCTCGTAGGCACCGCATGCGCTCTCGGCTATTCGGCCCTGGGCATCACCGATGAGTGCTCCGTGGCTGGAGCCGTGCGAGCTCATGCCGCCGCCCGCAAGAACGGGCTGAAGCTGCTCATCGGGGCGGAATTTCGCCTGAGCTGCGGGCTGCGCCTCGTGGTCCTCGCGCGCGATCGGCGCGGCTATGGACGGTTGTGCCGGATCATCACGCGGGGGCGGCGGGCTGCACCCAAAGGCGATTACTCCCTGACCCGGGCCGATATCGAGGAGTTGGGTCTCGCGCAATGCTGCGTGCTCTGGCTGCCGCCGCTGTCATTGTCACCGCGAGGCAGAGGTTGGCCCCGCGCGCAACCGCCGTCGCTCGATGCAGCTTCGCAGGGCCGCGAGCCACCTCCACCACTCGATGCAGCTTCACAAGGCCTGTGGTTGCGTGAGCGCTTCGGCGACTCCCTGCGGATCGCCGTGGAGTTGTTTCACGACGGCACGGATCGCAGGCGTCTCGCCGCGTTGCAGCAGCTCGGACGGCAACTCGAAATGCCTCTCGTGGCCAGTGGCGATGTCCATATGCACGTGCGCTCACGGCGCATGCTGCAGGATGCCCTGACCGCCGTCCGGCTGAATGTGCCCATCGCTGAGGCAGGCTCGAATCTTCACGCCAATGGCGAGCGCTATTTGCGCGAGCGGGAGCGACTGGCACGGCTCTATCCGCACGAGATGCTCGAGGCGACGCTCGAGATCGCCGCCGGCTGCAGCTTCTCTCTGGATGAGTTGCGTTACGAATATCCCCGCGAGCTCGTTCCCGATGGCGAGACGCCGGCCACTCATTTGCGGAAATTGACTGAGCAGGGCGCTCACAGGCTGTGGCAAGGACAGGTGCCGGCCGAAGTGCGGCAGACGATCGGCAGGGAGCTCGATCTGATCGCGGAATTACGCTACGAGCCCTATTTTCTGACGGTCCACGACATCGTCGCCTATGCGCGCGACAACCGGATTCTGTGTCAGGGACGGGGCTCCGCGGCGAATTCCCTCGTGTGCTACTGCCTCGGTATATCCGCCGTCAGCCCCGAGCGAGGCGCAGCGCTTCTTTTCGAAAGATTCATCTCCCGTGAGCGCCACGAGCCTCCGGACATCGATGTGGATTTCGAGCACGACCGGCGTGAGGAGGTGATCCAGTACGTCTACAGGAAATATGGCCGGCATCGCGCGGCTATCGCCGCCACGGTGATCATGTACCGGCCGCGCAGCGCTCTGCGCGACATGGCGAAGGTATTCGGCCTGGATGAGGAGTTGGCTTCGCGTCTGTCCAAGGCGATGCAGTGGTGGGACGGTCACGAGACCATGGCCGCCCGCATCGATGAAGCCGGCATCGATACCCGCGATCCACGCATTCAATGGACGGTGAGACTGGCCCGAGAGCTGGTGGCCCTGCCTGGCTTTCCGCGCCACCTGTCGCAACATGTCGGCGGGTTCGTCATCAGCGCCGGCCTGCTCGAGGAGTTGGTCCCCGTCGAGAACGCCACGATGCCCAACCGCACGGTGGTGCAATGGGACAAGGACGATCTCAACGA
>DATEJM010000008.1:0-176241 GCA_035277965.1 Steroidobacteraceae bacterium | reverse complement strand
CGAAGGCTCGCCAGACCGTAACTGACCGTGGGCTGGGTTACGCACAAACGCTCCGCAGCCAAACTCGCGCTGCGTGTTTCAAAGACGGCGACAAAGAGGCGTACCAGATTCAGGTCGATCCGGCGCGCGGACCGTGACTTTCGAGCGTTTGTCATTATAGACACACTCTATTTTAGTTTCCTCTTTTATCAATTTGACCGATCCGACCGGTTTTGGCAATTCTTCGCGAGCCATCCCACTGGCGTCTCTTTGCCCCGTTGCATCATTCGAGGAGGACCATGGCGGAGCGTTCCTTCCAAAAAGAAGTGCAGACACTGCGGCTCGGCGCGGGTGAAGTGTTTGAAGGAGAAGGCATTCTCGCGGTAACCAAGGCACTTCTCCAATCCGGAGTTGCCTATGTCGGGGGTTACCCGGGCGCCCCGATCAGTCACTTGATGGACGTGTTCACCGAGGCTGACGGACTCCTGCAGGAGCTGGGAGTGAAGTTTGAAGCCAACGCCAGCGAAGCTGGCGCTGCAGCCATGCTGAGCGCTTCCGTCAACTATCCCTTGCGCGGCGCCGTCGCCTGGAAGTCGGTGGTCGGGACCAACGTAGCCTCGGATGCGCTATCGAACATTGCGAGCGCTGGGGTGCTGGGTGGTGCGCTGGTGATTGTGGGCGAGGATTACGGCGAAGGCTCCTCGATAGTACAGGAGAGAACTCAGGCGTTTGCCATGAAGTCGCAGATGTGGCTCCTGGACCCACGCACCAATCTGACCACAATCGTAGATGCAGTTGAAAATGGGTTCAGACTTTCCGAGGCATCCCGCACACCGGTCATGTTGCAGCTTCGGATCCGAGCCTGCCACATGACGGGTCGCTTCGTAGCCCGCGACAACACGCGACCGAAACTGACTACCGCCGACGCCGCCGGCGACCCGCAGCGTGATACCAGCCGGATAGTGTTACCGCCCGCGCTGTTCACGCACGAGCTCGAAAAAGTCAGAGATCGTTGGCCGGCGGCCCTGGAGTTCATTGCGTCCTCACGCCTCAACGAGCACTTTGGTCCCGGCGAAGGCCGGGTCGGGCTCATCGTTCAAGGCGGGCTGTTCAACGCTCTGAACCGCGCACTCGAGCTCGAAGGTTTGTCCGACTGCCAGGGCGCCAGCGCTTTGCCCATCCTGTGCCTGAACGTGACCTATCCGCTGGTCCCGGATGAGCTGGTGGCATTCTGCAGCAACAAACGCTCCGTGCTGATTATCGAGGAGGGTCAGCCTGAATTCACGGAACACGAGCTGAACACGATCTTGAATCGTCACGGACTGACGACACGAGTGTGTGGCAAGGATTTTCTGCCCAGGGCCGGGGAGTATACGACCCAGGTCATCCGGTCAGGCTTGCGCGGCTTTCTCGACAAGTGGCATCCGGAGCTGGGTATCACGGCCCCCGCCTCCCAGGCGGCACCGGATCCGGCTTTGGCTTCCACGGTACCTCCCCGCCCGCCGGGGTTCTGCACCGGTTGCCCGGAGCGGCCCGTCTTCACGGCCATGAAACTCCTGGAACGGGAGCTCGGGCCATCCCACGTGTCTGCAGATATCGGCTGCCATCTCTTCTCGACGCTTGCGCCTTTCAACATCGGCACTACGACCAGCGGTTACGGCCTGGGAACTGCCTCGGCGGCGGCATTTTCCTCAGGGTCGAGACGTCCCATTGCCGTAATGGGTGATGGCGGCTTCTGGCACAACGGTCTGACCTCGGGAATTGGCAACGCTGTCTTCAACAAGGACGATACCGTTACCGTAGTGATCGACAATGGTTACGCGGCCGCGACAGGCGGCCAGGACAACTTGTCTTCCAAAGCGATCCTTGCCGATCGCGCCACCGGCAAGTCCATCGAAAAGGCCGCGCGCGGCGTGGGTGTCGATTGGGCGCATACCATCGAGAGAACGTACGATGTCGGCCGCATGAAGGACATCATTCGCGCGGCACTGACCGGCGCGGAAAAAGGTCCGAAGCTGATTGTCGCCCAGTCCGAATGCATGCTCAACAAACAGCGGCGCGAGAGTCCCCGGCTTGCCGCTGCCGCCAAGGCGGGCAAACGCACCGTTCGCGATCGTTTCGGGGTCGATCCTGATACTTGCACGGGAGACCACAGCTGCATACGCATCTCCGGATGCCCGTCTCTCACCATAAAGCCGAACCCGGATCCACTTCGAGAAGACCCGGTCGCGCATGTCAACCACGAATGCGTAGGATGCGGGCTCTGCGGGGAGGCAAGCCATGCTGCCGTCCTCTGTCCCAGTTTTTACCGCGCACGGATTGTTACGAATCCGCACAGGCTCGAGCGGTGGCTGGTTAGCCTTCGGCAGTTCCTCGTCGCGCGCATCCAGGCATGGGCGCGCGCGCGGCGTGCCCTTCGGGCCTATTGAGCGGCCGTGGCGCCGAGTCGGTCCAGAAGAGAGGATCGTATCAGCGTCGCCATCCTGGCCCTGGGAGGTCAGGGAGGAGGCGTGCTGACACAGTGGATCGCGCGCCTAGGCAGTCAAAACGGCTATCGGGCACAAGCGACTTCGGTACCCGGTGTGGCTCAACGAACGGGCGCGACCGTGTATTACGTTGAGATGATGCCTTGGGCGGCTTCGGAGCCCGAACCCATATTGTCGCTCATGCCCACCGCCGGCGATGTCGATGTGGTTCTCGCATCTGAGCTGATGGAGGCCGGGCGGGCGATGATTCGAAACCTGGTGAGCGCCGACCGGACCACACTGATCAGCTCCACACATCGGATCTACGCGATCTCGGAGAAGATTGCCCGCGGGAATGGCATTGCGAACGGCGACACGGTCATGTCCGCAGCGCAACAGCGCGCCAAGCGTTTCATTCGGTTTGACATGGCTGAAACCTCCCACCGGGCAGGCTGTGCGATCAGTGCGGTCATGTTTGGAGCCCTGGCTGGCTCCGGGGCCTTGCCCTTCCCACGGGCGGCGTACATTGAAGCGATACGATCGGAGGGTAAGGCAAGCGCAGCCAACCTGGCCGGGTTTGAGGCGGGATTTCGCGAAAGTCAGGACCTCGGCGGCGCGCACGCGTCCGCACCTCAGGATCCCATGACGCCTACCACCGAGGCGGGCCGCGCGCTCACGACTCGCATTCTGGCCGAGCTCCCGTCATCCACCTTCCGCATGGCGGTGGAAGGTGTGCGTCGGCTGCTGGACTACCAGGATTATGCCTACGCGTCCTTGTATCTGGACCGGCTCGTAGAGTTGCATGGCGTAGACAGCGAACGGGGTGGTTGGAGGCTAACCCGTGAAGCGGCGCGCTATCTTGCGCTCTGGATGGCCTACGATGACACGATCCGAGTGGCTGATCTGAAGATTCGGGACACGCGGATGAAGCGGGTACGAAATGAGGTTGGCGCCGGCAACGGGCAACTCGTCAATGTCACGGAATTCATGCATCCAAGGTTCCGTGAGTTCTGCGACACCCTCCCCCGGCGAATGGGAGGACGCCTCTTGCATAGCAGGTGGGCAAAGCGACTTCTCGGGCGGTTTTTCGCCAAGGGGCGCTTCATTGAGACGACCGGCCTGATTGGGTTCGCCGTCCTGGCTTTCCTTGCATCGCTGCGCCGCTGGCGACCTTCCACATTGAGATATGCGGAAGAGCAGGCGCGCATTCTGGCTTGGTTGAAATTGGTCAAGACAGCCGCCCGCGACAACCCCGACGCGGCCGTCGAGATCATCCAATGTCAGCGCCTGATCAAGGGGTATGGCGACACGTACGCAAATGGCCTCGCGGCGTTCGATCGAATCATCACCGCCTACGTTGGCATGAAAGACGAGCCGGATGTCGCGCCCAGAATTCGCGGGCTCAGGGAAGCGGCGCTCGGCAGTGGCTAGTCAGGGTCAAACATGTCGCCATTCGATCAGACGGGTACGCGCACGATCGGGTCCGAGAACTTCGGATCGTTCAATTGTTTCCACTCGCCAATGAAGGCTCAACGCACTCGAGGGCTCGCATGAGAAGCTTCAGATCTGTCCTGTTCCCTTGCATCTCCAGTGTTTGCATCGTTCTGACGTGGTCGCAAGGCCTTAGCCGCGAAGCCGCGCTTTCCGCGGGCGCAAGCTCCACCACGGCGCAATTGTCATGCGACGAATCGATCGCGGAGCGCTTCAAGCCCGACGCGCAGACGAAGGTGCTGCTCGTGAAGCAATATCGCAAGGGTGATGCGCTGCCCTATGGAAAAATGGTTCTGACGCAGGAGTTCGGCCGCGACCCGATACCGATCGAAGCGGACGTCTGTTTGGTCAAACTGCTGGTCGGCCCGGGTAATCCGGGGCCTGCGGACGCACCATCCACCTCACCGGGGATTGGTATCGAGATCTGGCTGCCTTCGAAAGCAGCGTGGAACGGCCGCATCCACGCCGTCGGCGGTGGAGGCTGGGCCGGAAGCGAGGAGCTCGACCTGACAAAGGTGTCATCCTTCACCGTGGCCTCCGACATTACTCCACCGGCAATCGTTGCCACGCGAGAAGGCGCCGTGGCTTCATCCACCGATACCGGACATTCGGCGGGCCCGGACATGGCGCTCGGTGGCTCCTTCACGATGTTGCCGGACGGCACGATCAACAAGACGCTGTGGAAGGACTTCGCCTCACGGGCCATTCACGAGCAGGTCGTGAAGACCAAAGCACTTGCCAAGGCCTATTATGGCTCCAACGCGAGGTATACCTACTGGACGGGAGGCTCGACCGGCGGCCGCCAGGCGCTGAAACAGGCGCAGCGCTACCCCGAGGATTTCGACGGCATCATCTCCGCCTTCCCCGCGATCAACTGGACGAAATTCATCACCGCCGACCTGTATCCGCAGGTTGTCATCCAGCGCGACCTCGGGGGTCACTACATGTCCCCGGAGCAGCTCAACCTCGTCTCGAATGCGGCCATCTACGCGTGCGACGAGGTGGGCGGCAAGCACCTCGGATTCATCATCGACTTGAAAGCGTGCCGCTACGATCCGACCAAGGACAAGAACGTGCTGTGTGCGCGCAGCGGCGGCAAGAACGGGACGAATGCGTGCGTAACGCCCACCCAAGCCCTGGCCTTCAACAAGATCTGGTACGGCATGACCTCCGACGGCAGTGTGCCGGATCCCGCGGTTGACAATGGCACCGGCCACAATCTGGGCGGAAAGCGTCGCTGGTTCGGGATGCCGCGCGGCACCAATCTTCTGACACAGGCGTACGATCCGCCGTTTGGGATAGCGGCCGATGTCGTCGCGGTCAACTTGCAGGACCCCACCATCGCGCCGAGTTATTTCCATAACGCAACGGGTAATGGACAGGACAAATGGAAAACGCTCTCCTATCAGCAGTTGTCGCAGGCCTACGATGCGGGAGATGCGTTGCAGAAGGAGTTTGCGGACATCAATACCGACGACCCGGACCTGTCGGCTTTCAAGGCACACGGCGGCAAGCTCATCCAGTATCACGGTACGTATGATCAACAGATTCCCTATCAGGGCTCGGTGTACTACTACCAACGCGTGCTCGAAAAGATGGGCGGCCTCGATGCGGTGCAATCCTTCTATCGCTTCTACATTATCCCCGCCATGGCGCATGGGCCGGTGAACGGCGCTTCCAACCCTGCGGCCAATCCGCCGACCACCGGGCTCTTTACGGGTCAAATCTACAAGCTGCTCACGGATTGGGTGGAGAAAGGCGTGGCGCCGCAGAACGTCGTGCTGCATTCCGCCGACGACAAGCCCGTGAGTAAGAGCTTGCCGATGTGCGCCTATCCGCAGCTGGTCACCTACGTATCGGGCGATCCGTATGTCGCCAGCAGCTATACCTGTCGGTAAGGGACGGCACAGTCGGCCGGGGACGTTGAACGTTGGATCTGCACTATCTGACGTCTCTATAACGGAACATCGTTTTTTTGATTTGACCTGATTGAACGATCTTCATTACAAGAAGTGACCGCGCAGCCGCTTCGAAAGCGCGCCGGTCACACGGAACATCCCGTTCCGCGGGGGAGAATAAGATGACCAAGATATGCAAGACCATCGTCTGGACGTTGCTGTTGTCGAGCGCCGCGGTGGGCACTGTCAGTGCCAACACGGGCACGGACCCCGGTCACGCGGGAGCCCTCGGCTGCGACGATTCGCTCAAGACCCACTTCGTTCCCGATGCCAACACGCATGTGGTTTTGGTGAAGCCATTCCGTCGTGGTGAACCGCTTCTGCTCGGCGGCAGCGCCCCTGCAGGCACACCATCAGCTGCGAATGACCTCTGTCTCGTCAAGCTCGTCGTGGGGCCGGGTAATCCGGGCCCTGCCGGCGCACCTTCTACCTCGGAAGGCATCGGGATAGAGATTTGGCTGCCCGCGCCACACAATTGGAACGGCCGCATCCATGCGCTGGGCGGCGGAGGCTGGCAAGGGGGCGCACACAGCTTGCCCACGGTCATTGCAAGTGTGGCAGCCGCCGCCGTCGCGGGCGAGGAAGGCGCCGTTTCATCGCAAACCGATACGGGTCACTCCGATATAGAAGGCTCTATTCCGGTAGCGGCCCGTGGATCGTTTGCCATGAATCCGAACGGTACCCTCAATCAGGTTCTATGGAAGGATTTTGCCAGCCGCGCCATCTACGAGCAGTCGGTGAAGACGAAGGCGCTCGCCACGGCCTACTACGGCGCACCCCCGCGTCGCATCTACTGGGAAGGCGGGTCGACGGGCGGGCGTCAAGGCCTGAAACTCGCGCAAGAGTTCCCCGAACTGTACGACGGAATCATTGCGGACTGTCCGGCGATCAACTGGACACGCTTTATCGCTGCGGAGCTGTATCCTCAGGTTGTTTATCAGCGGGACCTAGGTGGAGTTGCGCTCAGCCGGGCGCAGCAAGACCTGGTATCCAATGCAGCCATCGCCTCGTGCGATGTGGTTGGGGGCAAGCATCTGGGTTACGCGTTGGACCCGGAAGCCTGCACCTACGACCCCACCAAGGATCGCAACGTTCTGTGCGCTAAGGATGGCGGCACCAACACCACGGCTGCGTGCGTAACCCAGGTGCAGGCCACCGCGCTAAACAAGATCTGGTATGGGATGACCGCCGACGGCAGTGCGCCCGATCCTGCCACTGACAATGGCTGGGCAGCGGCAGCAAAGGCCGCCTTGCCGAGCGGCTCATATCGATGGTTCGGCCTGGCACGCGGTACCTCGTTGTACGGTCGCTTGTTTTTCCCGATGGACCTCATGGGGCTGGCCGATCCAAACGTGCCATTTTCAATCGCTACCGATCAAGTCGCCCTTTCGCTGCAGAACCCGACGATTGCGGGACCCTCGTTCGTCAACGCAAGCGGCAGTAGTCAATCACTCTGGAAGTTGCTCTCCTATCCGCAGCTGTCCAATGCCTTCGACCGCGGGATTGCGCTGCAGCCGTTATTCGGACGCATCAACACGGACAGCCCCGATCTGTCGGCGTTCAAGCGGCGCGGCGGCAAGCTGCTCACCTGGCACGGCTACGCGGATGAGCTGATCATGCCCCAGGGGACCATTAATTATTACAACCGCGTCGCCGCACAACTCGGCGGGCTGGCCGACGTGCAGAGCTTCTATCGGCTGTACATGCTCCCGGGGATTGGGCACGGCACGCCGAACGGCACCGCGAATCCCGATGCGACCCCGCCGAACTTCGCGCCGGGCCAGTTTTATGAATTGCTGATTGACTGGGTGGAGAAAGGCAAGGCACCCGAGCAGATCATTTTGCGCAGCGGCAGTGGAGCGAGCGCCCGGAGCATGCCCGCCTGCGTGTATCCCAAGAAGGTGAAGTATCGGGGCGGCAATCCGTTGATCGCTTCCAGTTACACCTGTTCGTGACTCGTCGCCGCGCGGGCACGCACGTACGAAAAAATGTTTGAGACAGCTCGAGTCCGGAAGTCAGGAGAACATCATGTCAAGCGTCGACGCACAACAGAGTAGCCGGCGACTCAACGGTAAGGTTGCGTTGGTGACGGGCGGCTCGCGGGGGATCGGCGCAGCAATCGCCAAGCGATTGGCGCGCGAGGGTGCGCATGTGGCCATCACCTATGTGAGTAACGCCGAGAAGGCTGAAGGCGTGGTCGGTGAGGTGGAGGCGAGTGGTGGTCGTGCGCTCGCTATTCGGGCGGACAATGGTAACGCAGATGCAGTGCGCGCCGCGGTGGCGGCCACGATGCAGCGCTTCGGTTCCATCGACATCCTGGTCAACAACGCCGCCGCCGGCGCCGCCGGTCCCATTGATCAGATGAGCGACGCGGACGTTGACCGCATGCTGGCCGTGAATCTCAAGGGCATGGTCGTCGCCACACGCGAAGTGCTCAAGGGCATGCCCAGCGGCGGACGGATCATCAACATCGGCAGCTCGCTCAGCCATCATGCGCCCTTTCCGGGTGGCTCACTCTACGTCCTGGTCAAGGGTGCGCTCGCGTCCTTCACGCGCGGTCTCGCACGCGAATTAGGGCCGCGTGGCATCACCATCAACAATGTGATGCCGGGCCCAGTGGATACCGAAGCAAACCCCGCAAACGGCCCTCTCGCGCCACTGGTCCTTCCCGGCGTGGCCTTGCAGCGCTACGGCAAGGTCGAGGAAATCGCGGCAATGGTCGCTCATGTTGCGTCTCCCGATGCGACGTACATGACAGGCACCAATCTGATCATCGACGGTGGTCTTTCGGCGTAGTTGTACGGAATTGCCGCAACGACGTGTTGCATGGGTGTCCGCTTGCCGCTTTCGGCTAACACCGCGGGTTGTGATCTACCTATTCTCAAAGTCAGCCGCTCCATCTACTTATAAGCAAGGGGAAACGGGCGATGCGCATCTCATTAGCGTTCACAGCTGCATTCCTTGGCGTTCTGAGTTCGGCTAGAGCGTCTGAATCAGACTCGGCCAGCAAGGCTCCGAGTTCGACGGACCTCGAACCGCCTTCCAGTGCGAGCGCGGCCGCACACGCACAGAGCTCCGAGAGCCTCCAGGAAATTACCGTCACGGCCACGCGCTCGAGCGAGCGTCTGAGCCGCGTGGCGGCGAGCGTGACCGCATTCAACCAGGCCAAGCTCGATCAGGAAGGCGTCCGGCGCATGGAGGACGTCGCACGGCTCACACCAGGCGTGTCGTTCACGGATACGGGCTACGTTGGACAAACGCAGATCTCGATACGCGGTGTCAGTTCGCAGGTGGGCTCATCCACTACGGGCATCTACATCGACGATACGCCAGTGCAGGTTCGCAACCTGGGCAATGCCTCGACGAATCCCTATCCCGAGGTCTTTGACTTGGAGCGCATTGAAGTCCTGCGTGGCCCGCAAGGTACGCTGTTCGGCGCTGGGGCCGAGGGCGGCGCGGTTCGGTTCATCACGCCGACACCCGATCTCAATCGCTATACGGGATATGGTCGCACCGAGCTCGCGTTCACGCAGTACGGCGCGCCGAGCTGGGAAGGCGGCTTCGCGTTGGGCGGACCGATTGTTGCGGATACCCTGGGCTTTCGGGCCAGCGCCTGGTATCGCCGGACGGGAGGCTACGTGGATCGGGTGTCGAACATCGACGGAAGCTTGACCAGTAAGGATGCCAACTACCGCGATGCCTATGTGGCGCGGCTCGCATTCAAGGCCGTACCCCTCGAGTGGCTGTCGATCACGCCGTCCGTGTTCTATCAGCAGACAAAGGAAAACGATACTTCCCTGTTCAGCGAAAGGATATCTGATCCTGGGTCGGCTCAGTTTCGCAATCCATTCCCGCTGCGATCGCCGGGAAACGATAAGTTCATACTTCCCGCGTTGAACATTCAGGCCACGCTCGGCGAGTTCACGCTGACCTCTGTTACGTCCTATTTCAAGCGGGACATCGACCCTAGCGCCGACTTCAGCATCACATTGCCGCAACTGCTGCTCGGGCCGCAGGAGCTTGCGCAGAATCTGTATCTATCGCGCTTGCCCGACTATCGGTTGAATTCCCTCTATCCTGCTCACCAGCGGAAC
Organism: Steroidobacteraceae bacterium; assembly: GCA_035277965.1. Lineage (GTDB taxonomy): Bacteria > Pseudomonadota > Gammaproteobacteria > Steroidobacterales > Steroidobacteraceae > 13-2-20CM-66-19. The sequence continues at coordinate 166,254 of DATEJM010000008.1, read as the reverse complement.
TTCACGCAGGAAATGAGGCTTCAGACTTCGAACTCGGACGCCAGGCTGACGGGGATCGTCGGCGTATTCGTGCAGCGGACGCGGCAGGAAGACATCCAGGCGTTCGTGGATCCGATGTTGCCCGACCTGACCCAAGCGTATTTTGGAGCCCCGGTCGAGGCTGTCTTCGGCACACCCATGCTGAGCGCGACCTCATCCTACATTTCGGACGACGTCGCCCATGATAATCAGGATGCGATCTTCGGGGAGCTGTCATACCGCTTGATCGATAAATTGAAGCTGACCGCCGGCTTGCGCTATGCCAGGACGAATTTCTCGTACACCTCCTTCCAGGCGGGTCCCTGGGCCGGCTCTCCCGGCGTGAGCGCGCGCGGCACCCAGAAGGAGCGACCCCTCACGCCGAAATTTGGCATTACCTACTCTGTCGACGACTCCAACCTCGTCTACGCCACGGCATCCAAGGGCTTCCGCCCCGGCGGAGTCAACAAACCCATACCGCTCAGCAACGATGCGTGCCGGGCACAGCTCGAGTCTTTCGGTCTGACCCAGACGATCGGTCCCTACAATTCCGATTCCGTCTGGAGCTACGAGCTCGGCTCCAAGAGCACCGGGCTGTTCGACAGGCGCCTGCAGGTTTTCACCAGCGCCTACTATCTGCAATGGAAGAATATTCAGCAGTCGCTGCCGCTTCCCACTTGCGGCTACTCGTTCACGAGCAACCTGGGGTCTGCTGTGAGCCTCGGCGGAGATGTCCAATTTCAGGCGCAACTGACTGATGCATTCCAGCTCGGCGGTTCGATTGCCTATAACGACGTTTACTACGATAAGACCTTGCTTGGCGCACCAGGGCCGGACGGAGTGCGACCGGTGATCGTCAATGAGGGGAATACGGTGCCGGGCGCTCCCTGGACCTTTACGTTTGCCGGGGACTACACCGCCAATGTGTTCGGCGCGCAAGGCTATGCGAACGTCACTTACACCTATCGGTCCCGCAACCCGCGAAGTCTTCCAGAGCAGGATTCGCTGACGCTTTCCTATGATCCGGAAGCATTCCACCTCGGGTCGACGGATATGCTGAACCTGCGCACCGGAGTGCGGCTATCCGGCTTCGACGTGTCTTTCTTCATCAACAACTTGATGGATAGGCACACCATCCTGACGCGAACCAACTTCGCGGCGGGGCTGTCCGTCTTCATGGACACAACGTATACGCCCCGTACGTTTGGAGTGACCGGAACGTACTCCTTCTAACGACTCAGCCGCCTGCGCAGTGTCGAGCGACCCGGTGGGAAGCCGGGTCGCTCGTGTGGTCGGGGGAATCGCGGCAATAGTCGCTCATGTTGCGTCTCCCGATGCGACGTACATGACAAGCACCAATCTGATCATCGACGGTGGTCTGTCGGCGTAGTTGTACGGAATCGCCGCAACGACGTGTTGCATGGGGCGTCCGCTTGCCGCTTTCGGCTAACACCGCGGGTCGTGATCTACCTATTCTCAAAGTCAGCCGCTCCATCTACTCATGAGCAAGGGGAAACGGGCGATGCGCATCTCATTAGCGTTCACAGCTGCATTCCTTGGCGTTCTGAGTTCGGCTAGAGCGTCTGAATCAGACTCGGCCAGCAAGGTTCCGAGTTCGACGGACCTCGAACCGCCTTCCAGTGCGAGCGCGGCGGCACACGCACAGGGCTCCGAGAGCCTCCAGGAAATTACCGTCACGGCCACGCGCTCGAGCGAGCGTCTGAGCCGGGTGGCGGCGAGCGTGACCGCTTTTAACCAGGCCAAGCTGGATCAGGAGGGTGTGCGCCGCATGGAGGATGTTGCCCGGCTAACGCCAGGCGTGGCGTTCACGGATACCGGGTACTTTGGACAAACGCAGATTTCGATACGCGGAGTCAGCTCGCAAGTGGGCTCATCCACTACGGGCGTCTACATCGACGACACGCCTGTGCAGATTCGCAACCTGGGCGCTTCGACGAATCCCTACCCCGAAGTCTTCGACTTGGAGCGGATTGAAGTCTTGCGCGGTCCGCAAGGCACCCTATTCGGCGCCGGGGCCGAAGGTGGTGCGGTTCGGTTCATCACGCCGACGCCCGATCTGAATCATTACACAGGATACGGCCGCACCGAGCTCGCGTTCACGCAGTACGGCGCTCCGAGCTGGGAAGGTGGCTTCGCGTTGGGCGGACCGATTGTTGCGGATACCCTGGGCTTTCGGGCCAGCGTCTGGTATCGCCGAACAGGAGGTTACGTGGATCGGGTGTCGAACATCGACGGAAGTTTGACCAGTAAGGATGCCAACTATCGCGACGCTTACGTGGGGCGGTTCGCATTCAAGGCCGTGCCTGTCGAAGGGTTGTCGATCACGCCTTCCGTTTTCTATCAAAAGACGAAGGACAACGATACTCCCATGTTCAGCGAGCGGATATCCAATGCGAGCGACGGCCAGTTTCGCAATCCGTTCCCGCTGCGCTCGCCGGGAGACGATACGTTCATACTCCCCGCGTTGAACATTCAGGCCACGCTTGGCCAATTCACGCTGACCTCTGCTACATCCTACTTCAAGCGGGACATCGACCGTAGCGCGGACTTCAGCATCACATTGCCGCAACTGCTCCTCGGGCCGCAGGAGCTCGCGCAGAATCTCTATTTATCGCTGTTGCCGGACTATCGTCTCAATTCCCTCTACCTGGCCCACCAAAGGAGCTTTACGCAGGAGATCAGGCTGCAGACTACGAACTCGGAAGCAAAGCTGACGGGGATTATCGGCATTTTCGTGCAGCGGACGCGGCAGGAAGACATCCAGGCGTTCGTGGATCCGATGTTGCCGGATTTGACGCAGGCATATTTTGGAGCGCCGGTCGAGGCTGTCTTCGGTACACCCATGCTAAGCGCGACCTCATCCTATATTTCGGACGACGTCGCCCATGATAATCAGGATGCGATCTTCGGGGAGCTCTCCTACCGTTTGATCGACAAACTGAAGCTGACCGCCGGCTTGCGCTACGCCAGGGCAAATTTTGAGTACGCCTCCTTCCAAGCGGGTCCTTGGGCCGGCTCTCCCGGCGTGAGCGCGCGCGGCACCCAGAAGGAGAATCCAGTCACACCGAAGTTTGGCGCCACCTACTCCTTCGACGACTACAACCTCGTTTATGCTACGGCATCCAAGGGCTTTCGTCCTGGTGGGGTCAACAAACCCATACCGCTCAGCAACGATGCGTGCCGGGCGCAGCTCGAGTCTTTCAGCCTGACCCAGACGATCGGACCCTATAATTCTGACTCCGTTTGGAGTTACGAGATCGGCTCGAAGAGCACCGGGCTGCTCGACGGACGCCTGCAGGTTTTCACCAGCGCCTATTATCTGCAATGGAAGAACATTCAGCAGTCGCTGCCTCTTCCCAGTTGCGGCTACTCGTTCACGGACAACTTGGGCTCCGCCGTGAGCCTCGGCGGGGACGTGCAATTCCAAGCCAGGATGACGGACAATTTCCAACTCGGCGGCTCGGTTGCATACAACGACGCCTACTACGACAAGACGGTGCTTGGCGCGGCAGGGCCCGGCGGAGCGCGGCCGGCGATCGTCAATGAGGGCAATACGGTTCCCGGTGCTCCCTGGACTATTACGCTTGCCGGAGATTACACCGCCAATGTGTTCGGCAAGAAGGGCTATGCGAACCTCACGTACACATATCGCTCCCGCAACCAGCGCAATCTGCCGGAGCAGGACCCGGTCACGCTTTCCTATGATCCGGAGGCATTCCACCTCGGGTCCACGGATATGCTGAACCTGCGTACCGGCGTGCGGCTATCCGGCTTCGACGTGTCTTTCTTCATCAACAACCTGATGGACAGGCACACCATCTTGACGCGAACCAACTTCGCGGCGGGCTTGTCGGTATTCATGGACACGACCTATACGCCGAGAACATTTGGAGTGACCGGAACCTATTCCTTCTAAGAGTTCAACTGCAAATTTTTTTAATGTAAAAGTGAGTCATGAATCAATTTACAAGTGACGAAATCAGAGAAACTTTCGATGCATATATCGCCGCTACCACAGCCAGGCCATTCGATTATGAACGTTACATAGATTGCTTTGCAGAGCATGTGGATTTCGCGGATTGGGGACTTTCCGCACATATCGTTGGCCGTAGGGAGGATCTCGGAGCGGCGGTAGCGGGATTTTCCGAGTTCGTCGTGCCATTCGATCTCGCGCGAACGGGGCCGCTGTCTATTTCCGGGAACACGGCCATGTCGGAGTTTGTCTGGACAATCCCCACTGCTCTGATCCGTGACATTCTGGAAGGCTCCTCATCCAAGGTGCGTGCCGAGGATTGCGCCGAAATCCGGGTGCCGGTTGTCTCGGTTATGGAGCTCAACCGCGATCGCAAGATCGTCAGATATCGGGATTTCTTCAACCCGCTCAGCATCTCGGGACCGCTGGGCCTTTCGGGTGATGAGCTGGTGCAAAGGATGCTGGGATTGCGGAACCCCAACAACGCTTAAAAGCCGGGGCCCGTGGCACTGCGTACGGCGCTTCTCGAGCGCGTCGAATGGTCGGTTCGATACCGGATCGTTCGTGGAATCACAATGTGCGCTGTGAGGCCAGATATGTGCGGTCGATTTGATGCACGGCCGGGACACCCAGCAGCGTCATTGTGCGAACGAGCTCGGTCATGAGCAGCCTCAGGACTTCACTGACACCTTCCTCTGCACCATAGGCAAGCCCGTACACGGCGGGCCTTCCGATGAACACGGCCCGGGCACCCAAGGCAAGGGCCTTCGCGATGTCACCTCCATTTCGAAAGCCGCTATCGACAAAGACGGGCACGCGAGCACCTACGGCATCCACAATGGGCGCCAATGCGGCAACTGTCGAAGGAGCTGCATCGAGCTGCCGTCCTCCATGATTCGAGACAAGGATGGCATCAACGCCGTGATGTACCGCCTTCCTGGCGTCATCGGGGTGCAGGATTCCTTTGAGCACCAGCGGGCCGGACCAGATCCGCCGCAGCCAGCTCAAACTCTCCCACACCAGCCCCCGATCCATCTCGCGTGCCAAGAGCGCCGCACCCAATGTTGCTGCGGTCGTACTGTCTTCCACTTCCGTCAAATTCACGAATCCGGGCGCACCATGCCGTGCCATGCGAACCAGCCAGCCCGGATGGCGCGCCATGTTCAGAAGCGTCCGGATACCCGGGCGAAACGGGAAGCGGAAACCATTTCGAATATCGCGTCGGCGGTTTCCATTGGTTGGAACATCGACGGTTAGCACCAGCGCGCCGAAATCCCTTTCGAGAGCCCGCCGGACCATTTGCTCGCTGATACTCCGATCGCTCATGACATAGACTTGCAACCAATTTATGCCGGTTGGTGCCGTGGAGTGAATCGCCTCCAGGCGAGCGTTCGAGGCGGTGGACAGTACGAACGGCAAGCCGGCTCGAGCGGCTGCCCTAGCCAGCATCACGTCTCCGTGCGGTCGGATCAGGCCGTTCAAACCGGTCGGCGCGATGCCAAGAGGCGCGGCCCATCGGCGGCCGAACACCTCTATGGTGGTGTCAAGGGCGCGTGTATCCCGCAGGCAGGTCGGCAAGAGATGAATCTTCCGGAGGTCCGAAATGTTTCGGGATAGACAGTCCTCACGGTCGGCACCTCCGTCAATGTAGTCGAAGACGAAGCGTGGCAGGCTTTGGCAAGCCAGGCGCCGACATTCCTCGATGCTGCCGAGCATCATTCGAGCTTACCGACAGCCCTCATCGCCGCCCGCGCGCCCAGGGCCCCCGCGTACGGGGGCTAGGCAACGCGGACCCATGTCCGGTCTGCTCTTTTCCACGGTCACCCGAAGTCGATTGATCTTACCCGAGCCGTCCGTAGACTTTAGAGAGTGCCACCCGGGGGTGGTTAGCCGAAATCGGCAGCCGACGAGCTGCCCCTGCGGGGGATCGGTGGACCGCGGCAAGCGCCTGGCAGACCCTGTCGCGCACGACATTCAATCCTCGCGACCCGCGCAACCTCGAGTCTGTGTGGGCCGCCGTGGCGGGGCAGATGCTCGACGAAAAAGGACAGGCCCCCTGAGGCCGGCCTGCCCTTTACGTTAATAGACCTCAGCGCGAAGAGTTGAAGACGCTACTGACACGAATAGCTTGCCGCTACATAAGGGTCGCCGTGAACATAGGCGATCTTTTGCGGGTAGGCACACATGGGTAGGCTTTTCTTGACCGGCTCGTTGCCGGCGGAATCGAGAACAACCTTATCCGGAGCAATTCCTTTCTCGACCCAGTCGGTCAGGAGGCCGTACATCCTCCCTGAGCCGAAGCCGTAGGTCGGCGGACTTGCGGCTGGATTGGACGTGCCGTTCATCGGACTGTGGCCCAAGCCCGGAATGAGATAGAAGCGGTAGAATGCCTTCACTTGCGCAACCCCGCCCATCCTCTCGACCACGCGCTCGTAATAGTGCACCGAGCCCGGATACGGGATGAGCTCGTCGTTGGTACCGTGGTAATGGATCAGCTTTCCGCCACGCGCCTTGAAGGCCGAAAGATCCGGATCGTCCGTATTGATATCCGCAAGCTGCTGCTGCATCGCTAGACCGGCATCGTACGCTTTTGCCAGTTGCTGATACGACAACGCCTTCCAACCATCCTGGCCGTTCCCGCTCGCGTTCTTGAACAGAGGTGTTGCGAGTTTTGAGCTCTGAAGCTCGATCGCGACCAGATCCGCCGCGATGTTAAACGGGGGTGTGAACGCCAGAAACTGCAGGTTGGTGCCGCGCTGTAAACCATACCAGCGGCGAACTCCAGTTAGCGGACCGAACCCGTTATCCACCGCCGGATCCGGAACGCTGCCGTCGGCGGTCATTCCATACCAGATCTTGTTAAGGGCAACGGCTTGGGCGGGCGATATGCAAGCCGGCGTGGTATTCGTTCCGCCGGCAGCCACGCACAGAACGTTGCGATCCTTGGCGGGATCGTAGTGACAACTTTCCGGATGCAGGATGAAGCCCAGGTGCTTACCGCCGACCCTATCACAAGCCGCAATGGCCGCATTCGAAACCAATGTGAGTTGCTCGAGCGACATGTATTTGCCGCCCAGGTCGCGCTGAATGACGACCTGCGGATAGAGCTCGCCGGTGATGAACCGGGTCCAATTGATGGCCGGATAACCCGCTAATATTCCGTCGAAATCCTCCGGGTAACGTTGGGCTTGTTTCAATGCCTGCCGCCCCCCGGTGGAGCCTCCGGACCAATAGGTGTAGCGCGCCGGGGAGCCATAGTAGGCTTTCACGAGCGCCTTCGTCTTCAGGATCTGCTCGTGGATCCCTCTTGCGGCAAAGTCTTCCCACAGCGTCTTGTTGATGCTTCCATCGGGGAGCAGCGCAAAGGACCCATTATCGCCATGGAATCCGGTGTGGCCGGTGTCGGTCGACGATGCAACGGCGCCTTCACGCGACGCGATGGTTGCCGCGGTTGTCAGATCCGGCGATGCCACACCCGAGGACACCATTGCCAGGTCGGTCTCTTGAGTGCCGGCCCAACCTCCCCCGCCAATCGCCTGGATACGGCCATTCCAGGCCTGTTTGGAGGGCAGCCACACCTCGATGCCAATCCCGCGCGAAGTCGAGGGCGCATCCTGCGGCCCTGCGTTCCCAGGTCCCACGAGCAGTTTCACCAAGCAGACATCCGCCTCGACTGCCGCCGGTATGAGCGGGTAAGCCTGCCGAAATACCGGTGCGTACGGCACGACGTCGCCCTTTTTGAACTGCTTCACCAGCAGCACGCTCGTCTTGTCGTCGGGTTTGAAATTCCTGGCGATCGAGCTGTCGCAGGAGAGCTCGGGCGCATCTCGGGAGACTCCGCCCTCCGACCCGGAGCGATCTTCACTCCATGAAACCGATACCCACAGGGCACACATCAGCAGTCCGAGCCCGCAAAACCACACACTAGATCTCATCAGCTATCTCCCCCGTTATCCCAGATTCACCAAGATCGGCCCCGCCCCGTTGTCTTTTCAGAAACTGTACGTTCCGGTGAGCCCGATCGTCCTCGGTGTAAAGGTGGTATTCACAAAGACAGGAAGGCCGGCGGCGAAGTTCGTCCGGTACAGTATCGAGGCCGAGTCAAAGACATTGTTTACGAAAAGGGATACGTCGAATCGCTCGTCCCGCAAGCCCGCGCGCAGGTTGACCATATGTGTAGCGCCACGCTGGAACGCTTGCGGATCGTACGACAGCGTGTTCTGGTCCTGGGCCGGCAAGTTGCGATGGGGGCCTGAGCTGTATGTAAACGTTGCCCGTGCGTAGCCCTGCTTGCCGAACATTTCACGGTTGTAGTCCGGAGTCAGGGTCACGGTCCAGGGAGCGCCGCCAACTGCATTACCCTTATCGACGAGGATCGCCGGCGCGCCGGTCGGGCCTGCCGGCCCGAAGAGCGTTTTATCGTAGTAAGTATCGTTATAGGCCACCGCGCCGCCGAGCTGGAAATGACGATTGACGCGCACCGCAAGCTGCACATCCGCGCCGGTACTGACGGCAGAGCCTAGATTGCCGACAAAAAAGGCGCCGCATCCGGGAAGGGGAAGGGACTGCTGAATGTCGGACCATTTGAGATAGTAGCCGCTGGTGAACAGCTGCACGTTGCCGCCAAACAGCCCACTGCTCTTGGTCCCGACCTCATAGCTCCAGACCGAGTCCGAACGGTAGGGCCCGATCAGCTGGGTCAGGCCAAAGGCCGCGAGGTCGGCGCGACAAGCATCGGTCGTAACCGGTATCGGCTTGTTGGCACCACCCACGCGGAAACCCTTGGAAGCGGTGACATAGACCAAGTTGCTGTCATCCAATGAGTAGGTCAGCCCAAACTTCGGTGTGAACGGCTTTTCCCTCTGGGTCCCGGTGGCGCTGAGACCCGGCGTCCCCGCCCAGGGACCAGCTTGAAAACTATTGAATTCGAACGATGTTTGGGCGTAGCGCGCACCGGCGGTGATCTTCAGCTTGTCGACCACTCGATAAGTCAGTTCTCCGAAGATCGCGTTTTGGTTGTCGTGAGCCTTGTCCATCGCAATATAGGATTGGGTCGGAGTGGTCATCGGTGTTCTGAAAATCGCCTCAACCGGCAATCCGCCGAAATAGGCCGCTACCAGATCCGGAAGCATAGGATCATCGAAGACCTGGGTACCCTGCTGCATCGATCGCTGTACGAAGATGCCGAGAATGCCCGTCAAGCGAGCATTCGGATCGGCTGTTTGCAGCCGTACTTCTTGAGTGAAAATTTGCTGCTTGGTCGGGTAATCGGATGCGAGCGTGTACTGTGGCAGTCGCTCCAGATAGAGCTTGTCCGCCAATACCTGCGGCCCAAGAATGAGCTGAGGCAGCGTCAGGCTGAAATCGGCCCGCGCCTTGCCCTGGCGGTCGAAATAGGATGTGACCGACGTCAGCGTGAAACGATCCAGGCTGGCTTGAACGTTCAGTGCCGAGAGGAGGAACTTGTCGTGCACTGGCGCGTATAAGGGGTCCGGGCGCAGGAACTTCCCCTCCTTGGGATCCGAAATCCGTTCATTGAACAAGCTGGTGTCGTGGTCGTCGGTCTTCTGATACAGCACCGACGGTGTCACCATGAGCCACTCGGTAGGCGCCAGGCCCAGCGCCAGGCGAGTTACCACGGCATCGCGATAGTTGGCGTTCTTGTCGGTCAAGTGATAGTCGATATTGGACACTCGATCGATGTAGCCGCCTGTGCGCCGACCCCAGGCGCTCACCCGAAAACCGAGCTTGTCCTCCAAGAGCGGCCCGCCTATGGCGAATCCAGCTTCCCAGCTGGGATCTCCGTGTTCGGTCACTGAAGCCTCCGCCCGGCTATACCCCGTGTAGCGGTTCAGGCTTGGCTGCGGGGTAATGAAGCGGATTGCGCCCCCTTCGGAGCCCGCCCCGAACAAAGTTCCTTGCGGTCCGCGCAAGACCTCGATGCGCTGCAAGTCGAAAATCTCGGGATAAGGATTGGTCGACTGGCCGATGTTGCGCACTTGCACCGGCGTATCGTCGATGTAAACGCCTGTCGTTGATGCGCCAACTTGCGAGCCGATGCCCCGTATCGCGATGTCGGTACGTCCGCCGTAACTCGTATTCGTGAATGTGACCCCCGGTGCCAGCCGGGAAACATCGTCCATGGAGCGGACTCCCTCCTGGTCGAGTTTGGTCTGATCGAATGCCGTCACACTGGCCGCTACCCGGCTTAACCGCTCGCTTACTCGCGTTGCGGTTACGGTGATCTCGCTCAGCGTACCGCTGTCGGATGCATTCCCGGATTTTTGCGAGACATGAACTTGCTTGCCGGAGTCAATCGAACTGTCCGATGTCGTTGAATCCTGTGCATACGCGCTCGAAAAAAGAGCCGTCAGCGCCGTAGTAACGCAGATCCCGCGCGCCAGCCGTCGTTTCGCGCGCCAAGCGCGTCCATTCCCATAGGTAAGCTTAGACACACCATCACCCCCCGCTTCCCGTTTTTTTGTCTGATGATCCGAACCGAGCGAGCATAGGTGCGTCAAGGTCAACAGTGTTAGCCGAAAGCGGCGGAACACATACGACATGCCCGGGAGGAGCGCGGCGACGGTGCACGCAGTTAAGACGCCCGGCAACCTGTAGCAATTGAATCGTGCGCTCAGCGCATGTGACCTGTCACGATATCGCGGCGAGTAACTCGATATCGCGCAACCCGCCGACCGGAGGATCTGGAGCGAGCTGCCCAGCCGGTTCTGCGGATGTTCGCCCGACGAGAAACAGCGCTCGTTGAATTCGAGCGCTGCCTTGCAACCGAGGGGCATGCCTGCTCGGCTGCAGCCTCCCTCATTTGGTCGTGATTACTCGTTCCTGGAGCAGCCACTTGCCGTTCTTCTTGACCAGAACATCCTCGATGAGGCCCTGTTCCACGAGCACCGGCGCCGCCTTTTTTTCATGGTTCGAGAGCGCCATTGAGAATCTCGACCTCACCGTGGCCCTGTTGCCGTTGATGACGATATTCGGGGTATTTGTCACCAGCATCGGGAATCCATCCGGCTTGTTCTGTTCCCTGCCTTGCCCAGCCTGTACAAAGAGCTGTTGAATGTTCTTGCGACCATGGGCCTTCTGGCCGTCGATGTTCACATCCCCATCTTCAACGAACATCGCCGCGAGATCTGCCGCCGCGTCGGCCTCGTAGGCCCATATGAAGTTATTCAGGATATCCTCGATCTGGATTCGGTCGAGAAGGTTCGCTGGTGCCGTAACCGCATACTGGCCCGACGCTTGGGCCACGTTGACCGTCAGCATAATGGCGCCCAGTGTCATCATCGCAGTTTTGAGCCTTCCCGTCGTTTTGCCACATTTCATATCAGTAACCACCTTTGAGCGTGACGCTCGATTCAAGAAATTGATGATGCTATGCGCGAGCGCGTAAACGGAATTCCGCGCGGTACCTTTCGACAGGTTAGAACATGGAATTGTCGTTGAGCGACGTGGCTGGAACAGGCTGAATGACGTCCCAATGCTCGACTATTTTCGTGTCCTTGAGGCGAAAAATGTCCACCAGCGCAAGGCCGGCCGAATCGGGTGTGAATTTCGCATGGCTGTGGACCCAAACAAGATCCTTGTCAGCTCCGGTGCGTTTGATCTCGAGGGACATCTGCGGATTGTCTTCGAGCATCTTGCCGACCTTCGCAACCATGGCGTCCAGTCCCGTTGCAATGCCGGGATTGTGTTGGATGTATACGTCGCCAAAACACTCGGCCTTGGCCTGTTGTATATTTTTCTGCGTGAATACCAGATTCAGGCACTTGCGAACGTGGGCGACGTTCGCCGCTTCCTGCTGCTTCAACTCCATCAGTTGTCCGGCGTCTTTCAGCTGATTCGCAGCCTGCAAGCCTGCGTGATTTGAGTTACAGGCCAGCGCCAGCAAGCTTGCGCAAGCCGGCAGGACAACTCGGATCATAGCTGTTCGCACCGAAAGCGATCGTGTTCGGCTCATTGGGTCACCTCCTGAAATGCTCCATTGTTGGACTGAACGTACCTTGGTCGCGCGCAATCCGAATTGGCTCGTATCAGCGAGGCTGCGTCAGCGCGTGATTCACGCCAGAGCGCTCGCCAGCAGGCCCCACGTGCTCCAATCGATCGTCGCCGGCGGGGCAGGACCAGCTGTCCGCCGCGTTCACATCGCCTTTGCCGTCGTACGCCGCCATCGCCGGAAACGGGCACAGCGGCATCGAGCGAACGGGTGGTTTCTTCGGGTCCTCACCTTCATACTTTGTCGCTATCAGGTATGTCGGTTGTCGCCCTTGCTCTACCCAGCTCTCCAGTGCCGTCAGCACATTGTGCTCGGCGTCGATTGCGGGGGTATCGCCGAATCCGCGCATCTGTCCGAATGCGCTTGGGCCAACGCCTCCGGTGCAATGGTTCATGTCCGGAGCCATGAAGAGCACGGCGTTTCTTTGTAGCGATGAATACCCACCATGCAAGCCGGCGAGAGTCCGGTAGTATTGGACGGTGCGCAACGGCGTGACCAATCCGTCGCTGTAGCCGTGATACAGAATGAGCTTGCGACCTTGCAACAGAAAGTCGGCTGCCCGACCGGGCGTCGCGCCGCTGCCGAGACCCGTCTTGCTGGCAATCAACGCGGTCGTGGCTTGCGGTATGACAGCCCGCAGGTGACCGGTCTTATCCCTTTGGAATGCGATGCCTGTGGTCTTCCACGGATCGAACGAAGGTGCATCGGCGTACACCAGCTCTCGCAACGTGCCCTCTGACCAGTACCAGCCGGTCGGTTGATCTTGCGGATTGGCGAGCCACGGAACGGGGCCCTTCGGATCCGACGGTGGCGCCGCGAAGCCAATCCAATAGGCCAGATCACCCGGTGTGTCCGTGAAAGAAAACCCTGTATAAACGGGTTCCCCGTTCTCGTTGACCGCGGCTGAAAATATGGCGCTCAGGCTATCGATCTGATCGGGCGTGAAGCACTCGGCCACGGGCTTTCCCGGCTCGCATCGTGGCAGATGTAAGTATGGATCGAAGTCGCAGTGCCCGGGATTTTGAATCAGGCCGTCCCTCACGCCATCCGCGCGGTCGCACCGGTTCGCAACGGCCTGGTCAAGTGCCCTCCATTGAGCCTTTGAGATCGCCGCGTGCTTCGTGCGCAGCTGGGCCAGCACGCCGATGAAACTCGTGTAGATCTCGTTGCTCAGGTCGAAAGTGGGGGCGCCGACGATGAGGCCGTCGAAATCCCGCGGGTAGTAGCTCAATGAGACCATTCCCTCGCGGCCACCGTTGGAGCAACCGATATAGTAAGAGCGCTGCAAATCATTTTTCTTGTAGAACTTGAGAACGAATTGCTTTCCTGCTGCAGTGACGGTGTGCACCGCGCGCTGATAAAAGTCCTCGATCGCATCGGCGTTCGGCCTCCCCGGTGAAACAGTCGCCCAGGTACTGTCAAAGGCCGTGAGAATCCGCTCGGACGGCGTTTTCCCGGCAACATGCCCGTCATCGGTCGCCCACACCGAGTAACCGCGCGCGACTTCACCAAAAGATCCCAAGATCACTACGCCGCAGTTTCCACCGCATCCTTGAAACAGGAATTTGTTGTTCCATTGCCCCTCTGCGGGAAGAATTGCCGCGAAGTTGACTGTCTTTCCGGTCGCGGCGTTGGTGACAATCGAGCCCGTGAAGAAGCACGCCTCCACTGAGCCACCTGACGGCGTCCCTGCGGCCAGATAGGCGACTCCATTGTGGGTCGCAGGAACGGTGCTGAAAGAAAATAGATTCGGCACGTCTTTTATGGTCATGCCTGGAGGTGCGGTCGATTGCAGGTTCTGCGCAGTGCACCCGGGCATGTCCGCATACGCCACCATGGGCGCGAATAATCCAAGTGTTAGTAGGCCAGCGGCGAGCACAGCCAGCAGCGCGGCATGAATAGCGCAGTTCGAATATCTCTTGGTCATTGGTCGGGAGCCCCCACTCAGTACATGCGCCGTCGGGAACGATCGCGGCAAGTGTGATGCAGGCGCTCGAGGCCAACGGTCCGTTTGTCTAAGCATTCAATCCAACGAGCTGGCAACTCTTGCTCCATAGGCGCTCGGCCAGCGCGTCATCTCGCGCCTCGTCGGATACCGGCGCGGCCTTGCACTTGTAGTAGTAGTCTCCGGAGTGACCCGCGACTTCTGGCGAGGTCGCCAGGTACACGCTGGTACTGGCCCCCTGTTCCGGAGAGAGCATGAAAAATGTCGAGGCTTTCAGCACCACTTTCATCCAGGTGCCGCCCTCGTCTCCAAGATTCGTTCGTACCAAGCCGGGATGCAGTGCATTGATCGTGACGCCGGTGCCGTTCAGGCGCCGGCTCAGTGCGCGCACGAACAGGATATTCCCGAGCTTCGAATTTCCGTAGGCGGTCATCACGCCGAACTTGCGCTCGCTCGTCAGATCGTCCAGGTCCAGCTTCGCCGCGCGATGACCGGCTGAGGACACGACGACGATCCGTGCGGGCGCAGATGCTTTCAGCTTGTCGAGCAGCAGATTGGTGAGCAGGAACGGCGCAAGATGATTGGCCGCAAAAACCCTCTCGTGTCCATCAACGGTGAGCTTACGGTGGGAAGCAGTAAGAGCGGCGTTATTCACCAATACGTCGAGCCTCGGCAGCTGCGCATTGAGCTCGCTGGCCAACGCGCGCACCTGCGCGAGCGACGTGAAATCCGCCTGTACGAAGCGCACCGCTTTGTTGCCCGTGGTCCGGGTGATCTCTTGAACGACCTGCTCGCCCTTGGCCCGGCTGCGTCCGTGCACGATCACTGTTGCGCCCCGAGCGGCCAGTGCCGTTGCAGTCGCAAACCCTATGCCGTTCGTTGCGCCGGTCACCAGACACACTTTGTTGTTCATTGGCTTTGTATGCCTGGCGGTATCCTTAGGTCGTGCGTGAGTGGCATGACGGTTGCCATGCCCCTCAATCAGCGCCAAGAGTCGAGGTCGCTACTGACACGCATAACTTGCCGCCGCATAAGGATCGCCGCGGACGTAGGCGATCTTTTGCGGATAGGGACAGATGGGCAGGCTTTTCTCGACCGGCTCGTTGCTGGCGGAATCGAGGACGACCTTACCCGGAGCAATTCCTTTCTCGACCCAGTCGGTCAGCAGGCCGTACATCTTCCCGGAGCCGAAGCCGTAGGTCGGCGGATTCGCGCCGGGATTCAACGTGCCGCTCAACGGGCTGTGGCCCAATCCCGGAATGACGTAGAAGCGATAGAACGGCTGCACTTGCGCCAGCCCGCCCATTTTCTCGAGCACGCGCTGGTAGTACTGCACCGAGCCCGGGTACGGGATGAGCTCGTCGTTGGTGTTATGGAAGTGGATCAGCTTGCCGCCGCGCGCCTTGAAGGCCGCAAGGCTCGGATCGTCCGTGTTGATATCGGCGAACTCGCGCTGCATCGCGAGCCCCGCATCGTAGGCTTGTGCCAATTGGCGATAGGACAGCGCCTTCCAACCATCCTGGCCATTCCCCGTCGCGTTCTTGAACGCGGATGTTGACAGTTTGGGATTCTTCAGCTCGAGTGCGACCATATCCGGCGGCACGACGAACGGCGGGGTGTACGCCAAAGCCTGCATGTTGGTCCCGCGCTGCATGCCGTACCAGCGGCGAACGCCGGTTATCGGACCGAATCCGTTATCGGCCGCCGGATCCGGAACGCTGCCGTCGGCCGTCATTCCATACCAGATCTTGTTGAAAGCAGTGGCTTGAGTCGGGGATATGCAGGACGGTGTGTTATTCGTGCCGCCGTTCGCGGTACAAAGAACGTTGCGGTCCTTGGTCGGATCGTAGTGACAACTTTCCTGATGCAGGATGAAGCCGAGGTGCTTACCGCCGACCATATCGCAAGCGGCAACGGCAGCATTTGAAACCAGTGTGAGCTGCTCGGGCGACATGTATTTGCCGCCCAAGTCACGCTGTATCACGACCTGCGGGTAGAGCTCACCGGCGATGAAGCGGGTCCAATTGATGGCTGGATAAGCGACGAGGATTCCGTCGGCATCCTCGGGATGGCGCTGGGCTAGCTTCAACCCCTGGCGTCCGCCGGTAGAGCCTCCCGACCAGTAGGTGTGGCGCGCCGCAGAGCCGTAATAGGCCTTCACGAGCGCCTTGGTCTTGAGCATTTGCTCGTGGATCGCTCGTGAAGCGAAGTCCTCCCACAGCGTCTCATTGGCGCTTCCATCCGGAAGCATAGCGAAGGCGCCGTTACCGCCGGCACTGGGATTTGTGTGGCCGGTGTCGGTGGACGATGTCACGGCGCCCTCGCGCGACGCGATGGTTGCCGCCGTTCCCATATCCGCCGATGCCACGCCAGAGGAAATCGCGTCCGGATGGGTTTCTTCGCTGCCGGACCAACCTCCTCCGCCAATCGCGTGGATACGTCCATTCCAGACCTGCTTGGAGGGCAGCCACACCTCAATACCGATTCCGCGCGATGTCGAGGGCGCATCCTGGGGACCTGGGTTGCCCGGCCCGACCAGCAGTTTCACCAGGCAAACGTCGGCCTCGATCTTTTCCGGTATGAGGGGGAACATTTGCCGAAACATAGGCGAATAGGGCAGGACGTCGCCCTTCTTGAACTGCTTCACCAGCAGCACGCTCGTGTTCTCGTCCGGTTTGAAGCTCTTGGCGATCGAACTGTCGCACGAGAGCTCCGGCGTATCTCGCGAAACCTGGCGCACCGCGCCGCGGCCGTCTTCGACACTCCAGGCCGGCAATGCCGCCAGGACACACATCAGCCATCCGAGCCTGTAACACGTGGTGCTGAACGTCATCACTACCCCCCCGCTTAAATTCACTCTCGAGACAATGAGACCGACTCCGGCGCCACGTCCTTCAGCTCACCCCAACGCCTTGGCAAAACGCTAGCGGCAGTGGGACGGGCAGAAATTTTGTTACCAGCATCGATCGATTCGCCTGCTGGCGTTTGAGTCTTGGGCCTGTGCAATCGGTGGGCGCGAGCATAGGCGCGCCAAGACCGGCAGTGTTATCCGAAATCAGCGGCATGCATACGGCGGGCGCGTGGCTCTGCCCCAGGAATTGGCCTAAAACCTCGCCACCGCCGCTTCGGCCGCACGGCATGGGGGTGTTTGGCTTGGCCAACGCGGCGACGCGGGATCGTTGGCGAGTGAATTATTGTTGAGATATGGCCTGAGGAGTCGCGCGGAGCGCGAAAGGCTGCGATGCCCGTCACCCCCGGCCCGGCGAGATCCTCTCGTGCGAGTGCGGCGCTGGTCGTGATTTTGCGTGTGGCCGAAGCCGGGAGCCGCCAGTTCGTTTGAGTGTCGCCGAAGGCAGTTCGCCGAAGAGGCGTCGATAGGCGCCGCTGAAGCGGCTCCAATGCCAAAAGCCCCAGGTATCCGCCACCTCTTTGACAGGAGTTCCCGCAAGAAGACTGCGGCGGGCGCCGTCAAGGCGAAGCATGTGCACATAGGACAGCGGGCTGATGCCGAGCACGTGCTGGAAGCTATCCTGCAACGTGCGGCGCGGAATACGCAGCTCGCGACATAGATCCTGCACCCGCAGTGGCGTGTCGGGATGGGCGAGGGCAACTTCGCGCGCGCGGCGCACATTGACCAGGTGGCTGCAGGGCCTGTTGGGGGTCGCGGCGCCACGGAGCTGCTCGACCAGAACCGGTGTCAGGGTCTCGAGCACTTCCCGATAAATAACCTGCTGCGCCGCCGGGATGTCCCATTCCTCCTCGAAGGCTACGTCGACCAAGGCTTTCAGTCGCCGCGCCAGCAAACCTACCTGCTGCGCGCCGAATACCAGATTGGCGCGCAGCAGCTCGGGCTCCAGATCGACGTGCTCCGAGCGCGCAATGTACTCGACCAACAGCGCTCGATCTACCGTCACGCAGACGATGTCCGAGGGCGGAGTGATCACATTGAATTCGACGTTCGTGTTCCAGACGCAGATCGCGTCGGGATGCCACGCTTGCGCGTTGAACATGCCAGCTCCATCCATGCGCAGTGGCAGCACGAAACCGATCGCGTCAGGTACAGCCGATCCGCAGTGGTTGGTCATCACGCCACGATAGCGCTCGCTGAGCACTTGCATCCCGCCGACGTGCAGCTCACGTATGCTGCCGCTCAACGTCCCCGAAGAGGTTTGCATGCTTTGCAGCGACCATCCGGGAATCGCTTTTTCGACGCATCCGTGGGTGTACGAGCGGCGCTGGAACGGGCCAGGGCTAAAGGGCGGAGGTCTGTCCATTCGAATGATGAACGATGTTGCACTTCACGGCCGCAATTTTGAATACACTCGGCGACAACCTGCTTTGTCGACGGTCAGATGCGTACCCATGATCGGTAGAGCCACAACAGAACCCTCCCCCATACAAGTTCTCGTGTCTGATCGCATCGCGCGCGCTCGCAGACGCCAACCAACCTTGAAACTTCATCATGACGGGAGTCTGCATCGGATGTTCCGCCTCGATGCATTCCGCAGCTCAGGCGTGTTGATACGCATCGGCGGTGCTGTTTCTCATCAGATCGCCGCACCCCGAGGCATGCGAACTCTCATCTTCTTTGCCACGCAGCACTCCGCTGCGCCATCCGCAAAGCGTTCGCACCAACCGTAGCTGCTTTTTTACCCGGCCGCAACATTTTGTGACTGCTTCTGCTTATGTTGGAACTATAGTGCACTTTGCCGCCATCGGCGAACCGACGGCATGACTCAAGAGGGGCTACGATGACTGCGTCCGTTGTCACTGAAAACGACGACTTCCGGGTGGATATCGATTCGGCAGGCATTGCCCACGTCGTCCTGGGCAAGCCTGGCGCCATGCCGGCAACCGGCCGAACCGCTCACGCCGAAATCGCCACCGTCTGGCAGAAGTTGAGCGCGGTGCCGGAAGTTCGCTGTGTGTTGATCCGGAGCCTGGGCAGAGGATTCTGCGCGGGGGGCACACCAGAGCTGATCCAGGAGATGCTACAGGGGGATGAAGCCCGCCTGCGCGTGATGCGCGAAGCTCGGGCACTGGTCCAGGGGATGCTCGACTTTGACCGGCCCATTGTCTCAGCTATCAATGGCGCGGCGGTCGGAGCCGGTGCCGCGTTAGCTCTGTTGGCCGATGTCTCCATCGCCGCCCGTGATGCGAAGATCATCGACGGACACACAAAAATCGGCGTCGCGGCGGGCGACCATGCCGCGGTGATCTGGCCCCTACTCTGCGGCATGGCGAAAGCGAAGTACTACCTGATGCTCTCGGAACCGCTGAGCGGCGCGGAGGCTGAGCGCATCGGGCTCGTCAGCCTGGCGGTAAGCCCCGAAGAGCTGCCGGAGAAGGCGCTGAGCGTCGCACGGCAGCTCGCGGCCGGCAGCCCCACAGCCCTGGCCTTCACCAAGCGGTCTCTCAATCATTGGTTGCGGGCCGCGTGGCCCGCCTTTGAGCACTCGCTGGCGCTGGAGATGATGGGGTTTGGTGGGGCTGAAGCCCGCGAGGGGATCGCGGCGCTCGCCGCCAAGCGGCCCGCGAGGTTCTTCTAGCGTTCGGCGAATCGACTTGGCCGCCAGTGGCGGCATTCATGGCGAAACACTCATGGCGTGGCGTGTGTAAGCAGATCGTTCCCCGGTGGATAAGGCCCCCAAGGGCCGCGAGTGTAAATGCCCGCTTCTCCAAAGCCGGACGGTGTGTGGACGTTGACTCGATCCGAGTCCGTCCAATGCTCATGAACGCGATCCCAGGGATCGAACCAATAATCGAAAATTTGACTGCCCAGAGCATGCCGGCCCACGCCCCACGTGGGCCGGTAGCCGCGGGCCTTCAGGTGCTCGTGACCAATGAGGACATCATCAACATCCTGCACCTCGAAAGAAACATGGTTGAGGCCGGTTTTCCCTCCGCGTATCACGTAAAACACGTGGTGGTCGACAAACTCCTCGCCTCGATTCACCCTGTTGAATGATCCCACGATGTTGGTGCGATCCCCGCGGTAGATCTCATCGGTGCACAGGAAACCCAATGTCCGGCGGTACCAGTGCAGTGTTTTCTCGAAATCCGGCGTCATGATGACCGCGTGCCCGATCCGCTTCACATGCGCAGGGCCCGTCGGCACCCGGAAGAACGTTCCCTTGCGCTGCAGGCGCCGAGCACCACTATTCAACTCGGGGCGTCGGATCTCAATCGGAGCTACCCGATCGATCCCGTGTACAACCTCTACCGTATAACCGCTGGGGTCCTTCAGCCGCACGCGCTTGCCGCCACCCGGCTCGTCCGTCGATTCGATGCCGGAGGATCCAGGCAGTTTGGCAAGACGCACGAGGTCGTCGTAGCTCGCGGCTTGCCAAGCCAGAGATAGGTATCGCGACGGGCCCAGATGGGTAACGTGCAGGTGATGAGCGTCATCTGTACCGCGCATATACAGAGCAGTGGCTGTCCGCTCGACGCGCTGCAGGCCAAAATCGGTCAGAAAGGTTTCGGCAACATCCAGATCCGGACTCTGCAGCCTCGCAAAGGCGAGGTCTGCCACCTTCACTACGGGCTCTGATATATCCGCATTCACGCTCGCACCCCCACATCGCTCAAGCAGCCCTGCACCGTCTCGCCTGAGTCACCCTGCTCGGCTGTCAGTCCACCTATCCCAGTCCACCTATCCGGGCATGAATGCCCCCATCGAGATCCTTCAACTGCCGCAACCACCCGCCCCTCCTACTCATCGTTACTCGTTAACATGAGTCTTCTTTTTATGCATGAATGCTAGCAGCGCCGGCAATAATGCGTCGATGCCAATTTCCATTCATGCATAAATTGATATTCTATGCATGATCTGCTCTACTCGTGTTGCGGCGCTCTGAGAGAGGGGAAGGGGTTCACATGATTACGATGCTTGCAGCTCGCATGCACGAGGTCGGCAAACCGATGGTACTCGAACAGGTGCCGTTGCCGCAGCCCGGACCCATCGATGTACGCGTCGCCGTCAAGGCATGCAACGTCGTCCCCAATTTAGGCAACATCCTCAGCAACTGGACGACCTGGTTCCCCCAGAATCCACTTCCCGACCTGCCGGCCATCTTCGGCTTGGATCCCGCAGGCGTGATCGACGCCGTTGGCTCCCAAGTACAGGGCTTCCGTCCGGGTGACCGCGTCTATGTGAACCCGGGACGCGTCTGCGGGTCCTGCCGCGCGTGCCGCAGCGGGGATCTGATCAATTGTCGCAGTTACACCTTTGCCGGCTACTTCGGGTTTTCGCCCGGCTCCAAAGAGATCCTTCGACAATATCCGTACGGAGGGCTTGCCGAATACATGATCGCGCCGCGTTACAGTCTCGTACGGCTCCCCGACAACGTCAGTTTCGAACAGGGAGCGCGTTTCGGGTACCTCGGCACGGCGTACTCTGCATTGCGCAAGGCAGGTGCGGCCCCGGGAAAGACGCTGCTCGTGAATGGCATCAGCGGGACATTGGGTATCGGGGGAGCC
This sequence comes from Steroidobacteraceae bacterium, assembly GCA_035277965.1. Lineage (GTDB taxonomy): Bacteria > Pseudomonadota > Gammaproteobacteria > Steroidobacterales > Steroidobacteraceae > 13-2-20CM-66-19. The sequence goes on along the minus strand of DATEJM010000008.1, from coordinate 144,807 downwards.
CTGTTTGGTTTAGCCATGGGCGTTACCCGGATCCTGGGTACCGGCCGCAACCGCGAGTTGCTCGAGCGTGTACGTGCGTTGGCTCCTGATCGAATCGATGTGCTTGCGCTCGAAGACGGGACCGTCAATGAGTGGGTTCGTAGCCGCACCGATGGCGACGGCGCAGACATCTATATCGATTGCCTGGGACCGGGGGCTCCTCATGAAACGATGCTGCAGGCGATGCGTTCGCTCACCCGCGGCGGTAAGGCCGTGAATATTGGCGCCATGGCCGGAGCGCTGCCGTTCGACATCCATACGCTCATGGATCAACAACATCAGTTAATCGGATCGGCCTGGTTCACGGCAGCCGAGGGCGAGGACATGGCCGACATGGCGCGGGCGGGAACGCTCGACCTGTCGGTGTTCGAACATGTCCGCTTTCCGCTCAAGCGTGTCAATGAGGCGATTGCCGGAATTGCCAACCGTAACGGTGGGTTCAGTAATTTTGTGGTCCAGCCCTGAAGGCAGACCGCCGCAGCGAGAGTATCCGCGGACCGCGCATGAAAGTCGTCTCCGTCGAGGTATACGCACGCGGCCTGCAAATGAAGCTACCGCATCGCCGTCCCACTGCTCGCGCGTTCAGACCAAGCCAGGATAGGAACCTCCGTCCAGTTGGAGGTTCTGACCGGAAATGAAGCCGCTCTGCGCACCGCACAAAAAGGCGCACGCTGCGCCAAACTCTTCCGGGGTTCCGAAGCGCTTTGCGGCAATCGAAGCAGCGATCTGCGCTCTGGCCGACTCACGAGTGATCGACTGCTCTTTCATCATCCGCTCGGTCATGAACACCTGCCGCGGGGTATCGATCCGCTCGGGCAGCAGGTTGTTGATGGTGACATTGTCGGCCGCGATCTCGCGCGAAATGGCCTTGCAAGCGGCGGTGAGGCCTGTCCGTGCGGCGGTCGACAGGGTCATTGAATAACGCGGGGACTTGACCATGGCCGAGGTAACGTTGACGATCCGCCCAAACCGCCGTAACCGCATTCCGGGTATGACTGCGCGAATCAGCATGAGTGGCGCGATCATGTTGGCTTCAAGCGCCTCCAACCAGGCCGCGCGGGTCCAGTCCTCGAGCCTGCCAGGCGCGGGACCCGCGTTGTTGTTAATCAAGATGTCCGGCTCAGGGCAGGCAGCAATGAGGGCTTCGCGGCCACGCTCACCGAGGATATCCGCGGCTACGGCGCACACCGCGGCTGCCGGCATTTCCCCGAGCAGTGTCGAGCGCGCGAGCTCCAGCTTCTGCGCATCTCGCCCGTTGATCCAAACCTGCGCGCCCTCGCGCGCGAGTGCTCTCGCGCAGGCCAGTCCCAAACCCTGCGAAGAGGCGCAGACAATCGCCTTGCGACCGGAAAGCTGTAGATCCATGCGATCAGATATCCTCTACTTGCGGCAACAAACCCGAAGGGAACCAACATGAGCAGCAACCCTCCGCCTTTCGTACTCGTACATGGCGCCTTTCATGGCGGCTGGTGCTGGTCGCCCGTCGCACGACTCCTGCGTCGTCGAGAACACGACGTATTCACACCTACGCAGACGGGATTGGGCGAGCGCCGACACCTGATGTCCGGGACCATTGACATGGAGACCTTCGTGCTCGACATCCTGAATGTGATCGAGTTCGAGCAACTCGAGGATATCATCCTGGTAGGGCACAGCTTTGGCGCACGCACGGTGAGTGGCGTCGTCGATCGGGCCCCGTCCCGCATCAGGCGCACTGTCTTCCTGGACGGTGGCCTGCCCTTGGACGGTTTGAGCCGCCTCGACTCCATGACCGCCGAAGCACGGGACGCGCGGATCAAATCCGCAATGAATTTCGACGGGGGCATCAGCGTACCGCCACCGCCTCCGGGAAATTTCGGAATCGTCGATCCGCAGATGTCGCATCGAGTCAAGAGCCTGTTGACACCGCATCCGCTGAATACCGAGCGAACGGCTGTGCCGCTGAAAAATCCGCTAGGCAACGGCCGGCCCACAACCTATGTCAGATGCATCGATCCGGCGTTTCCCGCGGTCGAAATCAGTGCCCGACACGCGAGGAGCCGGTCCGACTGGCGATACGTCGAGCTGGGCGCCGGACACGATGCCATGCTCACCCATCCGCAGCTACTTGCGGAACTGCTGCTGGCCGAAGCCGCAAGCTAGAAGCTCCCGCCCACGGTCACGCCGTAGGTGCGGGGCATGCCGTAGGCCTCGATGGAGCAGCCGCAGTTGGGTGAACTGTCGAAGCCTACGATCGGATAGCGTTTGTCGGCGATATTTTTGATGTAGGCGCCCACTCGCAGTCCCGGCCTGCCGCTGTTCCAGCCGATAGCCGCGTTCGTGAGCGTCCGTCCCGACAGCTCCTCGGAAGCGAAGTTGCGCAGATTGTCATAGAAAGAGGACGAGTACGCGACATCGGCAGTGAGGGCCAGCTGACCGCCAGCGACCCGCGCCGGCACGTTGTAGGTCAAGGCCAGATTGGCTTGCTGTTTGGATGCGAACGTCGGCCTGACATCCTTGAACACTCCGGGAGCGATCTGATAGTTCGGAATGTTCGCGTCGCTGTAGGCGTAGCCGCCGGTCGCTTCCAGCCCGGCAAACAGCTTGGCGGTGCCCTCGAGCTCGAAGCCCGTCGTGCGATCCTTCACGTTCTGAACGATACCGGAGTTGTTCGTGAACTGAAACGCCTGATAGTTGTCGTAGTTGTAGTGATAGACGGACGCGCCTACCGAGTAGCGGTGCGCTGCATCGATCCATTTAGCACCGCCCTCGACGGAGACGAGCACCTCGGGCTGATAGGAAACCTGCGCGGGGTCGATGGGCGGCGAGCCGTCAAAGGTCTTCGCATTGTAGCTCCCGGCCTTGACGCCGCGATTGATGCCGAGGAACACCAGCAGGCCGTCGACCGGGCGATATTCGAGTTGAAACTTGCCGGCCCACAGGTGCTGGGTGCGGCTGTCGGTGAATGGATCGTAGGGCAGCGGAGACAACACGGCTCCGGTGTCCACCTTGTAGTCGTTGACATTGACGTAGCCGTAGTAGGCAAGCTTGTAGTCTTGCTGTTCGTTGATACCGCGCGCACCGACAATGACGGTCCACTTGGGAACAAACTCGTACTCCACCTGGCCGAAGACGGAGGTGGAATTCGTCTGCAGAGTACGGTTTGCGATCGGATCTATGCCGGTGGCCGAGGCGCCAAACACGCCCGCAAAAAGCGACCCCGTAGAGCCGAGCAATCCATCGTAACCATGGGTGTTGATGTGCAGGAAATACACGCCGCCTTGCCAGTGCAGGTGCTCGCGCTCGCCGCTCAGCCGCAGCTCCTGCGAGAATGACCAGCCCTCTGACTTGGTGCCATATTGGTTGAGATTCTGTGGCGTGCCGGCGGCGTCCATCAGGTACATCTTCTCGAACTTGAGATAGTTGCTGATGGATGCCAACTTCATGGCGCCAAGGTCGTAATCAACGTGCAGCGTGCCGCTGTAGGCGCTGTCGGTATTGGCATCGGGTTGCGCATAGGCCACGGACAACCGCAAACTCCGCGGGTCGAGCGGCTTGTAACCGAACCAGGTATTTCCCGGAAAGCGCAGGCCCGGCGCCGGTCCGAAGCCAATGCCGGTCTGCGCACCCTGTAACGGGAACAGCGCCGGATTAAAATAGTTACCGCCATCCGGACCGATGATGGTCCGAGTGTCATCCGGAGCGGTGCGGATCGAGTTGATCACGCGTCCCTGAGCATCCACCACGGGAGTCGTCGCAACAGATGTATAAGGCGCAGTCGAAAGTGTGCGCTTGGCGCCGGAGCCGACCAGGCGGATATCGAGCTGATCATTGGGCTTGGCCTCGATCTGCAGGCGACCCGCGTAAGTCTCGTGACCGCCCTCATCGGAGCAGCACCTGGACAACGGCGGGCCAAAGCTCAACGGCAAGCCTGCCGCTGCTCCGGCTGGGTACTCGTTCTGCCAGAAATTGTCGAGATGATCGTAGAAGAAGGACAACCGTGCGGCCACAGTATCCGACAACGGGCCGCTCACCGCGCCTTCCGCGGTGGCGGTGCCGAAACGGCCATAACTCACATTGCCGTAACCTTCAAAGTCGCGCGTCGGGCGATTCACCACGAACTGCACCAGGCCGCCGGTGGCGTTGCGCCCAAACAGCGTGCCTTGAGGGCCCTTCAGCACTTCCACACGAGAGATGTCGAACAGGGACATGGTTTGGCCCTGCTGGTTCGGAATATACGCATCATCTATATAGACTGCGATCGGCGCTTCAATCGAATCGTTGAAATCGTTCTGGGTTACGCTGCGAATGGAGAACTGCTGGCTCTGGCCGGCGAGGCTTCCCGACATGTGTACACCGGGGGTTAGATCCGCGATCTCCGTCGAGGCGGACAGACCCCGGTTGCGCAGGTCATCCCCACTCAGAACCGTGATGGCGATACCTACGTCCTGCAGGTTTTGCTCACGGTGCTGAGCAGTGACGACAACCTCGGAAAGGGCAGGCTGTTCCGCGGGCGAAGCCGTCTGCGCCGTGAGATCTGTAACCCGGAGCAGAAGAAGGATGGACGTAGCCAACGTCCCTAATCGCGTAATATCCACTCGTCGCCCCCCCATAAAACGCGCAGTTCTGCATGATAGACTCTTGCATGCATAAATCAAATATTGCTGCTGATGTTGTGATTGTGGGTTTTCGCTCGACGGGACTCGTTGCAGCCTGCCTGTTGGCTCAGCGCGGTGTGCGTGCGGCTGCTCTTGAACACGCGGCGGACCTGTTTCCAAAGCCTCGCGCCATCGCTTCGACCATGGCACGATGCGCGTCACGCAGGAGTTGGGGATCGCTGAGAGGTGTCACGAATTACCGCGCCCTACCGGGCCGGCGAATATCAACGTGATGCTGGAGAGGTGCTCCGCCGTTTCGAGGCGGCACCGCCGCCGCAGCGGCCGGGATGAGCAGCGTTGCTGCGAAACGCAAATCGGTTGATCGAAACTAGACTGCGACTACAAGTCTGCCGTCAGCGCTGTGCCCCTCGACGAAGGATGGCCGCATTCGCGGAAATAACACCGTAGCAACGCCTTCAAACTCGGGCGTGCTCGCTCATGCAAGCTGCGCCACTCCTGCATTGGTACGAGTACCGCCGCCGTCTCTACGCCCCGCGGCGATGACTTGCTTCCCAGAGACTATTTATACCCGGGTATTATTGACCTCCTATTTTAATCCGGGTATAAATAACCCTCGTTCCAGCTTTCGGTTCCAATGCGATGACAGACACGCACCCCAATTTATATACCGCCTTCAACGGCCACCGGCGTATTGCTGCAGGTCCGCTGCAAACTGTTGCCTTGGTAGTGAAGCGGGCCGTTGAAAACATGGCAGGCGGCCCTGTCTTGATCTTCGATGACACGACCGGGCGTTCGATCGAAATCGATACGAGAGGATCAGTCGAAGAGATGGTGGTCCGGCTCGCGCGAGCGACCGCAACCCACGATCGCACCGACTGCCTTCAACCCGCTCCCGACTCGGTCAGCGTAGACGCTCGCATCAGCGAGCCCCGTGGTCGTGGGCGTCCAAGGCTAGGCGTGGTGGCTCGCGAGGTAACCCTGCTGCCACGCCACTGGGAGTGGCTGGCGGCACAACCCGGCGGTGCCTCTGTGGCGATGCGTAAACTGGTTGAACGAGCCAGACGTGTGCATGGTGAGAAAGACAGGCGCCGCAAAGCGCAGGAGCGTGCTTACCACTTCATGTCCGCCATGGCTGGAGACATGCCCGGTTTTGAAGAGGCTGCGCGCGCGCTCTTTGCGAACGATCTGACACGCCTGCGTGAGCTGGTGGCCGCCTGGCCTGAGGACGTGCGCGACCACGTAATCGCGCTCGCTTTCGACGAGGACCACCATGCCTGTCCGGCGACACGCTGATCCAGGAAGCTCCACGCCAGAACGAGAGGGCGAGCATTCTTCGCTTGTGTCGCGATAAGAAGATCCCCGTGACAGTCGCCGCTACCCCAGGCGCGTCCGTCCGAGCGCTTTGCCGCCTCCAGACGCGGCGGTCACACTGAGCCATGGTAATTTGTCCGGTGATACAAGTATACTAACTTGTCCTATCTTCTTCCCACCCTCAAACTCCATTTGGGGCGATCATGAAGCAGGTCAACCTGCATGGACGCAATGACGTTCGGGTGGACGATGTGGCCGCGCCGCTCCGCGCGGACGGCGACGTCCTGATCGAGGTGGAGACCTGCGGCATCTGTGGCTCCGACCTGCACTACGTCGCCTCCGGCGGTGCCTTGTTTGGCTCGACTACGCCCATGGCGCTCGGCCACGAGTTTGCAGGCGTCGTGGTCGAGCCTGGAGCATCTCGGTTTCAGATTGGCCAACGCGTCGTCGTGAATCCCGCCAAAGCCCTGAGCCGGGGCGTCATTGGCAACGGCGGCCAGCAGGGCGCCCTCGCTGAGTACCTGGTTGTCGCGAAGGAAGATGCAGACGGCGCGCTCATCCCGGTCCCCGCAAGCCTGTCCCCTGAACTGGCGGCGCTGGCGGAACCCTTGTCCGTCGGCTTGCATGCGATCAACCGGGCCGACGTGCAGCCTGGTCAGCGGGTTGTGGTTCTCGGCGTCGGCTGCATCGGCATGGGTATCATCGCGGGTCTTGCGGCCCGCGGAATCAATGACGTCGTCGCCGTCGACATCTCGCCGAGGCGCCTCGAGGCAGCCACAAGATTGGGCGCGCGCAACTGTGTACGTGCCGGAGCGGAAGATCTGCGCGAGCGACTGGAAGCGCTGTACGGGAAAGTCATGGTTTTCGGCATGTTGCCTGCCGTGGGCGCGGACGTCTACTTTGACACCACCGCCTCCCCTGCAGTCCTTCGGGACACCATCGCCATGGCGCAACAGCGCGCGCTGATCGTGTATGTAGGTCTCTATACCCAGCACGTATCGCTCGATCTGATGCAGGCGTTGCACCGCGAAGTTGACCTGCGGGCTGCTGTCGCTTATGAGGATGAGTTCTCTGCAGCATTGCGCCTGCTGACCGATGCGCGAATCGACTTCAATGCAATGATTTCGCACCGATTTCCATTGGAGCAGTTCAATCAGGCGTTTGGGATTGCGCAGAACGCGCAGGCCAGCCTCAAAGTGATGATTACTTGCTCGCAGAACCGGTAGGTACAACCGTGAGCTGGCCGAACATTCGTTTCGACTTTTCCGGCGCGACGGTGCTGATTACCGGTGGCACCGGCGGACTGGGCCTGGCGATCGCCAAAGCTTTCCGTGAAGCGGCGGCCGAGGTTACGGTGACGGGCACACGCGCGAGCGCGGCGGCCTACGATGAGAATCTTCGCGCGTATCGTTATCTCCAACTCGATATGGAGGATCGCGATCAAGTCGATCTTGTGAACACGCAGTTCGACCGGCTGGACATCGTGATCAATTGCGCCGGAGTCGCCATGTTCGCCCTCGGCCTCGATGAAGCGGACCCCGATGTATTCGAGCGTGCGCTTTCGATGCATCTCAGCGGGGTTCAGCGGCTCAGCACCCGGATTGCGCCGCTGCTTTCTCGAAGCAAGCTGCCGGGCCGTGCGTCGATCGTCAACATGGCATCGATGAGCTCCTTCTTCGGCATTCAGCTTCTGCCTGCTTACGGGGCGGCGAAGACCGGACTACTCGGCCTGACTCGCGCGCTCGCCGTGCGGTGGGGCTCACAGAATATTCGGGTCAATGCGATTGCAGCGGGACTTACGCGCAGCCGGATGACCAGTCCTCTGCTTGCGGACGCCGGCATCAACGCAAGCATGCTGTCCCGTGTACCGCTAGGGCGTCACGGAGAGCCTGAAGACATTGCAGGCGCGACCCTATTTCTATGTAGCGCTGCGGCATCATGGATCACCGGCCAGACCGTGTGCGTGGACGGTGGCTTTACCATCGCAGGCTGACCGCACACGCACAGCCAAGCGCGACTTTCGATCATCGTCGACAACTATTTTCATATGACAAGCGCCAGTCCCAAGGAGATCCGTGTGACGGACTTCGCCGCTCCGGTGCTCAACGAGCACGAGAAGCAGGCGATTGCCGGCACCCCAGCCGTAACTTTGACCGAGCACGCCATTCTGGATGCCGCTCGGGCAGCCACCGGCCTGACCAATTTCGGTGCCGACGACTTTCGTGAGCGACTGGCCGTGTGGCTGCAGAGCTTCAACGAAGATTCAGGTCTCGGCCCTCTGGGTCGGGCGATGGCGTACGAGTCCATGGTTCGATTCGCCACGAATCGCTTGCGCGTCGAAGATGTTGTCGCACACCACCCCGAAATCCTGGGGATCGAGCTGCCGCGTCCGATCATCGTCTCAGGTTTACCGCGCTCCGGCACGACCCACTTGGTCAATCTCCTGGCCACCCACCCTCACCTGCGCTCGATGCAGCTGTGGGAGTCGGATGAGCCGGTGCCCCGATCCGACGAGATGAACTGGCAATCGTCAGATCGAAATCCGCGCTATCGTCGCAGCACCGAAGTATGGCACGTATGGAACTCCGTCATGGAGCACTGGTCGGCCATGCACGAGTGGGCCCCCGGACACGTCCATGAGGAAGTCGAGCTACACTGTTTTGACTTCTCTTCCTACTATATCGACTGGATGGCGCACGTCCCTCGTTGGGACCAGTATTACTTCGCGCACGATCAGACGCCCCACTACGCCTACGCACGCAAGGTCATGCAAGTCATGACTTGGTTGCGCGGACCGCACCGGTGGGTGATGAAATCGCCGCAGAACATGGAAAACCTCCATGCATTGCTCGCGGTGTATCCGGACGCGACCATTGTGATCACGCACCGCGACCCCGTCGCCGTTCTGCAATCCGCCATTACACTGATGGCATACGCGGATCGCGTGCGCCGTTCCCGTATCGATTTGCACCAGCTGGTGAGCTACTGGCTCGATCGCATCGAGCGCCTCATGCGCGTGTGCGTGCGCGATCGTGACACGCTGCCCGACGGCCAGGTCCTGGATGTGATGTTCCAGGACTACATGGCCGATGAACGTGCAACCTATTCTCGTGTTTGCGCGCTGGCGGGCCTGCCGGTTACACCAGAGGCGACGGCCCGGCTGAACGACTACCTGAGCGCGAATCGCCGGGGTCGGCTCGGACGCGTCATTTACGACCTCAAGGGCAACTTTGGCGTAGACATTGCCTCGCTACGCCAGCGGTTCCAATTCTACTGTGACCGATTCCCGGTGGCGCACGAGCAAGCGATCGGAGAGTGACGATGTCGATCCCAGAGGGTGGAGTCGGGAACGGACAATCTGCTGGCGATAACACCGCGGAGGAATTTCCTGCGTGGGAGAGCTTCGCGAATGAGCTCAAGGCCGTGGGCCACGCAATGCTGCGAAAACTGCCGGAGCGTCTGCGGAGCGATCCCCACGTGCAGCAGGAAGCCGGCCGCCTGTTGCTTGGCGCGCTGGCGTCACGCACCCTCGAAGCGATCAGCGGCGACGGCGACTATCCCCAGTTCCTGCCATGGATTGGCGCGACCATGAATGTGCTGCAGCCCAATGCCGACACCGTGTACAAAAAGGCCCTCATCAGCCCAGGGGGCACTTATCGCATCCGAGGCGAGCGCGGCTCGCTCCGGATCTTCAGGATGTCGCAGGTCTACACGCTACCCGAGGAAACCGGCAGAGTGAATCCCGGTATTGGCGTGCTCGCCGTCAACGACTTCAATACCCTGCGCGTTGACCGGCAGGGTTACTTCGATGTCACCTTGAGCCCGACCAGACCCGACGATGACGCGACCGACTGGTGGAAGCTGGACCCGCGCGCGCATGCGCTGCTGCTGCGACTCGTTTCCTACGACTGGTCTCATGAGCGTGATCCGCGTCTCGCAATAGAACGCCTGGACTGTCCGGCCATGCGCTCCCGTCCGACAGCCAACAACCTGGAAGAACGGCTGCGGTGCCTGGCCAACAGTATGGGCAACGCCGCGCTCATACTCGTGGATCACGTCGAGGACATGCGCCGGCTCGGGACTATCAATGCGCTGAAGGAATGGAATGTCCAGGGCGCGACACTTGCACAAGTTGGCGGTCTCCACGGCCAGTTCTACTACGAGGGCGCTTACGACCTCGCCGACAACGAGGCCCTGATCTTCGAAACCAGAGTCCCGCAGCAGTGCTTGTACTGGTCTGTCATTTTGACCAACGATCTCTACGAGACGACGGACTGGTACAACCGTCACAGCAGCATCAATGGGGCGCAAGCGCACGTTTCTCCCGACGGAGTATTTCGCGCCGTGGTCTGCGCGTCAGATCCGGGCGCCGTAAACTGGCTGGACACCGGCGGCTATGCGACAGGTGCGATACAGGGGCGGTGGATGGAGTGCAGCGAGCATCCCATTCCAACCATAAGGAAGGTCGCCCTCGCGGATTTGCGCGAGCACCTGCCCCCGGACATGCCGCGGATCATGGCGGAGCAGCGGGAGCATGTAGTTCGCGAGCGTCGTGCGCAACTTCAATGGCGCGTGCTCTGGTGAGTCGCTGAGCTGCCGCGCCGACTCGACATCGCCTCACAACTGTCAAATAGTCGAAAGAGGACCGCATGATCACACTCGTAGAGCACTTGCGACGCAAGGCGGGAACGACCCGGGAGCAGTTTCGCGACTATTACGAACGCTCGCATGTCTTGCTCGCCAAGAAGTATCTCGGGCACTTGTACGAGGACTATCGACGCGACTATATAAACAAAGTGGTTACTGTCGCCGCCGAAGGCCACGCGGTCACCGAGTCCTCCGACAGTCCCTATGACTGCATCACGAGCATCGTGTTCAAAGATCAGGCGAGCGTGGACGAGTTCTTCCGCATCGTGTCCACCCCGCACATCAAAGAGCAGCTCGAGGCCGACGAAAAGATGTTCCTCGACGGCCGCGATCTCGTCTTGTACTTCTGCGAGCAGGTACGCACGTGGACGGCGGCAGATCTGTCTGCAGGCAACCGGTAGCTGGGTTTGACGGCAAGAGGAGTCTTTCATGGCAATAGTCATCATCGCTCGCTGGTTCCCGCGGGCTGATAGCCGCGACGAGTTTATCCGCGTGGTCGGGCGATTGAAGGACTCGCTTACGCAGCAGATGCTGGCGAATTTCAGCGTGCTGCTTCCCACGATCTCGCGTGATGGAGCAGTGGTATTCATCGAGAAATGGGACAGTGAGGAGATCATGAACACGCTGCGCTCCTCGCCGGGATTTCACGCGGCGATCCGCGACATGAGCGCCTGCTGCGACCGGCCGTTGGAGATCGAGCACCTCGGAACCGTGGACAGTAGTGGGGAATTCAGCAGCTTGCGCCCCATCGAGAGCGCTCGCTATCCGGCCGGAAAAGCCGATCCGCGCTACTACCCCGACCTGGGGCCGATGACGCCGCGTTTCGTGTAAGCCGGTACCCGGCAGCGCTGGCGTCTTGCCAGGTAAATCACTATACTTAGCAGTTTGGCACCCCTTTGTCCGACGGGCATCCATCGGCCATCAGCCACGCCACGCGTGAAGCAGGCACGTCGGACAGCCTCGCCGCGAGGCGAATCAACGCCAGCCGGCACTCCTGCTCTGCGTGAGCTATCTCGTGCAGTTCCGTGTCATCGCGCGGCCCGCCCTTCCATTGAAACTGGACAAATGCTCGAGCAATGAAGACGCCCAAAGCCCTGCAGCCGCTGATCGACGATGGGATCATCGATGAAGTCGTCCTTTCTCTGAAAAGCGGCAAGGAAGCAACCGTCTACATCGTGCGCACGGGGACTCAACTTCGCTGCGCGAAGGTCTACCGGGACATGGCGCAGCGGAGCTTCCAGAGGCGTGCCCAGTACCAGGAGGGCCGCAAGGTCCGCGGCAGCCGCGAGATGCGGGCGATGAGCAAGAGCACGAGCTTCGGCCGCAAGCGGCAAGAACATGAATGGAAGAACACCGAGGTCGATGCCCTCTATCGGCTCGTCGCGGCGGGAGTGCGGGTACCGAGACCCTGCGGCTACTTCAACGACGTCCTGATCATGGAGCTCGTAACCGATGCCTCGGGAAATCCCGCGCCTCGGCTTGGAGATGTCGAGTTGTCGCCGGACGTCGCGCGCCAGTACCACGCCTTTCTGGTACGGCAGATCGTCCTCATGCTGCGGCTGGGTCTCATCCACGGCGATCTTTCCGAATTCAACGTACTCATCGGCCCGGACGGCCCGGTCATCATCGACCTGCCGCAGGCGGTCGATGCGGCTGGCAACAATGCCGCGTTCGCAATGCTCGAACGTGACGTCAACAACATCAGATCGACGCTCGGTCGGTTTGCACCCGAGTTGCACGAAACCGAATTTGCGCGGGAAATTTGGGCGCTCTACGAACAGGGCGAGCTGCGCCCGGATAGCCCCCTGACGGGTGTCGTCGTTCGTCAAGATGCGCCGGTCGATTCCGGCGGCATCATGCGCGTGATCGACGATGCGAGGGAAGAGGCGATACGCCGGCGCCTCGGCCGGGAAGAACAAGTGGGATGATCAACATGACCGATGAACAGAAAGTACCCGGCTTCCAGGAACTGGGCCTGAGCGCGCCGCTTCTTGAAGCGCTGACGGCCGTCGGCTACGAGACGCCCTCTCCCATCCAACTGCAAGCCATTCCGCTGCTCCTGTCCGGCTCGGACCTGCTCGGACAGGCGCAGACCGGTACCGGCAAGACGGCAGCCTTCGCGTTGCCCATCCTCACCCGCCTCGACCCGCAGCAAGCGGCGCCGCAGGCCCTCGTGCTCGTGCCCACTCGCGAGCTCGCCATTCAGGTCGCGGAAGCGTTTCAGCGTTATGCCGCCCGCATGTCGGGCTTTCATGTGCTACCGATCTATGGCGGTCAGAGCTACGTGCCTCAGCTGAAGGGCCTCAAGCGCGGCGCGCAGGTGATCGTCGGCACGCCCGGACGCGTAATGGACCACATCAAGCGCGGCTCGCTCAGCCTCCACACCCTGCGGTTCATCGTTCTCGATGAAGGAGACGAGATGCTGCAAATGGGTTTCGTCGATGCCATTGAATGGATACTGGAGCAGTCGCCGTCGCAGCGGCAGATCGCTCTGTTTTCCGCCACCATGCCGCCGGCGATCCGCCGAATCGCACAGAAGCACATGCGTGCGGCTGCACAAATCACGATTCACAATCGTGCGAGCACCACGCCGAAGATCCGCCAGCGCTACTGGCTCGTGAGTGGCTTGCACAAGTTGGATGCGCTCACACGCGTCCTCGAAGTAGAACACTTCGAAGCCATGCTGGTATTCGTACGCACGAAGCTCGAGACGACCGATCTTGCCGACCGGCTCGAAGCGCGTGGCTTCAATGTGGCAGCTCTGAACGGCGATATTCCGCAACAGCAGCGGGAGCGCACGATCGCCCGCCTGAGGGCGGGACAAGTGGACATCGTCGTGGCAACCGATGTTGCCGCCCGTGGGCTGGACGTCGAACGTATCTCCCATGTCATCAACTACGACATTCCCCACGATTCGGAAACCTACGTTCACCGGATTGGCCGTACCGGCCGTGCCGGACGCAGCGGCGAGGCGATTCTCTTCGTGGCTCCGCGCGAGAGAGATATGTTGCGCGTCATCGAGCGCGCCACCAGGCAGCGCGTCGAGCCCATGCAGCTACCGAGCGTCGACGATGTCAACGAGCAGCGCATTCTCAAGTTCAAGGAATCCATCGCGACCGCGGTGCAAAGCGGCGCAGGCAAGGTCTTCCAACCCCTCATCGAGCAGATCGAGCGCGAGCGAAACATCCCGGCAATCGAGGTGGCCGCCGCGCTGGCCAGCCTGCTCCAAGGCGCGACGCCATTTCTGCTGACGCGCAGGACCGATGCACTCCCGGAGAGCTACGTACCGGCATCGCACGTCGAAGCCGAATACGCGAACGAGGATGGGGCGACAACCGATGATCGACCCAAACGTCGAGCGCCCACCGCCCGCCGCCCCAAAGGGGCGCCGCGGTTGGAGACGTTTCGCATTGAGGCCGGTGAGGTGCACGGCGTCCGGCCCGGAAGCATCGTGGGTGCAATCGCTAATGAGGTGGGCCTCCGCGGCCACGACATCGGCCACATCGACATTCGCGACGACTACAGCTTTGTCGACCTTCCGGCAGGCATGTCGAACGAGACTTTCGAGATTCTGCGGGCGATCCGGGTGCGCGGGGTGGAGCTACGCATCAGCCGGGTCGATACAACTCCCGGGCGTCTCGACCGGCCGCCTGAGCGGCTGGGGAGCGCTGGCGCGGCGCACCGGCGCAGCCCTGCGCCGCACGCTCGAGGCAAATTTTCTCACGACAACAGGTGATCCGGTTCCTTTAACCGCGCTGCCGATATTCCGCGACGGAAATGATCCGGCGCGCCTGCCGGTCCCAGAGGATGCATTTCAATGCGGCGCCCACCTGCGACAACTTCACCCGGGTGACGGCGGCGAACAGATGTTCATATTCGGCGTGACAGTCGACCAGGCGGTAGTTGGGAATGTTGGCCGACAGATGGTGGATATGGTGATAGCCGATGTTGGCCGTGAACCAGTTCATCCAGTTCGGCAACTGCAGATAGCTGGTGCCCTCGATCGCGCCGGTGTCATGGTCCCAGCGCTCGCTGCTGCTGGCGTAGGCGTGCTCGAAATTGTGCTGCACGGTAAACAATACGATGCCCATGCCGCCGGCGATCGACACGCTGAGCAGATAGATACTGAAAAACAGCGCGCCTCCACATGCCCAACACATCAACGCCCACAGGCTGAGCAACACGACGTTGTTCCAGAACATGTGCGAGTATTCCAGGGAAGTCTGCCAATACCGGCATTGGAAGCTGGCGGCGTGTCCGCGCAGCGACCGGTGCGGCTGCGTCAGCTTCTTGCCGACGACGTGTAGCGTCCACGCGATAGAGCCTCTGATCCAGGTAAAGCGCGGGTTGAATATCAGATATATGAACCCCGCGAGGGGGGCCATCGCCATGCTGCACTTAATGCGGTACATCCGCTGCCGGCCGGCGGTCAGTGACGCATACTCATCGACCGCCAGTGTCGCGTACGGCCCGCGGTACTTCTCCCAGTTGCCGTTGTGCGCATGATGGTAGCTATGATGCTTTGACCAGACATACTGCGGCATTCCAGCGACCACGCCGAGGAGAAAGCCGGCCATGCGATTGAGCCGGTGGCTGCGGAACAGGCTGCCATGCCCGCATTCGTGCATCAGCGCAAAAACCCGCAGGGTAAACAACGTGATCAGTGGCACCGCGGCTGCGGCGACCCACGGCAAAGCTGAGGCACAGAAAACCGCGACCGACCAGAGCAGTATGAGGGGGAGCAACGTGGTCAGGACCTGCGTCAATCCCTTGATGTTCTCCGACTTGCCGAATCGACTGATCATCACACGCTTGTGCTGCTTGATGAAGTCGATTGATAACGTCATGGGAACCTTGCTGTGGACCGGTGGTGCCGGAACGGACGGCGCGCCGAGTCTAGCAGAGGCATTGACCGGACAATGAGGAGTGATCAGGTGTATCGGAGCTTGATACTTTACCTTCCGGAGTGACGCCGGGCGGTAGGAGCTCTCGAATACGCCTCCCACGCAACGCGCGGAAGTGGAGGACTGCGACGTTGTTCGAGCGATACATCTCGGGCGCGGCTCCTTTAAATAGCCGCTATCGCTTGTCGCGCCGCGACAGCGGACCGGTTCGCGAATGGCATTACCTCAGCCGAACGCGGTCACAGTGAGTCGTTTCATTCCACGCGCTTGTGAAGGCCCCGAGGTTATAACGGTGAACGCGCCACCCTGCGTCCCGACAACCCCCGATGCCTTCCCGGAGATTAGGCTTTCCCGGCGATTGGGGGTGGGTCCCGTCGCAATGCTGGGCTGGTTTATTCAGAAAGGTCACTGAAAGGTGCGGCGACGGTTGGCGCCGAGCATGGCACCATCAGAGTGCGGACTGGGAGATGCGCCACACGAGGACACCATGGGACTCTTGACCTTCAGTATCAACGTCACCCTGGACGGCTGCGTCGACCACCAAGAAGGAATCGCCGACGACGAGACACACGCCTTCTTCACCCGTCTCATGGACGAGGGCGGGGCGATGCTGTGGGGCCGCGTCACCTACGAGATGATGGAGAGCTACTGGCCGGCGGTCGCCCGCGGCGACGCGGAGGCGCCGCCGGCGATGCGCGAGTGGGCCGTCAAGCTGGAGGCCAAACCGAAGTACGTGGTGTCCTCGACGCGAAAGGACTTCTCGTGGACCAACAGCCACCACATCGCCGGCGGCCTGCGCGCGGGCGTACAGAAGCTCAAGGACGCGACCCCGGACGGCGTGCTCCTCGGTAGCGGTAAGCTCGCGACCGAGCTGGACCGGCTGGATCTGATCGACGAGTACAAGTTACTCGTCCACCCCAGGATCGCCGGCCACGGCCCGACCCTGTACGAGAGCGGGCTGCCCAGCACGCGACGGCTCGAGTTGGTCTCGGCGAAGCCGCTCCGCAGCGGCGCGGTCGCCATGCACTACCGGCGCGCGCGCTGACTCGGAGGTGGGTCATGTCGCCTAACAATACGCCGCACTCGGACGGGCCTCGCGTTGCTCGGCCCGCCGGTGAGCGCGGGCGTTGAGCGTCCGCTTCCGAAAAACTCGTTCCCCAGATTCCAATGGCCCGCTTCTGGCCGTTTCTGCTCGTCTGCGCCCCGCCGGGCTCATTGAGGTGTTGCTGCTCGGTCCATGCAACTCAGGCCATACCGATGTTACACGGAGGTGGCCTGCGCCACACACTCGCCAACCACGGCTGCTGTTCACGGGGCAACCCTGTGGGCCGATAGTAGTGCTCGAGCTCTTTGAACCCTGCATCCAACATGTAGCGACGCCACGCCTCGAGATCATGGTAGGCGCCGTAGCGCCCGCGGTTCCAACCCTCCTCGTTCTGGCCGTGGGGATTGGAGCTGAACAGCACGCCCTGCGGCTTCAGTGCGGCGTACAATTGTCGCAGCACGCGCGGCAATTCCTGCGACGGCACATGAAAGAGCGAAGCGTTCGCGAAGATGCCGTCAAAGCGCTCATCCGGCAGGTCAAGCCGATGGAAATCCTGTTCCCACACTTCACACCCGGTGTCGGCACGCGCCATGGCAGCAAAACCGGCTGCGCCCTCCAGCCCGATGGCCGTGTGGCCCAATCCCGCAAAGGTTTTGAGATCGCGCCCTGGTCCACAGCCAAAATCGAGAATCACTAGAGGTGACTCGCCATCGATATGCCGCAATAGCGCGGTGATGTTCTGGCTGACATCGTGATCTCGTGTGCCAGCGCGAAAGTCCTCAGCGCGCTGCTCGTAGTAGGCCAGCGTCGCAGTGGCAATCTTGTCGAGCTCATGGGGTTCAATCCGACTGCCACTCATCGAGATACCTGCCGCGCTGCGCCACTTCCGCGTGGCTATTCTGATCCAGATCGGCGTTGAGCGGAACGGGGCGTCACCGAGAAGATCGCCCGATCCCAAAGCGGTCCACACCCACCCTAAGCGGCCCCTCACCTCCTCCAAGTTTCTGCAGGCCAAGACCTCCCTTTCGCGTTGGGAGGAGAGAAAACGGACCGGATGGGACAAGCTCAGCCTGGCCAAAAGCGCACCCATTATGCCCGGAGCCGACTGGGCGGAAAAAAACCCGTGGACTGTCGGCTATACACTCCGTGCAACGTCCTTCGGACAATCCGATCAATGGGATCCCGAATCAAGGACCATTGAGGATGAGAGTTACCGTACTTGTGCGGGCAGTTGTTGTTCGAACCCGATGAACAAAGGAGCGATTATGGATGCGACCAATACCTATCTGGCTGTATTTACCGGAAGCAAGACGAGCCCGCGCCGAGCGCAGTGGGATTCCCTACCGGAGGCCCAGCGTCGCGCGAAGCAGCAGGAAGGCATCGCCGCCTGGAAGGCCTGGGCCGCAAAGCACCAAGCTGCCGTGGTCACCATGGGAGGGCCGTTGGGGAAGACCAAGAAGGTGTCCACGGATGGGATCACCGACATCAGCAATCAACTCGGCGCCTTCACGGTCGTGCGCGCCGAGTCACATGAGTCAGCCGCCAAGATCTTCCAGAACCACCCGCATTTCGCGATCTTCCCCGGCGATTCTGTCGAGGTCATGCCGATCCTGGCCATTCCTGCCGGCTGAACGAGCGGCGGGCACTGTCCCCGGGCGGTGGCTATCGTCCCAAACATGACTAACGCCAAGAAGTAACCATCATGAACACATCGGTTTCCGATCCTCGGCCAACGGCCACGTCGACCTTCCCGCATGCGGACCATCTGGCATGGATGACGCGCGTCGGCTGGGCGATCAGTGGTCTGATGATCCTGTTCTTACTCTTTGACAGCCTGGGGAAGCTCATGCTGGAGCAGCACGTCGTGGCAGCAACCAAGGCGATCGGCTATCCCGTGAGCTGTATCCGAAACCTGGGACTTATCTGCTTCGCCTGCACGATCCTGTACGCGATGCCGCGCACGTCGGTCTTGGGCGCGATTTTGCTCACCGCATACCTCGGAGGCGCCGTGGCCAGCAAAATTCGCATTGCGGACCCCCTATTCAGCTCAGTGCTGTTCGGCGTGTATGTCGGCATCCTCGTCTGGGGAGGACTCTACATGCGAAATGACCGTCTTCGCCGGCTCATTCCACTGACCCAACACTGATCGGTCAATGGAGCGCGCTGTAGGCCACGAGCCAGATCTTCTCCCTGACCTCTTTCATGCCCAATTTTCTGGCCGGCGAAGACGTGGCTGAGATTGATCTTGCGGCGACCGATGCAGATCCGGCCGCAGCGGGTGACCATGGCAGCAAGCTCCGTCCGAGAAGGAGACTTCCGCGGCCTCAAGCGGTTGCGGGAACTGATGGGATCGCGTTTCCTCGGTGGAATTGTCCTGTACGACGGTGAGCACGTGCTTCCCTTCGGCGAGCGACTGCTCGCGGTCCCACTAAGTTCATTGTGGACGGGCAATCCGCGAACTGCGGCTGCCGGGGGTCGGGCGAAATGAGCATTGAGCGTCCGATTTGTCGGTTCGGGACGCAGGTGTCGCCGATTACGATCGCACACGCCTCGATCCCCCAAGAAGCGCGACCCTGAGCGGGCCTTCGTGACAGGCCAGTCTCGAGCGATCAGAATGACGACTTCTGTGCGAGGTAGCGCTCTTGGGAAATCGAGTTCTCGTGCTCTACGGCTCCTACAGGGCCGACCGCAAAGGCATCCGATTGGCGCACTTCGCCGTGCGCAAGCTTCGCAACCGTGGCGAGGACGCTGAGCTGATCGACGCCCAGGCGATCGGTCTGCCGATGTTGGATCGCATGCTGAAGGAATATGCGCCCGGCACTGCGCCCGCGCCGATGGAGGGACTCGCTGCCAAGATCCGCGAGGCTGATGCCTTCCTGTTCGTGGCCGGCGAATACAATTGGGGTATGCAGCCCGGGCTCAAGAACCTCACCGACCACTTTCTCGAAGAGTGGTTCTGGCGCCCTGCGGGAATTGCGAGCTACTCCGCGGGCCGGCTGTCGGGAGCTCGCTCGAGCTACGCCTGGCACAACACGCTGTCCGAGATGGGGATGGTAGTCATCTCGAGTACGCTGTCTGTGGGACCGATCGTCGCGACCTTGGACGAGGCGGGCGAACCGATCGGTGAAGCCGGAGCGGCCCTCGAACGTGCGTTCGCCCGGTTCGCCGACGATCTCGCATGGTGGGCTGAAGCCGCGAAAACTCAGCGTGCAAGACGAGCACCGCCGTATTGAGGCTCTCCGCAGGTCCGATGTCCGCTCCCGGATATCTTGCCGGCCGGGTCGCTGTTCTGATTCCTGACGGAGAGATCCTATCGTGCGCTCTGAAACGCTCTGGCCCGAGTTGGCCTATCCAAAGTGGTCTGACACCGCCGCTACACTGCAGCTATGGACGCAGATCGTGGGGAAGGTGCGGCTTTCCCTGACACCGTGGGTGAACCATAGCTGGCAGGTCCCTTTGTACGTGACCGCTCGCGGACTTGGCACTTCACCCGTGCCGGTTGGCAGTGAAATTCTGGAAATGGAATTCGACTTCGTCCAGCACCGCCTCGTGACGCGCACCAGCCGTGGCGAGGAGCAGGTGCTCGCGCTCGAGCCGCGGTCGGTCGCCGATTTCTATCATCGGTTGATGGGTCTTCTCAACAAGCTCGGCATGCCGGTCACGATCCACGAGATGCCCAACGAGGTGTCAGATCCGATCTCTTTTTCGCGAGACCACCGCCACCGCTCCTATGACGCCGAAGCCGCTCATGCCTTCTGGCGAGTGCTCATCCAAGCCGATCGCCTCCTCAAATATTTCCGCAGCGGCTTTCTGGGCAAGGCCAGCCCGGTTCACTTTTTTTGGGGCAGCTTCGACCTTGCTGTCACGCGCTTCTCGGGAAGGCCCGCACCGCTGCATCCCGGAGGCGTGCCTGGACTGCCCGATGCAGTCGCGCGCGAGGCATATTCGCACGAGGTCAGTAGCGCGGGCTTCTGGCCCGGGAGCGATGCCTTTCCTGCAGCCGTGTTCTACTCCTACGCCTACCCCGAACCGCCGGGCTTTCGCGATCGAGCGGTAACGACAGGCGCCAGTTTCGACACGAAGCTCGGAGAATTCATCCTGCCGTACGACACCGTTCGTACCGCAGAGGATCCAGAAACCCTGGTGCTCGATTTCCTCTCCAGCACTTATGCGGCGGCCGCCGGCGCCGGCGGTTGGAATCGCGCGCAACTGGAATGTCCTCTCGGCGTCGCGGGCCGAGTGCGTCCACTTCCTGCCCTCCACTCCCCGTAAAAATGGGCGCGCGGATTCCCCGGATCGCACACAACACGAACGACAGGGACGCGAGTATCCGGAGCATGCGAGGGTCAGTGGAACCCTGCCGCCCACCGGCTGAGGGCCCGACTTCTGGACCTCATTCTGTGCCAGCCGCTGAGGCCGACCCGGGTTGGCCGTACGGAAGGCGATCAGGCTGCGCACACGCGCGGCAGAAGATCGCGCGCGAGTGAGGTCACTGTGGCCACGAGCCGATCCGGCTCGTGCGAATTGAGAGCATAGATGAAGTGGGTCGCCCCCGCGTCCGCGAAAGCCTCGGCGACTTCGATGATTCGGCGAGTATCCTCCCCTCTCACGGTCGATCGCAACTCGGTCGGAGTGAGCTCGACATCGTCGAGAGCCAGATTGAAACGCATGCAGATATCGATCGACTCAGGGGCCCGCCCCGCCGAGCGCGTCAGCGCGCGTATCTCGGTAACCCGCTGGCGAAGCTCGTCAGGCGTGAGCGCAGTGGGATGCCAGCCATCCCCGAAGCGAGCGACTCGCCGACACGCGGCGGCACTCATTCCTCCGATCCAGATCGGTATGCGTCGTCCTTCGAACGACTTGGGGGACGTGTGGACACCCGAGAACTGCCAACGATCGCCGGCGTGATGCGCCTCTTCCTGTGACCAAAGCACCCGCATGATCTGGATGGACTCATCCGTGATGGCGCCGCGCTTCTCCCAGGCAATTCCCATCGTCTCGAACTCCTCGCGCACGTTGCCGACCCCGACCCCCAGAATGACGCGGCCTGCGGAAATCTGGTCGAGTGTCGCAACGTACTTGGCCAGATCGAAAGGATTGTGAAACGGCAACACGATCACCGACGTTCCCAAGGCGATGCGCCGCGTGCGGGAGGCGATCGCCGACAGGATCGCCAGGGGGTGATAGTAGGGACGATCGCCGATCCGCGCCCGCACGTAGGCGAGATTGATCAGGTGCTCGGATGTCCAGACCGAGGCGAACCCAAGCTGCTCGGCACGTTCCGCCAGATCGATCAGCCTGGGCGCCTCGTGCACACCCCAGTTGTTAGGTATGGAAATGCCGATCTTCATGCGTTGTTCGCCCCGCAACTGAGTATAGTGAACGGATTCTCGATGACCTTGAGCTATAGCTGGGCAGATTCAGTATATGCGTCCAATCCAACCGATCCTGCGAGCGTCGGTCAGCAGCTCGTAGAGGTCCCCGCAACGCCGCCTCGGCACAGCGACACGGATGCATTATGTTACGCAGCAACCGGCCCTCCGGGGGCCCGTGGATGCAGTAAAGTAAACTACGATGACCAAGGGCGCCGGAATGGAACGCGAAGGACCGATGGTCTACGTCGTGGACGACGATGAGCTCGTGCGTTCGCTCGTCCAGGAGCTCGCTACCTCAATGGGCGCGCCGTGCAGGCAATTCTCCTCTGCAGAGGAGTACCTGCAGAACTACGATTCAAGGGCTACGGGGTGCCTGGTCCTCGATATCGGCATGCCGGGGATGAGCGGCCTCGAGCTGCAGGAAGAGCTCAATCGGCGCGGCTCCATGCTCCCCATCGTCTTCATGACCGGGCAGGGCGATGTGCCGGTTGCGGTCCAGGCGATGAAGCGCGGGGCATTCGAATTCCTGCAAAAGCCCGTCACGAACCGGGAGCTGCTGGCTGCGATCAGGCGCGCTCTCGACTACAACCACCAACAGCATGCGCAATCGCTGCGTGACGAGGTTCTGCAGCAGCGTCTCGCCACGCTGACTGAGCGCGAGCGACAAATATTGAACTTGATGGCGGTCGGAGCGACGAACAAGAAAATTGCTCGCGATCTGGCCGTCAGCGAGCGCACGGTGGAAGTTCATCGAGCGCGAATCATCGAGAAAATGGCTGCGGAATCGCTCGCACACCTGATTCGAATGGTCATACAGATCGAGCGCACGCAGCCGCCGCAGCGCTGAAAAACACCTGTTTTTCCTGTCCGCTTTCCGCGACAGCATGAGATGCGCTGCTCAAATCCTACTCGAATGCGGGTCTCCACAATTCTCCCGGCGCCGCGCATGAGTCATGATTGCTCCCGACGAAATCGCAAACTCATCGAAAGATGAGGACGCAAAGCCTCCGGTCTAAGGGCTCAGAGCCTACGACAGCGGGGTTGCCGGGGAACCGCACGTTGCGGCCTCGTTAGACACGCGCACCGCGCCTGGCGGTGGTGTCAGCAACCCCTTTGTCACGGCTTTCCACATTCCGGAGTAGGGACACCACCGGGATTTGGGAGTCGCGCAAATGTCAAATATCATCACTCGATTGTCGCTGTGGGTCGTGCTCGGGGCGTCGGCGTCCCTCTACGGCTGCGGAGATGAGAGCGGAACGGCCTACTCGCCGGCGTCGGCCAGCGACGTGAGCGGTCAGATCACCCAGGTCCCGAGCTCGGGATCCACGCCGCCGACCGTTACTGCCGCCACTCCCGCTACGACCACGGACACTCCCAACGCCGGCGAGACGTCCAGTCCGGCTCCCAAGCCCGTGCCGCTTCCGGTTGCGAGCACGTCCAACGTAACGCTGTCCTGGACGGCTCCGGATCAGAATACCGACGGCTCGCCGCTCACCAACCTGAGCGGGTTCAAGATCTACTACGGCACCTCTCCCGCCCAGCTCACTTCGGTGATCACTGTCAAGAACGCCGGCTTGTCCACGTACGTCGTCGATGGCCTGAACGTCGGCCAGACGTACTACTTCGCGGTGTCAGCCACGACCAGCGATGGCATGGAAAGCGCCCAGGCCGGGGTTGTTTCCGACCGCATCTGAGACGAAGCGCCCCCGAAGTACCGGCATGAGCCCGCCGCGTATCAGGGGGCTTCTAGGTTTCATCCGGCACGCCGAAGTAATCCTGATACCGCTTGAACGCCGGGCGGTCACGCTCCACCGCGGCCCGGGTCTGCGCGCTCACCTTGTGAGGAGGGCGCTTCTCGCGGGGGTTCTGCCGCATGTATTCCTCGAGCGCCGCGCGACTCTCCGCGCCGAACGGCAGCTTGAAATACGCATGAATCTTTGCCGCCGTCTCGACCGGGTCCGCGATGAGATCCCGATACAACAGATTGTAGACTCGCTCCTTGGGCAGCACTCCTGACTCCATCAGATCGATCACATCGGTGAGGCGCTTGGCGGCACCGTGCGGATCCATGTACTGATCGAGGAAGGCGCCCTTGAACGGGCGGTCCGTGTTGGCCCAGAGCATCGTGCCGATCACGCTGACCGTCGATGCCACGGACTTGGTGGGATCGCGATGCGGCCACACCAGGCAGACATCGGGATAGACCTCGAGAATGTCCCGCAGCTCCTCCAGGCAGGCGCTGTTCTTCAGCACCCACTGCTTCCGCGGATTCCTCCACTGCAGGAGCTTCAAGATCCGCTTGTGATAGCGGTATCCCGGCTCGAGGTCCGCCTTGGCCATGTACTGGACGTAGCGATTCAGCTGCCCCATCACCATGAACCAGCCGACCGAGCGAAAACTGTGGGCAACCAGCGGCACGTCCTCTTGCGGGATATGACCCGAATACTCGTGCATCGAGATCAGCTCGGGAGCCACGCGGTTCCAGCTGTCCGCGAGCTTGTGCGCCTTCTCGATGCGCGCATCCGTCAGGTATGTCGCCGTCTGCGGCGGAGGGCAGGAGAACATGGCTTCCCACGTCATGACATTGCCGTTCTGCGGACTCGCCGAGAGCAGATTCAGCAGGAACGAGGTCCCCGAACGGCCCTGGCCTATGATCATCAGGGGCTTGACGATCTGCTCGTCATCGATCTGCGGATGCTCTTTGTAGACCGCTTCGATCTGCAGACGGTTTTGCAGCAGCAACAGCAGCTCGGAGCGCACGCGGATACGGCCCAGCAGATTCAGATCCGCGTCCTCATCGAACGACTCACACAAGACCTCGAACGGCTCGCGCCAGTCATCGACCCCAAAATCCGAATACCCCGTCTCGCGGATCGCGCTCTGTATCAGGGACTTGGGGTCGAGCGGCACCACGGACCGGATGTCCATGCACTCGCCTTCTTCGTTGATACGCTTGACCCAGTCCGGCCGTGGCGGCGGCACCCACGCTCTTCGCGGATCGACCCCGGTCTTGCTCGAGTCATCAGCCATCGTTCCCCTCCCAGCGGATTTGCGGCGCTAGACAGCCAGACGCAATCGATACGTTGCCAGACGTGACTCGATCTGCGCACGGCGTTCCTGCTCACTCACGCGCGTCATATCCGCTGGCAATACACTGTTTAGCTCCCGGAGCTTGACCAATCGTGCAGCGAGCGACGGCCGGCGTCCACCCCTGGGACGCGGGATTCTCTGCCAGCGCGCCACGAACAGTGTTTCACGCAAACCATTCGGATCCAGCCAGTTGTGCACACCCGGATCCGCGAGTGACACGACATAGGTCGCGGTGCCGTCCGAACCGAGCCGCGTCTGCTCATTGTTGAAGGATGCCGTGCGTCCGTAGTAGTCACCAACCGAGTTGAACCAATAGTCGTTGAGCTGCACGTCGTGGAAGGCCGCGTCCGCCGGCTCGATCGTGATGACCAGAGCCTCGTCATCGCCCAGCACCACTCGTGCCAGACTCGTCGTCTGCGAGATCAGTCCCCCGATACCGTCAGTCAACGCCGGGCCCATCGGCGTGTTCGGCTCCATGTTCTGATATAGCCGCACCCAATAAAACATGGGTGGCGCGTCATCGAGCGCCAGTTGAGTCGCGCGTGCCATGATCTGTTCATCGGTCCAGGCCGCGGTCCGCGGAGCATCCAGCGCTTCCACCGTCAGCGCGGTCGCCGCCTGTCGCCAGTCGGAGCGGCAGTCGCGGATGAACAAATACTCAGCGCCGGGCACGGTACGCAAATGGTTGTTGCCGCCACCCCCTTCCGGCCCCACCGTCAGGGTGAACGTTCCGCCGTCACCAACCGTGATGTCATCGTGATGCAGCGTCTGCAGCGAATTCATGAAGTGAGCATTGCCCGACAAGGTGTAGTTGTGATCGGCCGGGGGCTCGCCGATCCAGCGCCCATGAATACGGTAGTGAGTGCCGTAACCGACAGGGATGATGGCGTAGCTCTGGTCAGCGCCGGGACCGCCGCCAAATCGCGAGCCCGGTACGCTCATGCCCAGCCAGTCATGAGGGGGCATCACGATCCGGACCACACGCGGGCGGCTGGGGTCGCCGCTGACGGCCTTCACGACATTCGCGAATGCGCACTCGTCGAGGAGCGTCTCGAAACGCTCCTCGGCCTCTTTCGGCACCTTGCCTGCGAGCTCCCGCCAGCGCCGCGCGGCACCGGCTCGGAGTTGCTTGAACGCCGGAGCATCCATGAGGGCCAGCGCGTGCCGCTCAGTGTCCCGCTGATCGGCCGTCGCCAGAGGGTTGCTGGCGGACAGGAAATGAGTGTCGATTTTGAGCATTTCAGTGCGCATCGTGCCGGTCTCCGGTCGAGTACCGGCACTATTATGCGACCTCGACGGGCGGTGTGCCCGGTTAGCGACCTGCCGTCTCGACCGGGTGCGACTCACTGTCACCGATGAGGCGGGGTCCGACAAATGCGCTCGCGGCGACTGCTTTCGCGCGCCTGCGGAAGGGCTCCTCGATATGCGTATAGGTCCATTGCGACAGGCACAGCACGGCCACCACGTACACCAGTAAGACTCCAATACCGACCGCTGCGGGGGTACCAACGCCGTGCCCATCTTCGACGACTATTTTTGGAAATTTGAATACCATCGTCAGGACCTGCACAAATATCCAGACGATCGCTGCATGCACCATGTAGAGCGAGTAAGACACCCGGCCGAGCCACTGCAGCGCCGCCGATTCGAGGACCTTCTGGCTACCTGCATGAGGCCAAGCCACCACCGTCAGTACGATCAGGGCGGCCAGCCACGGAAACGCATAGGTCCAGTGACTATCCGGGTCCACGCAGGCCAGAAAGATCAGCGCGGCGGCCAGCGTCAGCGGCGACAGCCAGCTGAGGATCATGATGTATTGCGGCCGGACGGGGTGCCGTTTCAGATACTCGAAGAGGTGCCATATTAGGGTGCCTAGGAAAAAGCCCCAGCAGCAGCGAAAGAAACCCCAGTCGAAACCGGCATCTGCAATCGATACGACGTGCGCGAGGTCGAGGACCGCCATGCTGACCACGATGACCACGACGGCGGCGATGAGATAGCCGACCGCCCGACCCGTGACGGACCGAACGACGGCGAACAGACCGTACGTATAGAACTCCGTGCTGATACTCCAGCTCGGATAGTTAAAAGTCAGGGAGTGATGTAAGCCGAGCGACTGTAGCAGAAACAGATTCGTCAGGAACGCGAAGCCGTTGTTCACCCCGAACGCGGGCTTGTCGGCGACGACACCGAACCGTTGTTGGGCAATGAGCTTTGATACTTCGAAACCCAGGAAGACGAACAGGAACGCCAGATGCAACGGATAGAGCCTGCCGAGCCGCAACCACAGAAAGCGACCGATGTCGGCGCTGGTCCCCAGCCGTGCACCGTAGCTGTGGCAGATCACGAAGCCGGACAGCACGAAGAACAGATCGACCATCAACGCGCCGTTCTGGAAAATTCGCAGATTGCTGACCGGATTGGTCCACACCGCGTGCAGGATCACCACGACCATCGCAGCAAGTCCGCGCAACGACTCGAGTGAGCTGAAGAATCCCTTGCCCGCAGAACCCTCCGGTGCCCGCGAGGCTGTGTCACCGGCGGCAACGCGTGACTTCACCATCCGACTTCCTGTGCTTGGCGCGACGGGCGAGCTTCGGCAGTAATCGCCATTTTCCATCGAGTCTGCGTTGTCTGCCTTGCGGCCGCCTTTCGAGTGAACGTGACCTTGGCTCGCGCAGAAATAGCCCCGCCTGCACGTACTTTCCGCGGCTACTGAGAAAGGCTATCGAAAGGTCTGGGCCCGGCGGGTCGCTGCGTGAGCTATCCTCGCCCTAGGGGAGCAAAGCAGGAATCGCCTCATGGCCGAAAAGGCCTTCTGGTTTGACTGGCGACGGCCGCCAGACTGGCTGTGGCGCGCGGCGATATTCGTCATCGCGCTCGGATTGCTGACCCTCATCACGACGCGTTGGAACAGTTGGGAATCCGACGCCGCCTGGCAGTCCACCGACGATGCTTACTTGCAATCGGATCTCACTCCGATTGCCGCCAGGGTGTCAGGTTACGTCCGCTCGATGCCGGTCGAGGACTACGAACGCGTGCGCGCGGGTCAGGTTCTCGCGCAGATCGTGGACGACGACTACAAGGCCACCGTGGCGCAATTGACCGGCGCGGTGGCCGCGGCGGCCGCGCAGATCGAAACTCTCAAAGCTCAGCAAGAGCTCCAGCACGCAACCATCGAATCGGCTCGAGCGGCGGTCGCCGCCAGCAGCGCCAACCTGGAGCAAAACACTCGCGACATCAGGCGGCAAGAGCGATTGCTCGCGACCGGCTCCTCGTCCACCGAGACCGGTGAGAAGCTCCAGACGACCCACGCGCAACTGACGGCACAGCTCGACGGCGTCCGTGCCCAGGCTCTGGCCGCTCAGCGCCAGCTCACCGTGCTCGCCGCCCAGCAATCGCAGGCGCAGGCCGCCTTGGCAGCGCAGCAGGCGAACCTGGAGATCGCCCGCATCAATCTGGGTTACACGCAGATCCGTGCACCGGCGGACGGCGTGCTCGGCCAGCGTCAGATCAAACCTGGACAGTTCGTCGGTGTCGGAGGACAGATCACTACGCTGACGCCCTTGCCCCGGGTGTGGGTGATCGCGAACTACAAGGAAACACAGCTTACTCACATGAGCGTCGGCGATGCGGCACAGATCCGGGTGGACACGTTTCCCGGCCGTGAGCTGCGCGGCCATGTCATCGCGTTCTCCCCGGGAGCCGGCTCCCAGTTCGCATTGCTCCCCCCGGACAACGCGACGGGCAACTTCACGAAAGTCGTGCAACGAGTGGCCGTCAAGATCGCGATCGACGATGCCGACGGCCTGACGGACCAACTGCGGCCGGGCCTGTCGGTCATCGCCCGCGTGAATACCCGCCAGCGCGACCGGCCATGACGGCAGCCCCCGCGACACCGCCGGCGGCGGCTCCACCCGCCATTCCCTGGCTCGGCCTGGGCGCGGTTCTGCTCGGTACTTTCATATCGACGGTCAACACCCGACTATCCACGTTCGGACTGGCTGACATCCGCGGCGCCGTGCACGCCGGTTTCGACGAAGGCGCCTGGATCACCACGGCCCAATCAACCGCCCAGATGTTGATCGCTCCGCTGGCCATCTGGCTCGGGGGCATCTTCGGTGCCCGTCGGGTGCTCCTCGAGGCGGCGGTTGCCTTCGCCGCGATCAACCTCATCGCGCCGTTCTCGACCAATCTGCAGATGTTGCTGGGACTGCAGTTTGCATCCGGATTGACTTCGGGGTTCTTCGTACCCCTGACCTTGAGTTTCATCCTGCGCACCCTGCCGCCGCGCATCTGGGCCTACGGCATCGCCATCTACGCGCTGAACCTGGAGGTGTCGCTCAATATTTCCGCCTCTTTGGAAGGCTGGTATGTGGACCATGCATCCTGGCAGTGGATCTATTGGCAGAATGTGCCGCTCGGCATCTCGATGGCGCTGTGTCTGCACTTCGGTATACGGCCCGACCCGCTCAACCTCAATCATCCGCCGGCCGACTGGTTCGGTTTCGCCTCCCTGGGTGGCGGCCTCGCGTTGATCTATGCCGCGCTCGACCAGGGCAACCGCCTCGACTGGTTGAGCTCGCCGCTCATCATCGGTCTCCTCGCCTCCGGCGCGCTCCTGGTCGCCGGGTTTGTCCTCCACGAACGGGCCACAGCCTGTCCGGCCCTCAATCTACGAGTCGTGTTCACGGCGCCGCTGCCGCGCCTCATGCTGCTCATCGCGTTTCTGCGCCTGACGATTCTGTCCACGGCGTTCATCATCCCGCAGTTTCTCGGTCCTGTCCGCGGCTTCCGTGCGATCGAGATCGGCCAGACGCTGGTTTGGATCGCGGCTCCGCAGTTGTTCGTATGTCTCCTGGGCGGCTATCTCCTGCGCCGCTTCGATGCGCGCCTGATCGCCTCGATCGGGTTCGTCGGCGTCTGCTGGGCATGTCTGATGGTGGCCTATACGCTCACGCCGCTCTGGGGCACCGATCAGTTCCTGCCCTCCCAGCTGCTGCAAGCCGTGGGCCAGAGCTTCGCGCTGTCGGGCATCGTCTTCTTCGGAATACTCCACTTGCGTCCGCAGGACGCGCTCACATTCGGCGCAGCGGTGCAGATCGCCCGACTCATGGGCGGCCAGTTAGGCCAGGCCTTCGTCACGACATTCGTCCGTGTACGGGGACAAGTGGCCTCAAATCTCATTGGCCTGCACATTCAGACAGGCGACGGGCGCACGCTCGAGCGCATTCAGGCATACGCTGCCGCGACGGCGCGCGCCGGCGATCCCCAGTCGGCTTCCGCCCGCGGGGCGAGTGTTCTCGCCGGCGTGGTACGGCAAGCGGCTCTAACCCAGGGCATCATCGATACACTGGTGGTCATGGCTGCCCTCACCGCCATCACGCTCATCCTCGTCGTGACTCGCCGTGCTGCACCGTTGGGTCCGGCATCTCATATACCTTTATTCCGTGCGCCTTCCGCGCCTTCTGAAGGATGAGGGCCCATCGCAACGTGTTGGCTGCAGCGACGTCAGTCGTGACGTTGTTTGGCTGTGCCGTCGGGCCTCACTACCACCAGCCAACGACGGCGAGCGGTGCGGGCGACGCGTGGGTCTCGCTTCCCCAGGTAAAGGCCAGCACCGAACAGCCTCCCGATGAGTGGTGGGTTCTCTATCGCGATCCGCGTCTCGATCAGCTCGTTCATGAAGCCTTCGTCGCTAACACCGACTTGAGGGCGGCCGAGGCCAACCTGGCGGGCGCGAGGGCGATTCTGGAGGGTGCCAGGGCTGGACGCTATCCCGATACCGCGGTGAAGCTTGGCGCGATCCGTGGACGGGATGCCGGTACGGATGAAATCCTGGAAATCACCGGCCACCGGCCGGCGACAATCTGGGTGTTCGACGCGGTGTTCGACATGTCGTACGAGGTGGATCTGTTCGGGCATGTGCGCCGCTCGATAGAGGCAGCAAGCGCGGATGCCGAGG
Source organism: Steroidobacteraceae bacterium (assembly GCA_035277965.1). Taxonomy (GTDB): domain Bacteria; phylum Pseudomonadota; class Gammaproteobacteria; order Steroidobacterales; family Steroidobacteraceae; genus 13-2-20CM-66-19. Next base: position 113,833 of record DATEJM010000008.1, on the reverse strand, counting down.
CGGTGGCGGCCGCCCGGGATGCGGTAAAAATCACGGTGGCGGCCGAAACGACCCGTGCCTATGCACAGATCTGCGCCCTGGGAGAGGCACTCGCGGTCGCGAATCATTCACTCGATGTGGTGCGCCGGGAGGCCGAGATCACGGTGAACCGCCACGATGCGGGCGCCAACTCGGAGTTCGATGTCGTGCGGGCGCAAGGGCTCGTCGCTCAGGTGCAGGCAGGAATTCCTCCGCTGGAGGGCCAGCGGCGCGCGGCACTGTTCCAGCTGGCGGCACTCCTCGGTCGCACTCCCACCCATGCGCCCAATGAGACGCTGGGTTGTCTGTTCCCACCGCAGCTCACCGAGCTGCTGCCGGCAGGCGATGGTGCCGCGCTCCTGAAGCGCAGGCCGGACATACGCCTGGCGGAGCGCCGGCTTGCGTCGGCGACCGCGCGGATCGGTGTCGCAACAGCCGCCCTCTATCCGCGAATCACCCTCAACGGATTCATCGGCGGCGTCGGCTCGCATCTGAATGATCTCGCCGCGAACGAAGGAGCGACCTGGGGCCTGGGTCCGCGCATCGCCTGGGAATTCCCGAATCAGGCGGCCCCGCGGGCTCGAATCCGCCAGGCGCGGGCCGGAGCTCGAGCCGCGTTGGACCAGTTCGACGGCGCGGTTCTCCAATCGCTGAAAGAGACGGAACAGGCGTTATCCTCCTATGCATCGGAGCTGGACCGCAGGCGGGCGCTGGGTGAAGCCCAGCAGGAGGCACAGCGTGCATTTGACATGGCTCACGAGCAGTTCCTCGCCGGATCTTTGAGCAGTCTCGACCTGTTGACCAGCGAGCAATCTCTCGTCGCGAGCGCCGCGGCAGTGGCCACGTCAGATGCGGCACTCGTCCAGGATCAGATCGCCGTGTTCAAGGCGCTCGGCGGCGGCTGGGAGCCGCCGCCGAACTGACCGCCGAGGCGGCCCCCTGCGCCGTTCACGACCCCTTGAATGCGCCTGCGGATGAGCCCTGGGCCTGCGACGGCGAATACCAGATGGGCGAAGACCAAGCTCGCTCCTGCAATGTCGGGGCGACCTCCTTCGGCAAGGGCAAGCCGCGCTTGACGGCGAGGATCGTGGACCAACGAGGGGTCGGTATCTCGATGACGCGCAGGTAATACACTGCCGGTACGGAAGCTTCGAACTGCGGGTCTGTCCATACGGCGGCGAGCTCTGTTGCTCCGATGTCGTTTTGGTAGGTCGCGGTCCGCAGGTCAACCGTATTGCCCACGGCAGGAGCACGGCCGCTGGCCCGGTCCACGGCGCGGCCGTTGGACAGCGCCACGTCATACACCTTCTCGGCGTACTTGCCGTCCTTGCCCAACCACACCTTCACGACCTGCGCGCGATCCAGATTGGCGCCATTCGGATCCTTGAGAGCCCATACGATGAAACGCGGCGCCGGACGATCTCGTCATCCTGTTCGAGTCCCAGCGCGAGTCCTTCGCGATACAGGATCTCGCCCCGCACGTATTGATCGAGGAGCTTCTGGAGCTCATCCGTTGTAGGCGCAGCGCCGTACTGTTGCAGATACAGGGCCGCCAGCCGGGCGCGCTCCCGCGCGCCGGCGTCTATCTCATATCGATGGGATCCGGGGTCGAAATGCTGGATGACGCCGAAAGTCAGCGCGCCAAGCGCTACGAAGTGCAGCAGCGGATCTTTGATGAGACGCACTTCGATTCCTTCCCCGACCGGCCCGCGGCGCTAGAAGTCCACCCGGACCGATGCCCCGATCGTGCGCGGCTGACCGGGAAACTCCGTGTATTGCAACGTGGCCGGGGGAAGCTGCAATCCGCCGAGCACATACGCCTTGTTGGTGGCGTTATCGGCCCACACCCACGCTGACCAATGATTCTGACCCGCCTCAGCCGAGAGCCCGGCGCGCAGATTGAGCAGCCCATATGCCTCGACCTTGGCGAGCTCGGAATCGTCCGCCGAGCCGAAGAATGACGAGCGCCAGGCATAGTCGGCCCCGCCGAACGCCCGCAACCCGAACAGCCCGATGGTGTGCTCGACTTCGATACCGGGATTGACGATCCACTTCGGAGCGCCAGTGACGGGAGAGCCGCTGAGATCGCAGACCCTCCGACCGGCCGCTATCTGCTCCGCCGCGCAGGGGGCGTCCGCATAGGATCGGTACACGGCATCGTTGTATGACGAGCTCAGCGACAGATGCACGCCCGTGACGGGAACGGCTTGCACCTCCAGCTCCACACCCCTCGACCTCACCTTGCCGATGTTGGTCAATTCCTGCACGGTGACGCCTGGGCTCGTCTCCAGCAGCTGCGTTGCCTGATAGTCCGTCACGTCGACCCAGAAGAGATTGGCGTTGACCTGCAAGCGTCGCTCGAACGAGCTCGACTTGACGCCGACCTCGTAGTCCGTCGCCTTCTCCGGGCTCACGTACAACGACGCTGTCGACAGCCCGCCCGTGGGTACGATGGGATTGATGCCGCCAGCCTTGGCGCCCCGGGCCAGCGACGCATAGCCCAGAACGCCGTCGCTCAGCTTATAGCTCGAGCTGACCAGGGCCGAGACGTTGGAGTCATGCCGTCCCAGCTTGCCGGACTCAAAGGGCCCGAAGGCGGCCTGGAAAGCGGCGGGACCTTCCGCGGGATTGCGGCGTATGCGGGTGTACTTGTCCTCATAGGTCTCGCGAACCCCTCCCGTGAAACTCCAGCGATCCGTAGCTTTCCACGTCGTCTGTGCAAACGCCGCCACACTGTTTGTCGTCAGCCATTGATTGACCGTTGTGGAGGCGTTGTCAAAGAAAGCTCGACCGGTGTAGGCCGCCGCGTCCGGTCCGTAGTATGTGTATTGCTGGTTTGCCTGATGCTGATAGAAGTAGTAGAGACCCGCAACGCTCTGAAACACCCCGCCCACTGGGGTAGCGATGCGCAGCTCCTGGGTCCACTGCTCATCATCGACGCCCTGCCCCGCGTTCGTGATGGCGTTGAGGTCAAGCCCATCGCCATCGTTGGTCGGCGTGAAGCGCCAGTTTCTGTACGCCGAAATCGACGTGAGAGTGAGCCCGTGGACCTGCCAATTGGCTTCCGCGGACACTCCACCCTGGTTGACAGCCATGTGCTGAGCCGCATCGTAGGTAGTCGTCTGATACCTCGGGTCCAGCACCACCGTCGCCCCAACCCGATTTACCAGCGCGTAGTAGAGAGCGCCGCCGTTCGGCCCGGCGTTGTAAAGCACGCTGACGCAGCAGTCCGAGCTCTCGCGGTTGTAGTCACCGATGAGTCGGAGACTGAACGCGTCGCCCGGCTTGAACAACAGCTGACCCCGGACGCCGTCGCGATCGAAGCCATTGAGCCTGCGGCCATCGGTGATGTCGTGGATGAAGCCGGCTTCGCGCGAGTGCGCCGCGGAGATCCTCCCTGCCAGAACATCACCGAACACGGGCCCGGATGCCGAGGCGCGCACCCGGTTGTAACCGTAGTCTCCTCCCGATGCCTCGAAGTCGTACTCCGGCCTGAACGTGGGCAGCCGAGTCTGCAGATTCAACACTCCGGCGGTCGTGTTCTTCCCGAACAGCGTGCCCTGAGGCCCGCGCAGCAGCGCAACCTGGTCGATATCGATGAGATCCAGGTTGGCCATGCCCGGACGGCCGAGATAGACGTTGTCGAGATAGACTCCGACGCTCGATTCGAGCGCGTCGTTGGCCGGGTTGTTGCCCAAGCCCCGGACGGCGATGCTGGTCTGACGCGGATTGCCGAACTGGACATTGGTGCTCGGCAGCGCCTGGTTCAGGTCTTCGAGGCGAAAACGGCCGGAGCCCTCGAGAGCATCACCCGATAAGACGGCAATCGGAATCGGCACGTCCTGTACGTCCTCAGATACTCGTCGAGCGCTGACGGTGACGGCTTCCACCTGACCGGCATCATCGGGAGCCTCTCCCGCGCCGGGCGCTTCTGCGGCATCAGGTGCTCCTGTTGCATTGGGTACTTCTTCCGCGCTGGATGCCGGTGCCGCGCCGGTTGTCTCCTCTGCGGTGTGCTCCGCAGTCAATGCCTCCTCCGATGGAGAGCTGGCGACATCGGCCGCGAACGCGCCAGGCCCCGTTAGAGCTGCGAGGGCCGCCAGTAGATATGAACGACTCGACATGATCCTCCCCTATGTCTCGATATTCGTGCGACGAATTCGCGGCACGACCGAACCCGTTGCGCCGAGGCCGAAGCCTGCGCGCATCGCAAGTTTTCCTGGTTGATACCGGTGCCGGTCTGCAGGCACTCGGCGGGTCAGTGACTTCTCGAACCCGTGAGGTCCGGTGCGCGTTCGCGCCCCGCGCGATGCCGGCAACGATCAGTGGCGCCGGTCACTGTCATCGGGCGAGTGGATCTTCGCCGCTTGTCGTTCGTGCACATCTGGCATGTCTCCCCAACCGTGGCATCGATGACGGACAAGCTAACACTCGATCCCGATGGACGACCAACAACTGCGTGCTATCTGGCCATTGAGTTTGGTTGTATAACCGCAATGTAACGCGCGCGTTACTGCGGTGTGTCCGCAACGGCTGGCACGACACGAAGGGCCGTATTGCCGATTTGCCCCGGCACATGGATGCGCGCGACGGCCCTGCCGCGGCGGATGCTCCGAGATTGGAGGTAGCCCCCGGTAGCCGTACGGTTGCGGCGTAGCATCGGATCCGCGGGCCAACTCGCCCTTTATACCGCGATCGCCCGGTCGCCTTCGCCTTCGCCCTCGCCCTCGTCCCCCGTCCGGCGGCCGACGGCCTGCAGCACCTGGTGCGCCGGAAGAGGTCGGCTGAAGAAGAATCCCTGCGCGTGCTCGCAGCCGAGCGACTGGAGGATGGCAACCTGCGTTGCATCCTCCAACCCCTCGGCGAGACTGATCATGCTCAGGTTCTGGATGAGATGGATCGTGGCGTGAATGACCGCGAGAACCTCGCGGCTGCTGTGCAGATCCTGCAGAAACGAGCGGTCGATTTTGATGGTGTCGAACGGGTAGGTCCGCAGAACGGCCAGCGACGAATGCCCGGTTCCGAAGTCATCCATAGCGAGCTTGATGCCGAGGGCGCGCAGGCGGCGCAGCACGTCCCGGGCTGCATCCGGGCTACGCATGACATCCCGCTCCGTGACCTCGAGCTGCAAACACTCGGCCGGTACGCCCGTCGCCCGCAGGGTGGTCTCGATCTCCTCCACCAGACCGCCACCGAGGGCGAGCTCGGGCCGTGAGATGTTCACGCTGATGCGTTCAGGCGCTCGAACCGGGTCCTGCCGGCGCCATCCAGCCATGGTCTGACACGCCGTGCGCAGCACCCACTGCCCCACCGCCACGATGAGCCCGGACTCCTCCGCGAGAGGAATGAATTCATCCGGAGAGACCAGTCCGAGAACCGGATGACGCCAGCGCACGAGAGCTTCCACATACACACGCTCGCCCGTGTGCAGATCGACGACCGGCTGATACTCGAGATACAGCTCGTCGCGCTCGATCGCCCGCCGGAGCGAGCTCTCGATCGCAACATGTCGTGTCAACCGGGCGTGCATCGAGTCGTTGAAGACGACGGCCCGGCCGCGCCCCGCACGCTTTGCTTCGTACATGGCCACGTCGGCGTTGCGCACGATCTCTTCGGCGCCCGTCGAGCACTGCTCGCTGGTCACGATGCCCACGCTCGCGATGGAGTGCACTTCACTGCCGAACACGTTGTAGACGGGCCGCAGGGCCTGCAGCACCTTCTGGGCAATCGCCATCGCGTGCTCGGCTCCGTCCACGCCGCGGATGAGGATGAGGAACTCATCGCCACCGAACCGGCTGACGAGCGGCGCCCCGTGGAGCAACGGCTTCGCCTCATCGTCCAGCAGCGCGCTCTCGAGCCGCACACCGATCTGTCGCAGCAGCTCGTCACCGGCCTTGTGGCCGAGGGTGTCGTTGATCAGCTTGAAGTGATCGAAGTCGAGGAACAGGACCGCGAACGGCGGCACCGCCGCACGCGAGCGCCGTGTCAGGATCTGCTCGATCCGCTCCATGAACACCGCCCGATTGGGCAATCCGGTCAGAGGGTCCTGCTGCGCCGCCCGCATGAGAGCGGACTCCATCGCCTTGCGACTCGAGACATCCATGATGATGCCCACGATACGGGTCGGAAGCCCCGCGCCATCCGTCTGCATCACTCGACCGCGCGCGAGTACCCATAGCCAGCCGGGCCGGCTGCATTTGATCCTGAACTCACTGACGAAGAGCCGGTCGACGCTGTGGCTCGCGGCCCGCACGGCCTCGTCGAAGCCCTTGAGGTCGAGCGGGTGCACCAGTGAGCGCCACTTCGGCATGGTCAGCGGCCCGAGGGTCGTCGGGTAGTAGCCGAGCATCGTGTAGCACCGATCGCTCATCGACAGCACGGCGTCATCCGCGCGCCATGCCCACGTACCCACCTGCGTGCCCTCTATTACCGCAGCCAGTCGCTCACGCTCCTGGGCCAGGTGGGCTTCCGTCTGCTTCGCAGTTTGGGCGTTCGCCATCGCCGCGGACGCATCGTACAGCCCTCGCAATCTGACACGGTAGAAAACGACACCCAACGTGGCCATGAGCACCAGGGTGGGCAGGAATCCCCACAGCGCCCGGTGGCGCGCGGCAGCCAGTCGAGCTACATAGAGAGTCGCATCCACGTCGACTCCTATGGCGCCGATCTGCCGGCCCTGCGAATCGATGAGCGGAGCGTACCCGGTCATGAAAGTGCCCCACTCATCGGACAGCGGCTCCTCCGTCGCGGAGGGCACGCCACGAGCCCCGCCCGCTCCTAACGTCTTCAGCATGGCGAGATCGCGGTGGTCGTAGACGGCCCACACGGCGGACTGTTCCAGAATCGCGCCGGCCCCACGGGCACCGGGATCGGCTGCATCGAGCACGAAGTGCACACGCCCGCGATCGAGGACCAGCGTGTAGATGTAATGGATATCGCGCACGGCGTCATGGAATCGACGCAGGGGGGCTACGGCCCGAACATAGTCAGGTCCATTCTGCTGATCGGGCCGCCGGATCTCGTTGTGCAACACCGGATCCACGAGCGTCGCGGCACCCTGGGCCAGACCGATCAGATGACGACGGAATTCATCCGACACCGATCTCGTGGAAGTCACCAGCTGACCGACGAGCCCCACCGCGACGACCCCCAGCATCGCGCCAAATACGATGGCCGCCTCCCAACGCGCCTGACGGCGTTGCATCGGCATGGGCGACGGTTTTGCCGGGTGAGACTGTTCTTGTGATGCGATCTGATTCATCGTTCGGGATACGCCGACACGCGCTTTCCCGGCGCGACTCCTCCTCCGTCGTCCATGGGTATCGGCTCTACCGCAACTTTCGTGACGGTCAGACCGGGCAACACCTGCGTTCTGCGACCGCCGTCACACCAGTCGGCGGCATAAAGACCGATACAGGGCCATGGACAGCAGTTGCGGCAGTGCGGAATCCGCCGGCACCGAGCACATTCTCAGGGCCGCCTCGTCCCTTGGGCTGCTCGGAGCCAAAGCGCATTCCGCGATCGCGGTCGTGGGCCGCCTGTGCGACCCCGAAATCAACATGGGCGAGGTCGCATCGCTCATCGAGCCACATCCCGCGCTGTGCGCACGGGTTCTGCGGATCGCCAACTCTCCCTACTACGGCCACAAGCGCTCGGTGTCCACGATCAAGCAGGCGGTCTATCTGCTCGGCCTCGATTCCGTGCGCGGGATAGCGGCCGCGGCCTGCATCGACCGCGCGCTGCCCAGATCGCAATCGGGCGGCATCGATCTCGCCGCGATACTCCGCCACAGCATCGCCACGGCCGTGGCCGCGGAATTGCTGGCGGACGAGATGTTCTTTGAGCGCAGCTCCGAGGCATTCGTTGCCGGCGTACTGCACAACCTGGGCGTCGTGATCCAGGCATCCGTCGATGCCCCGGGACTGCAGGCCCTGATAGCGGCACGGCGTGCCGACCCTGCGGGCGACCTGCGAGCGCTCGAAGCCCTCCATGTCTCTATACACCACGAGCGCTGCGCCGAGCTCATCTTTAAGGAGTGGCAGCTTCCCCCGCAATTGGTCCACGCCACGGGCTACCACCATCGACCGCGGCAGGCGCCGGCGGAACATCGCCGCCTCGCGGCCGTCGTCTGCGCCGCGGGCAAGCTGGCGCTCGCCTGCGGTTACACCTTCTCCCTCGAACCAGTCCCGACGCCTCTCGACGAACACCTGCGCAACGATCTCGAGCTGACCGAATCGGACGTCGAGGAGCTCGCGGCGCGACTCTCGCCCAAGATCGCAGAAATGCAGGCGGCGATGACAGGTTGAGGGGGTAGCACCTTGACCGTTGTCTCGACGGCGTATCCGCGAACCCTCATCCCCATTCCAACCGAGGGGGATTACACTGACGGGCAGTAAGCGCCAGCGCTCGTTGAAGTAGCGCGGGAGGACAGCCATGCTCATCAGCCAGATCCTTCGGGCGAAGCGCCCGGGTGTCGTCACGATTGCGCCGGAGACCCGGGTGCATGCGGCCATCGCCTTGATGAGCCGAGAACATGTGGGCGCCCTCGTGGTCGTGAACGAGGACGAACGCCTTCTCGGTGTCATATCGGAGCGCGATATCATCCACGGACTGGACTGCGAGGGCATCGATCTGATGCGTGCCACGGTGAGCAGCATCATGCGCACCGATGGACCGACCGCGACACTGGAGGACACGGTTCAGTCGATCATGGAGATCATGACTGTCACGCGCGCACGTCACGTCCCCGTTTTGAAATACAGGCACCCTATCGGCATCGTCAGCGCCGGCGACATCATCAAGTCCCGGCTCGATGAGACGATGCGCGAGAACAGCGTGCTGAAGGACATGGCGCGGGTTCACTGGCTCACTTCGTGACCGTACGGCCCCCGGCGCAGCCTCTACCATGGCGCAGCCTCTCCCAGGGACCTAGGAGCCTGAGCACTGAGGCCGCCGTCAGCCGGGACCGCGTGAGCCGCTCCGGCGTGCCCGGGCATATCCGCTGCTCAGCGGCCGGACCATCTGCTTCGCCTGGGCCGCCAGCGTTCTCACGATCCGCTCGACCAGCACCCAGCCGGCCTTGAGGAGCTTGGACTCCGCGACGGGCTCCAGATGCTCCACCTCGGGCTCGGTAGGCAACGTGACGATAATCGACAACGAGCCACGGCCGAGGTCGCGAACCTTTGCCAGGATGCCGAGCTTGCGCCCCAGGGCGCGCACACGCCGGTTCAGATCTGCCAGCTCTTGAGCCGTCATGACTGCCTGCCCGCTTGCGAGGAACTCTAAAGTACACCTCGCTCGACGCCCGCCGATATCTCAGCGGGTTGCTGACAGGTCATGCACTGAGCAGCGCCGAGAGCGAAGCGGTCTCGCAGCACCGGTCCGCTGCACCGCTCACACGACTCGAGGACGTACTCGCGGCGAGTCGTGAGCGCGGCGAGCAATAACATCGCTTCCTCGATGTTCAGTCTGGCTTGCGGATACCGACTCGCGAAAGTCTCGAACGCGCCGCAGAACCGCTCGCCCCAGCTCACATCAGGTGGACTTGCCGCCCGCGCACCTGCCCGGCTGACTTCGATGAGCCTTAGCTGCAGACACGTGCGAACGAACATCGCGGCGGCGTAGTGCTTGATGCGCGAGCGCAGCAGCAGCTCCGTCTTGTAGGGAGACTTGCCGCGGGGGCGCCGCAGCCGCCCTTCCTGCTGCCGCGGCGCGAAGCGCCGCATGAGCGTGCGGATGCGTCTGGGCGGCAGTCCCGTCCAGCGCGCGATGGTATGCGTGCGCGCTCCGTGACCCAGCAGCCGCCACGCCAGGTCCAGCATCTGCCGCTCTTCCCAGTATCGATCCACAGGCTCCCGCATCTTGCAGCCCTCCTCCCTGGACCCTTGGCTCGCGTATTTTGTGTGAATTTAATAACACGTTTTGAGAGCACAGTCGCGTGCCATTTGGGTCATTTTTACTACCAATGAGGCTCTCCGGTCGTACGACTCAAAAATTCGTGCTATTTTTATCGCACGACATGAAGATCGATCCCGTCCAGGACGCGCTTGCGGCACTGGGGCAGCTATTGGGCCCCGCGGTGCCGTTGTTGATGGAGATGGGTGTGGGCCTGGGGGACTGCACCCGGGTTCTGGAGCAGCTCTACGTGGATGCCGGCCACTCGCTCGCCCGCGGGCGGGCGGCGAAACGCACCGCCCGCCCGCCCATATCGAGAATTTCCGTGATCACGGGGCTCCATCGCGCGAAGGTCGCGGAACTGCTGCGCTCCCCGCCTCCGCCGGCCATCACGAGCGGCGGTCGCCGCCATCGCGCGGAGCGAGTCATGCAGGGCTGGCTGGCAGATCCGGACTTTCGCGACGCGGGCACCGGGCAACCAGCGGTCCTGAGCCTTCGCGGCTCGGGGAGCACCTTCACGCTCCTCGTCAAACGCCATAGCGGGGACCCTCGAGTGCGCACGATCTTGCAGGAGCTGAAGCACGTGAGGGCAGTCCGGCAGCACTGCGACGGCCGTGTCGAGCTCGTGCGTACGACATACGCGCCGCCTACTTTGGACACCGGCGCGATCGCTGCCGCAGGCGAGTGTGCTCGCGACTATCTCTCGACGCTGATACACAACATTCGGCATCCGTCCCGCCAGCTCTATGCCCGCAGTGTCGTGAACGCCAGATTCGTCCAGTCGGAGGTCGCGAAGGTATCGCGAAACCTGATAGTGCAGGCGGAGGCGACGATGGACGCCGTCGATTCGGCGGTCCGCGCCCCAGCCGTCACACTCGGATTGCGCGAGCCGGATTCGGCGGGCGCGCGCTTCGGCGCGACGCTCTTCTTCATTTGCGAGCCATACGGAAGGGACCCCGGGCATCGCCGGCGGCGTGCCCGCAGGACAGTCGATGCGAAGAGCTCCACCAAAAAAACCTGACCGATCTCCTCGCGGGCGTCCCCTCGATGCCCTCGCCAGAGAGGCAATCGACCTCTGCGCGCTCATCACCGCGCGCTGCGGCTACTCGCCACAGGAAGCTGCCGCGCGATTTCAGTGGCGCAGCGGCAGGATCTCGCGCCAGGTGGTTCGGGGCGAGGGCATCACGCAGCGCACCGACCTGCCCGCTCACGTTCTGACGCTATGGCACCAGGACAGCGGCTACCTGCTCGCGAGCGGCGAGCCCCGTCCCCTGCGCGAGCGCGGCCGAGCGCCATCCGTCGAGGCCCTGGTGAAACGGGTCGGCCAGGGCCTGACACTGGAAGTCGCCATGAGCTGGCTGCTCGGGACCGGTGTCCTGCGTCGGGTCGGGGCGACTTACGTGCCTCGCGACTATGTCGTCGCGCTGCCCAACAACTCGCTCTCGCAGCAGGCTCACAACATGCGAGTATTCGCGGAGTACCTGCGCACCCTGGATCACAACACCCGGGCACGCTCGGCGCGCGAGCGCTGGTACGAGGCCTCGGCGGACAATCCGCGGGTACCGGTCAGCAAGTTGGATCGCCTCAAGGACTCTCTGCGTTCTGCGGGACGTGCCTTCCTGGCGGACAAGGATGTGCTGCTGCATCGCCTGGCCGAAGAGCACCAACCGGGCGAGCCAACCGTTCCGGTGGCAATCGGCGCGTACCTGTCGGTAGGGCGGCCTGCCTCGGTGCCGGGCGAGGCCCGGCCTCGAGGCGGCGGCCAACGGACACGGCGCAAGCGTAGTCGCGCTCGATCCTGACCCGGCTTTGCCGGGGCGGCGGCTTACCCGGGGCGGCGGCTTACCCGGGGCGGCGGCTTACCCGGGGGCGGCGGCTTACCCGGGGGCGGCGGCTTTTACGCTCGCCTGCGCGTCCGACCGCTGTGTCTGAACCTTGTCCGCAATCAGCACACCGTTGATGTCAAAGGTCCCCGACACGCTGACTGACACGTCGAGTGCCAGAGGCCCCTTCAAGTTCAGATGAGTGCCCGAGTCCACGGCGACGGGTATTCCGTTGACCTCGAAGTAGCTCGGCGAGGCGAGGCTCGTGATCACTCCGTCGAAACGGCCGGATTCGCCCGCCAGACCCTTTATCGGGCTCTGCACGCTGACCTGGCTAGCCACGAGAACGCCGCTGTTTGCGAAGCTCGTGCTGTCCACGATCAGTATCTCGCCGGCTGCGAGCGCCCCGCTCACGGTCGCCGCGCGGTAGTCGACCGTCAGGGCGCCTATGTTAAAGGTACTCCGGACCGGGTCGACGTGCGTAGCTGTCCCGACGACCCGCGAGCCCGCCTGCGCCGTTCGTGAATCGATACGCGAAGCGATCAAATTCCCCTCGGCGTTGCGCACTGCGCTGACTTCCACCAGCGCGCCGGCAACCAGATCGGAAATCCCCGTGGAGCCGAGCAAGGGATCGAACACGGTGCTCGAGGTGACGAGAACCTGCTGGCCGAGGACGAGGAAGCTGCTGTTGGCGGGGTCCACCGCATCCACCGCACCTCGTACCGCCCCCTCGAAGATCACATCGCTCGCAACATCGAGGACGTGCGTGTTGGAGGTCGAGCCCTGCAGAGTGACCACGTCCCCGTCGCGGAGCTGAGCCGCTATTGCCGGCTTGCCATCCACACGGATGGTCGCCCCGGCCACCCAGTACTGATCCGACCCGACCTGGATCGTGACACCCGTAGAGCCGGTGACCGGGCCGACCGCGATGAGCATCCGCCGGCCCGAGCCCTGTATTCCCGCGGAGCCGGTAATAGTCAACAGCACGGCGCTCGCACAGGTAGCCGCCAGCACCAGCCGCTGCCGTGAGCGGGGAGTTTGGACCGTCACTCTCATGGGAATGCCCTCGATGATCGATCTCGTATTGGATCAGTCTTGTATTTCATACACGCCGACGCCGAGGCGCACGGTTTTCGTATCGCTCTGGGCGGCCGCGGCCTGCTCCGCGGTGAGCCAGCGATCGATGCGCTCGAGCAGCGCCTGGCCCTCACGCTCCAGCAGCTTCTGGAAGGCGGGAATGGCGCTCACGGGAATGCGATCGTTCACCGCCGAGCGCTCGAAGCGCAGCGGCGACTTGCCTCTCTTCGTCAAATTGTGGACGTAAGTCGCGGCAACATCCGCTATGACCGTGCCCCACAGGCGAATCAGCTGCTCGTCGAGTGTGTGCGGTATGTAGTCACGCTGCAGCGCCTGGATGCGACCGTCGGCGCGGACGCGCACCGCCCCGGCACTCACCAGCTCCTTCAGCAAAGTCGTAGGGGGAACGTCTCCACCGCCGCACCGTTCCAGCAAAGCTTCGAAGCTGCGGGCTCTACCCGTCATTTTCAGCGCCGCCGGCCTCCCACTCTTATCCGCAAACTCAGGGTCCAGATGCCAGACTGACAGGACCAGGGAGGCCTTCGTGACGTAACCTGACAGCTTCTCGGGAGCGCTCGCCAGTCGCTCCCGCTGGCGCCGTACCTCACGACGCGCGAGGCCCGTCAGAACGGCGGTTCGCGACACGTTGGTAGGACGACCTCGCTTGCCGAAGTGGCTCGTCGCAACTTCGACGTAGGTGGACTTGCTGAGGTCGGCGAACTCACGCCACGTGACGCCGCAGGCGAGCAGGATGTGAACGAGCGGCTGCAGCCATTGATGCGTGGACTGAAGAACCTGCTCACTCGAAGCGAGGGCCATGGACGATGCTCACCCGATACTGACCCAAGGCTGGCGCCAGCCGTGAGCGGGGCAAAATACCACACTGCCAGCGCCCGGCGCCGCTTGTCTCGAGCGCGTCCTCGACAGGGTGCCTCGACACCGGGAGCGCAAATTGCTGCCTCATGATCGCGCGCGGGCGCGGGCGGTGATTGCTTCCTGGCCAGGCTGTTGTGGTCCTGCGGCGGATCTGCACAGCTCCTTCCAACCTGATCGTTGCTCCCTCGTTCGACTGCACCTCAGGCACCCGGCTCGATGCACGCGTTGGCGCGGCATTGAGCTCCAACCGCTCCATCGTGTGCCCGCGCTTCATCGCTGCACCAGGCCCGAGCGCCCGCCGTCACCGATGGCGATGTCAACGGGAACTCAGGGTCAACAAGGGAATTCGCAAATGATGATCAGTCAATTCACCCGCAAAGCCGCGCCGCCGCCGGGCCGAAGGCCGGCCGATGCTCAATCCCGGGATGCCCAAAGCCGGCAAACGGCTACGCCGGCGGCGGCCTGGAAGCGCTTCATCCCAACTTCCGGCCAGCGCTTCATCCCGAGCGGCAAGACGCTCGTCCGCTTCGGGATATCGATCGCGCTCCTGACGATACTGCTGCGCTATGTGATCGACCCCCGGGCGGTGCTCGATACGTTGGCGCAGCTCGACCCGAGCTACGGCGTCGTCGCCTACCTGATCTTCCAACTCGACCGCGTGACGATGGCCTTCAAGTGGAATCTGCTGCTGCGCGCGCGCTCGTATCGGCTCTCGCACTGGCGCGCGACGGAGATCTACTCGAGCGCCATGTTCCTGGGGACACTTTTGCCCACCACTCTCGGCGCGGACGTCGTACGCACGGTGCTTGCGCGGCGCATAGGTCTCGGTGGCGTGGATGTCATAGCGACGATTGCGGTCGAGCGATCGATCGGCTTTCTGTGCGCGCTGATCCTGTCGTTAGCCGGACTCGTCGCACTGCGCTTCGTCGGAATGTGGGACGCGAGCTTCTCCCTGGTGCTCCTCGCGGGCATCGTCGGCCTGGCACTCGTGATCGTCGCGCTCGCGCTTTCATTCAATCCGCGAGTCGCCGCTCTCATGGCCCGGATGTTTCCTGCCCGGTTGCGCACGAGCAAGGTAGGTGGAAAGCTCGCGCAGCTCGTGACCTGCTATCAGTCGTTGGGATCGTCACGGCCCGTGCTCCTTTCCTTCCTCGGCCTCACGCTCTTCGAGCAGTTGATTCCGGTCGCGTTCACGTGGGTCATCGCGCTGTCCTTCGGACTCAGCGTGAGCCCGCTCGTCATGCTGGGTGCCGTCCCGCTGTCAGTCCTCGTCTCCCGCTTGCCGATCTCCATCTCGGGTATCGGTGTGTTCGACGGCGCTTTCGCGGCTCTGCTGGCCTCGAGCGGCATTGCCCCGCAGTACGCGGTGGCGATCGCCTTCGCCGGTCGCGCGATCGAGATCCTGGGCTGCTTTCCCTGGTGGGTGCGGCTGCAGCTTCGCAAGGGCAGCGGACAGGTCGCCCTTTACTCTCGCTAAGCTCATGATAGCATTCGAGAAGTCATCCGCTTAAGGCCTCGGCTGTACGTTGCTCGCGGCTGACACGGCGGCCTCGGCTGTACGCTGCTCGCGGCTGACGCGGCGGTCTCGTCCGCTTCGCGGCAGCTGCCGATGAGCTGCAATTCCTTGACGCACGTCCCGGTTCTCCCGGGAACGACATAGCACTGGCTGGACCTAAGGCTCCTATGACCTCCCGTTGTCGCCTGCTTTGCCGCGCGCTCCTCGCTCTCCCGCCACTATTTCTGCTCGCCTCACGAGCCGCCTGGGCGACGCCCGCGCCTTTCGATCTGGAAGGCCCGGTGCTCGAAGTGAAGGTCACGCGTGGCCAGGACACGTTGCCCGCCTCTCGAGTCCCGAACTTCGCCGTGGGCGATCAGATCTGGATCAAGGCCGATCTGCCGGCCTCGCAATCGGCGCGTTATCTGTTGGTCGCGGCATTTTTGAGCGGTGCGACGAACCCGCCCCCCGAGAGCTGGTTCTTTCAGTGCAAGCTCTGGACCGGCAAGTGCGCCACCGACGGGATGACCGTGACCGTGCCCGCGGGGGCGCAGCAGGTGCTGTTGTTCATGGCGCCCTCGACGAGCGGTGACTTCAAGACCGTCGTCGGCGCGGTTCGCGGTCGACCTGGCGCGTTCGTGAGGACTTCTCAGGATCTCAATCAGGCCGCGCTCGATCGCTCGCGGCTCGAGCGTTTCCTCGCGTCCATCCACAGCTTGAACCAGGGCGATCCCGAGAAGTTGAAGGAAGCCGCCCCGCTGCTGGCGCGCAGCCTCGCCATCAAGGTCGAGGAGAAGTGTCTCGACCGGTTGCCCGAGCTGCAGGCGCCCTGCCTCATGCAAGGCCAGGAGTCCCTGATCCTCAACGACGGACACAGTACGTCCATCGTCGAAGCCCTCACGAGCGGTCCGGGCAGCGACCTCGCCATGGAAGCGAGCTACACGCCTCAGTTGAGCTACGGGTACTACAGCCCGTACATCGCCTCAGTGCTCGATCTCGCGCGGATCTTCGACTCGTTCCGCACCGCTCAATACCAATACATCCCGGCCCTGGCGAGCCAACGCGACGACAGGCTGCAACTCACGCTGAACACCGCACCCTCCTTCCACAACCCGAAGTCCGTGCTGGTGATCGGCTTGCCGGCGGTCGAGCACTCGCAACTGCCACCGTTGCACGCAGTCGATCCGAAGGAGATCTTCTGCGCGCGCCGCTCGCAGCTCGTCCTGCCGGTGGACGGCGCACCGCTCGCATTCTCGACCGGCTATGCGCATGACTTGAAACTGACGCTGAGCGGCACGGACGGCAAGACCATCGAGCTGCCCGCGCGAGCCGATCCCATCCAAGGCGGCTACGTGGTGGACACGACGGCGCTGGGCACTGCGACTCTCGGCGACAGCGTGGTCGGACAGCTCAAGGGATACTGGGGCTTCGATCCGTATGCAGGCCCCACCTTCCGCCTGTTGAACGAGCACGCGAAATCATGGGAGCTGGCGCCGCAGGACAGGAGCTCGCTGATCGTGGGCCGGCAGGACACCGTACACCTGCAGGCCGACAGCGTGAGCTGCGTGGACAGCATCATGTTGAAAGATCCCGCGGGCAAACAGATCAAGGTCGACTGGACGGCCACCGCTCCCGATGAGGTCGAGATAAAACTGCCCTTGCAGAATGCGACACCCGGCGCGGTGACCTTGCTGGTGAGTCAGTACGGTGCCACCCAGCCGCACCCGGTCGTCATTCACACGTTTGCCGACGCCGGGCACTTCGATGACTTCGTCATTCACTCCGGTGACAGCTTCGGAACACTGAAAGGCAGCCGCCTGGACGAGGTGGCGAGCCTCACTCTGAAGGACCAGGTGTTCGCGCCCGGTGCGCTGTCGACCCAACACGGCGTGGATGAGCTGCCCATGGTGGCCAAGGACGCGGCCAGCGCCGCGGCCCTGAAGCCCGAACGAACCATCAGCGCCGCCATCACCTTGAAGGATGGCCGTACCCTCCCTCTGACAGTCGCGATCGACAGCCCACGGCCGGCCGCTGCGCTGCTCGGCGTGAACGTACAGAGCTCCGCGTCGAGCGATGCAAGCAATATTCAGCTTGCCGATCAGACGCAACTGCCGCAGGACGCCCTGCTGACCTTCTCCTTGCGTAGCAAGTCCCCGGCCACGTTCACGCGCGATCAGACAGTGGATGTCGCCACCACGGACGAGTCCTCGAGCGTCACCCTCACGTTCGGCAACGGCGGACTGATGCTCGAGAATCCTTCGGTTGCAGTCGCTACGCTGAATCCCGCGAAGGCATTCGGCGGCTCCGCCTTCGGACCGCTGCAGTTTCGCATCAACGCGAAAGGCGTCAGCGGTGACTGGCAGCCGCTCGCGAGCCTGGTCCGCCTGCCCACGCTCAAGGAGTTGAAGTGCCCGGCCACGCCGGAGCTGGCATGCAAGCTGTCGGGCGCCAACCTCTTCCTGATCGACTCGCTATCGAGCGATCCGCAGTTTTCTCAGCCAGTGAAGGTACCCGAGGGATTCCTGGGAGCCGCGCTGCCCGCGCCTCATCCGAAGAACGGGCCGTTGTACGTGCGCTTGCGCGATGATCCCTCGGTCGTGAATCAGACGACTCTGGTCGCTCAGGAGCTCCCAGCGAGCCCCGCCGCGGTCGCGCGCACGCCCGAGCGCAGCTCCGCACTGAATTCCGACGACCTGCCCAAGTCGAGCCCGTCCACCGAGACGCCCTGATGTCACAAAACCTTCATGAGACAGACCGACGGTCTGCCGGTCTGATCACATCGGCGGCCGCGTTGTATTACGTATTCTCAGGATAGTCGAGGCGGCGCGGCGGAGCGGAGCATGTCGGGCGAGTTGGGGAGGCTGATCGAGCGCGAAGGAGTGCACACTCTCTTTCAGCCCATCGTGGATGGCGCCACCCGGGAGGCTTACGGCTTCGAGGCGCTCTCGCGCGGGCCCGCCGGCTCACCCCTGCATCTGCCCGCGGGATTGTTCACGGCCGCCGCCGCAGAAGGCCGCACGTTCGAGCTCGACAGATGTTGCCTCGCTTGCGCCTTGCGCAGCTTCAGCGCCTTGGAAGTGGAGGGCAAGATCTTCCTGAATGTCTTGCCCCAGACATTGCTCAAATGGACGGATTTCCCAACCTGGCTCGAGGAGCACCTTGCCCGCCTGCGGCTCGATCCGCACACAGTGGTCCTCGAGTTGACCGAGCACGGCACCGAGCGGCGCGAGGCGGAGCTCGCCGCGGCCGTAGCGCCACTGCGAGCCCTGGGTTGCGACATCGCCATCGATGACCTCGGCAGCGGCGCGTCGGGTCTGAAGACGTGGTCGGAGATTCGGCCCGAATATGTCAAGGTCGACCGCTACTTCGTCGCCGGCATCGAGCAGGACCCGGTGCGCGCCGAGATCCTGCGCTCGCTCGTCGAAATGGGCCGTGCCACCGGCTGTCAGATCGTCGCTGAGGGCATCGAGAACCGCGAGCAGTGCGCCGTCGTGCGCGAGCTGGGAGTGGATTACCTCCAGGGATATCTGCTCGGAGCGCCACAGACCATGCCCCGTGTGCAGGTCAGTGAAATCGAGACTCTCCCGGGTACCGCGTCCGGCACGCCGGCCGACTGCGCGGAGCATCTGGCCCGCGCCGTGCCGGCCGTATCCTGCACGACACCGGTCGCGGAGGTCATGGAGCGGTTTCGCAAGGAGCCGGGGTGGTCGGCCCTGGCCGTCGTCGAGGGCCAGCGTCCCGTGGGGCTGATTCGCCGGGATGATCTATTGATTCTGTACAGCAAACCGCTGCATCCGGAAGTCTATGCCCGCAAGCCGGCGACGGCCGTGATGGACCGCCGCGTCATTCAGATCGACGCTCGCGCCCGCCTCGAGCAGATCAGTCGCCTCGTGACCCACCACAGCGAGTCCCCGCAGCGCGAAGATTTCATCATCACGCGCAACGGCGCCTATCTCGGCCTCGGCCGCACATTGGACCTGCTGCGCCAGATCACGACCCAGCAGCTGCAGGCGGCCAAGCAATCGAACCCGTTGACCGGGTTGCCCGGCAACCGCGAGATCCAGGCTCATCTCGGGCAGTTGATCGCGCGGCGCCGGCCTTTCATCGCCTGCCATCTGGATCTCGACCACTTCAAGGCCTTCAACGACACGTACGGCTACAGCCGGGGTGACCAGGTGCTCCTGCACGTGGCACAAGTGATGACCCGGCACGTGCGGCCCCGGGTGGACTTCGTGGGGCACCTGGGCGGGGATGACTTCGTATTCTTTCTACGTAGCCAGGACTGGTCGCTGCGGCTCGCGGAGATGCTGCGAGCACTTTCCGCGTCGCTGGTGAACTTCCATTCGAGCGAGCATCGCGAGGCGCGCGCTTACAGCTCAATCGGCCGGGACGGCACACCCTGCACTTTCCCGCTTCTCAGCGTATCGATTGCCGCAGTGGAGGTACCCGCCCAGTCGGGCGCTACCGCAGATAGCGTTGCGGATCGCCTGCGCCGCACCAAGGCGGCGGCCAAGGCGCGTCCGGGGGACTCCTGCCTCCTGAGCAGCGGCGACAGGGTCGTAGACCTGATGACCCGCAGGGATCACGAGCTGCCGGAGCTGCTTCCCTCGGATACCCTCGTCATGCGCGTACCCGCCATCCCTTAGCCCTTAGCGGGATCGCGGCAGGACCAGCTGGCAGGATCGCAGCCGCTCGAGGCTGCCGCGCCCAAAAGGCTCGAAGTGCCTGTAGGCCCGTGATATTCTTGCCGTTTTGCGCGTGGCCTTTCCCGTGCGCGCGCCAGCTCATGGGCCTGCGCGTCGTGGGAACCTCGCACGCTGCCTGATCGCCCCTCGAGTCTGTAACAACTTTGGCTAGAATGCGCGCCGCGACGCCGATTGGCGCAGCGGGCGCCAGTGTCCGACCGCGGCGATGCGGCGGCTTTCGACTCAACTGCAACTGTCACGGAATTTTGCCATGCCTCGTACTACACAGCTTTCCGACATCCGCAACATCGGCATCATTGCCCACGTCGACGCCGGCAAGACGACGACGACCGAGCGGATCCTGTACTACACGGGGCGCAAGCACACGATCATCGACATTCACGATACGAAGGATCTGAAGACCTCCACGACGACCGACTATCTGGAACAGGAGCAGAAGCGCGGCATCACCATCCAGAGCGCCGCCGTATCCGCTTTCTGGCGCGACAAGAAAATCAACCTCATCGACACTCCGGGCCACGTCGATTTCACGATCGAGGTGAATCGCTCGCTGCGCGTCCTCGACGGCGCCGTGGTGGTATTCGACGGAGTGGCCGGCGTCGAGCCGCAGTCGGAGACCAACTGGCGCCTCGCGGACAACTACGGCGTCCCGCGCATCTGTTACGTGAACAAGATGGATCGCAGTGGCGCGAGCTTCGTGCGCTGCGTGGACATGATCAAGAAGCGCCTGGGTGCCCGCCCTCTGCCCGTGCAGCTGCCCATCGGCTCCGAAGACAACTTCAAGGGCATGGTCGATCTCGTCGAGATGAAGGCTCTCGTCTGGGATTCGGACGACAAGGACGCAGAGTGGCAGGTGCTCGAGATCACACCTGATCTGGCCGACAAGCTACACATCACGGTGCCGAGCGACCGCAAGCTGCTGGGCGAGATCCCCCAATACCGCTCCGAGCTCGTCGATACCTGCCTGGAGCAGGACGATGCAGCCATGGAAGCCTATTTGAACGATGGTACCGTGCCGTCCGCGGAGATCCTGCGCAAGGCGCTGCGCAAGGGGACCGTCAGCTCCGCGTTCAACCCGGTGTTGTGCGGCTCCTCTTATAAGAACAAGGGCGTACAACAGGTCCTCGACGCCGTCGTGGACTATCTGCCGGCGCCGACCGACGTGGCCGCCATCAAGACCGTCGATGCCGACGGTGAGCCGAATGGCGAGCGCAAGTGCTCGGATGACGAGCCGTTCGCTGCTCTGGCGTTCAAGGTCATCAACGACGCCTACGGCGCTTTGACGTTCGTGCGCGTCTACTCCGGAGTGTTGACGAAGGGAGCGTCGGTTCAAAACACCACGCGCGGCAAGCGCGAGAAGATCGGGCGCATGGTCGAGATGTTCGCAAAGGAAGCGAATCCGATCGAAGAAGCGCGCGCCGGTGACATCATCGCGCTGGTCTCGCTCGCGGAGACCGAGACGGGCGACACGTTGTGCGACTCCGCCAATCCCGTCATTCTGGAGCGCATGCGCTTTCCGGATCCGGTGATCAGCGTGTCAGTGAAATCGAAGGTGAAGGCCGATCAGGAGAAGTTCACCACCGCTCTCGGCAAGATGGTCCGCGCCGATCCCTCGCTGCATCTCGAGACGGATCGGGATACGGGCCAGACGATTCTGCGGGGCATGGGCGAGCTGCATCTCGAGGTCACGCTGGATCGCATGCGCACCGAGTTCGGTGTCGAGGGCGTCATGGGCGAGCCGCAGGTGGCCTACCGTGAGACCATCACGAAGAAGATCACCGAGCACTACGTTCACAAGAAGCAGACCGGCGGCTCGGGCCAGTTTGCCGATGTCTGGATCACCTTCGAGCCGCTCGAGCGCAGCACCGGCTTCGAGTTCGTGGACGAGACGGTCGGCGGCTCGGTGCCGAGAGAATTCGTGCCGTCAGTCGAGAAGGGCCTGAAGATGCAGAAGGAAGACGGCGTGCTCGCGCATTTCCCGACGGTGGATTTCCGGGCGACGCTCATCGATGGCAGCTATCACGACGTTGACTCCAACGCGCTCACCTTCGAGATCGCGGCCAAGGCCTGCTTCCGCGAGGGCATCCGCAAGGCGGGGCCGATCCTGCTCGAGCCGGTGATGAAGGTCGAGACCGTGACCCCCAGCGATCACCTGGGCGATGTCATCGGCGACATCAACCGCCGGCGCGGCTCCGTCCAGGACCAGATCGAGCGGGGAGCCAACATCGCGGTCGTGGCCATCGTGCCGTTGTCGGAGATGTTCGGCTACATCGGGCAGTTGCGCAGCATGACGAGCGGCCGCGCTTCCTACACGATGGAGTTCTCGCACTACGAGCCGGTGCCGCGCAACGTCGCCGACGAGGTCATCGCCGAAGTCAACAAGGCGAAGCTCGCCGCGCAGGCCTGACCGCCGCGCAGGCCTGACCGCCGCCACCCATCCAGGCCTGACCGCCACCCATCAACGCAGTCGCCGCTCGATCCCGGGACCCCCGCGATCGAGCCGGCGGCCCGCCGCGGTCACGGTCGCACCCTGATGCCGCGGTCACGGTGCCGCGATCACGGTCGCACCCGGTGATCGTCGATCACTTGCCCGACACTTCCTCCCGCATGTGCCTGCGAACCTCCGCTCGCTGCACCTTGCCGGAGACGGTTCGGGGAAGCACCTCCATGAAGATCACCCGCTTGGGACACTTGTAGCCGGCTATCTGATTGCGCGCGAAGCTCTGCAGCTCGGCGGGCGACACCTGCTTGCCTGGCCGCAGCTCGACGGCAGCCGCGACCATCTCTCCCCACCGCGCATCCGGCACCGCGACGACCGCCGCATCCAGAACCGAAGGATGACGGCGCAAAGCCTCCTCGACCTCGGCGGGATAAATGTTCTCCCCGCCGCTGATGATCATGTCCTTGATGCGGTCGGTCAGGTTGAGATAACCCTCGTCATCGACGAAGCCGCCATCGCCGCTCGCATACCAACCGTCCACGATCGCCTGCGCGGTCTGGTCCGGGAGCTGGTTGTACCCGAGCATCAGGCTCGGCGACTTGATCCAGATCTCCCCATGGGTGTTGCGTGGCAGAACGCGCCGATCCGGCCCGCGGATCTCCAGGCTGGTGCCGGGATAGGGCTTGCCCACCGTGCGCAGCAATTGCGGTCGTGCGGGATCGTGATCTTGCGGCGCCAGAAAGGTCGCCGAGCCGGCGATCTCGGTCATCCCGAAGAACTGGACGAATGCGCAGTTGAAGAGCTGCAGCGCCTCGCGTAGCAGGCTCTCGCTCATCGGCATCGCGCCGTAGAAGATCCCCGCGAGCGCCGGAGGAGACTCGCCGCGGCTGTGCAGCTCATCCACGATTGCACGGATGACGGTCGGAACCGCGAACGTGTGCTCTGCATCGAACCGTCGCAGCAGCGCGAGCAGGCTCGAAGGTGCTGCATCAGCCGTGAGAACCACCGTTCCGAAGCGCACGAGCCCCATCAACACCCACGACATGCCGCCCACGTGGAAGTTAGGCATCGCCGAGAGAATGACACTGCCTGCGCGCAGATGCGCGAAATCCGGCGAGATGAGCTCGGCGTGACGCATGATGGACAATGCGTAGTGCGAAACCAGCACACCTTTCGGCTTGCCCGTCGTGCCGCTCGTGTAGAGCTGCAGCAGCACCTGGCTCCGGTCACGCGGGGCGACAGTACGCTCGGCCGGCTTCGACAGCGCCGAGATCAGACTGTCACCGCCGGTTCGGGCGTCTGTCGGCAGCAGTGGCAAGGCGCGGTTGCAGAGCTCGCGAGACTGAACGGCGGCGTCCGTCAGCTCCCTATCGTGAATCAGCAGACACGATTGCGAGTCCTGGAGCTGATAGGCCAGCTCGACGGGCGTCAGTCGCCAGTTGAGCGGCACGACGACGACACCCGCGCGGACCGCGCCGAGCAACACAGGGAAATACAGCTCGCTGTTCTTTCCGAGATACGCCACCCGATCGCCGGAGCGGATGTTCCGCGCGCGTAGGAGTGCGACGAAGCCATCGCAGGCACGATCGAGCTCCGCGTAACTCAACTGCCGACTCTGGTCCGCAAAGATGATCGCAGCCTGGTCGGGACAGCGAACCGCGCCCAGCGCCGGCAGGTCCCCGATCCAGATCATCTGCCCGGCCCGCTCGAGCGGCGGTCCGTCTACGTGAGCAAGCTGCGTGGATGACATCGAGCCCCCTGGGATTTCCGTAGCACCGTACGACAGCATACCGGCACCGTCAACGCGGCGGGCGCTACACTACCGTATGGTAAGCTACATATAAGATGGGGATGCGCCCCGCCGCCTCAGCGCGGGCAGTCCGGCAGCAGAACCTCAACGAGGGGCACGATGACCGAGCACTCCACGCGCAAGCCGCGCATCGTCATTTACGGCACCGGCCAGTACGGGCTCGAGGCCGTGCGCATCATCGACAAGAAGGGCTGGCCCATCGTCGCCGCGGTCAATCGGGCCGGACCCAAAGTCGGCCAGGACCTCGGCCGTCTCGCGGGACTGAATCGAGACATGGGCGTGATCGTGCAGGACTGCGCGACCGCGGACTACCCTGCGATGAATGCCGACATCGCTATCGTCGCCGTTTACGATCGGCTGCGACAGAACCTGCCCGCCTACAAACGCCTGCTCGGCGCGGGAATCGACGTGATCTGCCACGGCGCCGAGGCGTACTTTCCTCAGGGCGCCGACCCCGAGCTGGCGCGCGAGATCGATGCGCTGGCGAAGGGCGGCGACGCCACGCTGACGGGCACCGGTATCTGGGACTTCTCTCGTATCTGGTCGGGCCTCCTCGTCGCGGGCCCCTCGACGCAGATCCGCTCGCTCTTCCACCGAAGCCTGACGGACGCGGAGGCGGCGAATATCCCATTGATGCTCGTCTGCGGCGTGTCGATGACGCAGGAAGAGTATGCCGCCAAGAACCCAAGCATGATCGGCGGCATCTACAAGCTCGTCCCTCACCATGTCATCCACGCTCTCGGCTACACCGTGACCCGTGTCACCGAGCGGCGCGAGCCGGTGCTCGCGGACGAGCCCGTCTATTGCCGCCAGCTCGAGCGCGATCTGGCGCCAGGCATCTGTCTCGGCACGCGTATCGTCGTCGAGGTCGAGACCGCGGAGGGCGTCAACGCGACGGCACACATCGAGCTGCGCATCCTCCCCAAGGGCGAGACCGAGCACATGGCTTGGTCCATCAACGGCAAACCTGCATCGAAGATTCGTGTTGACCGCACCGACGCCGTGCACACCTCGGCGGCGTGCATGGTGAATCGCATCCCGGACGTCATGGCATCGCAGCCGGGTATCCGTTTGATATCGCAGATGGGGCCGTTGCGACCGAAGCTCTCCTGATCGAAACGAGCTGCGGAGGTTCGTACCATGCCTGGCGGCGTGCAGATTCCATTCTCGGCCGAGGACCTGAGCGCCCGCGCGCGCCGGATCACAGGGATCGACATCGACGACCGGGACGCCCTCGAGCCCCTGCGCATCATGTTGCGTTCCTTGAACGAGGAGTCCGAGTTGCATGCGGCGGGCGCGCAGGCGCTCGAAGAGCGCTTCGTGCGGATTCTGAGCAATCGGCTGCGGATGCGCCGCGATTTCGAGCGCCACCCCGAGATTGCCGAGCAGAAGATCGAGGCGCCCGTGTTTCTCTTCGGGATGGCACGGACCGGCTCCACGAAGACGCAAAAGCTGTTCGCCGCTTCCGGAGACTTCAACTGGCTGCCCTACTGGAAAACCGTGTATCCCGCCCTGCTCAGCGGCTCGCGGTCTGAATCGCCACAGCCGCGAATCGACGCCACCGAAGAGTTTGCGCGCTGGTTCGACGCGGCCTCGCCTGACGTGCGCTACGCGCATCCCTTCGAGACGCACGAGCCGGAGGAAGACAGTGCCATCCTCGAGCACAGCTTGCGCACTCCTGTCTGCCTCGGTTGGAGCCCCTACAAAAGTTATCTCACGTGGCTCGTGACTCAGGACATGACCGCGCAATTCGTCTATCTGCGCGATTCGCTCAAGTACCTGCAGTGGCAGGGACTGGCAGAGCCGGGCAGGCGTTGGTTCCTCAAGAGCCCTCTGTACACCGGTCTCGAGGCGGAAGTGCTGAAGGTGTTTCCGGATGCCTGCCTGGTAATGACCCACCGCCATCCGAGCGTCACGACGCCCTCGGGCTTGAGGCTGCTCGAGCTCTTCTACAAGCCCTATACCCGCAGCCGTATCGACGTCGATTTCTACATGGCCGGCCAGGCCGCCGCCGCCGAGGCGCACCTCGCCAACCGCGCGCGGATGCCCGAGCTGAAGCTGCTCGATGTTGATTTCCGCGAGCTCGTGAAATCGGAAGACTCCGTGATCCAGCGGATCTACGAGTTTTGCGGCATACCGCTCACGGACGCCTCGCGCGCACGGATGTTGAAATGGAGCAAAGAGAATCCGCAGCACAAGCGCGGCAGGCACATCTACTCGCTGGCCGACTTCGGTCTGACCGAGGAGCGGATTGCGGCCGCGTTCCCCGGATACGCCGCGTTCCTGCGGAAGACCTTCGGCCCCTGACGTGCCTCAGGCCGAACGCACCCATCAGGCGTGCTCGTCACGCCGCCGGCCGCCCACGGCGGCGGCGACACCGGCGATGAAGGCTCCAACGAGCATCGACAGAGCCATATAGAGGGAAGCCAGGGCGCCGGCCTTGCGAGCGGCATCGGCAGCGGCCCGAGCCTTGATGTCGGCAGCCTTGATCGCCTCTGTCGCCTCTTCGAGACGCTTCTGGGCCTCGGCCTGCGAGATGCCGGTGCGCGCCGCGATCAGATCGGCGAGGTACGTGCGATCTGCGGACGACAGTTGTCCCGCTGTCAGGCTTCGCTCGAGGATCCGCCCGACTTCGGCACGCGTCGCGGATGACACCTCGCCCGGGCGCATCGACCGGAACAGAGAGTCAACATCGTAACCGGTCACGACACTGGCGACTGCACTACCGGCTCCCCGTGCCGCACCTGAGGTGACTTCAGCTGCCGCGCGCGTCCCTGCTCCAACCAGCGAGGAGGCACCCGCTGCCAGCATCGCCGCGCCGATGATGGTCGCCACCGCCCACGCCGCGAAGCCGTGAGCAGTGTCTCGGAAAAACACCTCGTGTGTATGAGTGCGGGCCCACTTCGTACGCAGCCGGCCCGTCAGATAGCCGCCAAGTCCCGAGGCAAACCACTGGGCGACGATGAGCCACACCGCGCTCATCACCGTGAAAGCCGTGGCCGACACCCCCTGGTCGGACCAGGGCGAGATCGCCGCCAGTCCGAGGCCCGAACCGACGGCAAGCAGTACCAGTGATGCCGCGGCAGCGGCAAACGCTCCCACGAAAATGGCGGGCCAGGATACCGCCGAAACGGGGGATTCCAGGGCTGTGGCTGCGAGCACATCCCGCTGCTCTGCGGAAAGCGTCTGCATGGCGGTCTCCTCGGGATCTAATGATGCGAGCACATCGCCAGCAGCAAAATGACGGGAATGGGCACACCCAACATCCACAAGAGAATTCCACGAGCCATGATCGTACTCCTCGTTATGCGATTCGGTTCCGCCGGCGCCGCCGTGCGGCGATTCACCCGGGCATGGTCGGTTTAACGCCCGGCGAGCGTGGCGGTTCCCTCCCCACCTTGAACGCCCCGACCCCATCCCGTAGACTCGCGCGCCCCGTTTCTCATCGCCCGTCCACCGATCGATGCTGTCCACGTCCAATGTCGCCGTGCAGTTCGGCGCCAAGCCCCTCTTCGAGCAGGTCACAGTCAAGTTCTCCGATGGCAACCGCTACGGGCTGATCGGCGCCAATGGCTGTGGCAAGTCAACCCTGATGAAGGTGCTGAGCGGGGAGCTCGAGCAGAGCGCCGGCGACGTGATGCTGCAGACGGGCCTGCGCCTGGGAAAGCTCAATCAGAACCAGTTTGCCTATGAGGACGAGCGCGTTCTGGATGTCGTGATGCAGGGCCACGCTCAGATGTGGCAGGCGATGAGGGACCGCGATCGGATCTACGCCGACCCCGATGCCACGGATGACGACTACATGAAGGCGGCGGAGCTGGAGGTCCGGTTTGCCGAGTTCGGCGGATACGACGCCGAGGCACGGGCTGGCAGTATCCTCACCGATGCCGGCGTACCGCAGCCGTTGCACGATCGCACGATGCGTGAGGTTGCGCCCGCGCTCAAACTCCGGGTCCTGCTGGCTCAAGCTCTGTTCTCCCGGCCCGACGTGCTGCTGTTGGACGAGCCGACGAACAACCTCGACATCCACTCCATCCGCTGGCTCGAGGGCGTCCTGAACGCCTACGACGCCACCATGGTCATCATCAGTCACGACCGGCACTTCCTGAATCAGGTGTGCACGCACATTGCGGACCTGGACTACCAGCAGCTCAGGATCTATCCGGGCAACTACGACGACTTCATGCTGGCCTCCGTCCAGGCGCGCCAGCGGGTCGAGGCGGCCAACGCCAAGGCCCAGGATCGCATCTCGGATCTGCAGGAGTTCGTCCGCCGCTTCTCGGCGAATGCCTCGAAGGCGCGCCAGGCGACCTCGCGCCGCAAGCAGCTCGAGAAGATCAAGCTCGAAGAGATCCGGCCGTCCTCACGCCAGAATCCGTACCTGCGTTTCGAGCAGAGCAAGAAGCTGTACCGCTCAGCCTTCGGCGTGGAAAAGCTGAGCTTCACCTATCCGGGCTCCGACGTGCGCGTTCTCCATGACATCCACTTCAACGTGGAGGCCGGCGAGCGGATCGCGATCATCGGGCCGAACGGCATCGGCAAGACGACCCTCATGCGCTGCCTCGCCGGCGAGCTGCGGCCCACCTCGGGACAAATCACGTGGGTCGAGAGTGCGCAACCCGGCTACATGCCGCAGGACCCGCAAGCTGAATTCGAGGACAAGGTCGATCTGTTCTCGTGGATGTCGCAGTGGACGGGCAAGGCGGACGACGATCAGATCGTGCGCGCGACGCTGGGGCGCCTGCTCTTCTCCGGCGACGAGACGCGCAAATCCGTGAAGGTGCTCTCGGGCGGGGAGAAAGGGCGCATGATCTACGGGAAGCTCATGCTCCTGAAGCCCAATGTGCTGCTCATGGACGAGCCCACGAACCACATGGACATGGAGACCATCGAGTCGCTGCAGATCGGACTCGAGAAGTTTCCCGGCACGCTGATCTTCGTGTCGCACGATCGCGAGTTTGTGAATGGGCTCGCGACCCGGATCATCGAGCTGCGTCCCGGTGGCGGCATGGCCGACTTCACCGGCACCTATGACGAATATATCGCCGCGCAGGGCGTTCTTTAGTTCCACAACCCGAAGAGACCCCCGTCAAGGCAGGTGCGAACACCTTGCCGCCCCACACGCGGGCTGCGCATCGCGATCGGTCAGGGTGCCGAGGAAGGCCAGCACATCCTCGATGTCCGCGTCAGTCCACACAGGACTGCCCCCTGCCTGTTGCGTGAGCGGCGGATCCTTTACATCCACGTTGACACGTAGATCGCGCGGCAGGTCATCGAACTTGTCCACCTCGCCGGCAGAGCTCGTCGGATACCACTTCGCCGCGTCCGTATCGCGCTGGACATAGAACCGCAGTGCATCCGACAACGAATGGAAGCGCCCGTTGTGAAAATAGGCTCCCCGTATCGCGACGTTACGGAGCGTCGGCGTCTTGAACAGTCCGCAGTACTTCGCTTCGCCGGACTGATCGGTCCGCAAGGGTCCGCAGACGCCTTCGTCGAAGTATCCGGGCGCCGCGTTGGCGGGGACTTCCGGATTGCGCGGAACGCCAATCGCCTCGTACTGATAGTCCGTGAACAGCGGATGGGAGCCATCCATTCCCTTGCGATCGGGATGGCACGAGGCGCAGTTGCCTCGCCGCGGATCTTCGAACAGCGCGAGGCCCCGCAACTCCTGGGCGGTCAGCTGAGCACGGCCATCGAGGTAGTCGTCGTACTTGCTGCTATATGGCCGCAAGGTCGGATCGTCGAGCTCGAAGCGCTCGAGGGCTCTCAGCGCCGCCGCGTACGCCTGACGGGAATCGTCGAAGATGCGCTCGCCAAACACCCGACGGAACTCTCCCGCGTAGGAGGCGTGCTGCAGCCTCGCGACGAGCTGATCAAGGCTGCCGTTGGCCATCTCGTTCGCGGCCAGCAGCGGAAGTTGCGCCTGCGTGCGCAGTGAATCGAAACGCCCGTCCCAGCCGAAGCCGCCACTTGGAGGCTCGTCGCCCTCCAGGATGCGCTCGGCGGGATTCGCGACGTACGCTTTGTTCCAGCGGGGCGTGCGGTTCAGGACATAGCGTAGCGATGGGACCGCGCGGGTTCCGGGTCGCTGCAGATCGAGGCCGCCGGTCTGCACGGCGCGCGAATCGGGAGGACCGTAGGCATGCGCCGGATCGTGACAGGTCGCGCAGGCCATCCGACCCGATCCTGACAGCGAGGGATCGAAGAAGATCGCGCGTCCCAATCGCGCCTGAGCCGCCGCGGAGGGTGCTTGCGCGGAGGAAACAGTCTCCGCCCGGATGCCGGGTGGTACGGAGGCTGAGGCGATAGCGACGGCAGCAGACGCGGCAATCGCTATCCCCGCGTGCGCGAGCGCCCGGATCAGTACCAGTGATGGCCTCCCGGCGGCGACCATTGCTCCGGCTCATTCCGGTGCTCGAAAACATTGGTGTCATCGCCGATGGTGTCGAGCGAGTAGCTCGCCCGCGGATTGTCGGCCGCGTAGCCCAGATGCCCGTCGAGCCGGAAGATGTCCTCGAGGCTCTTCAGCAACGAGTAGTGATTGTAAGGAACGTCGGATGTACTGCCCGGCTTCACGAACGGCGACAGCAGGAGCGCGCCGATCCGATCGCCACCCAACCCCTTCACCACGATGTTCTCGACCAGAGAGGGCGTATTGACCAGAGTGACGGTTCCGGGCCGCACTCCGGCGAGGTTCGGGCCGGGCTGCTGGCCACAGCAGGTCTGGCCGGGAAACGTGATGTTGACCGTCTGCTGGCCGGTCGCCGGGTCCGTGCTGCTGTTCAACGTGTAGTTGCTTTCGTCGAACGTGATGATGATCAGCCCGTCGTCGCGGTAGGCGCGCGAGGCCATGATCTTCGGCACCCAGGTTTGCAGGAACGCATCGGCCGACGTGAGCCCGCCGGGCTCGCCGTTCGCGCAGGTGGTGCCCTGAGCACCGGTGCCGCTGCCATCGTGGCCATCATGGCAGAGATTGGGAGTGATGAAGACGAAATTGGGCGTCGAGCGGACCGAGGCCAGGTCCCCCGTGAGTTGATTCAGGTTCACCACGTGCGTGCGGCATCGTGGCGAGTCCAGGATCGAATGGAAGTACACGAACGGATCGTGCCGCGTGGCATAGGCGTCGCCCAGAGGCACGCTGGCGCTCGGCGCCTCGGCCGAGTTGGTGTTGTCAGTCCCTGCGCCGATGGGCGGATGCCCGCACGTCGCGCTCTCGCGCGCCGGATCGTTGCCCATATCCTCCATGTACCCGCGCCAGGAGAGACCCGCTGCATCCAGTTGGTCGGGTAGCGTCTTCACGTGAGCAGGGTAGATACAACCGCCGCTCGCGATGACCTGGCCGTCGCGCGTCGTGCCGGTCTGCTTGACGTCGTTGAAATTTCCGACCGAGCCCGTGAGGCCGGGCAGGCAGTCGTTGTCGGTGTCCGGAGTCGGTGCCTGGCCACTGATCATCGAGATATAGTTGTCGAGGCTCACGTGGCCGGTACCGTAATACTCGGTCAGCAGGCCGCCCATCGGCACCAGGGTCTTCTGCAGGTACGGGTCCTGGGTGCTGGTACCGAAGGTGTCGCCGAAGCTCTTGTTCTCCAGCACGATTACGAAGACGTGCTTCACTTTGGAGGCGGCGGTCTTCACCTTCTCCTCGTGCTCATGAGCAGGGGCAACGGCGAACGTTGAGAAAGCGAGAGCGAGGGCGGCGAGCCAACGATAACCCAGGTTGGGCATTGCGTGAGACCTTTGCGTGGGGTGCTTGTCGCGAACCGGGAGCACCTTCGCACGGCGGCTTTGCATTTTGATTTCACGGCGGACTCGTCAATCCGAGCTCGGATCAGGCGTTTCAGCGATATCATGACAGCCGCGCCCACGACAGCCCTACCCGGCCGGGGCTGGCTGGGGCTGGCGATGCGGCTATTTCGGGGCAGCTGGCTGGATGACCGGCCCTGGCGGACCATCTTGATCTATTCGGTGCTCGCGGCCCTGCCGCTCCTCATCTGGATCCATCTCGCCTGTGCCCGGGGCGGCTTTTGGCGCGCATGGCGTTTGCAGGCACCACTTCCGCCGGACGGCTCGCTGCGTCGGAGAATCGTCGCGGTCGTTCCCGCACGCAACGAGGTGGAGGGGATTGGAGCCGCAGTCACGTCACTCCTGAATCAGCGGGATTGTGGGTCCATCCGGGTGGTCGTCGTGGACGACGGCAGCACCGATGGCACCGCGGAAACTGCCACGGCCGCTGCGGCTGCCGTCGGAGCTTCCGAGCGCCTGACCGTAATCCCCGGCAAGCCGCTGGCCGCGGGCTGGACCGGGAAGTTGTGGGCGATGGCACAGGGTGTCGAAGTGGCCATGAGACATGAGCCGGACTACCTGCTCTTCACCGACGCCGATATTCAACACGACGCGACCAACGTCGCCTCCCTGGTCGTGAACGCAGAACGCCACGGAAGGGATCTCGTCTCCTACATGGTACGACTCTCGACCGCGACCCTGGCGGAGCGCTGCCTGATCCCGGCCTTCGTATTCTTCTTCCTGAAGCTCTATCCACCCGCGTGGATCGCCTCGAGCCGCCATCGCACGGCAGGCGCGGCGGGCGGCTGCGTGTTATTGCGGCCCCGAGCGCTCGAGCGCATGGGCGGCTTGCAGTCCATCCGGGGCGAGATCATCGACGATTGTGCGCTGGCGCGGCATGTTAAGCGCAGCGGCGGCAGCATCTGGCTCGGCCTCACGCCCACGACGCACAGCATCCGTGTATACGGCACGTTCGGTCAGATTGGCGCCATGATCTCGCGCACCGCGTTCAACCAACTGCGACACTCTTACCGGTTGCTCATCGGGACGCTGCTCGGGCTCCTCGTCACCTATCTGCTGCCCTGCCTGCTGATGCTGGCGCCTGTGGCGGGCGCTCGCTGGCTCGGAGCCGCGGCGTGGCTCGTGATGAGCATCTGCTACTGGCCGATGGTGCGGTTCTACCGACTTTCACCGGCGTGGAGCGTGTGCCTGCCGCTGATTGCCTGCTTTTACGCCGGTGCAACCTGCAACTCGGCCCTGCAGCATTTCCTGGGTCGGGGCGGTCAATGGAAGGGCCGCGTCCAGGACTCGCGCGCCTGACCCGGCCATCGCAGGCGCAGGCGGCACCCCTACTCCACATGCCGCTCCGATCGCATGGCAAAGGCGAGCAACGACCGCCCGGTGACCCTGTACTGATGCTGCGGATCGAGCTTGGCGCCGACGCCGGCCTGCTCGGCGCCGAGGTTCGTGTCCAGCATCAACTCCCACTGCGTGCCGTCCTCGTAAGCCGGCAGGGTGAAGTCCACGACATCGTGATACGCGTTGAACACGATGAGGAAGGTCGCATCCTGGCCGCGCTGCTTGAGGCCTGTAGGCTGCGCGCGGCCGTCGAGTAACATGCCGAAGCAGCGCATCAGTCCGTCCTGCCATTGCTCGGAGGTCATCTCGGCCCCGGACGCGTGGATCCAGGTGATCTCCTTGATGCCGATGCGCTCATTGACGGCGCCGGTCAGGAAGCGATTGCGGCGCAGGATCGGATAGCGACGCCGCAGGACCGTCAGGCGCTTGACGAACGTGATCAACGCCTGGCCTTCTTCCGGAAGGTTCCAGTCCATCCAGCTGATCTCGTTATCCTGGCAGTAGGCGTTGTTGTTTCCACCCTGGGTGCGGCCGCACTCATCGCCCGCGAGCAGCATCGGTGTTCCCTGGGACAGCAGCAGAGTCGCCAGGATGTTCCGGGTCTGCCGGGCGCGTAACTCCTCGATCCCGGCATCCTGCGCCGGCCCCTCCGCGCCGCAGTTCCAGGCACGGTTGTCGGAGCTGCCGTCCCGATTGTTCTCGCCGTTGGCCTCGTTGTGCCGGTCGTTGTAGCTGACGAGGTCTCGCAGCGTGAAGCCATCGTGAGCGGTCACGAAGTTCACGCTGGCGTAGGGCCTGCGTCCGAAGCGGTCGAAGATATCCGCGGACCCAAGGACCCGGGGAGCCAGCGCGGAAGGCTGCGCCTCTCCGCGCCAGAAGTCCCGCACGGTGTCGCGGAACTTATCGTTCCATTCCGCCCATCCTGGCGCGAACTCGCCGACCTGGTAGCCGCCCGGCCCGCAGTCCCACGGCTCCGCGATGAGCTTCACGCCCGCCAGCACCGGATCCTGCGAGCAGGCTTTGAGGAAGCCGCTCTGATTGTCGAAGCCGTTCGGCTCCCGGGCGAGGATCGTGCCGAGGTCGAAGCGAAAGCCATCGACATGCATCTCCAACACCCAGTAGCGCAGGCTGTCGGTCACCATCTGGATGACGCGCGGATGGCTCAGGTTCAGCGTGTTGCCGGTCCCCGTGTCGTTGATGTAGTACCGGCGCTGCTGCGGAATCAGCCGATAATAGGAAGCGTTGTCGAGGCCCTTGAAGCTGAGTGTCGGTCCACGCTCATTGCCTTCCGCGGTGTGGTTGTAAACGACGTCGAGGATCACTTCGAGGCCCGCATCGTGGAAGCGGGCGACCATTTCCTTGAGCTCGGCGAGTCCGCGCGCCTTGTCGGCGACGTAGCGCGGATCCGCCGCAAAGAAGCCGATCGAGTTGTAGCCCCAGTAGTTGGTGAGGCGCCGCTCGAGCAAATGACGGTCGTTGACGAAAGTGTGGATGGGAAGGAGCTCGACGGTCGTCACGCCGAGCGACTTGATGTAGGCAATGACCTCGGGAACGGCAAGCCCTGCGAAGGTGCCGCGAAGGCTCTGCGGAACGGACGGATGTCGTTTGGTGAAACCGCGTACGTGAGTCTCATACACCACGGTCCGGTCCCAGGGGACCAGAGGTTTGATATTTCCCTTCCAGTCGAACCCTTGATCGACGATGACACACTTCGGCACGAACGGCGCGCTGTCGCGCTCGTCGAAAGTGAGGTCGTCGCCCTCGGCGCCGATCGTGTAACCGAAGCACGCGTGATCCCACTTCAGCTCGCCGACATGGGCGCGCGCGTAGGGATCGAGGAGCAGCTTGTGCGGATTGAAGCGCTGCCCCTGCTCGGGCTCATACGGGCCATGCACCCGATAACCGTAAACCTGGCCAGGGGCGAGATCGGGGACGTAACCGTGCCACACCTCATCCGTGTATTCCGGCAAGTCGATCCGCTCGAGCTCCTTCTCTCCGCGAGAGTCGAACAGGCACAGCTCTACCCGCGTCGCGTGAGCCGAGAAAACCGAAAAATTGACGCCCCTGCCGTCCCAAGAGGCACCGCGAGGGTGCGGCAACCCTTCCCGTAGCTGCATGCGACATCGTCCACTGGGTGAGAGACGACGATGTAACGAGCCACGAGCCGCGCTGTTCCGTCAGGCGCGTCGGTATGCGCGCCCCTCGCCCGGCAGCAGACAGGCACGCAGATCTGACATGCCTGATAGCTCCTGACCCGTGCGCACCAGCGCGTCAAACATCGTGCCGCCACCGGCCCGCGGCGCAGCGTGCTCGAGCGCACATGATATGCTGCGGGCGCTCTTCCGCCGATAAGCAGCACGAGGTCAGTCGCAAGCCATGGGTCCATTGAAAGGGGTACGGGTGTTGGAGGTCGGGGGCATCGGTCCCGTACCGTTCTGCGGAATGATCCTCGCCGACCTGGGAGCCGAGGTCATCCGTATCGAGCGCGCATGCGCCGCGGGCGATACGCCGCTGCCGAAGGACCCGCTGCAGCGCAGCCATCGCTCGATCGCCCTGAATCTCAAGACCCCGAGCGGTATCGCCACGCTGCTCAAGCTCGTCGAGCGCTCGGAAGTGCTCCTGGAGGGCTATCGGCCCGGAGTCGCCGAGCGCCTCGGCATGGGACCGGATATCTGCCAGGCACGCAACGCCCGCCTCGTGTATGGACGGATGACCGGATGGGGACAGACGGGACCGCTCGCGAAAGCCGCCGGGCACGACATCAATTACATCTCGCTGTCCGGTGCCTTGCACCTCATCGGCCCTCCGGGCGGAAAGCCCGTGCCGCCGTTGAATCTCGTAGGTGACTTCGGCGGGGGCGGCATGTTTCTCGCCGTTGGCGTGCTGGCGGCGCTGATGGAGAGCCGTCAGTCCGGCCGCGGCCAGGTGATCGACATGTCCATGGTGGACGGTGCGGCCACGCTTCTGTCCATGTTCTTCGGATTTCGCGCCGAGGCTTACTTTCGGGACGCGACCGGCGAGAATTTCCTGGCGGGCGGCGCGCCGTACTACGGCACGTATGCGACCCGCGATGGGAAGTACGTCAGCATTGGGTCCCTGGAGCCGCAGTTCTACGCCATCCTGATCGAGAAGCTCGGCCTCGATCCGCAGCGATTCGGCAACCTCGGCGTCGACACCGTAGAGAGTCCGGCCGCGCGGGCGCGCTGGCCCGAGCTGCGCGAGGCCATCACGGCGGCTTTCGAGTCACGCACCCGGGACGAATGGTGTCGGATCTTCGAAGGGACCGATGCCTGCTTCGCACCCATACTCAGCCTCGACGAGGCTTTCGAGCATCCCCACAACAAGGCGCGACAGACGTTCATCGAGGTCAACGGCACGATGCAGGCCGCTCCGGCTCCGAGATTCAGCCGTACGACCCTCGACCCGCCGCAACCGCCGCGGCGGCCCGGCGAGGACACCGAGGCCGTGTTGCGCGAGATCGGTTTGAATGCCGGCGAAATCGCCGAGCTGCGATCGCAGGGAGCTTTGTCATAATCCAGATGCCTCCGCGCGCGCCGGATCCCCGTCCATCAGAACGAGTGCGAGTCCCATCCCATGAGCTACGAAAACATCACTTATGAAGTGAGCGCCGCTGTTGCGACACTGACCCTCAACAGGCCCAAGGTGCTGAACGCCCTCGCCGCTCCCATACTACGGGAGGCTCTCGAGGCCGTGGAACGCACTCGTGATGAGGGCACGGCGCGTGTCCTGGTGCTCACCGGCTCGGGCCGCGCGTTCTGCGCCGGTGCCGATCTCGGCGGGTCCCTGAGCGCCGATGCGGGCAAGGCGCTCGAAGAGTTCTACAACCCGCTCGTCGAGCGGCTGCTCGCGCTGCCCATGCCCGTGATCAGCGCCGTGAACGGGCCGGCGGTCGGCGCGGGCTGCTCGCTGGCGCTCACGGGCGATTTCGTCATCGCGGCCCGCTCGGCCTATTTCCTCCAGGCCTTCGTCAATATCGGACTCGTCCCCGACGCCGGCTCCACCTGGATGCTGCCGCGCCTCATCGGGCGGGCACGCGGACTTGCGATGATGATGCTCGGAGAGCGCATCCCGGCCGGCCAGGCCGAGCAATGGGGCTTGATTTACCGGGCGGTGGAGGATGGCGAGCTGCAGTCCGCGACGCAAGCGCTCGCGCACCGGCTCGCTGCCGGTCCGACGAGCACTTACGCCATGATCCGTCAGGGCGTCCACTACGGACTCGAGCACTCGCTCACGGAGACTCTGCGACTCGAGCGATTCAACCAGTTGCGCGCCGGCCGGGGCGCCGATTTCGCCGAGGGCGTCGCTGCCTTCCGCGGGAAGCGGCCCGCTCGATTCACGGGGAAATGACGGAAGCTGCGCGACACCATGCCGAAACTGAATGCTGTCACGGATCTGACCTCGCAAGGCGGGATCGCGGTCCTCACGATCGACTCGCCGCCGGTCAACGCGCTCTCCACCGCAGTGCGTGCGGGCCTCGACCTCGGCTTTCGGGCCGCGCTGGCTGATGGACACATCCAGGCGATCGTGCTCATCTGCTCGGGGCGCACCTTCATCGCGGGAGCCGACATCAGCGAGTTCGGCAAGCCCGACACGGGGCCGGATTTTCCCGCGTTGATGCGCTTCATCGAGAATGCCTCGAAGCCCGTCGTCGCCGCCATACACGGCACGGCACTGGGGGGCGGGCTCGAAGTCGCTCTCATCTGTCACTATCGGGTCGCAGTGCCTGCGGCAAAACTCGGACTGCCTGAGGTAAAGCTCGGACTGTTGCCGGGCGGCGGCGGCACGCAGCGCCTGCCTCGCATCGTCGGGGTCGAAGCGGCGTTGGACCTCATCACATCCGGTCGCAGTCTGGATGCCGCGGAGGCATTGGCAGCCGGCCTCCTCGATGCAGTCGTCGAGGAAAGTCATCTGCGCGAGCAGGCCATCGCGTTCGCACAGCGAATCGTCGCCGAGAAGCGTCCTCTGAAGAGAATTCGCGACCTGGACGACAAAGTCGCAGCGGCGCGCGGCAAACCGGAAATCTTCACGCAGTTCCGTAGAGCGAACGCTCGCGCGTTCCGCGGCTTCAAGGCTCCCGAGAACATCATCAAATCGATCGAAGCTGCCGTGACGTTGCCGTTCGATGCCGGCATGCAGCGCGAGCTCGAGTTGTTCACGGAGCTCTTACAGAGTCCGGAATCGGCTGCTCAGCGCTATGCGTTCTTTGCGGAGCGCGAAGCCGCGAAGGTACCGGACCTTCCCGCCAAGACGCCGACGCTGACAGTCGGAACTGTTGGTGTAGTGGGTGCGGGGACCATGGGGGGCGGGATCGCGATGTGTTTCGTGAATGCTGGCATGCCCGTGACGCTGATCGACGCTCAGGCCGATGCGCTCGAGCGCGGGATGCAGACGATCCGCAAGAACTATGAGAATACCGCCAGGCGCGGCAAGCTCACCGCGGCCGACGTGCAGCAGCGCATGGCGTTGTTGACGCCATCCTTGGACTTCAGCGCCCTTGCTTCGGCGGATCTCGTCGTCGAAGCCGTGTATGAGAATCTCGACTCGAAGAAGGATGTCTTCCGCCGCCTCGATGCGGCCGCCAAGCCCGAGGCCATCCTCGCCTCGAACACTTCGTATCTGGATCTGGATGCGATCGCGACAGCGACCCGCAGAGCCGACCGCGTCGTGGGCCTGCACTTCTTCTCCCCCGCGAATGTCATGCGATTGCTCGAGATCGTGCGCGGGGCGAAGACCTCGCCGGAGGTCCTCGCAACGAGCCTGCAGATCGGCCGCAAGATCGGCAAAGCCGTGGTCGTCTCGGGCGTCGCCCCGGGCTTCATAGCGAACCGGACGATGAGCCCCCGCAAGCTCGTCGCGCGCGAATTGATTCTCGAGGGGCCGCGCCCGTGGGATGTGGACCGGGTGTTGACTGACTTTGGCTTCCCGATGGGCCCGTTCGCGGTCACCGATCTCGTCGGACTCGATGTCATCGACTGGGATCGGCACAACAGCAAGCGCGCCAATGTCCACGAGGCGTTGTGCGAGATGGGCCGCTGGGGCCAGAAGAAGGGCGCCGGATACTACGACTACGACAGCAACCGTCGTCCGACACCCTCGCCCGAGGTCGTGCGGGTCATCGAGGAATTCGCCGCCGGACGCCCCCCGGGCCCGCGCCGGACAACCGACGCCGAAATCCTGGAGAGCGTGCTGTATCCCGTCGTCAATGAAGGGACGAAGGTGTTGGAACAGCGCACCGCGTTGCGTGCCTCGGATATCGATGTCGCCCTCATGATCGGCTATGGCTGGCCCGTCTTCACCGGCGGCCCCCTGTTCTGGGCGGATACGGTGGGCTTGGCTCACATCGTCGAGCGGCTGGATGCGCTCGCGAGGAACCACGGTCCCGCATATCAACCGACTGCGCTGCTCAGAAAGCTCGCGGCGAGCGGGGGAACGCTGCATACCCTGCGGACGACAGACCCGGTTTCCTAAGAGCCGGCTACGGGGACAAAGGCCCTCGCGACCGCCTCGAAAATCCCGCGCAAGAGCCGTTGCGCCTCGATGACCTCGCGGGAACGGACACGCTCGAGCAGCTCGGCATGCATGTCCAGCATCGCACCGAACCGGTCGCCGCGCTCCATCATGCGCCGTAGAGCGATCCTGCCTCGGATGTCGAAGTGCAGCGAATCCCACACCGTAGTGAACACGCGGTTGCCGCTCGCATCGACGATGCGTCGATGAAAGAGCAGTGACTCGTGGATGTACCGCTCGGTGTCCTTTCCGGCGGCAGTGCGCATGATGCGCAGCGACTCGTCGAGCTCCGCGATGATACCGGGTGCGTAGGGCATGCCGAGCTCCAGAGCACGCGCCTCGAGGATCGTACGCAACTCATACGACTGCATCATCTCCTCGGCGTCCGCGCCGCGAACACGGGTACCCCGATATCGCTCCGACTCCACCAGGCCGGAACCCTCGAGCTCCCGCAGCGCCTCGCGAATGGGCGCCTGGCTGACGTTGAACTCGCGCGCGAGCTGCAGCTCCTTGAGCTGGGTACCGGCCGGATACTTTCCGTCGAGAATCCGCTCGACCAGCGCGTCGCGGATGCGGTCCCGCATGCAGGCTTTCTTGAACCCCGGCTCCGCCGGCGTCGACTTGACGTTGGTCTGACTCATGCCCCCTCACCTCGGCGATGCCACCTCGCTCACAGAGCGGGTTGCTGTAATTGTTCGCCCGTCCAGCCGCCGCCCAGGGCCCGCACGAGGCCCACGGATGCGTTGATCCTCTGTACGCGAGCTTCCAGTGCCGACCGCTGCGCCTGCAGTGCGGCTGTGTGCGTACTCGTGACCTCAATATAATCCGCGACCCCTGCCGCGTAGCGGCGATCCGCATGATAGGCCGAGCGTTGCGCCGAGGCCGCAGCCGCGTCATCCGCCTTCACCTCGTCTGCCAGATGCCGGAGCGCTGCGAGGTTGTCCTCCACTTCCTGGTAGGCCGTCAACGCCGCTTTACGATAGCTCGCGACGGCCTCGTCGTAAGCGGCACGGGCTTGCCGGTTCACAGCCGCGCGTCCACCGAAATCGAGCAAGGGCAACTGTCCCGAAGGCCCGGCGGACCAGAAACGGCTCGGCGCGGTAAACCACGCGGCAGTGCTCGTCGCCTCGAAGCCTCCCGCGGCATTGAGCGTGAAGACGGGAAACCAGGCAGCCCGCGCCGCGCCGATCTCGGCATTCGCGGCCGCTACCGCGCGCTCGGCGCTCGCGATGTCAGGACGACGCTCCAGGAGCTTCGAGGGCAATCCGATGTCCAGGGGCGGCGGCTCGCCGGTGAAAGGCGCGGGCGCCAGCGTAAAGTTGGAGGGCGGAAGACCCAACAGCACGGCGATCGCGTGCTCGAGCTGCGCCCGCTGCAGCCGTACCGCGGCGAGCTGGCCGCGCGCGTCCTGAAGTTGTGTCTCGGCCTGGTCGACGTCGGTTGCGGCGGCGATGCCTCCTTCATAGCGGTGGCGTGTCAGGTCTGCCGCGCGATCGTAGGCCGCAGTCGTTTCCTCGAGCAGTCGCAGGGTGGCGTCAGCGCCCCGCAGCGAGAAATAGTCCATGGCCAGCTCCGCCCGCAGAGCGAGATCGACGGCAGCGAGATCCGCCGCGCGGGCCTCGGCCCGATCGGCTGCCGCGGCGGCCTGGTTCCGCAACCGCCCGAACACGTCGATCTCCCACGACAGCCCGAGGGAGCCGACGAAGTCATTGCTCGTGACCGGCCCTGCGCTCGCGAGCGGACTGTTGGCTGACAGACGGGCGCGGGTTGCCTGGGCATTCGCCTCGATCGCGGGGCCGAGGCTGGATCGGGCGCCGAGAGACAACGCCCTTGCCTGCTGAAAGCGCGCCACCGCGGCGCGCAGATCCTGATTGTCCTCGCGCAGCCGCGCCTCCAGCTCATTGAGCTTGGGATCTCCAAACACCTGCCACCACGCTCCGCGCGGAACGGTGTCGGCCGGCGCGGCCGGCAACCAGTCGCCGGCTTCCTTGAACTGCGCCACGGGAGCCACCGATGGCGGGCCCTTGTAGCGTGGAGCGAGCGAGCAGGCGCTGAGCAACAGCGCCGCGCCCACAGTTAGCCCCGCGCCCACAGTTAAGGAAATGCGCGCGCTCACGACTTCGCAACCGCCTTGGGAGTCGTCTTCGGAGTGACCCTCACGATCGTGCTGTCCGTGAGCGAATCGGGCGGGCTCAGGATGACCCGATCCGAAGCCCGCAAGCCCTGGGTGATCTCGATGTCCGATCCGTAGTCGCGGCCGACAGTGACCGGCTTGATGACCACGCGGCCCTGCGGGTCCACGGTGGCGACCTGCAGCCCGTCGCTCCGGAACAGCAGCGCATTCGTCGGCACACGGACCGTGGCCCCCTGGAGGGAAGCCGGAACCTTGAAGTGCACCTCCGCATAGGCGCCAGGCAGCAGCTCGTTCTTCGTGTTATCGACGATGAGCTGGGCCAGCAGCGTGCGCGAGGCATCGAGAGCATTCGACGTGCGCTCGACCTTGGCGAGGTATGTCCGTCCCGGACGATCCGGGAACGACACTTCGGCCTCGATGTTCGCCTGCACCATGGCGGCGTACGTCTGCGGGACGTGAACGTAGAGCCGCAGCTGCCGGATGTCCGCGATACGGAATAGCTCCGGGCCTGACCCGCTGCCGGCATTGATCAACTGACCGACGTCCGTGTTGCGCGCCGTCACCACTCCGTCGAACGGCGCCACGATCTTCTTGAACCCGGACAGCTCACGCAGACGCTGTACATTGGCCTGCGCGGCTTGGAGCTGAGCGGCGCCGGCATCCGCCAGACTGATCTTCTCGTCAGCCTCCTGCTTGGACACCGAGTCGGTATTCCGCAAGCCGCGCCAGCGATCGGCGGTGACTCGCGCGATCTTCTGATTGGCTTCCGCATTCGCGACGTCCGCCTGCG
This sequence comes from Steroidobacteraceae bacterium, assembly GCA_035277965.1. Taxonomy (GTDB): domain Bacteria; phylum Pseudomonadota; class Gammaproteobacteria; order Steroidobacterales; family Steroidobacteraceae; genus 13-2-20CM-66-19. The sequence continues at coordinate 71,098 of DATEJM010000008.1, read as the reverse complement.
CCTGACGCAATTGCTGGTCGACTTCCGGCGCATCGATCTCGGCCAGCACCTGACCTGCCTTCACCGGCGTACCGATGTCGACGAGCCAGCGCCGCAAATATCCGCTCGTACGCGCATAGATGGGCGCGTCATAGTTGGCGCTCACACTGCCGGGCAGCCGCAACTCCTCGGTGTCTCTCAAGGCCTGCGGTGTAGTCGTGGCGACGGTCACAATGGCCTGATCGTCGGTGTACTCGCGCAGCGTCGCCCGTGCGCGGTACGAAGCGAATACCGCCCAGAGCACCACTGCGATAGCGACGATGCCGGTGACAGCACCGATCCGCGCGAGCCCACGTATCCCGTGGGGGGCCTTGACCACGTGTAACTTGTCCATGACCTGCTTTTCCGATATCAACTGACGACGGGTGCCGCCGTCGCGGGCGTATGCGGCCGGGGCCGGCCGTGAATGCGCGCGAAGACGACGGGCACGAACAACAGGGTAGCCATGGTTGCCAGCAGCAACCCGCCGATCACAGCTCGGCCGAGGGGCGCGTTCTGCTCTCCACCTTCACCCAGGCCGAGAGCCATGGGGATCATGCCGATGATCATGGCGAGCGCGGTCATGATCACGGGGCGGAAGCGGGTGAAGCCGGCCTGCAAGGCCGCGTCCAGCGCATCGTCCCCCGCATCCAGACGCTCACGCGCAAAACTCACGAGCAGAATGCTGTTGGCCGTGGCGACGCCCATGCACATGATCGCCCCGGTCAACGCCGGCACGCTCAGCGTCGTGCCGGTGATGAGCAGCATCCAGACGATGCCGGCCAGCGCCGCTGGCAAGGCCGTGATGATGATGAACGGATCCAGCCACGATTGGAAATTCACGACGATCAGCAGATATACGAGGACGATTGCGCCGATCAGGCCGACCACGAGACCGGCGTACGAGGAGGCCATGGTGTGCATCTGGCCGCGCGCGGCGATATGCGTCCCCTTCGGCAGTTTGCCCTCGAGCGATGCGACGATCCGGTTGATGTCGTTGGACACCCCGCCGAGATCGCGCCCCTGCACGGCAGCGTAGATATCGATGACCGGCTGCACGTCATAGTGGGAGATGACCCCGGCTGATGCGCCCCGGGTGACCGTGGCGAGCGCACCCAGGATCTGGGGCTGGCCCGTCGTGTTGATCGGCACGTTGTTCAGGTCGTCGAGCGAGGCCATCGTGTACTGCGGCGCTTGCGCGGCGATCGGATACTGAATGTTGGTCTGGGGGTTGAGCCAGTAAGCCGGGGACACCTGGCCGTTGCCCGAGAGCGTCAGCAGCAGGCTGTTGGCGACATCGCGCTGGCTGATGCCGAGCTGCTGAGCGCGGCTCCGGTCGGTCGTCACACGAAGGTCCGGCGAGTCGAAGGGCTGCTGGATCCGCACGTCGACGAGGCCCGGCACGCGCCGCAGTCGCTCGAGAAGATGAGCGGCGATGTCCCGGTTGAGCGGGCTCATTCCGGAGATCTGCACATCGATCGGCGCGGGCAAGCCGAGATTCAGAATCTGGCTGACGATGTCCGCCGGCAGGAAGGCGAAAGTCGTCCCCGGAAACTCCCTGGGCAGGACCTCCCGCAGCTTCTTGACGTAGGCGGGCGTCGCGCCATGGCCCTCGCCCAGGCTGACCAGGATGTCGGCGTCACCAGAGCCGATCACGCCCGAATTGCCGTAAGTCAGATTGATGCTGGAGGACGGCAGGCCGATGTTGTCCACGACGCTGGCGATCTCGCGAGATGGCAGCACCTGCTTCATTGCGGCTTCGATGTGATCGACGAGCACCGCCGTCTCCTCGATGCGCGTGCCCGAGGGCGCCCTGATGTGCAGCTTGATCTGACCGGCATCCACCTCCGGGAAGAAGTTGCGGCCGAGTAGCGGCAACAGCAGCAGCGACAGCAGCGCGCCGCCCAGGAACACCGGTATGACCGTGCGGTGGCGGTGCAGCGCCGACTCGAGGAGCACACGATAGCGGGCTCGCAACATCTCGAAGCGCTGCTCGAAGCGCTTCTGGAAGCGTTGCCACGCATTCGGGTTCGCGGCTGCGGCCCTGTCCTGCTCCGCGGTGCGCAACCAGTACTTGGCGAGCGTCGGGATCAGGGTCCGCGACAGCACGAACGAGGCCAACATCGCGAATACCACGGCTTCGGCCATCGGCACGAACAGGAAGCGCGCCACGCCCGTCAGCAGGAACATCGGGACGAAGACGATACAGATCGAGAGAGTCGACACCAGCGCCGGCACCAGGATCTGCTGCAGGCCGGCGCGGATTGCGGCCTCGACGTCCTGGCCCTCCTCGAGGAAGCGATTGACGTTCTCGATCGTGACCGTCGCATCGTCGACGAGGATGCCGACGGCGAGCGCAAGCCCGCCGAGCGTCATCAGGTTGATGGTCTCGCCGAGGGCATCCAGCATGATGACCGAGGCGAGCACCGAGAGAGGGATCGAGATCGCGATGATCAGAGTGCTGCGCCAGCTCCCGAGGAACAGCAGGATCATGAGGCCCGTGAGCGCCGCAGCAATCAGGCCCTCGGTGGCGACGCCCCGGATCGCGGCGCGTACGAAGACTGACTGATCGCCGGTGGTCGACACCGACGTGCCCTCGGGGAGTAACTCGCGCACGAGGGGCATCCTCTCCTTGATCGTGTTGACGATCTGCAGCGTCGAGGCGGAGCCGGTCTTCTGGATCGTCATGAGCACCGCGCGGTGATTGTTGACGCGCACGATGTTCGTCTGCGGCGGATGGCCGTCGTGGACGAAGGCGACGTCCCGCAGATAGGTGACCGCCCCGTTCTCGTTCTTGATCGGCAGGTCGTTCAGCTCCTCGAGCTTCAGAGGGCTCGAGTTCAGCCGGACGTTGTACTCGACGTTGCCGATCTTCTGCGTGCCGGCCGGCAGGATGAGATTCTGGTTGCTGATCGCAGTGTTGATGTCGTTCGCCGAGAGTCCGTGCGCCCGTAACTCATCGAGATGCAGGTCGACCTGTACCTGGCGGGTCACGCCGCCGTAGGGATAGGGAACGGACGTGCCGGCTATCGTCGCGAGCTGAGCGCGCAACAGCTGATTGGCGAGGTCGAAAGTCTGCGCTTCGCTCTGCCGATCGCTCGACAACGCAATCTGAATGATCGGGACACTCGAGGCTGTGTAGTTGAGAACGAGCGGTGGCGTCGTTCCCGGCGGCATCGCGCTCAGCGTGGTCTGGGCGAACGCCGTCACCTGCGACATCGCGAGATCGATGTTCACGCCCGGGTGGAAGAAGATCTTGATGACTGCGAGACCCGGGTAGGTCTGCGACTCGACATGCTCGATATCGGTGACCAGGGTCGTCGAATAGCGTTCGAAGCCCGAGGTCATCCGCCCCGCCATCTCCTCGGGAGACATTCCGGCATAGCGGAAGGCCACACCCACGACCGGAATCCGGATGTCCGGAAAGATGTCGGTCGGCATGCCAGGGCGATCGGGCGTGCCGAATAGGACCACGGCCCCGAGGAGCGGCAGCAACAGGGCCAGGACGATGAAGGTGTAGGGGCGCCGCAGCGCCACTTCGACGATCCACATGGAGGGCAGCCACGTAGCTTGGGCGGAATCGATTATCGATAATTTGGCCCGTGCTGGCATCTCCCGGAAGGCAGACCCGCGGATCACCTCCCAGATGGACGTTATGTCATGTCGTTTCCACAGCGTCTGCGGGCTGAGGCGCCCACCCTACGCGGGAGGGGCTACGCTCGCATCGCGCTGCCCGCTGGCCTCCAGGGCCCTCGCCACGAACCCGGATGCCTTCATTTCTTCAATGAATTCCCGGAGATATGCCGCCCCGGCCGGCTTCGACTTCGGCGTGCCCATGGCCTGCTGAATCTTCGTGAAGCTGCCGTCGATCACACGCAGGCCAGCCCGCGCGCGAGCAAAAGCCATGAGCGGCTGACGAACGCCCGCGGCCGCATCCAACCCCTCCGTCACGAATAGCTCGAGCGCGGCCGCGGAGGTCGGCGCCCGAACCAGCTCGGCGTGCTCGAGGGTCCGGGTCAGATAGAGATCGTAGGCCGTATTGAGGCCAGCGGCGATACGGACCCCGGGCCGGTCGACATCGTCCATGGCCTTCAAGGCCGAGCCCTCCGGCACGACATAGCTACCCTCGATCACGACATAGGGCGCGGTAAAGGCAATCTCCGCGGCCCGAGCCGGGTCGATGGCGAGGAAAGCGACGTCCCACGCTCCCGAGGGCAACGCCGCGAATACCTTCCCGGCCGAATCGAAATGCACCCACTCAGGCTCGACCTCCAACCGGCGCGCGAGCTCACGCGCCAGCGCCGGAGAGACACCGCGCACGTCGCCGCCGGGCTCCCTTTGCACGAGCACCGGATTGCCATGATTCAACGCAGTCACCAGGCGATTGCCGCGGATCAGGTCGGCGCGGACCGCGGTAGTGATGTCCGACACGATTCATTCCCCTCGATTTCCGTCCAGAGCGCAGCATACAGCCGCCCCACGGCGCTGTTCGGCGCGAATGCCGGCAGCGGCGCGCGCCGCACGCTCATTCTCTCGATCTCGCTCCAGTAGGGAATCTCGGTGGTCAACAGGAATGGGAACTCCTTGCGGGTGCTCTCGATGACCTCCTCATGGAGCGTCTTGCGCCGATCCACCATCGAGAAGAAGGGCAGCAGCGCCAGATCGTTCCAGCCCTCGTTCACGATGAATTCGCGCAGTTGCACCAGCATTCGCAGCGAGAGCGGCGACGGCAGGAGGGGCACGACGACGACATCGGCGGCTCGCAATACATTCTCGGACAGCAAGGAGATGCCCGGCGGGCAGTCGAGGAACAAAGCATCGTAGATACCGTGAACGGACTGGCTCATCTTCAGCAGCCGCTCGGTGGGCCGCTTGCGCGCCGCCAGGTGCACATCGAAGTTGCGATACGAGAAGTCCGTCGGAAGCAGGTCGAGATGCCGGTACCGGGTGGACAGGACGAGCTCCGGCAGCTCACGCTTGCCCGACAGCAACTTCTTCGCCGAGGCGCGCTCCTGCGCCTCGCCGTGCAGGATGTAGGTTGCGGCGCCCTGCGGGTCCAGGTCCCACAGCAGGGTCTGTTTGCCGCTCGCGGCGCACAGGTAGGCGAGATTCACGGCGGTGGTGGTCTTGCCCACGCCGCCTTTGATGTTGGTGATGGCGATGATCTTCAATTGCGCGCGGCGAGCCGCACTCCGCCCCGACGCCTCGCGGCGACGGCCCGGGCCGCATCCGCCTTTGGCAGGGTGAGCCCGCGATATTCCAGCAAGGGCCCAATGTCAGGATCGCCGCCGTAGAATTCTTTGAAGAGAGTCTGCGGATCCTCGGTGCGCCCCCGCGAGAGGATCTTCGCCCGCAGGTAGTCGCCATTGGCCCGCGACAGCCCGCCATGCGAACGGAACCACTGACCGGTGTCGCGCGCGAGAACCTCGCTCCACAGGTAGGCGTAGTACCCGGCCGAATATCCGCCTGCAAAGATGTGTGCGAAGTAGTCCGAGTGGTACCGTGGAGGCACCGGCGCATAGTCGAGCCCGCTCGCGCGCAGCGCCGCCGCCTCGAAAGCAGCGACGCCGGCAGCGGTGGGGGCTTCGGCCGGCGCGATCCGGTGCCAGGCCTGATCGATCACGGCCGCGGCGAGATACTCGGTGGTCGCGTATCCCTGATCGAAATTCTGGGCCGCGAGGACCTTGGCGAGCAGCGGCGCGGGCATGGGCTCGCCAGTGCGATAGTGCCTCGCGTAGTTCGCCAGCACCGCAGGCTCGCGGGCCCACATCTCGTTGTACTGCGACGGAAACTCGACGAAGTCGCGCGGAACGTTGGTGCCCGATAGCAGCGGGTAGCGCACGTTCGAGAGCATGCCGTGCAGCGCATGCCCGAACTCGTGAAACATCGTGGTCACTTCGTCGAACGTCAGCAGAGCCGGCTCTGCGTTGCGCGGCTTCGGCACATTGAGGTTGTTGCAGACGACCGGTTTCATCCCGAGCAGCTGCGACTGGCGCACGAAGCTGTTCATCCAGGCGCCGCCCTGCTTGTTGTCCCGCGCGAAGTAGTCCGCCAGGAACAATGCGAGCGGGGCGCCGTCCGCATCGAAGACCTCAAAAACGCGGACATCCGGGTGATAGACGGGCAGGTCCGTCCGCTCGCGAAACTCGAGCCCGTGGAGCGCCTGCGCGGCGTGAAACACACCGTCACGCAGCACGCGATTCAACTCGAAATAAGGGCGCACCTGCGCCTGATCGAAGTCGAAGCGCGCCTTGCGCAGCCGCTGGGCATAGAAGGGCCAGTCCCACGGCTGCAACGCGAAGGAGGCGCGGTGCGCGGCCTGCGCCTCCGCATCGATCAGCTTCTGCATCTCGGCCGCATCCTCCCGGGCCTTCGCAAGCGCCGCGGGAACGATCCGCGACAGGATCTCCTCCACCGCGGTCGCATCTCCCGCAGACTCATCCTGGAGCTGATAGGCCGCATGGTGGGGAAACCCGAGTAACCGGGCTCGTTCGGCGCGCAGCCTCACCAGGGTCGCGACGATCGCCCGGTTGTCGGCCTCTCCCCCGCTTGCGCGCTCGATCGAGGCACGATAGATCCTCTCGCGAAGCGCACGATGGGTGAGCTCGGCGAGGGCGGGTTGGCTGGTCGTGTTCTGCAGCGCGATGAGCCACTTACCGCTCAACCCCCGAGCCTCTGCCGCGCTCGCCGCCGCGCCTATCTGCTCCTCGGGCAGGCCGTCGAGCTCGGCCCTGCGATCCACGATCACGGCGCCGGCCTGCGTGGCCTTCAGCACGTTCTGTTTGAACTGTGTCGTGAGAGAGGAAAGCTGTTGGTTCAGCTCGCGCAGCCGGGTCTTGTCGCAGTCGCTGAGCCGCGCGCCGGCGCGCACGAATTGCGTCCAGTAGCGCTCGAGGAGCTGCAGCGACTGCCGATCGAGCCGCAGGCGCTCGCGCTGCTCGTACAGGTGCTCGACTCGCGCGAACAGCGCCGGATCGAGCAGGATCGCATCCTCGTGGGCGGCCAGCCGGGGCGCGATCTGCGAATCGAGCTGCTGCATCTGCGGGTCGGTGTTCGCTGCGTTCAGATTGAAGAACACGTTCGAGACCCGCTCGAGGAGCTGGCCTGAGCGCTCGAGCGCAACGATCGTGTTGTCGAAGGTGGGGTCGGCCTCGCAGTCCGCGATCCGCTCGATCTCGCGGCGCTGCTCGCGCATCCCCTGCTCGAAAGCGGCCCGATACACCGCGTCGGTCATCGCATCGAACGGCGGCAGGCGATAGGGCAGCGCGCTCGGAGCTGCGAAGGGGTTGGCGGTCAGGGCGGAGCCGGTCATTACAAACGTCCTCGCGCCGGTTACGACATCAGCGCGTATCCAGCTCCGGATAGTGCCTGAAGATTCCCTCGTTGTTGAAGGGGATGCGGCGGCTCGAGCCGAGGTAGGCGCCGATGCGGGGCCGCTCCGCGACCCGCTGCTGCAGAGCGGCCACGCGCCGGAACACGGCGCAGTCCACTGCACCGGACTGCCGCGAGCTCCCTGCCCACTCCCCTGCCCACCGATTTCGACTCAGACCGCGTGACGTCCGGGCCGCAGGAGCAACAGTGCGGCCAGCGTCAGTGCAGCTGCCCCGGAAAGATAGTAACCGACGTAGGCGAGCCCGTGACTCGTCACGAGCTTCGTCGCAATGTAAGGTGCGGGGGCCGCGCCAATGATTCCGGCGATATTGAACGTGACCGAGGCGCCCGTGTAACGGACGGCCGTCGGAAAGAGATCGGCCAGCGCGGTACCCAGCGGGCCGTACGTCAGCCCCATCAGCCCGAGGCCGAGTGCCAGAAACGCCACGGCGTGCGAAACGCTCGATGTCCCGAAGAGCGGCGTGAAGACGAAACCGAACAGGAGGATGGCCACGGTGGCCGCAATGAGTACCCGCCGCGCGTCCGACCGGTCCGATAGCGCTGCCGAGACGGGAATGGTCGCCGCGAAGAACGAGACGCCGACCATCTGCAGGATCAGGAATTCCTGGCGCGAAAACCCGAGCCCGGTCGTACCCCAGAATAGCGAGAACACCGTCATCAGATAAAACAGGACGAACGTCGCCGTGGCGGCCAGGGTACCGAGCACCAGCGGCAACGGATGCCGGGCAGCCACGGCGAGCATCGGCACGCGCACGCGCTCATTGTTCGCGATCGCCTGCCGGAACGCGGTTGTCTCCACGAGCCGCAATCGCACGTACAGCCCGATGAAGACCAACAACGCGCTCGCGATGAAGGGAACGCGCCAGCCCCAGGCAAAGAAGCTCGCATCGGTCAAGGTCCTGCTGAGCAGCAGGAAGGTGCCTGTCGAGCAGAGAAAACCGAGCGGCGCGCCGAGTTGAGGAAACATGCCGTACCAAGCGCGGCGACCGGCGGGCGCATTCTCGGTCGCCAGCAGCACCGCTCCACCCCACTCGCCGCCCAGACCCAGACCCTGACCGAGGCGGCACAGCGCGAGCAGCACCGGCGCCCACACACCGATGGCTGCATACGTGGGCAACAACCCGACCGATACCGTCGACAGACCCATCGTGAGCAGAGCGGCCACGAGCGTGGCCTTGCGACCGATGCGATCGCCAAAGTGGCCGAAGATCACCGATCCGATCGGCCGCGAGATGAAAGCGAGCGCGAACATCACGAAGGACTGCAAGGTGGCCGCAGCCGGATCGGCCGCCGGGAAAAACAGCTTCGGAAACACCAACACGGCCGAAGTCGCGTAGATGTAGAAGTCGAAGAACTCGATCGTCGTGCCGGCGAGGCTCGCGAACAGGACGCGGCCCGCGGAATTCTCAGGCGCTCTCATCCCCCGCCGATCACGGCACCCTCATCGCTGACCCAGCCGCGCCAGAGCGACACGAGCGCCGCCATGAGCGCCGGCCCGAGAAAGATCCCGACCAGCCCGAATGACTCGATCCCGCCCAGGATTCCGAGCAGGACCCACAGGAAGGGCAGCCGCGCGCCACCGCCGATGATCGCCGGCCGGACGAAATGGTCGGCGATGAACAGCACGATGCTTCCCGCGATGGCGACCCCGACGCCGGCGCCGACCGCACCGTCGGAGGCGAGAAGAATGGCAACTGCCCCGAACACGATCGGCGCCGCGAACGGGATCATGGCGAAGATCCCCGTCACGGCTCCCAGGAGGATCGGATGTGGCGCGCCGGCAATCGCATACACGGCACACATGACCGCGCCTTCCGCTACCGCGACGAGGACCACCCCGTCGACAGTGGCGCGAATCGCCTGAACGACACGCACCATCAGCGGCTCGACCGTCGGACCGAACATCCGGCGGCTGACACGAGGCACCTCGCGCTTCAACTGGTCACGGTTCAGATACACGAAGTACAGCGTCAACAGAGTAAAGACCAGTGTCGTCACCCGCCTCAGCAGCTGCACGCCGACCAGACGCGTCCAGGCGTAGACCGCGGGCTTCGTTTGCACCGTCCCCGTGGCCACATCGAGCTCGGCATGACCGGGCCGGGCCATCCAGATTTCCTTCACCCAGCCGTTGGTCCAGTCGCCGATCAGCGGTAATTGCAGCAGCCATTGCGGCAGTTGCGGCGGGCCCTCCCGGGTGGACTCCATGAAGGTATGCGCCAGAGAGATCGCCTCGCGCACGGCCACGATTCCCACATAGACGAGCGGGACGATCAACACGATGCCGATGAGCGTCGTGAACGTGAGCGCAGCCCACACATCACGGTGCTTGCCGCGGAATCTCGCGAGCCAGCGGTCGTATACGGCCGAAGTCGCGATGGCAAGCACGATGGCCCAGCACAGGGCCGGCAGAAAACGTCTCAGCTCCCAGGCTCCCAAAAACACGAGCGCCCCGATGAGGGCATATCGCGCAGTTTTCTGAGCGGCGGATACGTCGGGGGTGGACACGAGGCTTCTTCTGGCCGGGCTGGGCGGCAGTATAGCTGCTCGCGGAACACAGCAGCGCGCGCGGCCGTTCTATACTGCCGGAAATGGCCTGTAAACAATGAGTCCGCCGCACCCTCCGGCCGAGCGCGAGGCACCCGAGGAAATCTCGCTCACCACGAGCGGTAACGACTACCGCCAACCAAGACGCGAGATTTCCCGGGGACTCGCCGTCGCGTGTCCCGATTGTGGCCTGCTTCAGCGACTGCCCGCTGCGCAGCCGGGCGAGATCGCCGAGTGCCGGCGGTGTACCCGGGTGCTCGCCGGTGCCGCAACGGGGCGCGTCGATCTACCGCTCGCTCTGTGTGCTGCTGCCCTCCTGTTGCTCGTGCCTGCGGCGATCGCTCCGTTGATGTCGGTGTCGACCTACGGAGCGCACCACAACAGCGGGTTGAGCTCGAGCGCACAGGCCATCTGGGCCGATGGATTTCCATCCCTGGGATTGCTCATCGGCTCCTGCGGCATCGGCCTCCCGGTTGCCTACCTCGTGCTGGTCACCTGGGTGCTCGCAGTGCTGCACAGGCGGCAAACGGGCCCTAGGCCCGGTATCGGCAGCGTGTTCCGATGGACGAAGCACCTGCGCCCGTGGGTCATGCTCGAGGTCTATCTGGTCGGCTGTTTCGTTGCCTACAGCCGCATCAACGTGGTGGCCTCGGTAGATGTGGGCCTGGGCGGTTGGTGTCTGCTGGCGTCGACTCTGGTGATGCTCCTCGCTCTCACGCAACTCGACGAGCGCACGGTATGGGAAGCGATACCCCCGTATATTTCCGCACGCCCCGGTGCAGGCGAGTCACCCGTCACCTCCGCCGTTGCGGACGCGGCTCTCGTCGCCTGCACGGTCTGCGATCTCGTCGTGCACGACAAGAGCCGCACGCACTGCCCGCGTTGCCACGCCCGGATGCATCATCGCAAGCCCGACTCCTGGCGGCGAACGACGGCGCTGGTGATTGCCGGCTACCTCCTCTACATCCCGGCCAACACGCTGCCGGTTCTCACAATCGTCCGCTTCGGGCACGAGGACCCCAACACGATCCTCAGCGGTGTATTCGAGTTGATCGACAACGACCTGTGGCCGCTCGCGGTCATCGTCTTCACCGCGAGCGTCGTCCTTCCCCTGACGAAGCTCTGCGGGCTCACCTGGATGCTGGTCGGCATCCGGCAGCGGTCTGCTCACAGACTGGTGGCGCGCACGCGCTTGTATAGAATGATCGACGTGGTGGGCCGCTGGTCCAACATCGATGTCTTCATGGTCGGATTGCTGGTGGCGTTGCTCCAGTTCGGCGCGGTGACCTCGGTCCACGCGGGAAACGGCCTGGTCGCCTTTGCCGCCGTCGTCGTCATCACCATGATCGCGACGAGCTGCTTTGACGCCAGGTTGATGTGGGATGCACCCGGGAGGGCTGATGGCTGAGGGCCCCGAGGGGGTGGACCACGACGAGCCGCCGCGAGAGGAGCAGGCCCGGCTGCGCAGGCAAGGCTGGCGGCTTGGATGGGTATGGGCAGTGCCGATCGGCGCGGCCGTCGTCGTTCTGTGGCTGGGCTGGCACACGCTGGCCGAGCGAGGCCCGACCATCACGATCTCGTTCAAGGCTGCCGATGGCCTGCAGGCCGGGCAGACGCACGTTCAGCACCGTAACGTCGACGTGGGAGTCGTCGAGTCCCTGGACCTGACGCCTGACATGTCGCGGGTGATCGTTCGGGCGCGAATGTCCCGTGCCGCCGCCGCACACCTGACCGAGTTCACGCGCTTCGCAATCATTGCTCCGCGCGTATCCGCGGGCGGCATCTCCGGCCTGTCCACCCTGGTCTCGGGCACGTACATCGAAATGTATCCGGGCCAGCCGGGCCGCCCGCAGCGGGCTTTCATGGGCCTCGATGAGCCTCCGGTCCTCCCTCCTGACACGCCGGGCCGCTCGTTCGTATTGCAGTCCGACGATCTCGGCTCGCTGACGCGCGGATCGCCCATCTCGTTTCGGGGTCTCACCGTGGGTGAGGTCGAAGACTATGCCCTGACGAAGGACCAGCGGGGTGTCACGGTCACGGCGTTCGTGCGGGCACCTTATGACCGGCTCGTCAATCACGAGACGCGATTCTGGAACGCCGGGGGCGTGGACTTCAGTGTCGGGGCCCAAGGAGTTCGCATCCGTGCCAACTCGTGGCAGCAACTACTCGCGGGCGGCGTAGCGTTCGAGACGCCGGAGGATTCGCTCATGCAGCCGCCGAGTCCGGCCGGCAGCATCTACCGCCTGTACGACAATCGACGAATGGCTCTGCGCGCGCCGGTCGGGCCGGCGCTCATCTATATCGCGGATTTTGCGGGCAACCAGCGTGGAGTCGACAAGGGCACGGGCGTCGAGCTTTCCGGCTATGACGTCGGCGAAGTCCGGGAGGCGCAGCTGCGCTACGACACCGACAAACATATCCTGGTCACCCGCGTCACGTTTGCGATCGATCCGGCCCGAGTCGCCATCGCCAACATGCCGACACCGGCCGGCCTCGACGAGCATGACGCCGTGAGCTCATGGCTCGAGACGCTGGTCGGGCACGGCCTGCGCGCTCAGATCATGAGTCTCAGCCTGGTGACGGGCTTCAAGGTGCTGGGACTCGAGATGGTTCCGGGGGCTCCGCAGGCAAGGCTGGAGCCCGTGGGCGATGCGATGAAGATGCCTACGTCGGCCGGCGGCGACTTCACGGAAGTGCTGCAGAGCCTGCGCAACGTGCTGCAGAACATCGACCGGGCCACGGCCGGCCCCGAGCTCGGCCACGCGCTGCAATCGCTCGATGCGACCCTGACACGCCTCGATACGATGACCCGCGAGATGGAGCCCGACGTGAAGTCGCTCATCACGAGTCTGCGCGACACGGCCGATTCGGCCCAGAGCACGCTCAATACCCTGCAGAGTCTCATGGGCAACGCCGCTCCGGCCGGCTCGGACCTGCCCCGCCTCATGCGTGAGCTCACGGAAGCGGCGCGCTCGGTACGCGGGCTTGCCGACTACCTCGACCGGCATCCGGAGGCCTTGCTGCGCGGGCGCAAGGGAGAACAGCCTTGAGCAGAATGTACGCCTCGCTGGTCATGGTGCTTGTCGTGGCGGCGGGCGGGTGTGCCAGCAGTCCGCCCATGCATTACTACACGTTGAGTGAGGTTGCGCCCGATGCGCGGCTGACCGGGTCCGCGGACAGGGTCATCGTGCGGCTCGACCGGGTGACCATTCCGGCGGAGTTGGATCGGCTGCAGATCGTGCGCCGCATCGACTCCACGCACCTGCAGATCGCGGAGCTCGATCGCTGGGCGGCGCCTCTCGATGACATGATCCGCCGGGTGCTCTCCGCGGATCTCGCCCTGCGGCTGCCGGTCAACGGGGTGGCCGATCCCAACGAGCCTCCGCTAGGCGAGCCGCGCCAGTCGCTGTCGCTGGACGTGCAGGACTTCTACGCGGATGCGGATTGCAAGGTGACCCTGAGAGCCGCCTGGGTGGTGAAGAGGCCCGACGCCCCCACGACGCGTTCGACCGAGGAAGTGCAGGTCGATGGGGGTGCTTGCTCGGGCAACAGCGCGCTCCCGGAGCGGATGAGCCGCGCCCTCGCCGTGGTCAGCGACCGCATCGCGCACTCGCTCGTCGGGCAGCCGTTGGGCCAGTAGGGAGCTCTCTCATTGGCCCCCGGCGGCCAACCGCGCGAATACGCGTTTCATCGCGTTGACGCGCCCCACGTAGGCGCGCGCCTCGTGGTCGCCGCATTTCTGACCCTCCGTCAGCCGCAGACCCCTGCGGACATACAGGTCCCCTGCCCCCGCTCCGCAGAGATGAATGACCGCGGCAAGGTCCTGCTTCTGTTGCAGCGTCGCCGTTTGAACAGGATGGCCGGCGAGCGTGGTGGTCACGGCCCGATCCAGATAGGCCGATGTCATCTCGATTGCGTGGCCCGGAATGACGCGGGTATACAGACTGTTGAGCCAGCACGTGTGCCAGTTGCTCCAGGGTCCATCCTCGACGACGCGGTGGTCGTGGATACAGAACCGCTTCGCCTGCGCGAACGTGCCATCGGTGAGCTGGTACATGCCGACGGCGCTCGAGGCGGGGCGGTACACGTCAAACAGATGTGGCTGCCAGGACCACCGCCAGTAGGTGCGGACGATCGGGTTGCCCGAGCCTTCGACCTGCGCGAGCGCCGCCAGCAGCTCCGGCGACATGATGTCGGTGGAGTAGCGTTCAAACAGTGGGGCGTACTCGCTCCAGGTCGCGGACGGAGACTTGTACAGGGTGCCGCTGACCGGGAAGAACAGCTCCGAGGGTTTACGGACGACCTGATAAATCCAATTGATGGCCAGGAACAGAGCAGTCGCCACGCCGAGCGTCACGCAGATCTGCACTCCACGGGGCGCTCGCCTGAAAGCGCGTAGCCATCGCCGACGCAACCGTGCGCTGGGCCACGCGCGCTTCAGTCGCGAGCCGCGACGGCGACGTCCCCGCGAGCTCTTGCGTCGAGGGTTGCGAATGGCGGACCTAGACGGCATCGATCCCTGGCGCCGGCTTGAGGCGCGCATATCCGAGCCACAGCAGGCCGAACCAGAAAGGCGCCACATACAGCGCCACGCGCGTGTCCGGATCGAGCGCGAGCATCGCCGACACGAACAGCAGAAACCCCACCACGAGCCAGTTCGCGATGGGCGCACAGGGCATCCGATACGGCACCGCGCGGGCACGCCCAGCGGCAACGGCAGTGCGATAACTGCGATGGGCCAACATGATGATGATCCAGGTCCACAGAGCGCCGACGAGAGCGATGCTCGTCACCCACGTGAAAACCCGGTCGGGAACGAGATAATTGAGGATCACGCCGATGAGCATCACGGCCGCGGACGCGTTGATGCCGGGAAGAGGCACGTGCCGATGACTCAGCTTGCCGAAGATGCTCGGCGCCTGACCTCGTTGCGCCAGGGTGTACAACATCCTGCCCGTGCTATAGATACCGCCGTTGCAGGACGAGGCGGCGGCGGTGATCACGACCAGGTTGATCACACTCGCGGCGGCGGGTATTCCAATCTTCTCGAACACAAACACAAACGGGCTCGTATCCGGATCGAGCCGGTCCCACGGCACGAGCGCCATGATGATGACGAGAGCGCCGAGATAGAAGATCAGAATGCGCCAGATGATGCTATTGGTGGCCCGCGGCAGGACGACCGACGGATTGTCTGCCTCGCCGGCCGTGACCCCGATGAGCTCCACGCCGGTGTAAGCGAACATCACGATCTGCAGCGTGAGGAGCACACCGATCGGGCCGAACGGCAGCAGCCCTCCGTGTGTCCAGAGGTTCGAGAAGCTGGCGGTGGGTCCGAGACTTCCCGCCCCGAGCACGATCACGCCGAGGCCTACTGCGATGAGCGCCACGATCGTGATCACCTTGATCAGCGCGAACCAGAACTCGAGCTCCCCATAGACCCGAACCGCGAGTGTATTGGCTCCGTAGAGCAGCGCCAGCGCACACAGCGCAGGGAGCCACTGCGGCACGAGCAGCCAGTACTGCGTGTACTTGCCGATGGCCGTCATCTCGGCCATCGCCGTCACGACCCACATGAACCAGTACGACCACCCGGTCACGAACCCGGCGAACGGTCCGATGAACTCATCCGCGTAGCTCGCGAACGAGCCGGCCACGGGACGGTATGTCAGGAGCTCCCCCAGCGCGCGCATGATGAAGAAGATCGCGACTCCGCCAATCGCGTAGCTGAGGAGCAGGGCCGGCCCCGCCTTGTGGATCGCCTTCGCCGACCCGAGGAACAGGCCGACACCGATGGTCCCTCCGATCGCGATCAGCTGGATGTGCCGGCTCTGCAGGCTGCGGGCGAGTGCCGGCGGGTTGCTGGCGCTTTCAGGGCTCGACATGGTTAGCTCTCTTGGGCTGCCGCATCAGCGGCCGATCCTATATCGTCTGCCCGAGCTTTGCCTCGTCCACGGCACGGCACCACTTGCCCACGACGATCGTGGCGACCCCGTTTCCGACCAGGTTGGTGAGCGCCCGGCCTTCGGACATGAACCGATCGATGCCCAGGATGAGCGCTACGCCGGCGACCGGCACGTGGCCCAGGGCGGAGAGCGAAGCGGCGAGCACGATGAAGCCGCTCCCCGTGACGCCCGCGGCGCCCTTCGACGTCAGGAGCAGGACGAGCAGCAGGGTTATCTGGTGACCGATGTCGAGCGGAGTGTTCGTCGCCTGGGCGATGAAGACTGCGGCCATGGTCAGATAGATCGATGTGCCGTCGAGGTTGAACGAGTAGCCCGTCGGGATCACGAGCCCGACGACTGACTTGCTGACGCCCAGTCCCTCGAGCTTCAGGAGCATCCGCGGCAGGACGGACTCCGACGAGGAGGTCCCCAGCACGATGAACAGCTCCTCGCGGATGTAACGGATCAGACGCAGCACGGAAAAGCCATGCAGCCGTGCGATCGTGCCGAGCACTCCCAGCACGAAGACGATGCAGGTCGTGTAGAAGCAGATCATCAGGAGACCGAGCGAGTACAGGGCCCCCGCCCCGTATTTCCCGATGGTAAAGGCCATGGCGCCGAAAGCACCGAGCGGCGCAGCTCTCATCACGATGCCGACGATGGCGAACAACACCTCGGAGGTCTTCTCGATGAGCTGGAAGACCGCGCTTTCCCGGCCGCCGACCGCGTGCAGCGCAAATCCGAACAGCAGCGCGAGCAGCAGCACCTGCAGCACGTCGCCTTTCGCAAACGCATCGAAGAAGGTCGTCGGGATAATCCCGAGGAGGTAGTCGACCACTCCGGGCAGTTCTCCGGGCTGGGCGTACTGCTCGACTGCGCGCACGTCCAGAGTGCCCGGATCGACGTTCAGGCCCGCGCCGGGCTTCACGACATTGACGATCACGAGGCCGACGACGAGGGCGAGCGTGGTCACGACCTCGAAATATAACAGCGCCAGTCCCCCCGTCTTACCGACATCGCGCAAGCGCGCCATGCCCGCGATGCCAGTCACTACTGTGCAGAAGATGATCGGGGCGATCAGCAGTTTCACCAGCTTCACGAACCCATCGCCCAGCGGCTTCATCGCCTGCGCGGCATGGGGATAGACCAGGCCAAGCGCCACCGCCAGAAGGATAGCCACCAGGACCTGGAAATACAGCGATCGCCACAGCCTGCCGCCGTTCATGCCCCCTGCCTGTGCGTATTGCAGCACGCGCGCGTGCTATGCCGTGTTATTCGTGGAGCACACGATGAATGAGCTGCACCGAGACCGAGCCTTCGCCGACCGCCGCCGCAACCCGCTTGGCGCTCCCGCAGCGAACGTCGCCAACCGCGAAGACCCGCGGCATGCTCGTCTCCAGCAGCAGCGGAAGCCGCTCGAGCGTCCAGCTCGCTGGCGCGCCCTGTCCATCGAGGAGATCGGGACCGGTGCGCACGAACCCCTTGTCATCGAGCGCGACGCAACCTTTCAACCAGCCGGTGTTGGGCGCCGCGCCGGTCATGAGGAACACGTGGCAGATCGGTTTGATGACATCCTCCTGCTTCCCCTCGCACCGCCACGTAACTTGCTCGAGCTTGCCATTGCCATGCAGTGCCTTGATCTGTGTCCGGGTATGCAGCGTGATGTGGGGGTTTTCCTCTATGCGGCGGATCAGATAGCGCGACATGCTGTCGGCGAGACCGTCCGCCCGCACCATCAGATGGACATGGCGGCAGTTACCGGCGAGAAACACCGCGGCCTGTCCGGCGGAATTGCCGCCGCCCACGATGATGATCTCCTGATCCAGGCACAATCGCGCCTCGACGTGAGTCGCCGCGTAGTACACCCCGACGCCCGTGTAGTCACCGAGGTTCTGGATCGCAATCGGCCGATACCGGGCGCCGGAGGCGATGATGATCGACTTGCCCCTGACTGTGTTGCCGCAGGCGAGATCAACCTCATACGGCTTGCGATCGCAGTGCAGGCGGACCGCGCTGCTGGCGACCGACACATCTGCCCCGAACTTCTGCGCCTGCACGAGAGCCCGGGCCGCCAGCGCGAGGCCGGAAATGCCCGTGGGAAAGCCGAGGTAGTTCTCGATCTTGGAGCTGGACCCGGCCTGGCCGCCCGGGGCAACCGACTCGACCACGAGAGCATCCAATCCCTCGGAGGCCGCGTAGACCGCGGCTGCCAGTCCCGCCGGACCGGCGCCGATGACGATGACATCACGGACCCGCGACTCGTCGATGTCGAGGTTCATTCCCAGGCACGCGGCGACCTCCGCATTGCTGGGGTTCTTCAACACCAGCTCGCCGCGGCACAACACGACCGGCAGATCGCTCGCGGTGAGGTGCAGACGCTCGAGCAGGTCCTTCACGCCCGCGTCGCTGTCCGAGTCCATCTCCACGTACGGCGTGTTGTTGCGTGTGAGAAATTGCTCGAGACGCAGCATATTCGAGGAGCGGTGGGAGCCGATCAGGACGATGTCGCCGCTGTGCTGGGCGAGCAAACCCATGCGCCGCAGGATGAACGCGCGCATGAAGAGCTCGCTGATCTCGGGGTCGGTCTGGACCACGATCCGCAGATCCTGATTCGAGATCGAGAGCACTTCGCCCGATTCCCGCGCGCGCAACCGCACGAAGCTGCCGAGGCCCCGCAATGTGCTCATCTCGCCGGTGAAGTCGCCCGCCGTCTGCACGATGATCGGCTCCTCGCCGCTCATCCCCGGACGCACGATCTCGATGCTGCCCGACAGGATCACGAGCATGTTGGCACGCTCGCCGACCTCGCCCAACACTTCGCCGGCATGGATTGCGCTGCGCTTGCCGTGCGGCTCGAGCCGTCGCATCTGCGCCGGCGTCAACTTCGGAAACATCTGCTCTCGGCGCGATTCGATCAGGGTCGCCATGCGAGCTCCCGTCAGCGGTGAGTGGGAACCGCGGCTTCGACGGCCTCGAACAGCGACCGCAGTCCGTACGATACGTCGTGAATCCTGCCGTTCACGAAGAAGGTCGGCGTTGCCCGCACTCCGCTGCGCTTGGCCCCTTCGATGTGCTCCCGCACGCGCTGCAGATACACGTGATCGTCCATCTCGGCCTGGTAGCGCGGCATGTCGCACTGCAGCTTCTGCGCATAGCCACGCAGCTGCTGCGCCTTCAGATGCAGTTGATTCTCGAACAGCAGCTCGTACATGGGCCAGAATCGGCCTTGGGCTCCGACACACTCGGCGGCTTCGGCGGCGCCTAACGCGTGCGGATGCACTTCCTCCAGCGGGAAGTGCCGGAACACGAAGCACACGCGCGCGCCGAACCGCTCCACCAACAACTTGACGGCGGGCGCCGCCTGCTTGCAGTTGGGGCACTCGAAATCGCCATACTCCACCACCTTGACCGGAGCATGCTCCGCGCCCAGCAGATGGTCGGTGGATTGCAGGGGAACGGTGAGATCCAAGGCGTGGCGGTCTGGCACGGCGCGGCTTCCTGTCGAGCACTCGCAAGCGAACGAGTCCGCCGATTAGATACCAGAGCCCCCACGCAGAGCCAGCTTCCCGCGGGGCCCCTGGTCAGGCGCGGCCTCCCAGGCATCGAGTCCACCCCGCAGCGCCCGGACACGGGTATAGCCCAGTGCCATGAGCTTCTTTGCCCCAAACGCGGCGGTTGCCTCGTGAGGACAGGCGCAATACAGGACGATCTCCCGCCCGACGGGCAAGGCGGCGAGGCGCAGCGGGATCTCCTCCAGCCGCATGGAGATCGCGCCGGGTATCGACCTCGGATCCTGCCGGCACGCGAGAGCGGAGCGCAGGTCGACGATCACCGGAGGCTCGGGGCTGTTCATGAGACGCCGCAGCTCCTCCACCGAGACGCGCTCGACGTCCACCTGGGCGAAGAAGCGACGCCGCTCCCACCACTTGAAACCGATGTAGCCCGCCACGAGCCCGCAAAAGGCCGCCAGGGCGGACAGGCCGAACTCTCTTACCCATAGCAGAGCCAGCCCAATCTGCGCATGACAGAGCATTCCGACCGTCATCGCCGCCGCGATCCACAGCGCGCTGCCGAGCCCGTCGAACCACGCGAAGGAGCGGAAGCTCATGTGCAAAGTGCCGGCCAACGGGCGCGCGATGGTGGACAGGCCAGGAACGAACTTCGCCATGACGAGGGTGAGCGGCCCCCAGCGCTCGAAGCGGGTCTCCGTCTGGCGCACGCAGGAGTCAGGCGACAGGGAGACGCGGCACAGCAGATTGATCACGCGGCGGCCGTAGTGCCATCCGGCGGCATACCACACAGCGTCCCCGAACATGCACGCGACGAAGGCCGCAGCGAACAGGGCACCCCCCGGCAGGCGGCCGTCGGCGGCCAGGGCTCCCCCCAGGAGCAGAATCGGCGTCGCGGGCAGCGGCAGGCCGATGCGCTCCAGCAGGACGTTCACGAAGACCAGCAGCAAGCCATTCTGGACGAAAAGCTCGATCATGACTCACCCCTCCCACCCGCGCCGGTGCCCAGGGACTCCTGCGGGCCCCCGCGCCCTGGAGGCCTCGTGGTCTCCCGGGAAGAGCTCCCAGGGGGTCTGGACGGCCCGCCCAACTGTTATGCACCCGCTGCGGCCCATCTGCATCTGCCGTTCGGGCTAGCCGGCCACTACACTGGCGGCATGAGAATAGCGAAGCCCCTTCTGCTGGTCAGTACGCCGGTCGGCGCGGTCGGCGGCCTCGTGGAGGCTTACCGCCTGGCTGGAGGCCTGGTACTGGTCATGCTGGCCGGCATGGGTGTGCTCGCCGCTGCCATGGGCAGCGTAATCTCGACGATCAGGCGGGAGAAGCGGGCGATGAGCCCGCCCACCCGCCAGGAGCCTTGATATGGACGGATTGAAGATTCTGATCCTGCTGGTGCTTGCGGGCATCGTGGTGAGCCTCGGCAAGGCGCTGTTTCATCTGTCGGCGGGGGCACCCGCGGACATCGAGAATTCGGCGCGGATGGCGCGCGCCCTGACCGTGCGCATCGGGCTGTCGGTTGCGTTGTTTGTCTTATTGATGCTCGCGTGGTATTCGGGGCGGATCTCGCCTCACGGCTTATGATGGTTTGAAGCTCTACGAGCGCCTCGCGCAGGATCTGTCGAGTCTCATCCGCTCCGGCGCGCTCGCGCCGGGGGATCGGGTGCCTTCGGTTCGCGAAATCTCGCGTGAGCGCCACGTAAGCGTCGCCACCGTTCTGCATGCGTATGAGCTCCTGCTCGAGCAGGGGTACATCGAGACGCGGCCGCGCTCGGGCTATTACGTGGCCGGCGCGTGGCGGGAAGCGCTGCGGAGGGCGCACGCTCTCCCCCAGATCACACGGCCGGCGATGCGCTCCACGCGCATCGATGTTAGCGAGCTCATCTTCGAGGTCCTCGAGTCCCTGAGCGATCGAGCCGTCGTCCCCTTCGGCTCGGCTTTCCCGAGCCCTCTGCTGTTTCCACTCAAGAAGCTCGCGGCCAGCCTGAGTCACAGTGCCCGCGGCATGGACCCGTGGGCCACTCTGGATGACCTGCCGGCGGGCACCGAAGAGCTGCGCCGTCAGATCGCCCGCCGTTATCTACGCGCCGGCGCCTACGTCTCGCCGGATGAGATCATCATCACCAATGGGGCGCTCGAGGCTCTCAACCTGAGCTTGCAGGCTCTGACACGGCCGGGCGATCTGGTGGCGATCGAGTCACCCGCCTTCTACGGATGCCTGCAGGCCGTCGAGGCACTCGGCCTGAAAGCCATCGAGATCCCGACGCATCCGGCCGCCGGCATCGATCTCGCTTCCCTCGCGACGGTGCTCACCCGGCATCCGGTCAAGGCCTGCTGGCTGATGACGACCTTCCAGAATCCCCTGGGAGCCTCGATGAGCGATGCGGCGCGTCAGGACCTCGTGCGACTGCTGGACAAACATGACGTGCCGCTCATCGAGGACGACGTCTACGCGGAGTTGTATTTCCAGCGGCGTCCGAAATCCACCAAGGAGTTCGATCGCCGGGGAATGGTTCTCAACTGCGGCTCCTTCTCGAAGTCGCTGGCGCCCGGCTATCGCATTGGTTGGGTTGCCGCGGGCCGCTTCGCGCAGCGGGTCGCCCGACGCAAGATGATGAGCTCGCTCTCAGCGAGCATCCCTGCTCAGCGCGCGCTTGCGCTATATCTGCGCCAGGGAGGTTACGACCGGCATCTGGCCGCGGTGCGCCGCGCCCTGGCTGCGCAGAAGACGGCCCTGATATCGGCCCTGCACGCGCACCTTCCGCCGGAAGCCCGGCTCACTCAGCCGGAAGGCGGGTATTTCCTGTGGGTGGAGCTGCCCCGGCCCGTCGTGGCGATCGACCTGCATCGTGCGGCGCTCGAGCACGGATTCAGCGTTGCGCCGGGACCGATCTTCTCGGCTCGCCGCCAGTACGAGAACTGCCTGCGACTCAACTACGGTCACGCCTGGAGCGCTCAGGCTGAAAGAGCGGTGCGGAGCTTGAGCGCGCTGATCCGGACTGCCCGCGGATCTCACTCGGCCGCGGCGTCGTCCACGTCCGGCTGATCGATGAAGAGGGTCGCGGGATGCTCGAGCAAATCCTTCAGGGCCTGCACCATCGCCGCGGCGTCATAACCGTCCACGAAGCGATGATCGAACGACGATGATAGATTCATCATGCGTCGGATGGTAATGCTGCCGTCCCGTACGACTGGGCGCTCCACGGCGCGGTTGACACCGAGGATAGCCACTTCCGGTGCGTTGATGATCGGCGTGCTCGCGATCCCACCTAGCTTGCCGAGACTGGTCACCGTAATCGTCGAGCCCATCAGCTCCTCACGGGAGGCCCGATTGTCGCGAGCCGCGTCGGTCACGCGACGGATCTCGCTCGCCAGTTGCCACAGCGTGCGTTCCTGCGCATCCCGCACGACCGGTACCTTGAGCCCTTCGGCGGTCTGGGTAGCAATGCCCACGTGCACCGCGCTGTGACGGACGATGACACCTCGCTCTGCATCATAGTGCGCATTGCACTGAGGAAATTCGGCCAGAACGCGCACGAGCGCCTTGACCAGGAACGGCAGGTACGTGAGAGCAGGCTGCGGTGCCCCGAGCCAGGTGCTCAGATGTTTGCGCAGCGCCTCGAGCTCGGTGACATCGAGCTCCTCGATGTAGGCGAAGTGCGGGATGTTGCGCTTGCTGTCGGCCATCCGCTGCGCGATCAGGCGCCGCACCCCGATCACTTTGATCTCTTCCACCGCGGCCGGTGTTGATTTGCCCGATGGGCGGGCTCGTGCCCATTCGGGCCGGGATCGGCCTGCCATGTAGGCTTCGAAATCGGCGCGCACGATACGACCGTTCGGCCCGGAGCCAACGATCCGCGTCAGATCCACGCCAGCGTCGTGCGCACGGCGTCGAATCGCGGGTGAAGTCGCTACACGCTCGGCTATCTCCGGGGGTGCCCCATCGTCTGGAGCAGACGTTTTGGCCAGTGCGATCGCGGGAGTGGACCGCGCTGCGGGGGTGGACTGCGCTGCAGCGGTGGACTGCGCTGCAGGGGCGGACTGCGCTGCAGCGGTGGACCGCGCGGCAGGGGTGGACTGCGCTGCGGGAATGGACCGCGCCGCGGGCGCTGCCTGCTTGGGCATGGCGGCGGGCTTCGAGGCGGTGGGTTTGGCCGGGGTGATCGGTTTGGCCGCGGGGGTCGCCTTCGCCGGCGCGACCACTTCCGCAGCGGTGGTGCCACCTGCCGTCTCGAAGACGATCAGCTCCCCGCCGACGGGAATCCTGTCCCCAGCCTCGCCCGTCGTTGACACGACACGCCCGGCAACCGGGCTCGGCAACTCCACAGCCGCCTTGTCGGTCATCACCTCCACGATGACGTCATCTTCGGCCACCGTATCCCCGGGCTTGACTCGCCAGCCGACGATTTCAGCTTGAACGGTGCCCTCTCCCAGATCCGGCAGCTTGAAGACATATCGACTCACGAGGCCTCCATCACGCGCTGCAGAGCCGCGGCCACCCGCGCTGGACCGGGAAAGTATTCCCACTCGAAGGCGTGCGGATAGGGCGTGTCCCAGCCGGTCACCCGCTCGATGGGTGCCTGCAGATTCCAGAAGCATTTCTCCTGGACGGTGGCCACGAGCTCGGCGCCGAAGCCGCTGAACCGCGTCGCCTCGTGAACGACCACGCAGCGCCCGGTCTTGCAAACGGACTCGCACAGGGTGTCAACATCGAGCGGTACCATCGAGCGCACATCGACGATCTCGGCATCGACGCCCGCTTGCCTGACAGCCGCCTGGGCCACGTGCACCATCGTGCCGTACGTCAGAATGCTGAGCTCCTGACCTGAGCGCACGACTTCCGCCCGTCCCAGAGGCACCGTGTAGTAACCTTCCGGAACATCGCCTCGTGGATGCGAGCTCCACGGCACGGCAGGCTTGTGGGGGTCGCCGTCGAAAGGACCGTTGTAGATCCGCTTGGGCTCGAAGAACACCACCGGGTCGTCGTCTTCGATCGAGCTGATCAACAGTCCCTTGGCGTCGTAGGGATTGCTGGGCATCACGACCTTGATGCCGCTCACGTGCGTGAAAATAGCTTCGGGACTCTGCGAGTGAGTCTGTCCACCCCGGATGCCGCCGCCGCACGGCGTGCGTATGGTGACGGCCGCGGAGAACTCTCCCGCGGTTCTGTACCGCAGCCGGGCGAGCTCGCTCACGACTTGGTCGAAGGCCGGATAGATGTAGTCGGCGAACTGGATCTCCGCCACGGGCTTCAGTCCATTCACCCCCATACCGATCGCCGCTCCGACGATACCGCCCTCCGCGATCGGGGTATCGAGGACCCGATGCTCGCCGTACTTGCGCTGCAGTCCTTCCGTGCAACGGAACACACCGCCGAAGTAGCCTACGTCCTCGCCCAGGATCACCACTCGCTGATCCCGCTGAAGCATGATATCCATCGCGGAGTTGAGGGCCTGGACCATGTTCATCTGGGCCACGCTCAACCCTCCTTCGCCACGGAGCGGGCTTGCGCTTCACGCCCCGGCTCCTGCCCGGAGACGACCGGCGATTCCTCCGTTGAGTCGTCCACCGACTCCACCCGCGCCCCGTCTGTGGATTCGCGTGCCGCATCGGCCGCCTGTTGAGCGCGCAGCGCCTTCAGCTCCTCGCGTTGACGCAGCAAGTGAGGAGGCATCTGTTTGAAGACATCCTCGAACATGCCGAGTGGATCGAGCGTCGGCCCCTCGGTGAGCGTGCCGTACTTCACCGCTTCCTTCCAGCAGTCGGTGACGTGAGCCTCCAGCTCTTTTTCGAGAGCGGCGTGCCGCTCTTGCGACCATTCGCCGAGCCCGATGAGATGTCGCTTGAGGCGATCGATCGGATCCCCGAGCGGCCAGGAGGCCCAGTCCTCCTTCGGCCGGTAGCGCGAAGGATCGTCGCTGGTCGAATGGGCCGCGGCCCGATACGTGACATGTTCGATCAGAGTCGGGCCGCCACTGCGTCGGGCGCGCTCGGCCGCCCACTGCGACACGGCGTGAACGGCGAGGAAGTCATTGCCATCGACACGGATGCCCGGAATGCCGTAACCGGGGCCGCGGGCGGCGAAGGTCCAGCGCTCGCCACCGGCGAATCCCTGGAACGTGGAGATCGCCCACTGGTTGTTGACGACGTTCAGAATGACCGGCGCGCGATACACCGCGGCGAAGGTGAGCGCATGGTGGAAATCGGCTTCCGCGCTCGAGCCCTCCCCGATCCAGGTCGACGCGATGCGGTCCTCGCCCTTGATGGCCGCCGCCATCGCCCAGCCGACCGCTTGCGGAAACTGGGTCGCGAGATTGCCCGAGATCGAGAAGATGTTGCCGGCCGCCCACTGATACATCACCGGCAGCTGCCGCCCTTTGCACATGTCGCGGGTGTTCGACAGGCACTGGCACATGAGGTCGGTCAGGCTGCGGCCGCGCACGACGTACAGGCCTTGATTGCGATACGACGGGAACAGCATGTCACCCGGCAACACGGCCATGCACTGCGCGACGGACACGGCCTCCTCGCCGGTGGACTTTATATAAAACGAGATACGCCCCTGACGCTGCATCCGCTGCATGCGGTCGTCGAAGAGGCGGGTCAGCAGCATGTGACGCAATCCGACCTGCAGCTCACTGGCTTCGAGGTGCGGATTCCACGGACCGACCGCTCGTTGCTGGTCGTCCAGAACCCGTACGAGCTGCGTTGCCAGCTCCTCGATGTCGGCCGCCGCCGCGGTGATGTCGGGGCGGGCCACCGCTCCTGCCGGCGAGATCCGCACATAACCGAAGTCAGGCCTGTCGCCGGGACGGGCAGGCGGGTGCGGGACATGCAGGCGCGACCGTTGCGTCATGGGCTACTCGGGCTCCGCTGCGGACTCTTCAGGTGCCGTTAATCTAGCGCGGACGAATATTAATTGCGTGCGATGCAACAGGCGTTCCAAATTATTGCGTTTTGGAGCATCTGGCGCAACGTGAAGTGCATCGCGCATTCGAAAAGGCCGTACCCGTCGCGATACGGCCTCAGGAGTCCGTCAGGAAGGCGGCAGATCGGCCGTTGTCGTCCACCGTCGCCGCCGGATGGGCCGAGGAGCTGTTGGCATGCGATGAGGGCACCGATGGCGCGGGCGTGACGGCAGACCGTCCCGTCTCGAATTGGGAACAACGGCCGCGCGCCCACGTTGCTGTAGGCGTCCAGGCAACCGAAGTCCAGCCAAATGGCAACAACAGGAGTCAGCGTCATGAGAATTCACACCGCAACGCTGGCAGCCCTCGCAACTGTGTTTGCGGCAGGCGCTGCTCAGGCCGATAGCACGAAGACCGAAGCCCGCAACCTCAGCGACTCGAAAGTCTCGCTGACGGAAGCGATTCACATGGCCGAGAAACAAGGGGGCGGGCAGGCGATCAGCGCCGAGTACGAGACCCACAGCGGCACGTTGGGCTACTACGAGGTCAAGGTCCTGAGCAACGACGGCCAGAAGCTCACCAAGTACGATCTCGACACGAACACCGGCAAGATCACCGAGGTTTCCAACGAGGCCTTCGAGAACCTGTTCACGCGTCTGAAACCAACAGCCGTTCAGAATGCGCCGACCTCGCTGTCCCGGGCGATCACGACCGCGGAGCAGCGCGCAAATGGCAAGGCTACCGACGCTGAAGTGAACCGTGACGGCGATCAGGTCAAGTACACCGTGAAGGTGGCGCGTGCCGATGGCAAGACCGAGAAAGTCGAGGTCAACGGCGCCGACGGCAAGGTTGCATCCGCGAAGTAACTCTTAAGGCGTCCTGAGGGACGTTTCCGTCGAGCTCGAGCGGCCGCATGCTGACGCAGTGTGCGGCCGTTTTCTTGCAGGAGCCGACGCCCGCCGCCGGGGGGGCGTCTCCACCGGCCGAGGGCGCGCCGGCCGCCGGCATCTTGCGGAGGTATTGCGCGGGCGCATCATAATACGGGCGTTGCCCGTGTCGGATGCGAGCTAAGCGATGAAGCCGAAACATACGTTCCGCGGTGTAGTAGTGCGCACTGCGCCTCCCGCCCTCGAGCCACAACGGCCTGCGAAGGCTGCGACGTCCCAGGTGAGAGTCAGCCGCGAGGTTGCGGGCCGCGGCGGCAAAGCTGTCTCCGTGATCCGCGGGCTGGCACTTCCCCCGGCCGAGCTGGAAGCCCTGGCGACGCGATTGAAGAAGCTGTGTGGCGCGGGAGGCGCGGTAAAGGGCGGCTCGATCGAGATTCAGGGTGAGCATCGGGACCGTCTGGTGGCCGCATTGCAGGAGATGGGATATGCCGCGAAGCGCGCGGGTGGCTGAGGCCGCTGTTGTTGTACACTATCCGCACGAAAAATAGCCAAGTCCGCACTCGACACCCCGGCCGTGCGTAAGGGGTATGGCGGGCGACGGAACTTGCCTACGCACTCGGAGTTTCGCATGAGCACCACTCGGATAGGATCGAACGTGGCGAAGAACGACCAGGTCACCAAGCGCGCGCCGAGCGGGGACGCCCTGCTGTTCGCCCGTAACTTCTTCCGTCATCCCCGCATGTTGGGCTCGATCATTCCGAGCTCGCGCTTCCTCATCAAGCAGCTCATGCAGCCAATCGACTTCGAGCGCGCGCGCGTCATCGTGGAGTATGGCCCCGGTGTCGGCGGCATCACGGCGGAGATCCTGCGCCGCATGCGCCCTGACGCGCGCCTCATCGCGATCGAGACGAACCCGGATTTCGTGCAGTTTCTGCGCGCGTCGCTGGTGGACGAGAGGCTGCACGTCGCGGACGCATCCGCCGAATCGGTGAAGGAGATCCTTGGACAGCTCGGTCTGGCGAAGGCCAACTATATCATCTCGGGCATACCGCTCGGCAGCATGCCGCAGGACGTGCGCGAGGTGATCATCCGCAAGACCCATGAGGCTCTGGAACCCGCCGGCTCATTCCTCGTCTATCAGTTCACGACTCGCGCGCTGCCGGACTTGAAGCGCATCTTCGGCTACGTCCGCCGTAAATTCGAGCCGCTGAACGTGTTGCCGGCGCATCTGTTTTTCTGCCAGCCACACACTGCTTGAGCCGCACAATCTGCTAGCAGGGTACCCGGTGCCTAGGGCGACTGCGGCGACTGCGGCGACGGCTCGGGCTGGCGGGCGCTGCGCAAAGCCCGCAGGACCTCCTCGGCAAAGTGGGCCGTCGGCACCGTGCCCTGCTTCATGAACTCGAGGTGAAAGCGCTTCAGAGAGAACGCGTCTGCGAGCTCGGCCTGCGCACGCTTGCGCAGCTCGAGAATCTGATCCTTCCCCAGCCGATAGGTGACGGCCTGCGTCGGCCAGCGTGAGTAGCGGGTGACCGCGCGCCGCGCCGACTCACAGCTCGCCCGCTTCGCCTCCAGTTGCAACGCACGTGCATCCGTACACGAGCCCGGCAGGAAGTCCACCGTCTCAGAGAAGAGTGTCACGGCCTCCTCGAACTGCATCCGGCCCGTGTGGATACCGGTATCGATCCGCACACGCAGATCCCGATACAACTGTCCGCGAAGTTGGTAGAGGCGCTCCTCCGGAGTGTAGAAGCCGTTGGGGGCCGACGGTTGCGGCTCGCTCAGCAGCGCCTCCGAATAGAGCGCCCAGCCCTCGGCAGCCACCGAGTCCTCCCACATCGACGACGAATCCTCGACCGCTCCCGGCGTCAACCAACGCACCGGAGAGATCTCGCCCCGGTACTCGGTCATCACCTTGTAATGCCAGTCGTGGCCGGGAAACCCTTCGTGGGCGGCGAGATCCGGCATAGCGGCAAAGTTGTGCTCGTTGCGCAACGCCGCGCGGTCATTGCCGGTCGGCGTGACATAGAAGCGTCCAACGCCGGCCTTCTTGAAGGGAGGGGCGGGATAGTACGCAGCACCGTCCAACGAAGAGCGCAACGGGGGAGGAGTCACGGTCACGTCGAGCCGGTACTCGGAGGGCACGTCGAACAGTCCGGTGGCGCGCGCGTAGTTGACCAGGCGCTCTGCGGTCTTACGATAGCCCTCTATCATTTCGTCATCGTTGCGCGGGGCGTTGCGGCTCAACTGCTCGAATACCGCGCGCACGGCGGCGGCTCCGTCCGCGGGCACATTCCATTTGCGGGTCCTCGCTATCTGCGCCGCCAGCTCGATCATCGAGGCGCGCGTACGCTCCACGACGGGCCAGGACTCTGTGAACAGCTCTGCCGCGGTCTTCTCCAGACCGAGATTGTTGTGCAGCGCCCAGTCGTACTCGGCCTCCCCGGCCGCGAAATGGTCGGCGCGATAGTCCGCCTTGAGCCCTGCCGCGCCCGGCACCTCGGGATTCTCGAAAAAAGTATCCACGACGAAGGCCCGCAAATGCAGGTAGGCAGCCGCCGCCTCGTTACCCGCCTGCTGCAGGGAATCGAGCAGACCCACAGGCTGCGGAGCCGCGAGAGCCTTCGCGGCGATGGCGGGCAAGGTCTGCGAGAAATATTCGGCGTCGGCCGTCGTGCTCGCCAGGCCATACTCACGCAGCACCCGCCAATCCGGTGCATTCCTCGCGGCTACGCCGGCCCGCAACTGTCCCTCGGCGTTTTGCAAGTACGCCGCCACGGCGCGCGCGCGGGCCACCACCCGTTTCCATTCCGCCGGAGTGCCGTACGTGTCGGGGCCGATGGCAGTCATCCCCTGGATCTGCCAGTCCACCCCGCGGAATGGCTCGTCGACATACGAGTCGAGCGCCCGCTGTTGATGACGAAGCGTCTGCTGCTGTCGGAGCATGAAGGCTATCTGCGCCAACGCCACATCGCGGTCGATGCGCTGAGCTGCCGAGAGCTGCGTAGAATCCAGTGCCATGAAGCGCTCCCGGAAATCAGCGAGACGAGCCGCCTCGTGTCGCAGACCTGCGGGCGAATAGTCACGTAACCGCGCGTCGATATGGGCCAGGGAGGGAGCGAACTGCGATCCTCCCAGGTAGGTCGCCACGACCGGGAAGCGCTCCATGACGAAGACGGCGTAGTCGTGCTCGAGCGTCTCGATGCCGTCCTCGGGTACCTGGGCGGGAGCGGGGGCGGGCGGGGCTTCGGGGCCGCAGGCGAAGAGCGTCAGCGCCGCGGCGGCGCCTGCCAGTGTGTTGGATCGCATCGGCACGCTCCTGGTCGTAACCTGCGAGCGGAGGCTGCCTCGAGTCAGCCGATCGGCCGGATCAGCCGCGGGTCGTCGTACTCCGGAAAGTTCACGTGCGGCCCGACCGGATGCATCACCATCCGCTCCGACGGGTAAGTTTGCAGCAAATCGCGTGCTTCTGCAGGTCGAGCTCGCAGCCACGCGTCGTATCGATCCCGATGCAGGATGGCCGGCATGCCCTGGGACCCGTCCAACTCACCCGTCAGGCTGTTGCCCGGGACGAGGATCAGCGCGCATCCCTCGATGACATCATCGTCATCGGTCACGAACCGATCCCAGAGGGCGGCGATCCCGAAGACCACGCGGTTCACGAGCCGCACGTAGTGGGGTTGGCTGTGCCCGCCTCCGTCGCGCTGCCACAGGTAGAAACCTGCGACCGGCACGACGCAGCGTTGGCCGTTCAGCCAAGCCGGCCGATACTCCTCGCGACTGTCCAACGCGCCGCGTCCGATGCTCGGGACACCTGGACCGGGCTCGTCGCCCTTCGTGGATGAGGGAATCAGTCCCCACCGCATCATGACCCCCTCTGACTCCTTCTCGTGGATGCGCGCGACGGGAACGCGCTGCGAGGGGGCCACATTGTAGCGTGTCGAGAAAGTCCACCAGCCGTGCGTGACAGGAATATCCTGTTCCGCCTCGGCCTGGTCCGGAATAACGAGTCGCCTGCTCATGTGCGCAGGGTACGGCCTGTTGCAGCACAACGGAACTGTCCGCCCGCTGCGACAGACCGCGACCGGGAGCGAGGCTTGCGCGCGATCCTCAATGAGCCCTCTGCGAGAATACCCATGACACGCAACTGTGCCATCGCCCTCCTCCTCATGGTGCTGTCAGGTACCGCAGCCGCTGCGGACCGGGACTGGATCAGCGTCAGCAACCAACAAGCCGCAGCGCTGCTGCAGGTCATGGCGAAATACTCGCCCGAGGACGCGTCGGCCGTCGGCGTCGAGGGACATGACGGCGACGTATTCGACGCCAGGCCCGGCAATGTCGAGCGGGAAGAGGCGGACCTCGACACGGTGATCAAGGGCTACGAGCGCGCGCTACCGGACGCGACGGATGCACGCGTGCAGCAGGATCTGGCCATTCTGCTGAAGAGCGCACGCGATCAGCGCACCACACTGGACATCAACCACCGCCTGATGCTTCCGTATGTAGACATGCCGAAGGTGCTGTTCGAAGGCTTCCACGGGCTGCTGGACCCCAGAGTATCCAAGGAGCGGCAGCGCTTCGCGGTCATACGCCTGAAGCGGTATGTCGGCACGGCGCAGGGGTATCAGCCCATCTCGCAGCTGCTACAGGCCCGTTTGCAGGAGCGCAGCGGCGATGCCTCCCTCACCGGCCCGTGGATCGTCGAGATCGAGCAGGACCTCAAGAACGAGCAGCCGTATCTGAAGGGCATTCGCGATCTGTTCGTCAAGAGCGGGCTCGGGGGCTGGCAGGGCGACTTCAACCGCCTGCGGACCCAGGTCGAGGACTACGGCAAGTGGGTGCGCGCGACGGTCGTCCCGAAAGCGCGCCAGACCCATCGGCTTCCGGCCGAAGTCTACGCGGACAATCTGAAGCAGTATGGGGTGACGATGGCGCCTGACCAGCTGGTCGATCGCGCCCTCGCCACGTTCGAGCAAACCCGGGAGGAGATGCAGTCTCTCGCTGCGCAGATCGCGAAGGACCGTGGCTTCTCCTCGCCAGACTACCGGGACGTGATGCGCGAGCTCAAGAAAGCAACCATTCCGAACGACCGCCTGATCGCGGTCTATCGCGAGCGGCTGGCGGGCATCGAGGCCATCATACGCCAGCATCATCTGATCACCCTGCCCCACCGCCAGGCGGCCATCCGCCTGGCGACTGACGCCGAGTCAGCCGCCCTGCCCGCGCCGCACCTGAGCATACCGCGACTCATAGGCAACACGGGCGAGCCCGCCGAATTCGTGTTGCCTACGTCCAACCCGAACGCGGACCCCAAGGCGAAAATGGACGATTTCAACTACGACGCGATCACGTGGGACCTGACAGCGCACGAAGCCCGGCCCGGACACGAGTTGCAATTTGCAGCGATGCTCGAGCGCGGCGTCTCCGTGGCGCGCGCCGTTTTCGCATTCAACAGTGCGAACGTGGAGGGCTGGGCGCTGTATGCCGAAGCTTTCACCAAGCAGTACATGCCGCCCGAGGCGCAGCTCGCCGCGCTGCAGATGCGCCTGATGCGCGCGGCGCGCGCCTTCCTCGATCCGATGGTCAATCTCGGCATGATGGAGCCGGCGGCGGCCAAGCGCGTGCTGATGGACGAAGTCGTCCTGTCCGAGCCGATGGCTCAGGAGGAGATCGACCGCTTCACGTTCACGGCTCCGGGGCAGGCTACGTCCTACTTCTTCGGTTACTCGAAGCTCGAGGCGTTACGGGCGCGAGCCCAGTTCGGCCTGGGCGAGCGTTTCGAGGAGCAGACCTATCATGACTTCGTCATCAATCAGGGGCTGCTGCCGCTCGCATTGCTCGAGCAAGCGGTCACCGAGTCGTTCGTGCCGGCGCAACAGGCAAAGGCGGCCGCCCACTGAGCCGTCACGGGCCTTCAGTGCCCCCCCGGGGGCGCCTCAGTGACTCGAGTCGGCGGCGGGCGCCTTGATCGGATAACGCCTGAAGATCTCGGTGACCCCCGCGTCGATGGCAGGGTTGGGATTGTCGAGCTCCTTCTTGCCGATCTGGCCTACGGCGGTGCCGCTCCAGACGAGCTCGTTCCGCCCGTGGTCCACGACATCCACGGTCAGCGATCCTTCGGTGACCGTCCGGATGTCGTTGTAGTAACCGCCGACGCCCCAACCCCAGCCCCAGCGCCCGCGGCCATAGCCGAGCGCAAAATCGGGGCCCGTGCTGCCCTCGATCTTGTCCTTGGTAGCGACGCTGAAATTGATGATCAGGTCAGGATTGTCCGCCAGCGTATAGCCTCGCGCCTGCATCTCGCGGTTGACGGACGTCTCGATCGAGCGAGTCGTGAGCGTGGTGTAGCCTGCACGATCAGTGCTCGGCTTCGCTATGAACCCGTAGGTATGGTAGCCGGCGAAGTTGACATCGGGCGCAGCCTGCGTGTGTATCTCCGGTCGCGTCTGACACCCGGCGAATCCGAGCGCGGCCAGTCCCAGCGCCACCAACCGGCGCACATTGTTACGTTCGACCATGAGGGGCGCTCCTGTAGATATTGGTCATTGAGCTCCAGGCTAGCAGGAAATGTGCTTCGATTTCGCGAATGCCGGATCGGGCGCGTTCCCCGGCTCGATCTGGATGCACTCCTGGAGCTTGCTCAGGGCCTGTCGAGGCTCCTCGACGAACGAGAACAGCTCCACATCGCGCGCATCGATGAACCCATGGCGTACCAGCGCGTCGAAATTGACGATCTCTCTCCAGTACGACTCTCCATACAGCAGCACGCCGATCCGCCTATCCAGCTTGTGGGTCTGCGCCAGCGTCAGAATCTCGAACAGCTCGTCGAGCGTACCGAAACCGCCCGGGAACACGACGATCGCCCGCGCCAGATGCGCAAACCACAGCTTGCGCATGAAAAAGTAATGAAATTCAAACACCAGCTCGGGCGAGATATGCGCATTGGGCCGCTGCTCGTGCGGCAGACCGATATTCAGGCCGATGCTGCGCCCGCCGGCCAGGGCCGCTCCATGGTTCGCAGCCTCCATGATGCCGCCTCCCCCTCCGGAGCACACGACGAGTCGATGATTGCCGTCGGGCAGCGACAGGCTCCATTCCGTGACCAGGCGCGCGAGCTCACGGGCTTCGGTGACGTATTTTCCGAGTGGGCCGTCCTCTCGTATGCGCGCCGAGCCGAAGAATACGACAGTGTCCCGCACACGCTGCTCGCACAAGCGCTGCAGCGGAGCCAGGTACTCGGAAACGATCCGGACCGGCCGCGCCGCATCGGCATCGATGAACGCCGGATCCTTGTAGGCAAGCAGTGATCGCATCGTCCTCGCTCCAAGTGGTGCGTGCGGATCATAAACCGGATGCCGGCGGTGTTCTTGTACACTGAGCGTCGATGGACCTCCGCTTGCGCCCGGATCACGCAGTGCCTTCACCCACCACCGCCCAGAGAGCTTCGCTCACCCTCGTCACGGTGATCGTGCTCGGCATGGCTCTCACACCGGCGATGGCGGCCAGTAGACCCGCTGCCGGATCAGGAGCGGCGAGCGCTGTGGTGCGGCCCAGGGCCGCACCACAGCCGCCCAGGAGCGTGCCGGCATCGCCTTCTTTTCCCGTCGTCGGAGCCGGCACGCATCTCCTCGTAGTCGCGCCTCACCCGGACGATGAGACGCTTTGCTGTGCGGGGGCGATACAACGTGTCATGAAGGCCGGTGGCCGCGTGAGCATTTTGTGGGTCACGAGTGGTGACGGCTCCGAGCTGGATCTGCTGGTCGTCGAGAAAAGCATGTTCCTGGAGCCGCGCAAGCTACAGGACCTGGCCGAGAAGCGGATGCAAGAGGCCCGGACGGCCGCGGGTATTCTCGGCGTCTCCCCGGAGCATCTGATCTTTCTCGGCTATCCCGATCGAGGCATTCTGCCGTTGATGACCGACAACTACATCACGCCTTACTACTCGAGGTTCACGGCCACGAGTCACGTGCCGTACGCGGACGCGGCGTATCCGGGGCATCCGTACGCGGGAGCCAGCCTCGAGAAGGATTTCAACACGGCTCTCGACCGCCTTCGTCCCAATGTGGTGCTGGCTCCAAGCCCCCGGGACTCGCATCCCGATCACCGGGCGACGGGCATTCTCGCGATGCGGGTGCTCAGCGCGCGCAACGAGCTCTCGAGCCTGCGCTATTGGATCGTGCATGGCGGAGATGGCTGGCCGGACCCGCCCAGGTATGAGCCCGATGCGCCGCTCACGCCGCCGCCGCGCGGCAAGGGCCTCGACTTTCAGACGTTGCCGCTGGAGGCAGCCGACGAACAGCGGAAGGCCGCGGCCCTGCGCGCCTATCGTACCCAAATGGAGGTCATGGGATCGTTCCTCCTCTCCTTCGTGCGCACGACGGAGTTGTACGCGTCGATCCCCGTCCCGCCCGCGAGGCGGCCCTGACCCGCTACGGAGAGCGCGGGCGCCGCCATCGATCGAGCCATCGATCGAGCGCACCCGCGATTCTTTCGCGCTGGCGGTCGAGCCACGCCCGGCGCGGCCAGCGTCGTCGGTCCAACTCCAGCGACTGTCGGCAATCGCTCTCGAACACGAGGGCCGCGGAGTGAGCAAAGTCCGGGCTGTCGACCTCCTGGTTGGCCTCGAGGTTCCATTTGAAGCTCCAGCGGTCGAGATTACTCGAGCCGATGGACACCCAGTCGTCGCAGATCGTCATCTTCCCGTGC
The DNA here is from genome assembly GCA_035277965.1 of Steroidobacteraceae bacterium. Classification (GTDB taxonomy): domain Bacteria; phylum Pseudomonadota; class Gammaproteobacteria; order Steroidobacterales; family Steroidobacteraceae; genus 13-2-20CM-66-19. Next base: position 35,192 of record DATEJM010000008.1, on the reverse strand, counting down.
AGAACCCGCGTCTGGAGCTCGAAGATGCGCACGCCACTGCGGAGCAGCTTGGCGTAGAAGCGGCGAGCTGCATGACGGACCCACGGGTGATCGGTCAACGGTCCGGGAACGAGCAGGCGTACATCGACACCCCGCCGCGCGGCCCGGCGCAGAGCTTTTCGAAAGCGCCGGGACGGCACGAAATACGCGCTCATGATCCAGGCCCGCGTCCTGGCGGCACCGATGCGGGTTGCGACGGCATTGGCCAGATCGGACCGATACCATGCCTCGCTCAGCACCACGCGGCCGCGCGCACCCTTCCCTGGCGCCGATCCCGGTGGCGACCCCTCGAAGGTCAGATTGCCCCGAGTAGCATTCCACGTCAGAGCAAACGCCCGCTGCCAGTCGTAGACCACCGGACCGCGGATCTCGACGACGAGATCGCGCCAGGGCCAGCCAGGCGGGCCGGTTACTGCGAACTCGTCCGTGAGACCCGCGCCGCCGACGAAGGCAACCTCGCCATCCACCACCAGCAACTTGCGGTGGTCCCGCAGGAAGTTTCCGAGCCTCTTGCGCCACTCGATCGCGTTGTAGAAACGCAGGTCCACTCCGGCATCCGCCAGGCGGCGCCGGTCCTCCGCGGCGAGGCCCAGCGAGCCAAAGGCATCGAGCACGACGTAAACCCCGAGTCCGCGGTGCGCCGCCCGGGCCAGCGCCTCGATGAATCGATTCGCGACGATGCCGGACTCGACGAGATACATTTCCAGCATCACGTCAACGCGAGCCGCATCGATTGCGTTGATCATGCTGGCGAAGAACCGCGCGTTGTCCTCGAAGAGCTGGAAGCGGTTGCCGTCGCGCCAGGGCCAGTTCCTGCGCGTGCCGGCCCTTGCTTGCGAATTCGTTGCGCTCATGCCTTTAAGATGACCTGACAGCGATGCGACGTCTAGGATTTCTGCGCATCCTGCTGCTGGGAAAACTCGCGACGATCGGTCTGGCGAGCGCGGAACCGTGCCGGGCCGACACGGTCGCCGCGGTCAATGAGGCTCGAGTCACGGGCTGTCAGGGACGCGGGTCAGTGGCACCCCGTTTGCGGCCGAATCCACGATTGGATGCAGCGGCTCGCCTCCTGTCGCGAGGCGCAGCACTCCACGAAGCGGCCGAGAGCGCCGGTTACCGGGCGGCGAAGTCCGCGGCCGTCCATATCACGCATGTCCCAGGACCCCCGGATGTTCAGCGGCTCGTGGAGGAACGATTTTGTGCGCAAGCGCTGGATGAGGACCTGACCGACATCGGTACGTACCGACGTGGGGACGAGGTTTGGATGATACTGGCGCAGCCGTTCACGCCACCGTCGCAAGGCCACCATCGGGAGATCAACCGGCGCGTGTTGGAGCTGACGAATGCCGCTCGCGCGCACGCGCGGCGCTGCGGACAGGTCCCGTTCCCGGCCGCGCCGCCTCTGACGTTCGCTCCCGCTCTGGAAACGGTCTCGCTCGAGCATTCGCGGGACATGGCGCTGCACGGCGACTTGAATCATACCGGACACGACGGCAGCTCCCCTGCCGACCGGCTAACACGCTCGGGTTACCGGTGGCGGGTGGTCGGAGAGAACATCGCGAGCGGTGTGTCGACTCCCGAGGAAGCCGTCGCGGGATGGATCGCAAGCCCGCACCACTGCGAGAACATCATGAGCCCTCGATTCACGCAGATGGCCGTCGCGTACGCGGCCAATCCCTCCAGCCGCGGCGGGATCTTCTGGACCCAGTTGTTCGCCGCGCCACGTTGATTGGCAAAAGGCGCGACTTTCGCTGCCCGCTCCAGCGTACAATTTCCGCGCATTTTGGGGCGGCTGCGGAGAGATATCGATGGCGGAGGTGGAGATTCATACGGGACACCACGACCACTCGGGGGACAAGGTCTCCCAGAGCGTCGGGGTCGCCGTGGGCATCATTGGCATCTTGCTTGCGGTGGTGACGATTGGATCGCATCGGGCCCACACCTCTGCGGTCATCGCCCGCACGGAGGCCAACGATCAATGGTCCTTCTATCAGGCGAAAAAGATCCGCGAGCAAGTGCTGCGCGTAGGCGCGGAGCTCGCGCGGGCGGTCGGATCGGACCCCGCGCGCGTCGAGCCGGTTGCAGCCAGGTTCGCTGAGGATGGTGCGCGATACGCGACCGAGACTCGCAAGATCGAGGAGGAGGCTCAGGCGAAAGAAAAAGAGACTCACCGGGAGGAAGCCCGTGCCTTGCGGCTCGATCTGGGCGAAGGGTTCCTCGAGCTCGGCCTCGTACTCTCCTCGCTCTACTTCCTGTCGAAGCGCCGCTTCTTTCCCGTGCTCGGCGGCGCGGCCGCCCTCATCGGCATCGTGCTGGGCATCATCGGGTTTGCGATCTAGTCAATACGCGAGTCAGGGCTTGACCGCGGGCTGCGCGACGACGCGGCGACTGCGTCCCACCAGCAGCCCGGCGACGATATAGAGCAGCGCGAACCAGCTCAACGTGTGGGTCAGCACGAGATCGGTCATGTAGTAGAAGGAGCTCACGTGCACCTCGTACGCCTCGCGCACGGCCTGCATGCCGCCAATCAACATCGCGGCGCAGAACACGAGAACGAGCAGGACTCGCAGGCGGCCGCGGTTCGGATCCGAGCGCACGGCGACCGGCGCGGACGCCGCCAATCGCGGGTACCACCAGGCCAGAACCGCCAGACCGAATACCGAGCTCACATACTGCAACACGTGACTGAGCTGCGTATGCCACCCGAACAGATCGAGCGGCGCGTTCAAGGCCGCGACACGCGTGGCCGTCCAGCCGTCGGGGTGAGTGAACGAGTCCCACGCGATGTGCGTCCACGCGCCGACGAGGATCGAGATCGCGGCGACCAGCCAGCGCCTGCGCAAGCCGGCGAAGCGCTCGAGCGCCTGCAGACAGACCCAGCGGGCCCGCTCGCTCAGGAGGGCGGTGAGGGGCTCCTGCAGTAACAGAATCGTGAGCAACATCGCCATGCCCAGTGGCAAGCTGACCGTGAACAGACCACTGAAGCTGTGCGTATCGTCGAGCACCAGTTGCTGGAGGCGCACGGGCAGGTACTGCGGCACATCCGGCATGAAAGTGCCCAGCAACAGAGGGACGGTGCTCAGATACTTGATTCGGCGCAGCGGCAGCCCGGCCGCTGCGTGGGACAAGGTGAACGGCATGTTAAAAAGCGAAAGCTCGGCCTCGAGACGCCCGAATCAGGCGATTCATAGTTTACCGGATACCTCGACTGTCTACCTGGAAGCGTATTGCGCGAGGGCCGCCATCCGCGACCCTCGCGCCTCATTTTCGAGCTTGGCCGTCATGAAAATGTGACCGCCGTCTCATTCCGGGTGGTCACTTCACGCGGGCATTGTGCTTCTTACGGAACACGCGCCCGCTCTGGCGGTTCTCGGACCGCTGGATATTGCGCTGCTCCGCTGCGCTAACATGGCCGTTCGCGGCAGCGTTGGCCTCCTTCCGGTCCACATGGGCCTGACCACGCTCCAGCGACCCGACCTCACGATTCGTCAGCGAGCCGTTGTTGACCCCATTGGCGATCCGCTGCTGTTGGTTCACGTTTCGCTGCACGTCCGCCTGCATGCGCTCCGAGGACGCAGAGCCCGGATTGCCGGTCACGCCATTGTGCTTGTCCGCGTAGATATCGCGGCTGGCGCGATTCTCAGCGGCGTTGAGCCGCGCCTGCTCGGTCGGGCTGATCGAGCCATTCTTGAGGTCGCGAGCCTCCATCTTGTCGATGTGCTGCTGCTGGCGCTCGAGCTGCCCGGCTTCCCGGGTGGAAAGCTGACCGGACTGCAGGCCCTGCTCGATCCGCTGCTGTTGATTGACGTCCCGCTGCTGATCCTGCTGCACGGTCTGCGCGAACGCGATGGTATTGAGGAGGCCGCTGGCGAGGACTCCCAGGCACATTCCGGACATTTTCATACACGCCCCTTTCAGTGAGCTTGATGGCGTAGCACGACGCTACTTGCCCCGTAACAACGTGTAACACTTTGTACGGTTGACGGCTCCCGGGTCACTGCACGCATTACGTGAAAACGGGGTCGCTGCGCCCTGGCAGGGCGGTCCGCAGTCACTGGGGAATCAGGGCCGCAGTCACTGGGGAATCAGGGCCGCAGTCACTTCAGGATCAGGGCCGCAGTCACTTTCAGGATCAGGGCCGCAGTCACCGGGGGATCATCAGGGGGCGGTCGGTGCACCGCCACAGGCGTAAGCCGCCGGTAAACGCATTGTCGTTGTCGCCGAGCCGCGCGTTGCGGGGCAGATGCTTCAGGCGGCGGGCATTACCTCCGCCAACCACGACATAGTCGACTTCCAACACGGTGCTGAGCTGCTCGATGACATCCAGGACCGCTTTGCGCCACCGCTTGTTGCCTGCCCGTTTACGGCCTCGCTCGCCGACATAGTGCTCGTACGTCCGTCCGTTCTTGTAAGGCATGTGGCCTATCTCCATCGGCTCCACGACCCGGTCCACGATCAACGTCGCCCCTAGACCGGTGCCGAGCCCGAGGAACAACATCCGGCCGCCCTCATAACTGCCGATCGCCTGCATCGCGGCGTCGTTGATCAGGCGCACGGGCTTTCCCAGGGCTTTGCCAAAGTCGTAGCCCAGCCAGCCGCGGCCGAGATTGTGAGGCTCAGCCGCGATCCGTTGGTGGAATACCAGGCCCGGATAGCCGATGGAGACCGCGTCGTAGGCATTTTCGGACAGAGCCTGCTTCACCTGCCGCATCGTCTCCTCGGCCGTCATATCCGGGCGCGATGCGAATCTAACGATCGGGCCGCGCGGCCCGACACGTAATTTGACGTGCGATCCGCCCACATCGATGACCAGAACACGTCGCGGTGTCGTGTGCTGGGTCGCGCGCTTGGGAGCGCGTCCTCTCGCCCGCATAGGAAAGTCCGCCGGCGCCAAGTCGGCGCCTATAACCATAAAGACCGGAGCGCAAGGATAGTTCCAGACGAAACGGGTGGCGAGACCCGAAAGATCCCGCCACCCGCACGCAACGCCTCGTGCGTCGAGCAGGCTGCTCAGTTGGAAGCGGCGACGCCGGTTGACGCACCCAACGATGCACTGGCGGCGGCATTCGGGTCGGGCGTCTCCTTCTTCGCGGCCGACTTCGTATCGCTCGCGGCCGACTTCGTATCCCTCGCTGTCGACTTCGTGTCGGCAGCAGTCGCCTTTGTATCCTTCACGGCGGCCTTCTTTACCGCCGCACCCCTGTCCCCGACGGTTGAGGTCGTGGCATGGTCACTCAGTGCGCCGGCAGCGTGACCGCCCAGAGTGTTGCCCAGACTCGGATTCAACATTCCGGGCTCGACTCCCGGCGCAACGCCGAAATGGCCCCCGAGCGCTCCACCGAGGCCGCCCGCCAGGCCGCCGTGCAGGACCTGCGAATGCGCCGGCGCGGTGACGGCCCAAGCTGTAACGAGCGCAGCAACGAGGGCGGTGCCCCTGAAAAGATGATTCGTCTTCATGGTCGTGTCTCCTCTCGAGGCCGCAGCCCATCCGCGACCTTCCGCAGAGCACTACGAGCCGGCCTCGCGATTTCTTCCGCGGCGGCAGAAAAAAAGACGTGACTTCATTTGACATAGGGCACGTGGCCGCCCACGAGGCCGTTCCCGTACACAAAATCCGGGCCGGGCGCGCCCAGGTCGATCGCCTGGCGTGTGAGATCGGCCAGCGCCGCGAGGGCTTCGGCCCGGCTCGGCGTCTGCAGATGAGAGCCGAGCAGGCCGGCAACGATCGGAGCCGCGAAGGAAGTGCCCCGAACGGCTGCGTAGGAGGACGCCGGGCCCGCTGCCGCCATGTCCGCACCCGGAGCTGCAAACCTCACCTGAGCGCCGCGCTCCGCCTCCACCAACACACGTTGCCGCCCATCGACCCCCGTCACTCCGATCACATCCGGATAAGCCGCGGGGTACAGCGGCGGCGCGGCCGGTCCGTCGTTGCCCACCGCGGCGACAACGAGGTGGCCGCGGTCAATCATGATCCGGATGACACGCTCGAGCATGCGATTCGGGGGGCCCACCAAACTGATATTGATGACCGGCACCCCTTCCTGGACGAGCCACGAACACGCCTCCGCGAGGGTATCCACGGTACCGCCGGTGGGTTGACCACAGTAGACATCGGCCACATACAGCTCGGCTCCCGGCGCCGCGCCCTGAAAATCACGCGACCTTCCCGCCATCAAAGACGCCACGGCAGTCCCGTGATCGCTCGGTACCGGCCCCGAGGCACAGCCATGCTGATGGATCACGAGGTCCTTGAATACCGGATGCTGGACATCGACGCCGCCATCGACCAGGCCGAGCCGGGGATGCGCCGCGGAAGCGCCCGTGCCGGCAACCGCGTTGTCCCGCTGGGGCGGCGGTGCAGTGCGGGATTTGCCAACAGTAGCGGGCGTTTGCAGGTCGGCATCGCTTTCGACCGCCTCATCGGCGGCGACGCGCCCGACATCGAGATAGAGGTGATTGAAATCATAAACGCCGTCTGGATCCAATGAGCGTGCCCCTCGTAAGGCATCCCGCGTGGAGGACCCGGGAGGACCGCGTAACACGGCCATACGCTCGCCCAGCGCATCTAACGTGAGCACGCGGCTCACGACAAATCCCGCTGCGGCAAGTCGCTGCAGCGCCGAATCGGAAGGTGACAGTGCTAGAACTTCGCCACGAACGATCGCGTTGCCATCGGAATCTGTGTCCAACGCGCCACGGTGAGCGCGAACGAGATCCTGCACGCGAAGACGGCGCACGTTCTGCAATAGAGTCGCGGCCGGGCCCGTCACGTCAGGTGCCAGGCGCTGCGCTCCAAGCGGCAGGCCCGGGAGGGCAACTCCAGGCAGCCGTACGCCCACCTGCGCTCGCGCAGCCAGCGTGACGCCGAGCGTCATCACCCATAACATTCTCCTCATGCGGCGACCTTAGTTGAATCTGGCATCCCGGGGAAGAAAATGGCCGCTGGCGGCGTATTCTGTACAACGACATGCTGAATCCACTCGAGGACCTGCGCGGCCAGATCGTGGACCTCCTGCCGCGCCTGCGGCGGTTCGCGCGCACGCTCGCACGCAATCCTCACGATGCGGATGACCTGGTGCAGATTGCCGTCGAGCGCGCGCTCGCCCGCTCGGACCAACTGCGACCCGGAGCGCGGGTCTCGAGCTGGATGTTCGGAATTCTGCGCCACGCCTGGCTCGATGAGGCGCGTGCACGCGGACGTCGGGCACGCATCCTGGTGGCCGGAGAGCTCGGCGAGAATGTCGGAGTCGAGGATGCACACGCCCACGGGCTTTCGGTGGAAACGGCTCTGGCGCGGCTGCCCGAGGAGCAGCGGGCCGCCATCGGCCTCGTGCTCGTGGAGGGCCTGTCCTATAAGGAGGCCGCCGAGATTCTGGAGATACCCATCGGCACGTTGACCAGCAGGCTCGCCCGCGGGCGCGAGGCGCTGCAGGCGATGCTCGAGTAGCGAGGTTTGTGGTGATGCGCTTCTCTGACGAGACTCTGATGGCTTACGCGGATGGCGAGCTCGACGCGCAGACACGGGCCACCATCGAAGCTGCGCTGGCGACGGATCCGGAAGTCGCCGCCATCGTCGCGCGTCATCGGGCGCTGCGGGAGCAGCTGCGCGCGACTTTCGATCCCGTGCTCGAAGAGCAGGTGCCGGACCGCCTGGCCACGATCGCACGCACTGCCCCCACTCGGCGGGAAACGAACGTGATTCCGTTGCGGCCCAAGGCGGTGAGGCGTTGGGATTGGGCGCACGGGGGAGCGGTTGCTGCGAGTCTCGTGCTGGGCATTCTCGCTGGACAGCTCGTGCATCGCGGCCCCGATTCCGGCCCCGTTGCAACTCGCGACGGCCTGCTCGTAGCCGGCACGACGTTGTCAGCGGCACTGTCGAGCCAGCTCACGAGCGACCAGCCCCGCGAGGCTCCCATACAGATCGGGGTGAGCTTTCGGGCGAAGTCGGGTGGCTTCTGTCGGTCCTTCCTCTGGCGAGGCCCGAGCAGCCTGGCCGGACTCGCCTGCCATGATCGGGATGGCTGGCGCATGGAAATGCTGATGCCCGCGAGTGCGGTCACCGGTGCCGACGGCGGGTATCGCCAGGCCTCTTCGGCAATGCCCCGAGCGATCCTGCAAGCAGTGGACGAGCGCATCGAAGGGGAGCCCTTGGACGCGCATGGCGAACGGGAGGCCAGCTCCCACGATTGGCATCGCTGAGGCGGCTACAATGGCCGCGGAACCGAACTGAGCGGGCCGCATGCTCTGGCTGAAAGCTTTTCACGTATCTTTCGTGGTGACCTGGTTTGCGGGCCTGTTCTACTTGCCGCGCCTGTTCGTCTATCACGTCGCGGCGACGGATGACATCAGCATCCGGCGCTTTGTCGTGATGGAGCGCCGGCTGTTTGCCATCATGACGCTGGGGGCGTTGCTGGCCGTGTCATTCGGCGTGTCGATGATCGTCGCGGCGCCTGCCTATCTGAGCTTCGGCTGGCTGCACGCGAAGCTCGTCCTGGTCGCCATCCTGATCGTCTATCATTTTGCGTGCCGGCAGTTGATGATCGGCCTGCGGGACGGCACGAGTCCGCGCTCGCAGCATTGGTACCGCTGGTTCAACGAGGTCCCTGCTTTCCTGCTGCTCGGGATCGTGATCCTCGCCGTCGTCAAGCCCTGGTAAGCACAGCAGCAGACTACAATCTCCCCATGCCCGTGGAGAACTCTCGTCAGGCGATGCGCCGCTCGATTCTGATCGGCTGGTTGCCCCGAGCGTGGCGCGGCTCCCCGACTCTCGCCCCCTTTCATGCGCCGATCTTCGCGGCGATCTGGACGGCGAGCCTGATTTCCAATTTCGGTGGTCTCATTCAGACCGTGGGCGCTTCGTGGCTCATGACCTCGATCGCCCCATCCGCGGACATGGTCGCCCTCGTGCAGGCATCGACCACACTACCGATCATGCTTCTGTCATTGGCCGCCGGCGCCACGGCCGACATCTGGGACCGGCGCGTCGTGATGTTGATTGCCCAGGGCCTCATGCTGGCGGTCTCCGCGACTCTGTCAGTGACGGCGTACGCCGGACTCATCACGCCCTGGCTGCTCTTGAGCCTGACCTTTCTCCTCGGATGCGGCGCCGCCTTGTACGGGCCGGCCTGGCAATCATCGGTCGGAGAGCAGGTTCCCCGAAGCGATATCGCAGCCGCAGTCGCGCTCAACAGCATCGCATTCAACCTGGCCCGTACCGCCGGTCCCGCGCTCGGCGGCCTCATCGTCGCTCTGGCCGGACCGCCGGCAGCGTTCCTGACCAATACGATCTCCTACGTGGCACTCATCTTCGTGCTCGCAACGTGGCGCCGGCCACGACCCAAATCGTTTCTGCCGGCGGAGAGCATGTTCATGGCCATGGGAGCTGGCGTCCGCTACGCGAGGCTGTCTCCCGGCATACGCGCCGTTCTCGTGCGCGGCGGTGTCTTTGGCCTGATCGGCAGCGCCGTGTGGGCGCTGATGCCCCTCATCGCACGCGATCTCATCAAGGGCGGTGCGGTCATCTACGGCCTGCTGCTCGGTGCCTTCGGCTGTGGTGCCGTCATCGGTGCCCTGCGAATCACGGCTCTCAGGCGCCGGCACCCGAACGAGCTGATTCACCGCTGCGCCACTCTCGCATTCGGAGCGGCCACGCTGTTGACGGCTATGAGCACCATTCACCTCGTGAGCTTCGCGGCTCTGATGGTCGCCGGCGCGGCCTGGGTCCTGACCCTCGCCACTTTCAATGTGACGGTGCAGACCTCGTCTCCTCGTTGGGTGGTCGGTCGCACCGTATCGCTCTACCAGATGATCACGTTCGGGGGACTCTCGCTCGGAAGCTGGATATGGGGCGAGATCACGACGCGATTCGAGTTGCGCACGAGCCTGCTGGCGTCGGGTGCGCTCATGTGCCTGTCCATTCTGCTGGGACGCCGCTTCCGGCTGCTACAGCCGGAAGGGCTCAACCTCGACCCGTCGCGCACCTGGTCCCAGGAGCAGAACGCACAGCTGCAACAACTCTCCGAGAGCGGGCCGGTCGTGGTGACGGTCGAGTACAGGATCGCAACCGAGAATGCCGAGGGGTTCCTGCACGCGATGCACGAGCTGCGCCGGGTGCGCCGGCGGGACGGCGCAAGGCGCTGGTCCCTGATGCAGGACATGGCCGACGAACAGCGCTGGGTCGAGCGCTACCACAGCCCCAACTGGGTCGAGCACCTGCGGCGCCATCATCGCTTCACGGTGTCGGATCAGGAGATCGAGCGCCGCGCCGTTGCCTACCACGAGGGTCCGGAGCCGCCTCGCGTCCACCACTTGATCGAGCGCCAGCCGAGCGAATCGCGTCCCGAGCCGGCTGCCCAGACCGACGCCAACCTTCCGTCCGGGCCGGCCTGAGGCACGTTAGGCATTGATTCTACGGGACGTTTGACAACCCCTGGCCCCCGCCGCTGGCCGGCGTTATGTTAGTCGAGCTGGCAAATAACAACGCGCCACCCAGGGGATGTGCAATGGCCAAGCTTGACGTAGCGTCGACGCTCGCGCCGGGCGCCGCATCGACGGCACGGCCCACGGAACGCAGTACCTATGAGCAAGCGCTAGCTGACCTGCTCGCGCCCGCGGATGTCGTGCTGAACGGCACGCGGCCCTGGGACATCCAGGTGCACGACGATCGCATGGCGCACCGAATATTGGGTCACGGCACCCTGGGTGCGGGCGAGTCCTACATGGATGGCTGGTGGGATTGCGCGCAACTCGACGAAATGTTGACTCGCGTGCTGCGTAGCAACGTCGTCGAGCGGCTGCATTCGCCACGGGGCGTACGGCTTGCGCTCAGCGCGCGACTCTTCAACATGCAGAACACGCGGCGCGCATTCAAAGTCGGCGAGCGTCACTACGACCTCGGTGACGATCTGTACGAGCGGATGTTGGATCCGCGGATGATTTACAGCTGTGCCTACTGGCCGTCCGCGCAGTCGCTCGCTGCCGCCCAGGAGGCCAAGCTGGATCTGGTCGCCCGCAAGCTCGGCCTCGAGCCCGGGATGCGGGTGCTCGATATCGGTTGCGGCTGGGGCGGAGCGGCTCAGTTCATGGCGCAGCGCTACGGCGTAGCAGTGACCGGCGTTACGGTCTCGCGCAATCAGGCCGAGACCGCCCGCGAGCGCTGCGCGGGGCTCGACGTGGAGATTCGCCTGGAGGACTACCGCAGTCTCACCGGAAAATTCGACGCGCTCTATTCGCTCGGGATGTTCGAGCACGTGGGGGTCCGGAACTATCGCACTTACTTCGGAAAAGCGCGCGAGCTGCTGAATCGCGACGGTCTGTTCCTGCTGCACACCATCGGCAGCAACACCTCCTCCGTGACCACCGATCCGTGGATCGAGAAGCACATCTTCCCCAATTCGCAGTTGCCTTCGCTCGCGCAGATCGCGGCCGCCGCCGAAGGAGGCTGGATCATCGAGGACTTCCACTCATTCGGCCCGGACTATGACCGCACGCTGCTGGCATGGTCGGCGAACTTCGAGCGCACCTGGCCAGAGATCGCATCGCGCTACGGCGAGCGCTTCCACCGTATGTGGCACTTCTGGCTCATGGCCTCCGCCGCGGGCTTTCGGGCGCGAAAGAATCAGCTCTGGCAATTCGTGCTGTCGCCATCAGGTGTGCCCGGCGGATATCGCGTGGTTCGCTGAAGACTCCCGATAACGCCCCACCGACGTGCATACAGTGCACCAGGAGCGTGCGACTGCGTTGCTGAGCGCGCGCACCTGAAATTGAATCTCCGGTTCTGTGACGGGCCGCCGCCGTAATACGCGGTGCGGTTGCTACGTTCCATGTTCACGAGCAGACACCGGAAACATGAGCACAGTTCGCACCGCCAGCGCCCATGTCATCAGCGCTCCCGAGCGACCGGATGACAACAGCCGTCTGCTCAAGGCCTTGCTCGCGAATGTGGATGGCATGGTCTACCGCCGGCGGCTCGATGAGCTCGGGACCATCGAGCTCGTGAGTGGCGGCTGTCTGCGCGTGACCGGAAGGAAATCGGAGGATCTGCTGCACGGCCGCCACAGCTCCTACGAGAGCCTGACCTGCGGCGAAGACCGGATGTGGGTTCGCGAGGCCATCCGATGTGCGGTCGCGGATCGACGGCCCTTCGACATCGAATACAGAATCCAGCACGCGGACGGCAGTATCCGCTGGGTCTGGGACCGTGGCACCGCAGTGCTCGATGAGGCGGCGCGCCCCGTTGCGATCGAGGGGCTGATTCAAGACATCACCCAGCGCAAGAGCGCCGAGCAAGCCCTGCGAGAGGCGGAGCGCCGCTATCACGGATTGTTCGTGAACGCGATCGAAGGCATCTTCCGCACGACCGTGGACGGACAATACCTGGATGCCAACCCGGCCCTGGCGCACATCTACGGCTTCGACTCGCCCGCGGAGCTCATGGCGTCGCTGCGCGACATCAGCCGACAGCTCTATGTCGATCCTCGCCGCCGCGATGAATTCATGCAGATCGTCCGCGCCCAGGGCTCGGTCTCGGGCTTCGAATCGCAGGTGTATCGCAAGAACGGCGAGGTCATCTGGATCTGCGAGAACGCACGCGTCATCTGCGGCGATGACGGCAGGCCGATCGGCTTCGAGGGCACCGTTGAGGACATCACGGAGCGCCGCCTGTACCAGGCCCGCATCGAGCACCAAGCCAACTATGACACGCTGACGGGACTCGCGAACCGCTCGTTGCTGCGCGACCGGTTGGAACAGGCACTGCGCTCGGCCGGCTCTTCCGGGCGCATGATCGCGGTCGCCTTCGTCGATCTGGATCGCTTCAAATTCATCAACGACAGCCTCGGCCACCACGTGGGCGACGAGCTGCTGAAATCCGTCGCCACGCGATTGCGGTCGTGCCTCAGGGAGTGCGACACGGTCGCGCGATTGGGCGGGGACGAGTTCGTCCTCCTGATCAACGGCCATTCCGGCCCCTACGGGGTGCGGCTCATGATGGAGCGGATCCTCGCCGCCGTCGCTCAGCCGTGGGTGATCGATCAGGGAGATTTCAACACCACGTGCAGCATCGGCGTCGCTCTGCACCCGACCGACGGCCGCGATGCGGATTCCTTGCTCAAGCACGCCGATTCCGCCATGTATCGCGCCAAGGACAGCGGCCGCAACAACTTCCAGTTCTTCACCCGGGAGCTCAACGCTCTCATGACCGAGCGCCTGGAGCTCGAGAGCCATCTGCGCCGGGCGCTCGAGCGCAGGCAGTTCATACTGCACTATCAACCGCGTGTCGAGCTCACGACCGGGCGGATCGTGGGCGCGGAAGCGCTGCTGCGCTGGCGGATCCCGCACCGCGGCACGGTCGCGCCGGGACGCTTCATTGCGTTAGCGGAGGAAACCGGGTTGATCGTGCCGATCGGCAAGTGGGTGTTGCAAACGGCATGCGCGCAGAACAAGGCCTGGCAGGCTGCCGGATTGCCGCCGTGCGTGGTGTCGGTCAACGTGTCGCCACGACAGTTCCGCCATGAGGGCTTGGTCCGGACGGTCGCCGAGGCTCTCGAATCGAGCGGCCTCGAGCCCCGCTATCTCGAGATCGAGCTGACCGAGAGCGTCGTGATGCACGACGCTCCCCATCTCGTCACGATGCTCGACGATCTGAAGCGGCTGGGCGTCCAGATCGCGGTCGATGATTTTGGGACCGGCTATTCGAGCCTGTCCTACCTGCGGCGCTTTCCCGTGGATCGGCTCAAGGTGGACCGCTCCTTCGTCGAAAACATGGCGACCGATGTCGACGACGCCACCATCGTCCATGCCATCGTCGCCCTGGGCCACAACCTGGGATTGAAGGTCGTGGCCGAGGGAGTCGAATCGGAGCGGCAGGCGGCCGCGTTGCGTGCCGATCGGTGCGATGAGGCGCAGGGCTTTCTCTTCGGCCGGCCCGTGAGCAGCCGCGCGCTCGCGCGCCTGCTCACCAGATGGACACCCGCTCCTCGGGCCTGATGTACAGCTTGTCGCCCGGCTGAACATCGAACGCCGCGTACCAGGCGTCGATGTTCGAAAGCGGGCCGTTCACCCGGAAATACGCCGGGCTGTGCACGTCGGACATGACCAGCTCGCGTAGCTGGCCCTCCCGATATTTGGTACGCCATACCTGCGCCCAGGAAAGGAAGAATCGCTGATCGCCCGTCAGCCCATTGATGACGGGCGCGGCCTGTCCGTGCAGGGACAGATGATAGGCGTGATACGCCATGTTCAGACCGCCCAGATCGCCGATGTTCTCGCCGATGGTGTTGGCGCCGTTCACCTTGAGGCCCGGCAGAGCTTCGAATTGCGAATACTGTTTGATGAGGCGCGCCACGCGCGTCGTGAACGCCTGGGCATCTTGCGGTGTCCACCAGTCCTCCAGGCGGCCGGTAGGCCCGAACTTGCGCCCCTGGTCGTCGAACCCGTGGCCGATCTCGTGGCCGATCACCGCACCGATGCCGCCATAATTGACCGCATCGTCCGCACGAGGATCGAAGAACGGCGGTTGCAGGATCGCTGCCGGAAACACGATCTCGTTGTTGAGAGGGTTGTAGTAAGCGTTGACCCTCTGCGGGGTCATCTGCCACTCGTCGCGATCGACCGGCTCGTCGAGGCGCGCTACCTGATAGCGCCAGTGCCACTGGGCGGCGCGCAGCACGTTGCCCAGCAGGTCGCCGCGCTCCACCTGCAGAGAAGAATAGTCCTTCCAGCGGTCGGGGTAGCCGATCTTGGCGGTGAAGCTCGCGAGCTTCTCGTGGGCCCGCGCCTTCGTTTGCGGGCTCATCCACTCGAGCGCCTCGATCCGCTCGCTCAGCGCTTGACGCAGGTTGCCCACGAGCTCCCGCACCTTCGCTTTGGACTCGGCGGGGAAGTATCGCGCCACGTAGACCTGCCCGACTTGCTCGCCGAGCGCTGCGTCGACCGCGTCGACCCCGCGTTTCCAGCGCTCCCGCTGCGCCGGCTGTCCGCGCAGGATCCGGCCGTAGAACGCGAAATGCGCCTCGTCGAAGCGCTTCGGCAGATAGCCGGAATGGTCGCTGAGATAGTGGAAAGTCAGGAAGTCCCGTAACACGGGCAGCGCAGTCCGGTGATACAGCTTCGCAAGGCCGGCGATCGCCGTCAGCTCGCTCAGGATCAGATCCTTGCGATCCGGGAGCTCGGAGGCGGCGAGAAAAGCTTGCCAGGGAAATCCGGGCGCATACGCTTCCAGCTCCGATCTGGTGCGCGGATTGTATGTCGCATCCACGTCACGCCGCTTCTCGATCGGCCACTGCGCCTTGGAGGCTGCCGTCTCGAATGCCATCACCTTGCGTGCGCGAGCTCGTGCGTCCGGGACACCACCGAGTGTCAACATCTGCTCGATGTATGCAACATAGGCTGCCCGTACCTGCGCGAGCTTGGGATCGTCCTTGAGGTAGTAATCGCGATCGGGCAAGCCGAGCGCCGACTGACTGATGACAACGGAGTAGCGATCCGGATTTTTCAGATCCGGCGGCAGATCGATGTCGAACAGCGATGCATACCCCGGCAGGCCGAAGACCGTCGCGATGTCCTGCCGCGAGGCAGCAGAGCTGATGCGCCGGAGAGCCTCCCGCGCCGGGGTCAGGCCCTGGGCCTCGATGCCGCTCTCGTCCATGAAGCTCGCGTAGTAATCGCCGATCTTCTGCTGTGCGGAGCCTGCCGGCTGCGTACC
Organism: Steroidobacteraceae bacterium; assembly: GCA_035277965.1. Lineage (GTDB taxonomy): Bacteria > Pseudomonadota > Gammaproteobacteria > Steroidobacterales > Steroidobacteraceae > 13-2-20CM-66-19. Next base: position 19,450 of record DATEJM010000008.1, on the reverse strand, counting down.
GGCCGCGGCCTGCTCGACGATCTCGCGAACACGTTGCTTGGAAAGCTCATCGAGCTCGACAAAGGCACCGAAGCTCGAGCGATCCGACGGAATCTCGAACGTGTCGTACCACTTCCCGTTCGCGTAGGCGAAGAAGTCATCCCCGGGCTTGACGCTCGACTCGCCGGCCGCGAGGTCCAGGCCGAACGAGCCGATCGCGGGCTTCGCGGCAGGTGGAGCTGGGGGCGCTTTCGCCGCCGCATCCTGGCGGGAATGTGTGTCGGATGTCGGACGATCGTGCGGCGACGGCGAGGTGCAGCCGCTCACCAGCAGCGTCATGACGACCAGGCAACGCAAGGACCTCACGAGCCACCCCACTGCTGAACAAACTGCGCGCTCGACGGCCTGGGTGCGGCGGGAGCTCCGCCTGGCTCGCTGCCGATGTAAAGGACGCCCACCACGGCATCCTTGGACTGCAACCCCAAGGCTGTTTTCACCTGATCGTCATAGACGGCCGCCCCCGTTTTCCACACGGCATTGAAGCCCAGAGCACAGGCCGCGAGCAGAATGTTCTGCGCGGCGGCTCCGGCGGACAGGATCTGCTCGATTTCCGGGATCTTGCCGGAGCGGTCAATGATGGCCGCCACGACGATGATGAGGGGAGCCCGCAGGGCCTTCTTCCGCGCTTTGGCCAGCGCCTCTGCCTCGATCCCGGGCCGGGCGCGGGCCAGATAGCCCGCCATGAGGTCGCCAAAACGCTCGCGGCCCGCGCCCCGGATGATCACGAAGCGCCAGGGCTGGAGCCTCCCATGGTCCGGAGCGCGAACCGCGCTCTCCAGCATCAGCTGCAGCGCCCCCTCGTCGGGAGCCGGGTCCGTTGTTACGCGGGCAGACTGCCTCTGGAGCAGAAGATCGATCGCTTGCATGGGGTGCGGGGATCCTTTGTGGCGGAAATGAGCCTCATCCAAGGGTCCGGGTTTAGAATCGGACGCGCAACCCCCATAAGAATCGCAAACGCCAAGCGGGGCCGGAGGCATGCATCTTGCGAGCGTTTCGCCAATGAGTTCCTCGGGACGACGCAATGAGCCGGCAGGAGCCGGGCCGGCGGGAGCAGAGCGTGCCCCGCGGCTTCCTCTCACCGACGAGTACCGCCGGATACGAGGTGCGACCGCGGGGCTTTGCGAGCCACTGGCGCCGGAGGACCTCGTCGTCCAGTCCATGCCGGATGCCAGTCCGGCCAAATGGCACCTGGCTCACACCACGTGGTTTTTCGAGGAATTCGTGCTGCGGGCCGCCGTGGACGGTTACCGTCCTCATCGCGACGAGTTCCGCTATCTGTTCAATTCCTACTACAACTCGGTCGGCCCGATGCACCGCCGGCCGCAGCGAGGTCTGCTGACCCGACCGAACCTCAGCGAGGTCCAGGCCTACCGCGAGCAGGTTGACGAGAACGTTCTGCGCATCCTCGAGCGGGATTCCTTGCCGCCCGATGCGCGTGAGGTCCTCGTCCTCGGATTGCATCACGAGCAGCAGCATCAGGAGTTGCTGCTCACGGATATCAAGCATCTCTTCGCGTGCAACCCGCTGCACCCGGCCTACACGAAGCAGCCCCCGCCGGCGCCGCGCGCGGCGCCGGCTCTGTCTTTCACCGGCTATCCCGGCGGCCTCGTCGAGATCGGGCACAGCGGCGCCGGCTTCTGCTTCGACAATGAGCAACCGCGCCACCGCGTGCATCTCGAGCCATTCCAGCTCGCCAACCGGGCAGTGACCAACGCCGAGTACCTGGAGTTCATCCGCGGCGGTGGTTACGGCAGCCCGGCCTGTTGGCTGTCGGATGGCTGGGCGACGGTCCAGCAGGAGGGTTGGGAGCGACCGATCTATTGGATGCCGACGCTCGAGGAGGAGTTCTCCCTGACAGGAGTGCGCGCACTCGACCCGCATGCCCCCGTGAGCCACCTCAGCTACTACGAAGCAGACGCCTTCGCGCGCTGGGCGGGCGAGCGGCTGCCCACCGAGACGGAGTGGGAGATCGCGGCGGCGGAGGTGGCCTGCCGTGGCAATTTCGTCGAAGGCGGCCACTGGCATCCGCTCCCGGCACCCTATCCGACTCCGGGCTCGACGGCACCGCAACCGCCATTGCAGATGTTTGGTGACGTCTGGGAGTGGACCCAGTCGCCCTATACGTCCTACCCCGGTTTTGCGCCGCTGCGGGGCGCCCTCGGCGAGTACAACGGCAAGTTCATGGTGAATCAGCTGGTCTTGCGCGGCGGCTCGTGCGCCACTGCGACCAGTCACATTCGCGCGACGTACCGGAATTTCTTCAACCCCGCGGCCCGCTGGCAGTTCAGTGGCCTGCGACTCGCGAGGAGCGCCCAGTGACCCCACCACGCCACACTCAAAGCGCACTGAACCGTCTGCCCGCGGACTGGGCACTGTTCAACGATGTGCTGTCGGGACTGCGCGCAACCCCGAAGCGCCTGTCTTCCACTTATCTCTACGACGAACGTGGCTCCCAGCTCTTCGATGAGATCTGCGAGCTTCCCGAATACTACGTGACGCGCACGGAAACTCGAATTCTGCAGACGCATGCGCGCGATATCGCAGCTCGCATCGGCGATGGAGCGCTGCTCGTTGAGCTGGGAAGCGGGGCCAGCACCAAGACGCGCCTGCTGCTCGACCAGCTCCCCGATCTGTCCGCGTACGTGCCCGTGGACATCTCGCGCAGCCACCTGCAGGCAGCTGCTCAGCGCATCGCGAGCAGCTATCCGCGCCTGGAGGTGCTGCCGGTCTGCGCGGATTTCACGCAGCCATTCAGCCTTCCTCGGGCCCGAGGCGGATCCCGGCGGGTGGTGGTGTTCTTTCCCGGATCGACCCTTGGAAATTTCGACTCCGCGGCCGCGAGGGATCTGCTGCGTAGCGTCCGCCGCATCGCCGGCTCCAACGGCGGCCTGCTGATCGGATATGACTTGGTGAAGGACCCCGCTATTTTGCGGGCAGCCTACAACGACCGCGCGGGCGTCACGGCGGCCTTCAACCTGAATGTGTTGCACCGGCTGAACCGCGATTTGGGCGCCGATTTCGACCCGGCCGCCTTTCGTCACGACGCGCTCTGGGTACCGGGGCCGAGCCGCATCGAGATGCACCTGGTCAGCCTGCGGGAGCAGACGGTGCAGCTGGGCGATGAGGCCGTGACATTCGCGGCCGCCGAGCGGCTCGTGACGGAGCATTGTCACAAGTACACGCCCCAATCGTTCGCGGCTCTCGCCGACGAGGCCGGCTGGAAGGGCGAGCGTACCTGGACCGACGAGCAGAGCTATTTCAACGTGCAGTATCTGCGTTAGGCCGGTAGAGTTCGCCCGGTGGATCCGGGCACCGAAAAACAGATTCGCGAGGCTATTCGGACGATTCCGAACTACCCCAAGCCCGGGATTCAGTTTCGCGATATCACGACGCTGCTGGGCAGCGCTCCGATGTTTCGCCGCGTGGTGGACGAGATGGTCGCGCCGTGGCGCGATGCGCGGATCGATCGGGTTGCCGGCATCGAGGCGCGCGGCTTCATTCTGGGCGGGGCCCTGGCCCACCAGCTCGCGGCGGGTTTCGTGCCCATCCGCAAGAAGGGCAAGCTCCCCCACGCCACCGTTCAGGTCCCCTACTCTCTGGAGTACGGCCTCGACGCCATGGAAATGCACCAAGATGGTGTATCCAGCGGTGAACGCATCCTCCTGGTCGATGATCTGATTGCTACGGGGGGGACCGCGGCGGCCGCGACGAGCTTGCTGCGCACGCTCGGGGCTCGGATCCTCGGCGCCAGTTTCATCGTTGACCTGCCCGAGCTCGGCGGCTCGCAGCGGCTGCGGGAGCTGGGCGTACCCGTGCAGACCCTGGTTACGTTTTCGGGCCATTGAGCGGAAAATTGACTCCCGAAAGGCGCGCGGCACGCGAGGCAAGTAAGCTTCGTAGCGGTAATTCCGTCATAATGTGCGCGCGTTGAGCGGCTACCGCGCCTGGGCGCACCCCGTGTCAAATCTATTCATCACCAGTGGAGACTTTTCGATGTTCAAGAAACTCGTACCCGTCCTCAGCATGATCCTGCTCGCGGGGCCCGTATTCGCCGCCGACACGACGCCGCCTGCGCAGGATACGTCCGCTTCCGCGCCCGCCAAGAGCGCGAAGAAGCACCACAAGAAGCATCACAAGGCTGCCGCCAGCGGCGACCAGTCAGCTTCGCAGCCGAAATAAGACAGCGAGCGGATGATTTGGAGAGGCCCGCTGCGCGGGCCTCTTTTGCCCGAGATTGCAACTTTCCGCACCGCTCTCGACTCTAAATAACCCTCACGTCAGTCGCGCCCGAGATATCCGCTCACGCTGGGGCGCGTTCCTACGGATCGTTGAGTGCCCGCCCGGCGCGCCATGGCCCCGGCCGGACCGCCACGACTGCGACGGCTGGCCGAGTCGAGCGGCCACGAGATTCGTTTCTTGATCAGGAGTCATTAATGAAGATCATTGCTGCCGCATCCGCGGCCCTGCTCGCGACGGCCCTGTTCGGCTGTGCGCAACATCAAAGCACCGCCCCCGCGGCGGCTGCCCCTGCACCCGCCTCGAGCGTCAACACATTCGGTGACAAGACGGACGCGGCTGAGCAGGTAGCGCGAGCCCGCGCCGAAGCCTTCGGCAACAGCCCATCCTCCGATGCTGCCGCCCCGAGCCCGCCGGCCCCGGGGGCGCCCGGAGCGACGAATCCGAAGTAACCCCTCGCGCCACTCGCCCGCACCGTGGCTGGAATGCGGGCGAGTGGCCGGGCCGCTGTAGGACACCTCCGACAGCACATTCAGCCGGCGCCGCAAGCTGCAACCGGAGGCGCCCTCTGCCCGCGAGCCCGGTACGAGGGCAGGCTCCGACTCGTGAACGTTCGAGATCTCTCATCCTGGCTGGCGATCATCGTGGGAATGTTGCTCGTGTTGACTGCTTGACCGCAGCGGCGAGCCGCCGGGCAGCTCACGGTCCTGAGGAGCGGTTTTATGCTGGAACGTAGTGCAGCCGCAGGCGCGGCTCTCGCCGATGAGCTACGCACCGTCCTGCCTCTTGTCGAGGAGCTCGTCAGCGCGCTCGGTGACGACCGCGACGCCGCGATCATGGCTCTGCGGGCGCGCGCCGCGGATACTCTGCAAATCGCCAAGAGCCACCTTGCAGAGTTTGAGCGGCAGGCGCAACGAGCGGGACGGCGCGCCTCGGTCGCGGCCGACGCCTATGTGCGAGACAATCCCTGGACGGTCGTATCGGCGGGCGCGGCGATCGGACTGCTTCTCGGTGCTGCGCTGTGCACGCGTAGCTCTTAGGGAGAGCGGCCAGCCCTCCCGGGGCACCCCGCGGCTCGCGAATGCCGCGCTGGCGTCTGTAGCGTGCATCTGCTAAACCACGTGCATCTGCTAAACCATCAGCCGGAAAGGTGCACCGCACGAATACAACATTGAATCTGCGCGCTGGGCAGGCATTCGGCGACCAACAGGCTGCGTTGCCCCGCAACGCGCGCCTATTGTGGTTCCTGGCCCTTCTGAGCAATCTGGCGCTCGGGGCTCTCGCGCTGAGTTACGCGCATCGGGCCCAGGCTACCGGAGCGATCTTCGCGGCCGCGAGCCTGACGGCCCTGTCGCTGTGTCTGACATTGATCGGCGTGCTACCGATGGTGGCGCGCGCGGCCAGCGTCAGGACAGGAGCTGTTCGCACGACCGTCGCGGGCGACGCCCGGAGCACGTCAGATACTGCTGAAGCCTCGGCCCTCGCCGCTCATTTGCAACAGCTCGCGGAGCAGGAGCGCTATGAGCTCGCCCGCCGCCTCCATGATGAGCTCGGCGGGCTTCTGACAGCGGCCAAGATGGATCTCTCGTGGACGCAGTCCCGGCTCGAGGTGCCTCTTCTGCAGGAGCGCCTGACCCAGCTGGGCAGCGTTCTCGATGAGGCGATGGGTTTGAAGCGCCGGGTCGTCGAGGAGCTGCGCCCCTCGCTGCTCGAGCACTTCGGGCTGCCGACGGCCCTGCGCGCCTACCTCGAGGCCACTTGCGCGAGTGCCCGGTTGCAGACGCAGTTCGCGATCGCCGAGACCATTCATCCGCTGCCGCGCGAGTCGGCTATCGCGCTCTTCAGAATCACGCAGGAAGGCATGGCGAACATCGTCCGGCACGCACACGCCCGCGAGGTCCGATTCGAGCTGACCGACGACGAACGCACGCTCAAGCTGCTTCTCGGAGACGATGGGCGCGGCTTCGATACGACCGCGCCGCGAGCCGCCGGGGCGTTCGGCCTGGCCGGCATCCGGCAGCGCGTGCACTCGCTCGGCGGTCAGTTGAAGCTGGAATCGAGCCCGCGCGGCACGACTTTGCAGGTCGAGGTGCCTGCCGCGACTGCTGTCGATGTCGCCTAGTGTCGATGTCTAGTGGCTGCTGGCGGGCGGCGCCCACTTGGAGCGGCCGTCGACCACGATCGCCTTCAACATCGCGATGTCCCGCATCTTGTCCAGGAAGTAGTCGGCTCCGGCCGCGAAGCAATGATCGCGCACGAAGTCCGAAGCATAGTTGGTCAGCACGACGATCAGCGGCTGAGCATCGGGCGGGTAGAGCTGCCTCGCCTGGCGGATGACGGCCACTCCGTTCCCCTCGGCCAGCTCGATATCGACCACCAACACATCGTAGAGCGCTTCCCGCAGGCGCAGGACAGCCTCGGTCTGCGTTGCCGCGCGAGCGGCCACCTCGAGGCGCCCCGGCTCGGACAGCAGGTCGATGAGCCGGCGCGTGAGGACCGCCGAATCCTCGATCAGCAGGATGCGACGACCTCCCGCGGGCAGGCCGTCGATTCCAGGGGGACTCACCTCGGCAGTAGTCATGAGTCTCACTGCAACAGGTTGTTCTTGATCGCGTAGTAGGTAATGTCCGCGTTCGTCTTCATGCCCATTTTCTCCAGGATCCGCGTGCGGTAGGTGCTGACGGTCTTCACGCTCAGGAACAGCTTGGCGGCGATCTCCGAGACGCTGCGACCCTCCGCGAGCTTGCAGAAAATCTGGAATTCACGCTCGGACAGCACGGCATGGCGCGGCTCACCGGGCATTCCGCCCTGCATGCCGCTGACTAACATTTCGGCCAGCTCCGGGCTCACGTAGCGGCCGCCCCGCACGGCGGCGCGGATGGCCCGGCACAGCTCGCCGTCATCCGCCGTCTTGCTGACGAATCCGCTCGCGCCCGCTCGCAGGACATTGAGGCCATACTGATTCTCGGGGTAGGCGCTCAGGACGAGAGTCGCCACCGACTCGTGGTGCGCCTTGATCTGACGCAGTACATCGAGGCCGGACATGTCGGGTAGCGACAGGTCGAGCAGCAGCACGTCGCACGTCGCGTTGCGCAGCAGCGTCAAGGCCTCGCGACCCGTCTTCGCTTCGCCCGCCCACGTGAAATCGGGCTGACTCTCGATGATCTGCTTCAGCCCGATGCGTACGAGCTGGTGATCGTCTACGACTGCGACTCGGGTGCCCGGCATGACTGAAAGATCTGGATAGTCCCCATGTGAGAGCTTACGCAGCGCGCGTCCCACTGCCCGGCAAAGGCTAAGGCCCGTGGCCCGCCGCCCGATAGGGGCGGCCTGGAGCCGCGAAGGGATGCACGACGCAAGACCCTGTAGGAATCCTCCTACACCGATCCCTCCTACTCCGTTGGCTCGTCCTTGTCCGTTCCCGCCGCCACGGACTCCTTGCCCGTGTACGTCTCCAGACGGTTGTACAGCGTCTTCAGGCTGACACCGAGGATCTCTGCGGCCTTGCGCTTCACGTGGCCGCAGTAAGCGAGCGTCGCCAGCGTCACACGTCGCTCCACTTCATCGAGCGGGGTGCCGACGCGGATCGTGATGGTCGTGCCGTCATCGGTCTTGGGCGCGGTATCCGTCAGAGCCACGTCGCACTCGATGATGTCATCGGCCATGATGAACGTGCGCTGCACGTAGTTCTTGAGCTCCCGGACGTTGCCGGGCCATGGGTGCTGGTACAGGCGCACCAGAGCATCGCGCGAGAAGGTCTTGTTGGTGCCCTCGGCGCCATTGAGCTCGTCGAGGAAGAACTGGGCGAGCTGCTCGATATCGCTCCCCCGGTCACGCAAGGGCGGCAAGCGGATCGGAAAGACATTCAACCGATGATACAGATCCTCACGCAGTTTCCCGTCGCTCACGGCCTTCTCGGGTTCCCGGTTGGTGGCGCAGATCACCCGCACATCGCTGGCGATCGTCTGTGTCCCTCCGACCCGCGTGACGGTGCCGGTCTCCAGCACGCGCAGGAGCTTTACCTGCAGCTCCATCGGCATCTCGGTGATCTCGTCGAGAAATATCGTGCCGCCGTTCGCGCGCTCGAAGAAGCCTTTGTGCTGTCGGTCGGCGCCCGTAAAGCTGCCGCGCTCATGCCCGAACAGCTCGCTCTCGATGAGCTGCGGCGAGACGGCGCCGCAATTCAACGGCAGGAACGACGCGCCGCGTCGCCGCGACAGCTCGTGGAGTGTCTGCGCCGCGAGCTCCTTTCCCGTGCCGCTCTCGCCGATCAGCATGACAGTCGCAGAAGTAGGCGCGACTCGCGTGAGCTGGTCGTACAGCACCTGCATCCGCGCAGAGCTGCCCAGAATGCGGCCGAAACGGCCGAGCCGGCGCAGCTCATCGCGCAGCTCGCCGATCTCATGTTGGAGCGCGGAGGTCTTCTTGGCGTGTCGTAGCACAGCCTGCACGCGCTCGAGATCCGCGGGCTTGACGAGGTAGTCGGTCGCACCGGCCCGCAGCGCGGCCACCGCGCTGTCCACGGTCGCATGCCCCGTCACGACAATGACCTCTGTGGACTCGGGCTTATCGAGCTCGCGCACGAGCTCGATGCCCTCGCCATCGGGGAGGCGAAGATCGGTGAGCAAGACCTCGGGACGTTGACGCCCCAGCTCGATCCGTGCGTCGCGCAGGCTGTGCGCCCTCGCGACGGTGAAGCCCTCCATGCGCGCGACTTCCTGCAACCAGTCAACGACATCCGGGTCGTCGTCGACGATCAAAGCATGTGCCATGTCATCCTCGGAAGCCCTCAGGCTCCTGTGCAAGACCCCTGGAATAGGCCCCGTGAAACCGCGAGCCTCCAGACAGGAACGATTGATGCGATCCCTGCGTTGCAGTCTCGAGCGAAATAAAGGTGCCTCCATGAGCTGGATGAACAGCTTTTTGGCCAGCTTGCTGGCAATTGGCCTGGTCGCGCTGGGGACCCAGCTCGATCGGCGGCGGCGGCAGCGCAGGAAAGCTAGGTTAGCACGACCGGAGATTGCCCGGTGGGAAGAAGAAGGCGGCGCGGTTGGAGCGGAGCCCGGGTCTGCAGCAGAGAAGGGCCGCGAGGGGTGTGCGGGCTTCAGACCGAGCTAGAGGTCCACTGTCCCCGGTGACGGCCGGCTGAGCGGCAGAGCCGCTATGGCGCTCGCGATCACGGATGTGACGACGACGACCAGAGTCGCGCCCGTCAGTTCGCGTGCGAACGGGGCCGACAGCCCGTGATTCAGCGCGAAGGCCAGGCAGTACACCGGCGCGACGCCCCGGCTGCAACACCAGGCCACGGTTCGCCACTGAGCCGCCGACATCGCGACCTGCCCCAGACCGAGCCGCACCGCGAGGGGCCGCAGCAACAGCAACAGCAACAAAGCGAACACCAGCATGCGCGCATGGAATTCAACATTACCCAGCAGTGCTCCCACGAGCACGATGACTCCGAGCCACGTCACGCGCTCGAGCACGGCGGCGACTCTCGCGACGCGCGGCATGAGCGGACGGTTACGCAGTGGATGTCGCAAACGTCCGCCATGACTCAGAGCAATGCCCGCAATGAAAACGGCCATGAAACCATCAGCCCGCAGCGCGAGCGCGGCCCCGTAAGCGAGCGCGGCCGTCGAGAACACGACGGTCTCCTCGAGAAAGTCAGCCTGGCGCTCGGGGTCGAGCAGCGTGATCGCGCGAGCCATTCCCGCGCCGATGAGCCAGCCCAGGAGAACGCCACCGAGGACCGCCCAAGCCACCAGCAGCGAGAGCGAGCCGATCGCCTGCGAATCGGTACCGAGCAGGCCAATCATGCCGAGCACCCAGCCCACCGCGGCCGGCGCCAGGCCGTTGTTGATGCCGCTCTCGGCAGCGAGAGTGACGGCGGCATCGTCGTCCGCTTCCGTGGGGAAATGCCCATCGCTCGCGAAAACGGCCTCGGTCGGTGCCACGATGAATCCGAGCAGCAGAGCGTGTGTCAGGCTCATGTTGAGCACGAGGTGGCCCGCTGCCGCGGCCAGCACTGCGGTGACGAGGAAGCTCAGCGTGGACAATCGCAGCGGCGTGCGCCAGCAGGACAGGGCAAGCGGCATGCGCAACCGCAGACCGATGCAGAAGAGGCACACGAGCAGAGCCATCTCGCCCACGGACTCGACGAGGCCGCCGTCCTCCATGAGCGCGGGCCGCAGAAACCCCAAACCTCCGGGTCCCAGCAACCAGCCGATGCCGAGGGCGATCACCGCCGCCCCGGCCTGGCGCCGCGAAGGCGGCGCTTCCATCCTCGTGCTGCGGTGCCTGTTCACCGTCTCTCGTGCATGACGTCGTCCAACGCGATCCGGTATACCTCAAGCAGCCGATCTTCGCCACGCTCGCATGCAGCACTTTTTGCAGCCGCTGTACCTTTTACACGCCATCAGACAGGTCCGTGCCCCGCGGCTATCGCGTGCGAGCCGGTCTTCTCACCGGACGGGCCGGTCTTCTCACCGACGTGGGTGGCAAAGCAACCAAAAAGCCACTCCTCAACCCGCCCCCCCAGAGGCCCCGGACGATGCGCCAACCGCTCTGCAGCACGGGTCGTCCGCTGGCCGACGGTTGGCATATGGATTGCATTTACGGGGGATGCCGATGCTTTCGCGCGGTGCGCGGGCCTCGGCGTGAGTTTTGCGGCATGGCGTGGTCAGGAATCACGCGATGGCGCTGACCGAAGACCCCCCGTTTGGCGGGCTGTGGTGCGACCAGCCCGCTCTTTTTTTGCCTGTTATCAGGCGGGGTTTTGCCTGTTATCAGGCCTGGGCCTGAGCGCTACCTTCCTGCACGCTCCTGCCAATCGCCGCCAGGCGGCTCACCATCGGTACGAATGCGTCGAGGTCCACCGGCTTCGGTACGTGCAGGTCGAATCCTGCACGCATGGCAGCCTCCACGTCGCTTCTCGATGCATACCCTGTCACGGCGATTGCGAGCATCCGTCTACCTGCCTGAAGACCTCGCAGTCTGCGCACCAGCGAGTAACCATCCTCCTCCGGCATGCCGATATCCGTGACGATGACGTCAAAGGTTGACCCAGAAACGCGCACTGCTTCCAAGGCGTTCCGCGCCGAGTCCACGACCGTGACGCGGGCGCCTTCGAGCCTCAGTGTCTCGGCAACGACCGTGCGTGCGTCCGCCTCGTCATCAACGACCAGTATGGACAGGCCTTGAAGGGACTCAGGGGTCGTGCTGCGCTGCGAGCACCCCGGAGCATCACCGTTGCTCGACGCGCGGCGGGCGATAGCGGGAAGCCTCATCACGAATGTCGAGCCGGTTCCCGGTCCCTCGCTGTACGCGCATACCGAGCCGCCGTGCAAAGCGACGAGCTCACGCACGAGTGTCAGACCGAGTCCGAGGCCGCCGGCGTGACGCGTGCTAGAGCTGTCTCCCTGCAGGAAGCGTTCGAACACGTGCGGCAGCAGCTCTGGGGAGATGCCCTGTCCGGTGTCCTCCACCGCAAGCTCCGCGTACGCGCCGGAGTGGTGGAGCTTCACCGTGATGCAGCCGGCAACCGGCGTGAATTTGATGGCGTTCGAGAGCAGATTACCGATGATCTGCTGCAGCCGATCCGGATCGGCGCGGACCTGCCCGACTTCTGCATCCAGCTGCGCGACCAGCGCAATTCCCTTCGCCTCCGCGGCGGGCCGCGCGAGATCCACGGCCGCCGCCGCCGCCTTTGTCAGGTGCAACGGGCGCAAGTCAACGCGCAGCTTTCCGGTTCCGATCCGGCCGACATCCAACAGGTCATTCACCATCTTCAGCTGCGTGCGTGCGCTCTGCTCAATGCGTCGCGTGATATCGACAACCTCGCTCTCGCCGGCGCGTTTCACGGAGAGGATACGGTTCCAACCGAGAATCGCGTTTAGCGGCGAGCGCAGCTCGTGCGATACGACGGACAAGAACGTGTCCTTCGCGCGATTGGCCGCTTCGGCGAGCTCGCGCAACCGGCGCTCTTGCGCCAGGACTGCAGCGCGCCCGCTCTCCTCCCGGCGCGCGGTCTCGGTGCTGGCTGTTACATTGCGCGAGATGAGAATCGCTGACCGCGAGCCGTTGAGATCGATCGCCGCGCGAGCGCGCAGCGCGACGAATTGGCAGGAGTCATCGGGCCAGCGCACGCGCACTTCGAGATCGATCGCCGCGGCTTCGTGCAGAACCGCCTCCAGAGCGCGCTCGAATTCGCGACGCTCGTCAGGATCGATCCGCGCGAGGATCGCGTCCCACTCGAGGTCGGCATCGGGAGCGAGCCCGAGCTCCGCTTTGAACTGGGAGCTGGCATGCAGCACGCGTTTGCCCGCCGTAACGCTGCAGAAGCCGAGTTGGGCCGCAGCGACGACCGCCTCGAGCCGATCCAGCCGCTCGTCGCAGCCGGACACATCGGCCCCCGCCTGCAGACGGGAACCGGGATCACGCTCGCGAATTGATGTCATATCGTTCGCACCGGATACGGCTTTGCAGCTCGCGCTCCCGAGCGTTTATTACATGGGGTTGCAAGTTCTCCCCTGAAGAACCTGTCCCGTGATGGCGACACTCGGACTTGCGGAATGCGCGGCGGGCCCTCAGGCGCCTCCCGGACATTTCTGGCATAGCTGTTGCTGTAGGTCCTTGCGATCGCTCGAATTGAGGTTGCTCGAATGTCCAATGCCGTACTGGGCCTGCGCTTGAAGCAGCAGCTGACGCTGACCCCGAGATTGCAGCAATCCGTAAAGCTGCTGCAGCTGTCCGCGCTGGAATGTGTGCAAGAACTGCACCAAGCCATGACGCAGAACCCCTTCCTGGAGGAGAACAGCGTCGAGAGCAACGTGGAATCCCTTGACTCGAGCTCCGAGGCAGCCTCGCAGGCGGAAGAGGCGGCGCAGGAGTCCGCACACGCCGACCTGGACTTCTCGGGGCGCGCCTCCTCGAGTAGTGGCGATGAGACTCCGGATTGGACGGAGTGGACCGCTTCCCCTTCGACGCTTCGCGATTCGCTGCACGAGCAACTGCTGTTGCTCGGGCTCACCGAGCGCGATTATGCACTGGCCGATCTCGTGGTCGATGCGCTGGATGAGGACGGATTCCTGCGTCAGCCGCTCGAGGAGATCGGTGCCTGCGCCCCCGGCGCCAGCCCCGAGGAGTTGGAGATCGCGCTGCGGATCGTGCAGACGCTCGAGCCGAGCGGCATCGCCGCGCGCAGCCTGGGAGAGTGTCTGTCCCTGCAACTTCAGGCCCTCGAGCGCGGCACGCCCGGACGCGATCTGGCGATCGCAGTGGTCAGCGACGACCTGGGGCTCATTGCCTCGCGCGATCATGCCAAGTTGCTCGAGACGCTGGGCTGCACGGAGGCGCAGCTCCGCATCGCCCTCGATTTGATCCGTACTCTCGATCCGCGGCCGGGCTCCAAGGTGGGCACGTTCGAGCCGCGGGCAATCGTGCCGGACGTGATAGTCCGCAAGGACCGCAAGCGCTGGATCGTGAGCATCAACGCCGCGATCTATCCGCGAATCCGTGTCAATCAACAGTACGCCGAGTATTTCCGCCAGGCGCGCGACGGTGAGACGACCCTGCTCGCCCAGCATCTGCAGGAAGCACGTTGGCTGGTGCGCAATCTGGAACAGCGGTTTCTGACCATTCAGCGCGTGGCCGAAGCAGTGGTCACGCGGCAGCGCAACTTCTTCGAATACGGCGATCTCGCCATGCGGCCGCTGACTCTGCGCGAGATCGCGGATGAGCTCGGTCTCCATGAATCGACCGTATCCCGCGCGACCAGCCACAAGTACATGGCCACACCGCGCGGCGTAGTCGCCTTCAAGCGCTTCTTCTCCCGGCAACTGGCCACCACGAGCGGCGGCTCATGCTCTGCGACGGCGATTCGCGCACTGCTGCGCGAATTCATCGCGGCGGAGGACAGGCGCAATCCGCTGTCCGACGTGCAGCTCACCGAGCTGCTGGCCGACCGCGGCGTGAAAGTCGCGCGCCGGACGGTCACCAAATACCGCCGCTCCATGCAGCTCCCGGCGGTGGACTTCCGGCGCGCCTGAGGCGCGCCGGACTCAAAATCCGCCGCCCTTAAAAGCGTGTCGGTTCGATTCCGACCGGCACCACTGAAATCATCGGCTCATCTTGCGCAGCGGAACATACGCGGACGTCGTTGCATCTCCGCGAGCTGCGCACGCACTTCCACTGCCACAGGAACAGGGAGCGTTACGGCCGAGTTTCACAGAGCTTGTCTCGAATACGAGGAACAACGACGCGGGTCGCCAATACCCGCCGCATGTAGATCATTTTTGCGCGGTCCGGGGCCGCTTTCTTTTACGGACGCCTTTTTCGGCTCCTCGCAACATACTTTGAGGCGTGTGCAGAACAATACTATCTTGCAAAATTGCGCGCTTTTGCAGTCCAGAGGTAAATCCGGCACGCGAATACAAGATGAACTGCCGCTTCGGGTTGTCACGGCCATAGCTGGTTAGTGAAGCTCGCTCAATCAACTGGTCGAGGACGTTTTCCCCAACAGGATCCTTCCACCACTTGCACTCGCCATAAATCATCGACCCATCCAGCAGCCTTCCGGCAACATCGATATCAAAGTCAGCGTGCCAAATCCTCCCGATCTCCTGAGCCGGCGCCGCAAAACTCTCCCGGGAAAACCGCCGGGCATGTTCGCGACAGATTTCCTCAAACGCTCCGCCCATGAATTCATCGAGATGCGGGGCAATCTGGAGCTTCCAGACATCCTGACCGAATCCCTGAGCAACACTCGAGAGATTGGGCCGCACAAATCGATGCCAGAAGGCAATCAGCGGATCAGCTATGAAGTAGCGACGGTCCCTTTCCTTCGGAGCGGCATCCATGGATCTGACGATGCGGACGAGCCGCATGCGTTCCAGTTTTTCCAGGTATGGACTCAGGGCTTTGGAGTCGTTGATTTCCTTGACGCGGCCGATGATCTCGCCGTGTTTCGTACATCCGTCGGCTATGGCCGCCAGAATACTGGCGTACCTGGAGACTTCCCTGAGTTCCGACTGCAATAGCACGACCGGCTCATCAACCAGGCCGCCTGTCTGTGTTAACAAGAGCCGGATGATATTGCTCTGGACGGATTCGGAACCACGTAGTAGCTCGAGATAAAACGGCGTTCCGCCGAACACACTGCAGGTGAGCAGCTTGTCTTCGGCGCTATATCGGACGAACTGCGCGGCTTCGCGAAAAGAAAGAGGCCCCAAGTCCAAGACCAACGTCTTTCGCCCGTAAAGAGGGTTGCGCTCGGCAAGCAATTCCTCCATTTGGGCGATCATGGAGCCACACAGCAGTAGCTTGAGATTTCCAACATGCACAGCGCCGGAATCCCAGAATTTCTGAATGATGGATGGCAGCGCAGGATCCGCATCCACAAGGTAAGGAAACTCATCCAAGACGATTGTCAGACCCGGCTTTTTCTCGGCTGCGCGCGCCAGGTAGTGCAACACAGCCAGCCAGTCACCGAGGCCGGTCAGAAGATCATCGGCTCCGAGTCCGTGGGCGACTTCCGCCTTGAATGATTCGAGGTTTAGGGACGATGTGACCCGCGTTGCCTGATAAAAGACGTGGGTGCGATCCTTGATCGCCTCCCGAATCAAAGTGGATTTTCCAATCCTCCGGCGACCATAAACGATCGCCAAAGACGCTCTGTCGGTTGTCAGCTCCTCATGCAGCAGCGTCAGCTCATTCTGTCGCCCGACAAACAATGTAATTCCTAATAGCCTAATTAAGATTAGCCTAATCTAGATTAGGTAATTTGTCTACTTGGGAGCACGGCAAAAATCTGTCCTTTTAAAAAATGGGCTATTTGCGCACAAATTGACCTTTTTAGACGGCCACCCACCGGACCGGCCAAAGCATTTTTCCCAGCACAAAGCCGCGGCAACGGAGTTTCAATGTCCCTGTCGCTGCCGACGGCTTTAAAAGGGGCTCACCGGATGAATGCAGTACCTCCCACATAGGACCAGGGAGCCGCGGCCCCTAAACGCCCCTCTCGCAGACACGAGTACCGCCTGCACGAACCAACTCAAGCAGCTTCTTGGACCGCCAACGTCACGGCGCGCTTGAGCAACGCTACAACATGCTCGCGTGTCACCGAGGGAAATCCAATAAGGAATTCATCGATCGTGTCACCGGCCTCGATATAGACGAGCAGGGTTTGCACGGGTACGCGCGTGCCGGGGAACACTGGAGTTCCACCCATGATGGCCGAAGAAATGCTGACGACGGCTGTGTTCATATGGTCGAGGTTCACCAGCATGGCGCATCTCCTACGTCCACAAACAACAGGCCCGCAGATGAGTCTGCGGGCTTCTGTAAGGTGAAGGGCGGAATCGGTGGTTATTTGCTCAGGTCAATCGTAAAACGGCATCAAAACATCATCTGTTCCACTGCAGGGGCCTAAAGCCGGCGCGAACCTCGTCTGTAAAGAGCTTCGGCTGTTCCCAAGCGGCAAAATGCCCGCCTTTGGGGAGCCGGTTGTAATGCATGAGTTTTGGATACGCCTGCTCTGCCCAACTCCGCGGAGCCTGATACAGCTCGTCCGGAAAGACACTCACGGCAACCGGAATCTGGACCCCTTTGACGCCAAAGAACGAAACCCCCGCCTGAAAATCCTCCCAGTAAAGGCGCGCCCCAGAAACGAACGTGTTCGTCAGCCAGGTAAGCGTGACGTTGTCCAGCACATCATCTCGTGTGAGACCTTCGGACTGCCCGTCAAAGACCCGAGAGATCATTGCCAAACTGCGCGCGTCGTGATCGAGGAAGTAACCGGCTATCCCGACCGGGGAATCGGCAATCCCGTAAAGGGCCTGCGGGCGCAACCCCATCTGGTAGCCGTAGCCGATGCCCTTCGCATACTCCAAGACCAGCTGCTCGTACGCGACTTTCTCGTCAGCGGAGAGACCGGACGGCGTGGGAGCGCCGGTAAGAGCAAGCTTGTCAATGTCGGGTGGAAAAATTCCCGGCATGTTGGAGTGAATGCCAAGCAGCCCCGGAGGCTTCTGTGCAGCCATCACGTCCGTGATGACCGCACCCCAATCGCCACCTTGCGCCACGAATTTTTCGTATCCAAGGCGCTTCATCAGCGCAACCCAGGCACGCCCGATGTGAGCGGGACCCCAGCCGGTGGTCGTCGGCTTGGCTGAAAATCCGTAGCCCGGTATTGAAGGAATTACCAAATGGAAGGCATCCGACGCGTTGCCGCCGTGTGCCGTTGGATTCGTCAGCGGCTCGACAATCTTCAACTGCTCGATGATAGAGCCGGGCCACCCGTGCGTGACAATGAGGGGCAACGCATTTTCATGTTTGGAACGAACGTGAATGAAGTGAATGTCAAGTCCATCAATCTCGGTGATGAAATTCGGCAGAGCGCTCAGTCTGGCCTCGACCTTGCGCCAGTCGTACTCGGTCGTCCAATAGCGCGCAAGTTTCTGGATCGTCGCGAGCTGGGGACCTTGGGATTGATCGTTGACCGTTTCCCGCTCAGGCCACTTGGTGGCGTCTATGCGCCTGCGCAATTCGACAAGTTCCGCTTCAGGAAAGTTCACGCGAAATGGACGAATCGAGGTCTTATCACTGCCCGTCTGTTGCGCAACATTAGTCATAGCACTACTCCGTTCAGCAATACCGAGAACGCCGAGAGCGCTCGCAGCCGCCTTTGCAGCTACAAGCGCCGCGAGCCCCGCGGCCATCGAGGCCAGGGGCTCTTGGAACACGATCTCCTTTAGGAAGCGATGGGAGGGCCGGCCCTGAAAGCTCACGACCGGAGCAGTCCGAGTGTAGCCGCGAACAGTTACAACCGGGCAGCAAGCTAAACAGGTTTGCAGGGCCGCTTCAATGACACTACGGTGACAGGTTGGTCTCGGCCGCGCATTGAATTGCTCCTGGGCGGCGCCGGAGCGAGGTCGTCAGCGAGACCGTCGCCGACGCCCGTTCGAGATTCCGGTTACTTTTTATTGCTGTCACACGATGCGAATCAGCGGGCCCGCGACATCAACCCTCAACATCGGAATCAATGATTACGCAGACACTTGGTATGAGGTGATGTTCAAGATGAAGTGAGCACGTCGCCACGCCCAACTCGTGGGACCGCTTTGGGTAAGTTTATCCGACCATCGTGAGGGACCGCTGGCCGGTTGACGACCACATGCGCCACCAACCGACCCACCGATCGAACCGCTGCACCTCCTTCTGCTCTGACATTCCCAGCAGTAGCGCCGGCACGAACCTCGAACGGCTGCTTTCTGGAAAATCGTACGAGCGTGTTGAGTGGCGGGAAGTCGCCGGAAGGCGCCCCGCAGAATCGAAAGTCAGAGAAATGCGCGATGCTGGATAGCCCTCATAAACGAGATCGCGTCAGCCATACATCCCGTCGTCGGTTTGGGAGGTGAGTTGAAAGGTTCGGCACGAGACATCGCAACTTGCGCTTCCGCATGGCGATCCTCGCGCCAGTCATTTCCCAAGTCCCGGATCACGCTCTTGCAGGTCCTGGCGGATCATGGTCCAACCAATTGTTGGAGCCCATACGTTCCCATAAACAGATCTGACCTCTCGAGCTCACGCGCTTGGCCGTCTCTTCTTTTGAAGCGAGCCAAGTTAGATGATCGAGAAGAAGGCCAGAATTGGGAAAGCCGCAGTCAGCATCAACCAGGCGAGAGACGACGCGCTCCAGAAGCGACCCCAGTTTGCCGATCTCGCTGACGAGAGCATGCGCGCGGAGACGTTCCGGAGCCGCCACCAGGATGCGATGGCAACCACGAGAGCCCCGCCACCGAAAGCGATCGCACCGGTGGCCGAGTCGAGCAGGGCCACGCCAAAATAGAACGGTCTGTCGGCGGCGGAGAAAGGGAGCTCCGCCGTCGCACCTCCTGGGTAGCCGACATAAGCGACAATCGATCCCGTGGACACGGCGACGAGAACGGCCCACAACCGAGCCACCGCATAAGCGGCAAGCAGGGGTGCCACGAGAAAGAGGCCGATGCCCCCCCGCGTTCTGCGACTGACCTTCATCGCCCCGATCGTACCGTGTGCAATGTCAGACTGTTGAGACAGCCGTCAGAAAAAGCGGGGCCGGTTCACAGATCGCGACGACAGCTCTCCTTGGGCGTGGCCGTCAGTTGTAAAGCCGGCCTCAGCGAGCCACAGGCCCGCG